>NZ_CP071794.1:3050000-3777952 GCF_017498565.1 Parasphingorhabdus cellanae
AGCGCCGTTCGATCGAACTGATCTGCGACAGCTTTATCCGGTCTTCCTGTTCATCCAACCTATTCACCATTAATCCCTGGCTCGCGAGCAGGCCTGAAAAATGATCTGTCAGGCTCTCTACCCGATCCAATTGCTGCGCGCGCTCTGCTTGTGTACCGGTTCGGACGGCTGTAATCATGTTGGCCATGATTGCGTCAAGACTATCAGTAGCGCCGCCGCCAATGTCGATATCCTGAGAGACCGCCTGTTGTGGCGGCGTAGGTGTGACCAATATGCCGTTATCGATGCGCACCTGAATGGGGTCACCGGTATAAAATAGTTGACCGCCATAGCTGTCTTTTGCCTGAGTCAGTTGGTTAAACTGTTCGCGAAGGCTTTCAAGTTCAAGAGCGATAACATCCCGATCCTGCGGTGCGAGTGTTTCATTGTTTGCAAGCACCATCAATTCCCGGGCCCGCACGACACCATTGGATATTGTATCGAACGTCGATTGTGCCTGTTGTGCCAAAATACGGGCACGCCCGATATTGTTCAACCACGAGTCCTCAATCGTTGTCTTTCTGCCGATACTGGAGATTTCGACCCAGCTGGAAGGCGATTCTGACGGCCGGTTCAACTTGATCCCGGTCGCAATGGATTCTTGAGTCTGGCCGATGAGCGTGGTCAGCTCGCTCTGTCGCTGAATAGCATCTGCTGGCCTGGTTCTATTGATCGATTCCATGGTTCATTCCCTAAAAGCTACCCCGAGTTAAAAAATCGCCAGAACGGATTGGACTGTTTCACGGGCGACCTGAATGATCCGCGCCGATGCCTCATAGGCCTGTTGCAGACGGATCAAGTCGGCCGCCTCACGGTCCAAATCCACTGCTGAAACACGGTCGCGCGATTCCCTCGTTGCCCGGTCAAAAGCGGTCGCCGCCTCGCTTTCACTCCGGGCAGAAAGCAAATTCTGCGCCTGCCCGACAACGATATTTTCATAGCGCTGTTCGGTACCCGTCGGCGTCCTCAAATCGGCTAAGGCCAGAATATTGCCGTTGGCTGCCCCGCCCGATGCTGCCAGTGCGAGGTCATCTGCTGTCAAACCCGTTGCTGTGAGGCTGGCTGCGGTGCCGCCGTGCGAGACGATTGCTGCTCCAGCTGCGCCCGCATCGGTGCGACCATTGGCCTGCCATGTGTTTAATTCATCGGCAAATTGAACAGCCAAAGCATCGAGATTTGTAGATACAGCAGCCACGTCCGACTGTGCGCGATACAGTCCGCCCAGCGTACCGTTGGTTGGGGATGGCTGGACTGATCCGCCAATTTCGATATCAAACCCAGCGCCGGGATTTGCCACAAATGTAATTGGGCTAGCATTGTCGAATGTAACCAGACTGGTGCCGTTACGGGAAATGTCGACTAGCCCGTTGTCCTGAAAACTAATATCGACATCAAGCTTTTCCGTGATCACGGTGAGCGCCGCGTCGCGCTGATCCAGCAACGCGGTATTTTGAGCCGTACCGGAACGGGTGGGCCGCAATTTTTCGTTGATGGCGGCAAGTTCGTCCAAAGCCGCATTCAGCTCTGTCACTTCCTGCGTAGCCGCGCCGTCTATCAGTGTCTTCGTCGCCGACAGGTTCGACGCGGTTTGGTTAAACCGGGAAACTGTGCTTTGAATGTCACCTAGAAACTGGCTTCTAAGCGCCGGTTCAAAAGGAACAGCGGAAAGCTCTTCGGCGCTAGCAAAAACCTGCGTGAGCTGGCTGCCAACATCGGATTGATTGTTAGCAAGCGCAATTTCTCCCTGGTCCAGCCATTGCACCAAAACATCAGTCTGGACTCGGTTGGCTCCTGTCTGGCGGGTGGCGGCTTCAAGAAACTGATCGCTGGCGCGGACGATGCCGTTGATGGCAACGCCGCCTGTGCCAGTGAAATTGCGATAGATAGGATTGGTAGAACCATCGATGGTCGTGTCGCCGACACTTAACGTGCGGCGGACATAATCGGGATTTTCGGCGTTGGCGACGTTGGATCCGACGATTTCCAATGCCCGATTATTCACGAGCAAGGCTGAGCGCCCGATAGACAGCAGATCAGACATTATTCTTCTCCACCACTGCTATTTTGCACATGGCGGCTCAAGAGTTCGGCGACGCCGAACACGCCTTTATCCGCCATATCCTTGGCGAGCATGGAATCCTGCATATCCCGGAATTCTTCCGTTCCTTGGCCATCGAACAAGCCTTCGCCGAGGGACGAAGCGCGCATGGTCGAGAGCATCTGCCGGACAAAAATCGCTTCGAAATCGGCCGCCATCGTTTCGAGTGGGGTTTTCGAGCCGTTCGCAGCATCGCTTACTGGATTTGCCAGGGACTGCGGCGCAATACCGCCTGTGTTGTGAGTAATGTTCATATGATGATCAACTCCGCTTTCAACGCCCCTGCTTGCTTCAATCCTTCAAGTATCGCTGTTAGATCAGACGGTGAAACGCCGATGGAATTAATAGTCTCGACAATTTCTGACAAAGAAGCGCGCCGCCCAATCTCAAAAGCCGGGGCTCCATTATCTTCCAAGGCGATATCGCTATTGGGTTCGGTTGCGGTTCGTCCACGGCTAAAGGGTGCAGGTTGTATAACCGTCGGATTTTCCTCGACACGCACCGTTAGACTTCCGTGACTCACCGCCGCAGGGCCTAAGCGCACCGCGCCGTTAATGACGACTGTTCCGGTTCTGGCATTGACGATGATCCGGGCGCGGGCTTCAGCCGGTTTTACGATCAGATTTTCGATCTTGCCCATGAGCATGACCCGCTCCTGCGCGCCGACGGGTGCAACAATACGCACGGTAACGGCATCGGAAGCGATGGCCATATCGGTGCCGACAGCTTCATTAATCGCTTCAGCCACCCGCAAAGAAGTGGTGAGATCCGCATCCGTCAAATTGAAACTCAGAAATGGTTGGCTCTCGAAACCAGTGGCAACGGTTCTTTCAATAGTGGCACCACCAGAGATCCGGCCGACCGAAGGAATATTGACCGTCAGCCTCGACCCGTCAGCTGCAGAAATGCCAAGGCCGCCAACTGCTAAATTGCCTTGGGCCATTGCATAGATCTGTTGATCAGCGCCGTAGAGCGGCATCAATATTAATGTCCCGCCGCGTAACGATTTGGCTTTGCCTAGCGCTGATACAGTAACATCCATTCTTTGGCCCGGTTTTGCAAAGGCCGGCATTTCGGCGGTTACCATGACGGCGGCCGCATTTTTTGTTGCCGGATTGAGGCCGGGCGGTAGAGCCAAACCAAAGCGGCTGGTCATGCCTTTGACGCCTAATGTTGCATATTCCAGACTGTCATCACCGGTTCCGGCAAGCCCTACCACAACGCCATAACCAACCAGCTGGTTGGTCCGGATCCCATCAAAATGGCCAAGATCTTTGATCCGCTCTGCTTGTGCGGGTTGGATGGCAATCAACAATGTGATCGCCAAAGCAGCAAACAGATGAATGATGCGGGATGGTGTCGGGGATAGGGTCATATTTTTTCGCCTGATCGGGAACTAAAAGGGGGAAATGAAAGAGAAGAATTTTTGCAGCCAGCCCTGTTTGCTCGCCGATGCAATTTCGCCCGAGCCGCCGTAAATGATCCGCGCATTGGCGACTTTGGTCGATGGAATTGTGTTGTCCGACGAGACATCGATCGCGCGGATCAGTCCGCTAAACTGGACATGTTCATCGCCGCGGTTGAGTGAAGTCATCTTCTGTCCGCGGACCAACATCGTTCCGTTGGCGTAGCTTTCGGCCACTGTGACGCTGACCTGTCCTTGCAGCGAGTTCGATTGGGACGCGTTGCCGGTGCCCGAAAAATTTTGCGAGCCACTGGTCGCAACATCACTGGGCGAAAATAGTGATAATAGGCCGGTTGTCGGCGGATTTAGCGAAATGCTGCCACCACGATCTTTGGATGCGCTGTTAGATTTGGAAGCGGACGTATTTTCGACCAGAAGGATGGTGATAATGTCCCCTTTCATGCTGGCTCGCATTCCGCTGGTGAGCGCAGCATAGCCAGATGCTTGCTGGAAAATTGCGCCATTGGCTGCCGCTGGTGGTGGTGCGGGCAAGGGGTCGGCTACAGCGCCGACAAAGCCGGGCTCGGCTGACATGCCGCCAGAACCCATGCAACTGATGAGAAGAAGAGGGGCGACGCTGACGGCACAAAATTTATACATATTAGATGATAGGCGCATGATAGAAATGCCTCTTGTTCGAAAATTGATTAGATTTGCTGGTTCACAAATTGCAGCATTTCGTCGGTGGCCGAGATCATTTTGGAATTGACCTCATAGGCGCGCTGGGTCTCGATCATGTTCACCAGTTCTTCAACGATGTTCACATTGGACTGTTCAAGGGACCCTTGACGGATGTTGCCACGTCCTTCCGCGCCAGCTTCACCCACCTGGGCAGGTCCGCTGGCAGCGGTTTCGGTCAGAATATTATTGCCAACTGACAGCAATCCAGCAGGATTTGTGAAATTGGCGAGTTCAATCTGACCCAATTCACTGATTTCGGATTGCCCGGCCAGTGATGCACTGACCGTTCCATTATTACCGATAGTCACAGCTGTTGCGCCCTGCGGTACCTGAATGGCCGGTATTAGTGGCAAGCCATCACTGGTTACGACATTGCCTTCCGCGGTCAGGTTGAAATTCCCTGCACGGGTATATCCGGTAGACCCATCGGGACGTTCAACCTGAAAAAAGCCGCCGCCTTCAATAGCCAAATCAAAAGCATTTTCAGTATTTTGCAATGTACCTTGGGTATCGATTTTACCGATCCCGGACAATCGTACACCCGTGCCGAGTTGCAAACCGCTAGCAAAGCGGTTTTGCGCATCAGACGGTGCTCCGGGTGTCACGATATTCTGATAAGATAATGTCGCGAAATCGGCGCGATCGCGCTTGAATCCCGTGGTATTGACGTTCGCCAGGTTGTTGGCGATCACGCGCATCTTTGTGTTTTGCGCATCTAGTCCGGTGCGCGCGACTTGTAAGGCAGCATTGCTCATTTCATCGTCTCCTTTATGGGCTCAGCCCAAGATTATCACTGCGGCAGATTCATGATGCTGGCACTGCTTTCGTCCAGCTCTTCCGCTGATCTCAGTAATTTGGCCTGTGTTTCCCAGGCGCGGCTGGTTTCGATCATATCAACCAGCGCAGCGGTCATGTTCACGTTGGATTCTTCCAAAGCGCCCGAGACAACGCGCGCATTTTCATCGGCTGGTAGTTGTCCGTCATCAGCAACATGGAATAAAGTGTCGGAGCCCTTGGAAATGGCACTACCGGTCATACTGACCAGCTTTAACCTGCCCACCTCCTGTGGCTGTGTGGGGTCACCGCCTTGCGGAACGACAAACACTGTTCCATCTGCGCCGATGTCGACGCGATCCGAGGGTGGTACGGTAACCGGCCCGCTTTCACCTAGGACCGGAAAACCATCACCTGTTACCATTGCTCCGGATGCAGCGATCCTTAAATCACCGCGCCGCGAATAGGCTTCCTTGCCATCCGTTGTCTGAACCGCGAGCATCGCATCGCCTTCCAAGGCAATATCCAGTGGTCTGCCGGTTTGTGTCATGCTGCCGCTTTTCATGTCGGCCTGCATATCGCGTTCCACCGCAAGAGCGCGGCTATCATGACCCGGGCCATTCAAATATTTGGCTTCGGCTGAAACCATATCGGCTTTGAAACCGACGGTATTTGAATTCGCCATATTATTGGCGATAGCTGTCTGGCGCTTCATCAGCGTTTGCATTGTATTGACGCTGGTATAGGCAATTTTATCCATGAGCTATTCCCGGGTTGATAGTGTCGTCAGAGTCTAGACCTGAAGGTTAATCACGGTCTGACTGAGTGTATTGGCGGTCTCAATAGCCTGCGCATTGGCTTGGAAGTTGCGCTGTGCGGCGATCAGGGACACCAGTTCTTCGGTAATATCGACATTGGCCAGTTCCAGCGTACCGGACCGAACTTGACCGAGCGGACCGTTGGCGGCCTGGTTCACCTGTGCGGGGCCGGAATCGCCGGTGGCTTGCCAGTGGGCATCACCGATTGGCCGTAGACCTTCGATGGCCGAGAAGCTGGCCATGGCAACAGCACCAAGGTTAATCTGATTGCCATTGGAAAAGGTTGCCGCGACCACGCCTTCACCGTTAATTGAAATATTGGTGAGCAGGGATCCCGGATCACCCGGATCTTCATCAGGCAAGATGAAATCGAACATATCCGCTACGCTCGTCGATGTAGCCACGCCGGACGCATCAACAGGCAGAAGTTGCACCTTGCTGCCGATGGTGTCAGTCACTTCACGCGCACTATTTACTGAAAATGCGCCGTTGCGCGTGAAGCTGAGATCCTGGCGCGGCGGTTGACCACGGACCGCGAAAAATCCGTCACCTGCGATGGCAAGATCCAGCGTTTTGTCAGTGGCCTGCAATGTACCTTGGGTAAATTGTTGCGTGATACCGCTTAGACGGACGCCTTGACCCGCGACAGTCTTGGTCGTCTGTGTCGGGGAGGCCGCGAATAGATCACCAAATTGCGCGCGGCTTTTCTTAAAGCCGGTGGAGTTGGTGTTGGCGACGTTATTCGAAATCACATTCAAGTCGGTTTGCGCAGCCTTCAGGCCGCTGAGGGATGTAAAGAATGACATATTATCTTCTCCTGGTTGAAATTTGTCGAGGGATGGTTCCGTTTATCCGATACGAAGGGCTTCGGATGGCAGCACATTACCAATCGGCGTCACCAAGATTGGCGGGCCGCTCGATTCTGACGTTTTAACCGATGCGACCGGAACCCATGTGGCGAGGTCAGAGACCGAACCGCCGTTCACACGAACGCGCAATCTTCCCAAATCATTGGGCTCGCCCGCCGTATTTTTGCTGTCAAAGTTGAACTGGATGGGGCCGGCTTCTTGCTGCCCCAATTCAGCAAACATTACGATTTCACCAGCATCATTAAGAAGATCAATTGAAAGATTTTCCGTTGGCTGGTTTAGTTCAAACTCTCCGGAATATTCACCGTCACTATTTGCGACGGTAAAATTACCCGGTACCAATACAGAATGGCCAATCCATTCTTTGGCATCGGACAAACGATTGTCACCCAACATGGAAGCAATGTCGGTAAGTGACTGGTTCATCTCAGATATGCCAGCGACGCTGGAGAATTGCGCGAGCTGCGCAACCATTGCCTGATTGTCCAGTGGATCAAAAGGGTCCTGAAACTTCAACTGCGTGGTCATCAGCCGCAAAAAGGAATCCTGATCAAGCGCGCCGCCGCCGGTGGCGTTCGCTGGCTGCGCAGCGGTGAGACCAGCAATATTTGAACTATTATTTTCAAAGACTTGTGGTGCGATATTCATTATTGGTTCCTTACCGTTTCTAAAATTAATGATTTTGCGGTCTGCAAAACTTGGACGTTATTTTTGTAATTTCGTGCGGTTTCGAGCATGTCGATCAGCTCTGCCGTTTCATCCACGGCCGCTTCCCAGACGAAACCTTCTTTATCTGCCAGTGGATTGGACGGATCATAACGCTTTTGGGGTTCCAGATCGGACTGGACCACGCGCTCTACGTCGACCGTTGCCATATTGTCGTCCATCACCGCCCGGAATACCGGACGCATGGCGCGATAAGCTTCATCCTTGCTCGCATAGTCGGTGCGGGCGTTGGCCAGATTGGATGCGGTTGTATTGAGCCGCACCATCTGGGCCGACATGGCGCGCGCCGAGACATCGAAAACATTCATGCTACCACTCATCGTCATTCTCCTTTCAAGGCGCGTTTCATTGTGGAAACCTGACCCTGCAGAAATGAGAGTGTCGTGCGATACTGAATGGCGTTTTCCGCGAACAAAGCCTGCTCGACTGACAATTCGACAGTGTTTCCATCAAGGGACGGCTGCAGCGGAACGCGGAAACCAGTATGATCGCTCATAGAATTTTCTATCGAGCTGCCATTCTGGGCTTGTTGCATCGCGCGATCAAAATCGAGATCCTTTGCCTTATATCCAGGGGTGGAGGCATTGGCGATGTTGGACGCAAGCATATTCAGGCGCTGCGAGCGCAACTGAAGTGCTCCACCATTTAATGCGAATACTTGGTCTAAACTCGGCATCGAAACTTATTCCTGTCTTAACTATCGGGCCTAGTGGCCGTCACTGTTGCATGAGAAAAACCGGAATCGGCATTTCCGAACGGTACCTAGCAAAGCGCGTGCCAGTTTTATGGAGCCTATTAGAGAATGTTGGTTTTTTGAGGGTTTAAGGGTGATGAATTGGCAGGTGGACAAAGCGGCTAATCCCGACCGGCAAGTTTTTGCCGCTGAGCGGAAAATTTTTGCCGCTTTTGAATGGGAAGTGACGTGAGCGATATTATCTCTGCCAATATTGGAAAATTTTTTGATCCACTTACATTGGCCATGGTGCTAAGCAGCGTGCTTGTTATGGCCTGGATTCAAAATGGCCGGACATCACTTTGGGTTTCTTTTGCAGCTCTGTTAAATTGCGGACGGGATCCGTTTGCTGAAAGCGGGGAGAACGCGACTTTCATGTGTCGCCGGATTGACTTTGCTCTGCGTGAAAATGGGCTTGTCGGGCTGGAGCGCGTTACCAGCGAAGATCCGTTTGTCCGCCGTTTGATCGCACAATTGCTGAATGGCAAGGACGCGAAGACGTTCGAAGAATGGGCGCATCTCGAGGCATATATAGTCCAAAAGAAACAAACTATGGCGGCGACCTACTGGAGCTCGGTGTCTGATATCGCACCAGCGATTGGACTAATGGGCACAGTCATAGGATTGATTCAGCTTTTCGCGACGGGGATTGACCCTCTGAAAATGGGCCCTGCGATGAGCTTTACGCTGCTCACTAGTCTCTACGGACTATTTATCGCCAATATCGTCGCATATCCGATCTATGTCCGGTTGCAAGCAAGAGCAGAGATATTAAACGCCTACCGTGCCGCGGTCGTGCAACATACAGTCGCGATTGCCAAACGGGAGTTGCTGACTATAGGTCCAGTCCACTTTTCGCCAGCGCAGCCGCTTCGGGCGACAGGGTGAGCCATGAAAGCCGGTCGAACCACTCTGTCATTTCTTGACTTGGCTTTGATGCTGCTCAGCGCCTTTGCTTATGCGCATTTCGTTAATCTGGCCGACCCGGAAACCCGCGAGACGCTGTCCCAGACAGCCGTCATTCCATCCTCTGCGCTCAGCACATATAATTATGCATCTGACCGGTTCTTTGGTGCAAGCAACGCGATGCTGACCGACGAAGCGCGACAAGAAATTGCAAAGATTATGAGCATTGAGCAAAACAAGGAGCTGACAATATCTGTGCCAGCTTTGCCGGAGACAGCGGGCGGGGCAAGATTGAGACAGTGGGAGATGGTAGCCGCGCGTTCCGCGGCAATTGCCGACGCTTTTGAAGTGGCTGGCCAAGCGGGCGATATGATCGTTCTGAAGATGCCCGAAAAGCTGGTTTCTGGCTTCGAGCAATCGAAAGAAATTACGCTCAGTTTTCAGAAGCGAGAGAATGTTCTTTTGAATGATGGATTGAAAAAGTGATAAACTGGCATGAAACCTGCTTGGTTTTGGAGAATTCAAATGCACAGGATAAACCAATGCCCCATTATCGCTCCAGCTATCGTATTGCCATTCCGCTATTGTCCGTTTTGACATTGGCCGCAACTTCACCATTTGAAGATACGGCCAAGCTCGATCAGCAGGTCGCGACCTATTTGAATGCGTCGATCGGCGATGTCGGCGGCGCGCGCGCACCTATTGATGCGAAATTGAAATTGAAACGGTGCGCCGGGCCCGTCCAATTTTCGAATACCAATCGAAATGCAGTATTGGTCAGTTGCGCTGATTGGGGATGGCGCATATTCGTGCCCGTGCAGGGCGGTCAATCACGACAATTGGATCGGGCCGCAGCTAAAGATGAATTTGTTGTTTTTCGAAATCAACCGCTGACACTTGTTGTCAAGCGCCCCAGCTTTAGCATCAGCTATAATGTGGTGGCTCAGAAAAACGGCAGGATCGGGGACTATATTCCGGTGCGTGCCAGCCGGAAATCGAAAATGCTCATGGCGCGGGTTTCTGGTTCCGGGTCAGTGGAGCTGGCTCAATAATTATTTTTTGATTAATGTATTAATTTTTTCCGAACGCGCCGTAAACTGTTATGAAAGAGGTCATATCTGTTTCAACCGAGGGTCATGAAACCTTTTCAAGACACGACGTTAAACCGACTAAGGATAGAATGAAATGAAACCCGTAGAAAGCTACTCTGCCATAAACACGCGTCTGGATCGCCCAGTCTTGCAAGAAAGCGTGGCCAATAAACCTGACAGCGGTGCTGCTAAGGCTAAAGACGCTTCAGTAATCAATACTACAGCGTCTCTTTTGGCTACCGAAAAGGCCCCTTTTGATGATCAGAAAGTATCGGAAGTGCGTGAGAAAATTGTGGCTGGTGATTATCGCGTCGATACAGATGCCCTTGCAAAAAAGATGCTCGAAACCGGCGTCTTCGGGGTGGAAACGAAAAAATGAACCAGATAGTTGAGTCTTTTCGTCATTCGCAAGATATGCTGTTTTCCGCATTGGACGGACACGACAGTGAAGCGATTTTTGAAGCAAGCCAACAGCTTGGTCAGGCCGCGTCGCAGCTTGGCGCACTTGACAAGACCGAACTGAAGCCGAGCCTTCAACCGTTATTGTCGGAAGCGGATGAATTGATGCAGGCATCTATCTATCGCTTGCGTTTTTTGCGGGATCATAGCGCGACGCGTTTGCAGCTTTTGGCCGGTTGGCGCGAGAGTCAGGCAAACACATATTCAGGCACCGCCAACGGGCGCTGAGCCTCTCAAAAAACTTTCTATAATCTAAAATAAACAAATACTTATGGCAAAGCCAATAAGTGTTTTCGTGCGTGTGGATTAAGGACAGCCCGCGCCAGCAAGAAACCGGCTGCACAAACGGCCCAGATCAATTTTTGGCATGATGATTGCTTATCTCCTTCGCAGGAGATTTTGTTACTAGCATGTCCAATATTTCAATCACGAACGCTATCCCGCGCGGCGACCTGCCAAGCGTCATTGCGCAATCAGCGCAACGGACAGGCGTAGATTTTCAATATCTGATCGCTCAAGCGGAGCTTGAAAGTGGTATGCGCCCTGATGCAAAGGCGCAAACCTCTTCGGCCACCGGACTATATCAGTTTATCGAACAAACCTGGCTCGGTCTTGTTAAGGAAAATGGCGGAAAATATGGCGTGGGCTGGGCTCAGGATGCTATTTCGAGAAATGGCAATGGCAAGCTAAACGTTGCTGATAACGCCCAGAAAGCCAGCATATTGGCGCTTAGAAACAATCCTGAGCTTTCGGCAAATCTAGCGGGTGAGTTTGCGCGTGATAACGGCGCTTATCTTGAACAGCAAACAGGGCGTAAGCCGGAATCGGTAGACCTCTATCTGGCGCATTTCCTGGGGGCAGCTGGCGCAGCAAAATTTCTGAATGAGATGGATGGCAATCCCGGCGCGCCCGCAGCGGCCAGCTTTCCGCAGGCCGCGCGCGCAAACCGCAATATATTCTTTAATCGTGCAGGAGAAGCACGAAGCCTTGAAGCCATAAGAGGGCGTTTCGAGCAGAAGCTTTCCGATGCTGTCGAGCGCATTGGCATCGGCAATCCATTGCCGACCTCCGGAAATGTTTTGCCGCCATCAGAAAGCACTGCGCGAACTGTGCAACCGGCAGATTATCTCCGGATCGCTCGCGCCCACGCCGCCGACCAGAATGAAATGAACAGATCGAAGCCATTTAGTGAGCCGGCGCGTGCCGCTTATCTGATGCTCGCTACATTGGGGATGTAAACCAGAATGAACCGACAATTTTTTTCTTTGGACCGGATGGCCAATAATATGAAATCGGGTTTGCTCCCGCTAGCCACGCTGTTGCTGGTCATCTTCATGGTCTTGCCGCTGCCAACAATTTTGCTCGATATCGGCTTCATTACCAACATCATGATCTCGTTGGCGATTTTGATGGTCGCATTGAACGCGAACAAGCCGCTGGATTTTTCCAGCTTTCCGACAGTTTTGTTGTTCGCCACTCTTATGCGGCTTGGGCTGAATGTCGCATCAACCCGCGTGGTTCTGGTGCAGGGCCATGAAGGCGGGGATTCCGCTGGTCAGATTATCGAAGCCTTTGGCAGCTTGTTGCTCGGCGGCAATTATATTGTCGGGATATTCGTCTTTTCGATCCTGATGATCATCAATCTCATTGTGATAACCAAAGGCGCCGGCCGGGTGTCGGAAGTGTCGGCGCGCTTCACCTTGGATGCATTGCCCGGGAAACAAATGGCGATTGACGCTGATTTGAACGCGGGATTGATCGCGCCAGAGGAAGCCAAAGAGCGCCGCGTGGAAGTCGCCACGGAGGCAGACTTTTACGGATCCATGGATGGTGCATCGAAATTTGTGAAGGGTGATGCCGTCGCTGGGATATTGATCCTCGCAGTCAATATCATTGGCGGTATCGTTCTTGGCGCCACTGTACATGGTCTGTCTTTTGCAGAAGCGGCCAGCACTTATTCCATGCTTGCAATTGGCGATGCGCTGGTTGCGCAGGTACCAGCGCTGATACTCTCTATCGCTGCCGCTGCAATCGTGACGCGGGTGTCTTCCAGCAAGAACCTGCCCGATCAGATAACCTCACAATTCGGGTCGGGTGCGGCCTGGGTTCCGGTAGCAGTCATCCTAACAATATTAGGTATCTTGCCGGGTATGCCACATATGGTTGTGTTGTCCGCTGCTGCCGTTGCGGGCGGTATGGCCTTTTACCTGATCCGCAAACCGAAACCGGTTGAGATAGTCAGCGATCCGGAGCCGGAGAAACTGCCCGAGCAGATTGACTGGGAAGACGTCTCTGAAAAGGCCCGATTGGGAATCGAAATTGGCTATGGTCTGGTCACGATGGTGGAAGACCGCAAGGGTGCGCCGTTGATGAAGCGGATCACTGGCATCCGGCGTCAAATTTCCAAGGAACTGGGCTTTGTTATTCCCTTGGTCCGGATCAAAGATGATCTGGAATTGGAACCCAATAGCTATCGTATCATGATGGGCGGCGTGGTACTCGGCGAAGACACAGTATGGCCAAATGATTTTCTGGCTCTGGACGACGGTCATGTCGATGCGGTCATCGAAGGACGGCCTTGCAAAGACCCGACATTCGGTATGGACGCAATCTGGATTGGTGCGGATAAAAAATCGCAGGCAGTGGCAGAAGGCTATACCGTCGTGGATGCACCTACCGTGGTGGCCACGCATTTGAACGATGTTGTTCGGCGAAATGCAGCACAGCTGTTCAGTATGGATGAAGCGCAAAAACTGCTGGATCTGCTGAAGGAAACATCGCCGCAGCTTGTGGACAGCCTGACGCCGCAGCCGCTGTCACTATTCGCCATCACCGCTATTTGCCGCGAGCTTTTGGCCGAAAAAGTGCCGGTGAAAGATTTTCAGAAAATCTGTTTGGCGATGATGGATGCTGCAAGCAAGCATACCGAAACCGATCAAATCGTCGATGCAATTCGTCAGCATATTGGCAGCCTGATCATCCAGACTATGGTGCCGATGAACCTGCCGCTTCCCGTCGTGACACTGGACGCTGAACTGGAAGGCTTGCTCGTGAAAGCCCTGAAAGTCGGGGAGGAGGCCAGTCATCCAATTGAACCACAATTGGCGCAGCAACTTGTTGAAGCCGTGGACGAAACGGCCCGGACGCTGCCAATGGAAGCACGCAATATTGCTTTGATCACCTCCCCCATTGTCCGGCGGCCATTGGGCGCATTGCTCAAGAACCGGTTCCCGGATTTGACGGTGCTTTCCTACCAGGAACTGCCTGAAGACAAATCGATCGAGGTGCTAGCGAAAATCGGCGTCCCGCAAGCGCGGCCGGAAATGCCCCGCGTCGAAGCAAATTAGATATTATAATCGAGTGGAATGAACTTATGCTGCAATCGAAAAACAAAGCATCTCAGGCCTATGGTGCCATGCAAATTGATGAGGTCAGACTGGTAAGAGAAAATCAGAGTCTGGTGAATAAGATCGCTTGGCAGATTAAATCATTTTCGCCGGAACAGATCGAACTGGAAGACCTCATCCAGGTTGGATTGGTTGCAATGGTTGAAGCGGCCGGAAAATATGTCGATCAAGGCCATAATTTCAGCACCTATTTATACGTGCGCGTTCGCGGCGCGATGATCGACTATCTAAGAACGACGTGCAGCCTTCGTAGAAGCGCGGTTGAGTGGAATAAAAACCTTCGGCGGGTTAGCGATCAGCTTGCCCAGCAAAATGGCCGGGAGCCCAATGAAGTCGAATTGGCGGAAGCCATGGGCATCGATCAGGCTGAATTTCGTAAAAACGCCGATCGTGCGGCCGATATTCATGTGGACTCGCTTGATGAAGTCTATTCCGACTCTAGCAGCTGGTTCACTGATGACGAGGATGATCAGCATGAAGCACTTGAGAAAAGTCAAATGATCGAGCTGCTCTCGGCAAATTTGAAAAAACTGAATGAACGCGAACAAATGGTCTTGAACTCCTATTTTATCGAGGAGATGCAACTGGATGAGATCGGCGCTGTACTGGATGTATCGTCAGTACGTATTTGCCAGATAAAAAAGCGCGCATTGGAAAAGCTGCAAGCCGCGATGACTTCCGAATAAGCACAGTGCAGCGTTTCCTGCACTCTAAAGCCATTCGTGCACGCAAAGAAAAAGCCTCCCCCGTTCCCGGGAAGAGGCCTTTCGCTAAACATTGAGCTTATCAATTACCGGATCAGGCTTAATACAGACTGTTGTGTCTGGTTCGCCTGAGCGAGCATGGCTGCAGAAGCCTGGCTCAGAATCTGGTTCTTGGCCAGTTCAGTGGTTTCAGCCGAGAAATCCACATCCATTATACGCGAACGGGATTCTGTAATATTAGCGACCCGGTCAGACAGGTTGGATACAGTGGTCTGAAGACGGTTCTGCGACGCACCCAAAGATGCCTGAGCCGTGGTAATCGTGTCCAGAGCAGTGTCCAGAGCGCCCAATGCAGTATTAGCACCAGCCTCTGTGCTGATGTCCAGTGCGTTGACGGCCAATGCAGTGGCGTCAACGTCGGTCAAAGCAACAGAAACAGTTTGACTTGCGTCGCTGCCGGTCTGGATGCTGATTGATGCGTTGGTGCCATCGAGCAAGGCGACATCGTTGAATGTCGTCCGGGATGCCACGTCGCCAATCTGGCTGATCAGCGCGCTAACCTCGGTCTGAAGATTGGTGCGATCACCGCCGGAAAGCGTACCGTTGGCAGATTGTACGGCCAGTTCACGCATACGTTGCAACATGCTGGTAATCTCGTTCATGCCGCCTTCTGCGGTCTGTGCCAGCGAAATGCCGTCATTGGCGTTACGGATTGCCATGTTCAGGCCGCGAACCTCAGAGGTCATGCGGGTAGCGATAGCGTTACCGGCAGCATCATCAGCTGCAGAGTTGATCCGGCGGCCGGTTGAAAGGCGTTCGATTGATTTAGCGAGACCCATCTCAGCTTGGTTTGAAGCATAGCTGGTGCGGAGCGCTGTTACGTTGGTTCCTATTACAGTCATGGTGACTTCCTTTTCACAATTTACTTAGTCGATTGATACTGTGGGTCACCTCGTCTCCAGAAGCGGCCTCAGAAGAATTAACGGTGGGTCTGAAATTAATTAATAAAAAATTTTTGTCGGTTCTCCGACAGGCGCCCTCAATAACTGTCTGCTTTCCGACAATATCGTCGGAAAACCGACAGCTTTAGACAGGAATACCTTGGTTTTTAGCCATTTCCCAAAACTGGCACGCACATTGCGAGGTATCAGGCGAACACAATAAGGATCCCGTGTTCAGAGTAAAACGTGAGGGAATGAGATGATCAACAACGCAATAAAATCTAGCCTGGTCTCTAGGTTTCCAGAGCTTGTTGATATGCTCAAGAGTGTCGAATCTATCGGCTCTAACCACACATTGTTATCTGCTGCTGCCCGGCTACCCCACATTGATGGTGCAGCAAAAACAGATGCTGATGGTGGTGCAAAAGATCCCGTCGTGATTTATCGCGATGGCCCATTCCGTTTCGTTCCGGCTACCCTCAGCCAGCCCCCACGCATTGAATTTGGTGAGGCAGACAAAGTTTTTGGTCTGTCGTGTATCATCGAATCCATGCGCGGGGGCAAAGGGCCGGCCTTTGCAGATCCTAAATCTATTGCCTTATATAAATATGCCGCCCGCGTGGCGCAGAGCGACGCCAATGTCATGATCACCGGCGAAACCGGGACCGGCAAAGAAGGTGTCGCAAGATATATTCACGAAAACAGCACCCGCGCAGACAAGCAACTTGTCACCATTAATTGTGCAGCGATTACCGAAACTATGATCGAGTCAATTTTGTTCGGTCATAAGAAAGGCGCTTTTACCGGTGCCTATGCCAGCGCCATTGGGTTGTTCAAGGAAGCCGACGGCGGCACTATTTTTCTCGACGAGATTACCGAGATGCCGCTGGAAAGCCAATCCAAGCTCCTCCGTGTGCTCCAGGAAGGTGAGATACTGCCCGTTGGTGCTACCCGCCACGAGAAAATTGACGTTCGTATCATTTGTGCAGCCAACCGAAATTTTGCGGAAGAAGTGAAAGCCGGAAAATTCCGTGAAGATTTGTACTGGCGTTTGAACGTTATGCCGGTTGAACTGGAACCGCTTGCTGCACGCCCCGCTGACATTGTCGCTATTTCAACCTTCATGATGATGGATTTTCAAAAAGGGCGCGAGAATTTTGTGTCGCTTTCACAATGTTGCATCGATCGCTTAAAAGCGCATCATTGGCCCGGTAACGTTCGCGAGCTTGCCAATGTTCTGCAGCGCGCTCTGGTCATGTGTGATGGCGATCGTCTTAAAGCCAGCGACTTGATGTTTTCCGGTGAGAGCCTGTCTGCTCAACCCAAACAGGATGCCGTACAACCGGGGAGTTCAGCTCGCTTTGTACGCGGCCGCGACCTGCATTCCATTTCCAAAAGCGTCGAATATGATGCGATCAACAGAACCTTGGAACAAACCAACGGCAACCGCCGTGAGGCTGCCAAAGAGCTTGGTATTTCAGAACGGACGCTGCGCTATCGGATGGCCGATATGCGTGCGCTGGCGGCTTGAGCAGGAGATAGAAGATGTCTTCGGTCAATATGAATAGCCTGATGGCGGCGCGCAATGCGATCCTGAACCGCAATAATGCGTTGCAGGATATAGCTAACAAAACGTCCAATCTCTCTGGACCCGGTCAGGCAGCGCCGACCGAGAAAGCATCAGGACCAACCGGCTTTGCCGATCAGTTGACCGATGCCATTCAGGAAGTGAACAAGCTGCAAGCGACGGCGAAGGCCAATACAACCGCCTATCAGATGGGCGAAACCAATGATGTCGCGGCCGTCATGCTGTCCAAACATAAAGCATCGCTGGGTTTTGAATCCACTTTACAGGTCCGCAACAAGCTATTGTCTGCTTACAAAGACATTATGAACATGTCGGTGTGATAGATGGCTGAAGAACTACCTCTTGGTCAGAATCTAGCGCCAGTTGCTCCATCAGGCGGACAGGCATTTTCGGCGAATGGCGGCGGGGCCAGTACCGGCGGTGTGCTGGGATCAATCCAAAATTTCGCACGGCAACCTGCCATTGCGCGGGCGATGCCGCTTATCATATTGTCCGCCGTCCTGATTGCCGCATTGTCAGCCTGGTTGGTGTTGCGGGAACCGCCGCAGCGCGATTTGTTTCGTGGGCTGCCTGATAACGACAAATCTGCCGTGATGCAGGCTCTGCAAAGCGCGAATATCCCCTATCAGGTTGATGATGTTACCGGGACTTTAACGGTCAGCAACGAGGATTATCACACCGCCAAAATAGAATTGGCAGGTCAGGGACTTCCCCGCACCGCTCCTAGCGGCGACACCATCATGTCGAGCATGCCAATGGGCGCTAGTCGCGCGGTTGAATCGGAAAAATTGCGCGCGGCCAGAGAAATGGATCTGGCGCGGTCAATTGAGGCGCTCGACAATGTCATGTCTGCGCGGGTCCATTTGGCGGTTGAACAACCAAGCATCTTCTTGCGTGATAGAAATGAGCCGGGCGCTTCGGTCATTTTACAACTGGCTGGTTCGAACAAGCTCGATGATAAGCAGACACGAGCAATATTGAACCTGGTCGCCAGTTCCGTACCTGGCCTGTCGGCTGCCAATGTTTCCGTGATCGATCAAAATGGCCGGTTGCTGTCCGGCCGTGAAGACGCTGAGTCTGACGAAAATGATACGCAGCTGAAAATCAAAGCGGCGATCGAAGATCGGTATCGGCAATCCTTAGCGAGCCTTTTGACACCTATCGTCGGCCCCGGAAATTTTGTTGCCGAAGTAACCGCAGATGTGAATTTCGACGAAAAACAGGCCACGAGCGAAATCTATCCCACCGACGGATCGGTATTGCGATCAGAGCAGGGAATGCGTTCGGAAGAACCAATTGGTGGTTCACAAGTGGGCGGGATCCCCGGTGCCCTTGCCAATCGACCACCCGATGCTGCGACACTTGAGGAACAGCCTGAAGGTGAAGAAGAGCAGGGTGCGGCGCAAACTCAGCAGCTGAGAACCAGCGAAGAATATAAGCGGAATTTTGAACTTGCACGGGAAATAGCCGTGACCAATCAAGCGACCGGTCAAGTATCGCGTCTCTCGGTGGCCGTTGCAATTGATGACAAGGCCTTGA
The DNA here is from genome assembly GCF_017498565.1 of Parasphingorhabdus cellanae. NCBI lineage: Bacteria > Pseudomonadati > Pseudomonadota > Alphaproteobacteria > Sphingomonadales > Sphingorhabdaceae > Parasphingorhabdus > Parasphingorhabdus cellanae. Next base: position 3,068,839 of record NZ_CP071794.1, read on the forward strand.
AAAACGCCAAATCGCCCAAAGAAATTCAGGACATTGAAAAGCTGGTAAAGGGAACGATCGGTTTTAACGCTGAACGCGGCGATCAGATCGCAGTTTCTGCCAGCCAGTTCCGTCCGGTAACCGAGACGGAAGCAGAAGCGGTCTGGTATGAATCGCCTTGGTTCGGGATTGTTAGCAGAAATGTAACGGCCCTGATTGTTGCCCTCCTCATAATCTTCCTGATTGCTCGTCCTATTTTGAAGCGTTGGTTAAATGCTGAGAAAGAGCGCAAAGCCGATATTGCTGCAGGCGCCAATGTTCCGGCTGATCTGATGATGCAAAATCGCAGCTTGCCGAACGGAACGCAGGCAAATGGCAGCGCGGGAAACGGCGTGATCTCAGCAGTCCAGCATGAAGGTAGCCCCGTCACAATCGACATGATCCAGGCGGCGCCGAGCTATCAGGAACGCGCATTGCTGACCCAGAATTTTGTTCGTCAAAACCCTGATCATGCCGCGCTGGTTGTGAAAGAACTCCTGAAAGAAACGGATGAGCTGGAGGAAGCGGATGGCTGAAGCAGCAACCGATAAAGACAGCGCTTCCGAAAAAGATGGTGCGCAACTGGAATTGATCACAGGTCGTCAGACCGCCGCGATCTTAATGCTGTTATTTGATGACGAAGAAGCGGCCAAGATTCTTGAGCGGCTTGAGCCAGACGAAGCTGAGCTGCTCGGTGAGGCGATGTTCAGCGTTGCCGATGTCGATGCCGTCCAGATTAATGGGTCGCTGGACAAGTTTTTGCAGCTGACCAGAAACCGGACGATGGTGGCTTACAAGTCCGATGAAAAAGTAAGCCGGGTTTTCCGACAAGCACTGGGTACATCGCGCGCGGAAACGATGATGAACCGTTTTGCGCCGAAAAGGCCGAGCAATATCGCTGAGCTTCTGAAATGGGTGCCTGTAAAAGATCTTGCAGAACTCGTGTCAAGCGAACCGCCGCAGATCGCGGCCGTGCTAATTTCGTTCATGACACCCGAGGCCGCTGCAGACATGTTGCAATTAGTGGCTCCGGAATTGATGGAAGAATTGGTCTATCGCGTGGCGACATTGGGCCCAGTAAGCGCCCATGCTTTGGCTCAAATCCATGGTTTATTAGAGAACAACACGCCATCGGCCGAGGAAATCGCACCGCCAATGGAAATTGGCGGCGTGATGGACAGTGCCTCCATCGTTAACAACCTGCCCAAGCAAGTCGGTCAGGCTGTGCTCAAAGGCGTTAACCGCCGCAACAAGAAAATCGCGAAACAAATCGAAGATGAAATGTTCGTATTCGCAGATCTGATCAACTTGTCGAAAAAGGATATCGGCACTGTCGCACGCAAGGTGGATTCCAGCATATTGGTTCCCGCATTGCGTGGCGCATCAAGCGAGCTCAAAGCCAAGATTTTCGAATCTATGTCGCAGCGCGCTGCCGAAACTATCCAGGACGAAATGGAAGAGGCGCCGCCACTGCCTATGGAAGCTGTGGTTGATGCGCAGCGAGGCGTCATCGCAGTCGCCAAGCTGATGCTCGACAATGGCGAAATCAGTATGTCGACCGGCGGCGCTGATTATGTCTGACCTGCATTCGGAAAAAAACTTGCACGGTGATGATGTCGTTCCGCTGTGGCGTATGCCGATCGAACAGAAAGAGTTTTCAGCTTGGTCGGGAAACCCGGCCGGCGGTTCCACTTCTGGCAACCATTTTCAAAGCTTTGGCGATCAAGAAGCTTCAGAAACCATGGCACCCGCTGGTGACCAAGAAGAGGATATATTTGAGGCGGCCTATCGCAAGGGTTGGGAAGATGGACAAGCCGCTGTCGCAGCCGAACGGGCGCAAGATGATCAAGCGGCGACCAATATTGCTGAGGCTATCCGCCATTTGAATGACCTCCATTCGACTGGCAGTTTTTCTCTAATCCTGAACGCGATTGAATCGCTGTTTCGGCGCTGTTCGGAACTCGCTGTGCCCGATCCTGTATTGTTGCAGGCTTGGGCCACCCAACTGGCTGATAAAATTGATCAGGACCAGAAGGGCGCCAGTCTCGTTCTCCATCCCGATGATTTGGCATTGATCGATCAGGATGCCTGCAAATTAGTGCTGCGGCCGGATCCATTAATGCTGCGCGGAAATTTGAAACTCAGTCATGCCGGCGGCTGGATCGAAAAAGGGTCTGAGGTGGTACTCGACGAGCTGCACGCCCTGATTGACGAATTTAGCGATCCGCAATCGGACAGCGATTATGACTGACGGGCAACCAGAATTTGTCAGTGATCCCAATACTGGAAAGGGTATCCAGGGCTTATTGGCGCGCATCGAGCATATCAGCAACGAGCCGCGCTATGTCGGCAAATTATCTGCCCATGACAATGGTATGCTGGAAGTAACTGGTTTTGCTTATCCTTTGGGCTATTCGGGCCGCGTCATAGCAACGGACGGCCGGGAAATTAGCGCTGAGGTGGTTGGCTTTAAAGGATCACGCGCTCTGATGATCCCGATGGTACAGGACGCTCCGCTGCGCAGCGGAAGCCGCGTGATGCCTTATCTGAAATCAAACGAAGCCGCTGTTGGAGACGCGCTATTTGGCCGCATTGTTGGTCCGATGGGCGAACCGATTGACGGCAAAGGGCCGATATTGGCCACCGAAAGCGTGCCCCTGTCAGGTCTCGAAGGCAATGTCATGCGCCGCGCCAGCGTTACCAAACCGATAGATATGGGCATAAGAGCGCTCAATGGGTTGTTGACCTTTGGCCAGGGACAGCGGGTTGCTATCATAGCCGGGTCCGGTGTCGGCAAATCAATGCTGATCAATCAGATTTTGGATGGCGTGGTCGCGGATGTCGTTGTCGTTGGGCTGATCGGGGAGCGTGGTCGTGAAGTGAATGACTTCGTCAATCGCCGCAATGCCAAAAAGGATGCTGTACCGACGATAACGGTAGCAGTCCCTGCGGATCACTCTCCTTCATCCCGGTTGAAAGCAGCGCATCGGGCCACGGCCATTGCAGAGCATTTCCGCTCGCAAGGAAAATCCGTCGTGCTGGTCATCGATAGCTTGACCCGCGTCGCCCATGCGCAGCGCGAAATTGGCTTGGCGGCAGGGGAACCACCGACGATGAAAGGCTACCCGCCGTCAGCGCTGTCGATGATTCCGCGATTAATCGAGCGGGCCGGCAACGATAGTGAGACTGGTGGCTCTATTACCGCAATTTATACCGTCTTGGCGGATGGAGACGATCTGGATGATCCGGTTGTCGATAGCGCCCGTGCGATTGCGGACGGGCATATTATCCTGTCACGTTCCCTCGCCGAACAGGGTATTTTTCCAGCCATTGATGTCGGTAAATCAATCAGCCGGGTCGCGGTCGATATTATCGACGATCATCATCATGCCGCGCAGACACATTTTCGGCGGCTCTGGTCGATCTTTGAAGAGAACCGAGATTTGGTTTTGATGGGCGCTTATCAGGCCGGGAGCGATCCCAATATTGACGAAGCGCTGGCGCAGTGGCCGATCATGGTGGACTATATCAAGCAAAAGCCGCGCGAGCTGATCAATTTCCAACAAAGCGTTAGCGACCTGGCCAGTCTGTTCGAGCCATGAAACGAAAGGTGAAGGGCCTTCAGCGCATTTTGAAGGTGCGCGACACCCAGAAAAAACTGAAGGAAAGCGAACTGGCGAAAGCGGGGAACCATTGCACAGCGCTACAAAATAGCGCGGCGCGTATCAAAGGTTTGCAAACAGACATATTTTCGGACGTCGAAGCGATCGACGCCGACATGTTGTCAGCCAGAATGGAACTTTCGGGCCGATTGGTCGATGCGGAACGCTCGATAGAGGCCTCGATAGAAACGGCAAGGCAAGAATTTGCCCAGGCAGAGCGGCAAAGTCTTGCCGCCCGGACGACCTATGAGAGCACCGAGAAGATCCTGCAGTCGAACCTTCGAAAAGCACAAAAAGCAGAAACATTCAAAGCCGATATTAAGCACAACATACTGTATAATATAGGTAAAAACAAGAAAAAGGGTCGCCGCGATGATCGGTAAAATCATGTCAGAAACCGCTCAATCCATAATTGGCATGCTTTCTGCAAAGCCTTTGGGTATGGAAACACGCACGGCAAATAATGAGTTCAGCTCCCTTCTCGCTCCCGGTGAAGATCGGGCGCGTTTGACAGTTGAAGATGGCCTCCCCGATATGGTGGAGGACGCGCGCGGTCAGCAGTTCCTGGAGCAGTTCGTAAACTCTGATGCTAAACCGGTATCAACAGCGAACGGTTTTCATCTTCCCCAGTCTAGCACTTTCAAGGCTTCGGCTGAAGGCCGCAGTGAAAACGCCGAATTGCTCTCCGATGGTTCTTTTCATACCTCGGTGGCTGCTTCGGAAACGGAACGCTTCATTTCGCAATTGCCGGTCAGCGAAACTCCATCCGCTATAAGGACCGATGAAGCAACTTCTGCAAACGGCTCATCTCCTACAGGACCAATCCTGGCACCGGTCAATTTGCCGACAAGCGACAAGGGTACTGAAAAGCCGAAACTTGCGCTGGACGACGTCAATAAAGTTGCTTCTATTCCATTGATTTTTGTCGATGGCCCCGCCGGCAAACCTGATGCGGCTGTTCCAAGCGATATCGATCAACAGCGGGGCATCCCGGGCTCTGAAAATAAGCATGTGGTTGACGGCAAATCGCCAGAGGCTCTGAAACCTGTGATCCATAGCAGAGTGCTGGCTGAGCTTTCATCTGGCAAAACTGTCCAAACACAGACGGAAAATAAGCCGTTGGACAACGCAGCAAAAGCACTGGTTTCGGTGAAGCCTTTTTCAGATGCGGATATGCTCAATCTGTCCAAGGTAGATAATGAAAATGCCGAGATATCATATGCGCCGACAACGTCGCAGAATGTTACCCCAGGCCAGAAAACAGAAAATTTGCTGGACCTTCGATTGGCGAACAGCCTCAAAGACGAGCGTTTCAAGGTTTCTCAAAATAGTGAAATTGAAGGTCCTGAACCTACTATTTCTGCTGATAAACCGATCAAGATGGAAGCCAAATCGTCGACTGTGGAGATAGAGAATCTTCCCGCCGCCGCTTCTTTGGATAGCTCTGTTGAAACGGTGACACCCACTTCCCAAACCGGTGCCAGTCCCTCTCAAACAGCCACGCAAAAGACATTAAGCTTTAACTGGAATGCGCCACAATTTGCCGAGCGCTTTGCTTCGGAAATTAGCGACCTGAGGATCAACGGTGACCTCAAGAAATTTGAGATAAACCCGAAAAATATGGGACGCTTGGAGATATCCTTGGTCGCCCAGGGCGCGAATGAGATTATACGGATTGAGGCCGAAAGCGATGCAGCGCGCGATGTCATTGCGCAGCACAGTCAAGCGATTCAAGAGATGCTGAAGGGGCAGGGACGCTCTGATCTGATCCTGCGGGTCGATGTCAAAGAAAATCTGTCTTCAGCTAACCCAAATCCGAACATGAATTTTGAGCAGCAGGACAGCGCGAATGCCAATCAGGAGCGCGCAACCCAGCCACAAAACCGCGGCACCACTATATCAACCGGAAGCGATCCCACCGGTCGCGAAGCGACGGATAACAGCCGCTACGCCTGAACCAATATCAGATAATCAGAACCAATATAAATTCCAGAGGTCAATATGTCAGATGCCAATCCAGAAGAAGAAAAGCCCAAAAAGAAAAAGGGTAAGATGAAGGGGCTTATCGTCGGTCTTGTCGCGGTTGCCGTGCTCGGCGGCGGCGGCGCGGCTGGCGGTTTCTATGTAGCTGGAACGATGAATAGCGAAGGCCAAGAACCGGAAGACCCTAATAAGCCCAAGATCATTCTTAAAGACGGAACTGCGGTCAGTGAAAAAGAGGCAAAGTCGGCCATGCCCGAGCCGGACGCCAGCAAGTTCACCATATCATACCATCAGATAGAGCAGCCGTTCACATCAAATCTTTATAGTTCCGAGAGCTTTGCGCAATTGTCGCTCGCCATTTCAACCTATTATGACGAGCGCGTTTTTGAAAACGTGACAGCGCACGAAATCGCCATCCGCTCGGCGGTGCTGATGGAGCTGGGACAACAGAACCCGGTGGAGTTGGAAACGCCAGAAGGGAAGCTGCTGCTCAAGAAAAAACTTCGCGATGTCATCAATGCGACCTTGCGAGAGAAGAGCGGATTTGGCGGGATAGAGGACGTCTATTTCACCAGCCTGGTGGTTCAGTAGAGAATAGAGGAGGCCGAGGTCATGTCCAATCCATCCCCTGATGCCATGCAATCCACTGGCGCCGACACACAGCGAGCTCAGGCCGCGGTAGAGCATAGCTTGCTTAAAAAAAGCGGCCCGGATGATACGCTTTTAACGGTTTATCATAAGGTTGAGAAAAAACTCGCTGGTCAATTAAAGCGCCGCTTGACCGATATTATCGGATGTGAATTGGCAGTGGAAATGGCCAGCAGCGACACGTTGGCCTATTTAGACTGGTATGCCGCGCAAGAAACCGACGCGGTTTACCTGCGATATCACTTTGGTGTTTCAACAACACCGATCTGGGTCCGTATTTCCCGATTGTTCCTGACAGCAAGTGTTGATTGCTTTTTTGGCGGAAACTTTGATGGCGAGACATGTACAAAAGGTAATCTGACCCGCTCTGAAAAAGGGATGATTGCTCGGCTGGCGGCGGCGATTGGTGATGGCCTAACCGACGGATGGTCGGCGGTGTTGGAAACCAAGGTTCGCTTTGTTGGATTTGTCCATGACAAGGGTGACATCGAGATGGATTTGGATGATCCCAATATTCTGGTCGGATCGGCGCGGGTGGCTTTGTCCGGCCATGCAATTGAAGCGATTGACTTCATTCAATCGATAGATGGACTGGCCGAGATTGAGCCACAGCTGAACCGTCCACTATCCCATGAAATCAGTGTGATAGATCCAGTTTGGCAAAGCGCACTGAAAGATTCTCTGGATCAAGTTTACATGCCAGTCCGCTCCGTATTGGCTCGGCCAACAATGGAATTATCTCAATTATCACGGATGGCAGTGGGCGATATTCTGCCCGTCTCGCCAACCGATAACGTGCCACTGATTATCGGTGACCGGGTCTTCGCCCATGGCTGTATTGGTGAGCAAAATGGCGGTGTCGCCTTCAAAATCAAACATTTTTTATAGGACCAGATAATGAACGATATGACACATGACAGCGAGGCTCTTGAAGCCGCAGAGCAAGCGAGCGTTAACATCAGCGAGCCTCAGGATCACTATGCATTTCTCGCCGATATCAAGGTCCGGTTATCGGTTGAGGTCGGCAGCGTATCGATGACGGTATCCGAAATAATGGACCTTAAAGAAGGCTCCATTGTCGAGTTGGATCGTCAGGTCGATCAGCTGATCGATATCAATGTGAACGGAACTTTGGTCGCACGCGGCGAAGTCGTTCCAGTCAAGAATAAATTCGGTGTGCGTATCGCGGAAATCGTTTCGAACGGTATGGCCCGAGCGCGTGTGGAAAGGCGCAACTGATGACCTTTTACATCGTCAAACTGCTCATCATGCTGCCGCTAATTGGCTTGCTGATTTACGGTTCACTCTGGCTTTATCGCAAGTATCAGCCGCAATCGATGATGCGCGCCAAAACTGGCAGCCTCAACATCGTCGAAGTGCATCCGATCGGCGTGAACAACAAATTGGCCGTGGTGAGTTTCGAAGGACGGAAGATACTCCTGTCTGTCACCCGCAACGGTGTTGCCAAGATTGATGCTCAAAATGCGGATTAAATTCACCTATTTTTGGGCGATGGTTGCGCTCGCTGTCTCTGCATTGGTTGCAGATCCGGCTTTTGCACAAGCGCTGCCCGCAGCTGAACCGGCCGCAGCACCAGCAGGCGCTTCCGAAGCGCTTGAGCGCGCTCTGGATGATGTATCGGGCGACGGTCAGCCGCTGAGCGTGACGCTGCAGATACTGATCGTCATGGGACTGTTGACGGTTTTGCCGTCCATAGTTCTTATGATGACCAGCTTCACGCGGATCATCATTGTATTATCGATACTGCGTCACGCCCTAGGCTTGCAGCAGACGCCGCCCAATCAGGTTTTGATCGGATTATCGCTCTTTCTGTCCATGTTTGTGATGGCTCCGAGTATTGAACAAATCAACCAGCAGGCGATCGAACCTTATTCCTCCGATCAGATCACCTTGACCGAAGCGATTGATAGATCGGGCAAGGTCATGCACAGCTTCATGGCGAAACAGACCCGCCAGAGCGACCTTCGGTTATTCATGGACCTTGCCAATGAGGAAGGTTTCGAAACCACCGAAGACATCCCGTTCTCGATCATGTTGCCAGCCTTTGTAACCAGTGAATTGAAGACAGCTTTTCAGATTGGTTTCCTCATATTCCTGCCGTTCCTGATCATTGATCTCGTCGTTGCTGCTGTGTTGATGGCGCTTGGTATGATGATGTTATCTCCGGTGATCATATCCATGCCGTTCAAGCTGCTGCTTTTTGTTCTGGTTGATGGTTGGGCTCTGACTATGGGCTCCCTCGCAGCCTCGTTTGCGAAATAGCCATGGCCGATAATACAGATTTCTTCCTCGGCATTGCCCAGCAAGCATTGTGGATCACCGCACTGGCGGCCGCACCATTGCTTATTCCTGCGCTGCTGGTCGGCTTAGTGCTTGGCATGGTGCAAGCCGCAACATCGATTAATGAACAAACATTGAGCTTCGTTCCCAAGTTGGTGATTGTTGCGGCTATGGCTGCGGTTTTCGGTGGATCGATCCTGGTCTTGATCGTCGACTTCACCAGAGAGATTTTCGACCGCATCCCGGATTTGCTGCTATGATCGCACCGGGTTTTGCAGATGTGGAAGCGCAAATCTGGATGTGGATGATGGCTATGATCCGTCCCGGCGCTGCCATGGTTGTGACACCCGTTTTCGGCGCAGCCAATGTGCCTGTTCAGATTCGTATTATTTTGGCGTTTATGATTGGCATGGTGGCGACAAATAGCGCCAGTTTCGATTTGCCTGCCGATACTGCCATTAGCCTTGGCAATTTCATTTTTGTGCTGGGCGAAGTGTTGGTAGGCGTTGCTATAGGCTTTTCACTACAGCTCGGATATTCGAGCGTCGTCATTGCCGGCGAGACGATTAGTAATGCCATGGGTCTTGGTTTTGCGAGCATGTCGGACCCGCAGACCGGACAATCGACGCCGGTTATCGGGCAATTTTTGACTATTTTGGCGACTTTGCTGCTGTTGGCGATTGACGGCCACTTAATGCTGTTGGCGGTCATTGTAGAAAGCTATTCTGCGTTACCGCCGGGATATGCTTTTCTGGGTGCAGAATTGGCATGGGGCATTGTCAAATTTGGCGGAACCCTGTTTTCGATGGGCTTGCTCATTGCGCTTCCTGTTGGCGGCGCGCTTATTCTTATTCAGCTGATCATGGGTTTTCTGGCGCGTACTGCGCCTGCACTCAACCTGTTTGCCGTCGGTATCCCGGTAACGATTTCCGCTGGTCTGGTGATGCTGGCGATTACCGCACCCATTATGGCGGACACGATCATTCTTTCGTTAGGCATGGGCCTTGATCAGGCAGCCTTGATTTCGGGAGGGAAATAGTGGCGCAAGAAGCACCTGGCGGCGGCGAAAAGACCGAAGCACCAACCCCAAAGAAATTGAAGGACAGTGCCGAAAAAGGCGATGTTCTCAAGTCTCAAGATCTTGGCGGTGCGACGGTGATATTTGTCGGCACGGCTGCCATGTTCACATTTGGCGGCGCGTTGTTTCAAGCCTTGGCTGACATGCTGACGAGCGCACTGGTTTTCGATAGCCGGGATGTCGAGATTTTCGACATTAGCGGCCGCAGTTCTGCTCTCGTATCTGGTCTTCTTCCGGAATTTATGAGCCTGTTCGCTGTCTTGCTGGCAGCGGCTATAGTGGTCCCCGCGATGCTTGGCTCCTTCGGTTTTCGCTGGTCCGCCATGAAGCCGAAGCCATCCAAAATGGACCCTATCAAAGGAATGGGAAAAATTTTCGGCACGAACGGTCTGATGGAATTGGGCAAGTCGATTGTGAAGGTTTTGCTGATCGGGATTGTCGGCGGCGTGATTATTTTTGTTCATCTTGGCGATGTGATGCAATTGGGTGCGCAGGATTTGAATATCGCTGTGGCGAGCTATGCATCGTTGTTCATGCAATTGCTGGTCGGGATAACCATCAGTCTGATGTTGATTGCGATGGTCGATGTGCCAATCCAGTTATTTCAGCGCGGCAAGCGATTGAAAATGTCCAAACAGGAAATCAAAGACGAGTATAAACAGACCGAAGGTTCGCCCGATACGCGCGCGATCCAGCGTCAGCGCCGCAGTGAGATGCTGAGCGACTCAACCCGCAAGGCCGTCGCGGATGCCACGGTTATCCTGGTCAACCCAACCCATTTCGCCGTGGCGTTACGATATGACCGGGATCAGGACTATGCGCCTATCGTCTTGGGTAAGGGCTGTGACGCCATCGCCCTGGGCATGCGTGAAATGGCGGCAGAGGTCGGAACGCCAGTGATGGAATATCCCGCGCTGACGCGGTCGATATATTTCACGTCACAGGTCGGTGAGGTCATTGATGACCGGTTGTATGCCGCTATTGCTGCGGTGCTGAGCTTCTTGATCCAACTCGATGCAAAAATGGTCAGTCCGCTGCACCAGCCGCGGATTGACGTGCCGGAAGATATGCAATTTGCGGCCGACGGGAGCAGGCTCGCGTGACCAAAAATGAGCAGCCCCTTAATCCGATCTGGAAATCACCGTCTATCTCCCGAAAGGTGAAACAACTATGTTCTCAAACGTAATAAACAGCGTAGGCGCGGGTTCTGGTATCAACAGTGCGCAGCTGGTGGAAGATCTGGTTGCTGCGTCTACCGGCGCAAAGCTGGGACAGCTCAACCAGCGTGACCAATTAAACAGCACGCGGATTTCAGCGATGGCAGCGACGGCTTCTGCATTGAGTACTTTTGCAGCAGCAGTAAAAGAAACGTTGAACGGCCAAGGATTTGTTGGTGACTTGGTTTCGACGCGCACCGATCTGGCGACCGCAAAGGTGGTTGACGGCGGACGACCCGAAGGTCTGCCCGCTTCGGTTGAAATTGTGCAAACTGCTTCGGCGCAGCGGGAGAAAACAGACGTTTTTGCCAGCGCATCTGACCCAATTGGTGAGCGGACAATCACAATCAACAATAGCGGTGGCAGTTTCGATATCGTCATAGACAGCTCCAATGACAGCCTTGCGGGATTGAGAGATGCGATTAACACGAGCAATAGCGGTGTGACCGCATCAATCATAACCGACAAAGCCGGATCACGGTTGGTAATGGAGGCACGGGAAGGGGCTGATAACAGTTTTACCCTGACTGATGCGCCCGCTGGTGGGCCTATTCTGGGAACGCCGTTAAACTTTACGAATATTGATAATGCACAGGACAGCATCATTCGGGTTGATGGCATTGAATTGACCAACAGCAGCAACACAGTATCTGGCGCTATACCGGGCGTCGAAATTTCGTTGCTTGCAGCTGAGCCAGGCACAAACCTGACGATTAATGGCGGCTCTGAGCCGCTTGACGTGCGGAGCCTGGTGACGGAATTTGTTACCGCTTATAATGAGCTGCGCTCTTCCTTGAATGACGCAACCGCACCCGGCTTGGGCGGTGGTACAGGCGGACCGCTTGCAGGAGACCGCGGTGCTCGTGAGGTTATCCGGCAGCTCGGTCAGTTAACATCGACACGCTTGAGCGACACCGGCGAATTCAACACATTGGCTGATATCGGTGTCCGGACGGAGAGTGACGGCACCTTAAGCATAGATGACGCCCGTCTGGACGCGGCTCTCGAAATTGATGCTGATGCAATTAAACTGATGCTGGAACCAGCGGTTGAGACCGAGACGAATATCGGATTGTCTGGCGCGCTGGATAAAATTTCTGCGACTTTACAAGATGAGAGCGGTGCGCTGGCTCAAGCTCAGGAGCGATTGGACAGCATCAGGGAGTCAATCGAGGAGCGGCGCGTCAAGATTAATGACGAGGGTGATCGCTTGCGCGAGCAATTACAGGGCACATTTGCCGGTTTAGAGCGGCAGCTTTCCGTCTTGCGGGCAACCCAATCCTATGTCGAACAACAATTCGCCTCGTTTAACGATAATAACTAACGTCAGAAAGCAATAGAGCATGACATTCCAATCGAACATCCGCCGCGCATCGAGCTATAAATCGATCCAGAAAAACAGCAATGTCCTGTCAGCCAACCCTTATGATCTGGTGGCCGTACTTTTTGCTGAGTTGCGCGATAGTCTGGATCTCATGATCGAGAGTGCCCGGCGGAATGACAAGGGCAGAATGTTTGAATGTAGGGCGAAGGCGCTGTCTATTCTGAATGGATTGGATGAGTCGTTGGATTTTGATGCAGCGGGAGATCTCGCCCAAACATTACATACCATCTACGTAGAGGCTGCGCGGCGTATTCAGGCGGAAATTGATGTATCGTTCATTGAACGGGTGGAGTCTGCAAGGGAAATGCTGCACGAAATCGAAAAAGCTTGGATGGCTATCGCACCAGGCGCACAGCAGGTCGATTCACTACGCCGGGCAAGCTAAAAGCCAGCGGCGAGGGCCATGTCATTTTCAAAATGTTTGTCGATATTATGTTTGCGCATCTTATCAATAAACGTCGTCCGTTTAATATTGATGGATCGCGCCGCTTTTGAGACCACGCCATGCGATGTGTTGAGAGCGTGCAGAATTATCCGGCGCTCTTCACTTTGAAGATGGGCGTTGAGATCCACGACATCGGTTGTTTGTTGACCCAGAGCGGAGGATAACATGCCAGAAAATGGGGTCTCCCGGCCGTTATTTGGGAAGCTTCTCGTGAACGGAGCCTCGCTAGCTGCCGATTGGTTATGGAATGTCGACGACGGCTGCGTATCAACACGGGGGGCGGCTGGAACAATATCAGATTGCACCAAGGCGGCAATGTCACGCGCCTGAACCAGCTGGCCGGCAAAAAATACCGTCGCACGCTCTACAACATTGCGCAATTCGCGAACGTTACCCGGCCAGTCATAGCTCTGCAGGACGGCATAAGCCTCTGGCGTGAAAATAGGCGATGGCACATCTTCTGATTGATGCTTCAGGAAATGTTCAACCAAGGCTGGAATATCTTCGGTCCGCTCATGAAGGGCAGGAACTTCGATAGGAACAACACAAAGCCGATAGAAAAGATCTTCGCGAAAAGAGCCCCGCTGGATTGCTGTGCCCAGATTTTTGTGTGAAGCAGCGATGACCCTGACGTCAATCGGGATGTTCTGATTTCCGCCAACACGGTTCACGATGCGCGATTCCAATACGCGGAGCAATTTAACCTGCATGTTGAGCGGCATATCGCCAATTTCGTCGAGAAAAATGGTGCCGCCATTTGATTGTTCGAACAGGCCAACATGTTGTTTGAAAGCGCCAGTAAAGCTGCCTTTTTCGTGACCAAATAATTCGGATTCGATCAATTGCTCCGGCAATGCACCGCAGTTTACAGTGATATTGGGGGCATCTGCCCGCTGTGAAATGGTGTGGATGGCGTCAGCGACAACTTCCTTACCGCTGCCGGAAGGACCAGAAATCATAATGGAGGAATTGCAACGCCCCGCAAATTTTACCAGCATGCGCAGTTGTTGCATTTTCGGACTATTGCCGATCAGCTTGGCTGCTAACAGCGTTTCTACATTTGCGTCGTTCATACAACTACCCAGATGACTAACCACATAATCCGGCACTGCCGGGGAAGCGTGGTTCGGAGATCCCGCAATCTCCGAACCGTCACCTGGTAAATTCAGAAATGAACAAAGATAGTTAAAGTCGGGTTAACTTCATCAGAAAGCGTGAGAAAGTCTTTTGAAATCTGTAATTCCGAGGCGCTGCGTTATGATTTTTGTGAGCCCAAACTCTGCAGGATCAGGGAGATTTTGTCTTTGCAGAATGTGGACGTGGAAATGAATATCATGCGATTATCTGACGGATTAGGAGATTTTTCCAACAACCCTTCTTCCACCATCACATTGATATACCGCATCGCAGTTGTCATCGGAATGCCCGAACTATGAGCAATGGAGGAAACCGTGATCTTTTCGTCCTTAAGGTCACAAACGTAGATATCCAGGCACATATTCCAGCAGGAATCCGTAAATAATCCGGCACCCATATTGAGCATGTTAGCTTTTAGCCGGCTCCATCGGAGCATGGTTTCGGCCCGATTAATCAGCTCGGCATTGTCCATTTCATCTGCGGTTGAGCAGTCATCTTTAGAAATCAAATTGTCAGAAACCGTGATCAACTCACTCAGAGTGTCAACCTTTTTGGCTGCTGCGACGAGAGCATTTTTAATTGCAGCAATCTCGACACCGACCTCGTCCATTTTTGCCTGTAATACCCCCGCGATTACGTCACAATACAACTTACCCTGTTGCCACTATTTACACTATTACATTGTTACGTAAACCTATTCAGCGTTGAATTTGCAACATAATAGGGTTTTGGAATTTGTAATATAATGTAAAAATGCCAGATTGGAGCTTATATATTTGCCAACAATGTAAACATTGAAATTGAAAATATGAAGGCATCAAAAGGATTAAACCGGCATCTCCCCAAGCCCCACGTTTAGCATCAATCACGTAATGGGATAGGGTTTACACGGCCTCCAATTGGCGGTCTTCGGCTTGCCGTTTCCACATATCGGCATAAAGCCCTTTCTTGGCCAACAGCATTCGGTGATTGCCACGCTCCGCAATCTGGCCGTCGTTCAGGACGATAATCTCGTCTGCATAAGTGATGGTTGATAGCCTGTGCGCGATAATCAAAGTCGTCCGCCGTTCGGAAATTTTGCCGAGTGTCGCCTGAATTTCATCTTCGGTACGACTGTCCAGCGCCGACGTTGCCTCATCCAATATCAGGATTGGCGGGTTTTTAAGCAAAGTTCGGGCAATCGCAACGCGTTGTTTCTCGCCGCCGGATAGTTTCAGCCCGCGCTCTCCAACCTGCGTCTCATATCCATCCGGCAGCTTGGCGATAAAATCGTCTAGCGCCGCGCCTTGGGCGGCGGCCTCAATTTCCTCTTGGGTCGCGCCATTACGGCCATAGCCGATATTATAGCCGATCGTATCGTTAAACAGCACACTGTCTTGCGGGACGATGCCAATGGCTCCGCGCAGGCTGTTCTGGGTAACATTGGATATGTCCTGACCGTCGATCAGGATAGCGCCTGCTTTGGGATCATAGAAACGGAACAATAACCGCGCGAGGGTCGATTTTCCTGCGCCAGACGGTCCCACAATGGCCAGCGTTCCGTCGGGCGGTACAGTAAAGCTCAGACCTTTGAGTATCTCGCGATCCGTATCATAAGCGAAAGCGACATCCTCAAACGCCACGGCTCCAGCGCGCACATGGAGTGTTGCCGCGCCCGGTTTGTCTTTAATCTCCGGATCGGTGTCGATCAATTTGAACATCGCATCCATGTCAACCAGACCTTGACGGATTGTGCGATAGACCATGCCAAGCAGGTCCAGCGGACGGAATAACTGCATCAGCAGCGCGTTGACCAGCACCAGGTCGCCAACCGTCAACTGTCCCTGGCTCCAACCGTAGACGCTATAACTCATGGCCCCAAACATCGTCAGATTGGTGATCAGCGATTGACCAATATTGAGCATGCCCAGTGAGTTTTCGGATTTCACTGCCGCATTGGCCCAATCCTGCATGGCTCGATTGTAGCGTTCACCCTCGCGGTCTTCGGCGGTGAAATATTTCACTGTCTCATAATTGAGCAGGGCATCAACGGATCGTCCAATAGCGCGGGTATCCATGTCATTCATTTCCGCACGCAGGGCGTTGCGCCAGTCAGTCACCTTGCGGGTGAAAAATATATAGATGGCGACCATTGTCATGGTCGCCGCGACCAGACCAAAACCGAATTTCACCTGAAAAATAATTAACACAGCGATCAGTTCGATCAGTGTCGGTGCAATATTGAACAACAGAAAATAGAGCATGATATCGATGCTCTTTGTGCCGCGTTCGATGACTTTCGTGATTTCGCCCGTGCGCCGTCCCAAATGAAAGCGCAGCGACAGTTGGTGCAGGTGAGTAAAAACATTGGTCGCGAGACGCCGCGCGGCTTCCTGACCGACTTTCTCGAACACAATATTGCGCAAATTGTCGAACATCACTTGGCCGAAACGCGCCAAGCCATAGGCGGCAACCAGGGCGAACAGCACGGTCAGCGCTGCTTCCGTACCAGCAGTCATGCCATCAACCACCGCTTTATAAGCGAATGGCATCGAAAGAACCGCCGCCTTTGCGCACAGCACTAACACCCCCGCAATTACAATACGCAGACGCAACGTAGGTTCGTCCTTCGGCCACAAGTAAGGCAGAAAGCGCTTCAACGTTGGGATCATCGGTGGGTCGATCTGACCCTTGGTGCTATAGTCTGGCGGCATCCCTCGGATGTAGGGATGCGACGCTTGATTGTCTATGCGCGCCGATGTGCGGCTTTAGAAACTCCCGCTGATGGTGAGCCGGTATATTAGACCGAATTTGCGGTTCCGGTTTTCTATAAAGCCGATTGGTCCATCACGACGAAGTCTGGTGAATTCGCCAGTGTCTTCATCCAATAGCCCGTAAGCCGTGCGGACAAAACGCTCTCCGCGATCAAACAAATTGCCGAGATTGGCATTTACCGTGAGGCCAAAGACATCCTTGTGCTCAATGAAAACCCATGAATAGGGTGCGCGCGTGTCAAAATCCGCTATCTGGTCGAGGCGGATATTGCCGACATCATCAAAATCTTCGATACCCGCGCCCCAGGCCCAGTCCGAATTCGGAATATCGTGACGCAGAGTGATTTCGTAGCTGTAGATATCGTCTTGCCCGATCCGGCGATTGCGGAAGGTGATCGGATCACGGACACTGCTTTTTGCCGCTTCAACTTCGATATCCAGTTTGGCGCCCTGCCAGCCAATCGGGTCGAATAGCAGGGTGGAGACCAGTTCGATGCCAAAGCGATCTGCGCTATCGATATTGCCGCGCGCCTCTGCCGCCGGGCCGCGCGGAACCGTGTCCACGATATCGCTAATCTTCTCGCCGAATAGCGTAACCGTCGCCGAACCAAACGCACCGAGCTTTTTGGTTGCTTCCATTTCGGCGCGCCATTTTTGTGGCGGTACCAGATCAGGATTGCCAGCGTCGATCACATCGTTCGAAACTTCTACCGAAGCGATGAAATCAAAAAAGTCGAGCTGATCCACCTCCCGCGACAATTTGACGCTGAGATCAAAATCATCGACCGGTCTCCATGCCAAAGCGACCGACCCTTTCGGCCGCACGAACGAACGGCTGAGATCACCCTGGCTGATTTCGCTATACTCACCGCCCAGTGTTGCCTGCAGGGTCAAATTATCCGACAATGGCCGACCATAGGTGGTTATCAACTCCGCTCGTTTCTCTTCCACTTTGGTATTGGAATTATCCAGATCACCATTGGATAATTGGGCCTCGCTTTCGAGAAAATTATAGGCCCCTTCAAGGCTGAAGCCCCAGTCGGTACCGCTAGAAGTTTTCCAGCCATATTCGGCGCGCAGAACCGATTCCCCTTCGTCGACAGTTCGATCAAAGGCGCTGATGAGGGTTGGAGTTATTCCGTCAGTAAATGTGCGACTGAAAAAATCTTCCGTCGGACTATGCTCCAGCCGTTGCAAACCGATCAGTTTCAACCGTCCGCCGCCGAGATTAAACTCATAATCTGCGCTGAACTCTGCATTCCATTCGCGCTCCCGGCCAGTGAACAGTTCAATTATATCTGGCGTGTCGGGCTGCGTGCGCAGCGTGTCGACTCGCTGGCGAAAATGGTTGAGGCCATATTCGCCGCTGATATTGAATACCGATCCGGCGGTGCTGGTGCGGTTATAAGAGACATTGATGGAGGGTCGGTCGCCGCGTGTGCGGGCAACTTCGTCCCGCAAGAAAAGCAAGCCGCCTGATCCGTTTGTAATCCGCTCCGGCCCCTGTGCGCCATTGCGAAACGCGTCATTCTCAACGGCAATCGTGAAATCGCCGTTGAAAAGCCGACCGCTAATCGACGCTTCGCCAGCAAACCAGTTGTCGCCCGCGCGCCGCCATTGCGGACGCCATTTGAAATTGCCGGTAATACCAGTGGTCTCGTCGCTATTGGTAACCAGATTAAGCACCTGACCCGACAGACCGGAAATGCTGAGCGTCGCGCCGTCGACAATTTCAACTCTCATTACATTCGCTGCCGAGATACGGCCCAGAACCGTGAAGGCATCATTATTCTTGCCGGCAATCCGGGCCCCGTTGATCAATACATTCTCATCGGCTTGACCCAGGCCACGGGCTTCATCATCGCCGGTATCGATTATGAAGCCGGGTACTTGCGAGACGATGTCCAAGGCGGTGCGAGGATTGAAGCGGGAAAATTGCGACGCATCATAAACCTGACGCCCATTTTCTATCCGTGGTTGCAGATTATTACTGGTCGCGGTTGGGGCGGTCGTTTCGGTTTGCGCAGATGTCGGAGATGAGATGGCAATTGATGCGGTCAGCGCAGAAATAGCAGCGCTAACGCGTAACCAGTTGGCTTTGATCAAGATAATCCCCCCTAACGGAACTAAATTTATGTTTGTTTGGTTCGGTTCTTGCCCGCCTGCTATGACCGGTTGGTTACAGGAGATACCGGCTTTCGACAAACTACATCTGTAGTCGGATCAACAACTTTACACTCCGAATCCGTGATACGGTTATATAAACTATTCTATCTTAACGTTTGTTTGAAAATAGGACGTAAGCGCCCGCGCCATTGGCTAAAGTGTATATGCCATAAAAGAACACAGCACTGAGCATCCCCATATTCGCGAAGATCAGTGCGGCGGCAAGCATGAAAAACTCTAAGATATAACTGCCATAGGGGCCGAGAAATTTCGAGAAGCTGCCCCGCGCCTCTGTGATCATCGGATGATTGCTCTCCATCATCGCCTTGTGCATGGCGAAATTACCAACGCCGCAGACAAAGATGATAAAAACATACATAAGCTATATATAGGATGTCTCGTCGCTGTTGTCAGGGACCGTGAGCGATATATTCGCGGCGGTGGTTTTCATGTGACAGTATAGGCGGAAAAAAGGGAGGATTTCATGAAAGTCGATGGCAAGACGGTGGTCATCACGGGCGGTGCGACCGGCATTGGCCTCGCGCTTGGACGCGAGCTTGGAAAATGCGGTGCGCGGCTGATCCTCTTTGAACCGCGAGCTGGACGGTTGGCGGAAGCGGCTGCCGATCTGACCGCAGATGGCATTGATGCAAAAACGCAATGCGGCGATGTGACCGATCCCGATGCTCTGAAGGCGCTGGCCGATTTTGCCTGGGCTGAAAATGGCCGGGCAGACATGTTGATCAACAATGCTGGAATTGGCGGCTCGATGAAATCGGTGATCAAGACTGATCCCGAAGAGGCGCGGCGGATATTCGAGGTCAATTTCTGGGGCATGTGGAAAGGCATCTCGGAATTTGGCCGACGGTTTCTCGCCGAGGAGAAGCCGGCTGCCATCTATTCGGTTGCGTCAGAAAATGCGCTGTTCAATGCCTTCCCATTTGGCGGCGGGGCCTATGTCGCCAGCAAACACGCCATTTTCGGCTTGATGGACGTGCTCCGCCGGGAAGCGCCAGAGTGGCTGACCACCGGAGTCATCATTCCCGGTTGGGTGCAATCCGAACTTTCGGATTTCAATCGCACAGCGCCAGCGGCCATGGATGTTGGTGCATATGCCGCCATCATCGCGCCGCAGATCGAGGCAGGCGAATATTATGTCGTCAGCCATGGCTATAATGTCGTGCGCTTTGATGAGCGCTATGACGAGATGAAAGCCGCGTTTGCAGAATATGCACCGCGCGAAGAGGGCGATGACCAATATGATGTACAAAAATTTGTCGCGAAGATGCAACGCTGATGAATATTGAGCTTCCCGGTCCTATCAGGCGAGCGGATCCCGGCGATTGGAGAAAAGTTGCCGATATCACCGCCGAAGCCTTTGCCGAAGACCCAGTTAACAGCTGGCTGTTCGGCAGCCAGACGGCCATCCGCGCTTCCTTTCGGGCGCTAGCAAGGGACATCTATACACGCGAAGGCTTTTGCCATCTTGCTGGCGACGACGGCGCGACCATGTGGCTCGGCCCCGGCCAAAGCGGCGACATGGGTGCCATCGCCACGGCCCGGTTCGCACTTGCGCAGCTGATCCAAGGCAGCATCGGCGGCCTCAAGCGGGCGATGCGCGCAGGTGAGATCATGGCCGCGCATCATCCGCGCGAACCGCATTGCTATCTGTTTACCATTGGCACGCGGCAATCCGCCCGCGGGAAGGGCCTTGGCAAGACATTACTCGCGCCTGTTCTGCAGGCCTGCGATGCGCAGGCTATTCCCTGCTATCTGGAGAACAGCAATCCGGACAATCATGGTTTCTATGCGCATCACGGATTCGCGCGGAAAGAGGTTTTTGCTTGCGGAGAGGGTGGTCCGCCTTTGGAAGCCATGTGGCGGGAACCGCAATAAGCAGCCCCCGCTTTTAGAGCGCGGACGCAAGCGCCATGATCACCCCGATTCCGACCAGCATGATACCGGTCAGTTCGCCGCGGCCAAGCGGCTCCTTCAGATAGAACCGTCCAAAGCCCAGCGTATTTAAAATCTGCGTCTGGCCAACAATCCCGACCAGGGCAACCGGTGCATGGGCATAGGCGATGAACCAGCCCGCCGAAGCCGTTGCGGCGAGCACACCCACTTGTGCCGTGACTCGCCAGCGCTTGAGCATCGCGCGAAACTGGTCCGGTTCGCGGATGGTGACATAGCTGCCCTGCATCAGCGCCTGAAATCCCAGCACCGCAGTCAGGACAATCAATCCAGCATAGGTGCGCTCGACATCGGTAACCGCATTGGCTGATTGCTTGATAAAGATTGCGGTCAGCGCGAACAGGAAACCGGCGCTGAGACCCGTCAATGCGGCTGGCTGTTTGAGGCCGCGCAGCCATTGCCACAAACCGCGCGCGCCGCCGTCGATGGAAACGGATAATATGCCCAGGAAAGCCACAGCAATGCCCAGCCATGCCAAGGGCGCGAGAGTTTCGCCAAGTATCAGCCAGCCGAGAAACGCCACGATCAGGGTTTCTACCTTCATATAGGCCGTGCCGCTGACCAGATTGCGAAAGCCGAAGGACATGATGATGAGGTTTGTCGCCACCATCTGCGCAAAGCCGGCGGCCCAGGCGAACCACCAGAAGGATGCGTCCAGCGGGGGCAGGGTGCTCCGTCCGGTCGCCGCCATATAGCTGGCAAGCATGGCGCAGGCGATCGGCCAGCCAAAGAAGAAGCGCGACAGCGCCGCTGCATTGACCGACATTTCGGCGCGGATGCGTTGCTGTACGGCCATCCGCCAGGCGAGGAACAGCGCGGCCAGCAGAGCGGCAGGTATCCAGATGGGGAAAGTCAAAGAGGCCGCAATCGATTAATAGCGGCTAAATGGCCGCGCATCGACGGTTTCCTCAAGAAAGTCGAGGATATGATAGATTGTGCCAAAGTCTTCCGGCTTTTTCTTGAGCGACTGGCGAAACATCAAAATGCCAGCGCCCATCATGATGGCGGGTATCCCGGTAAACATGATTTTGAACATCAGCGGTGGTCCGTCGAAAAACCACGAGCCGATGCCAATGGCCACAAATGGGATCAGAAATGCGAACCAGATGACAAAGAATTTCTTGGGATTGCCGCGCTTCATGGTCTTCGCCTCGATCAAGGTCCCGCCATCATGCGCGCGCATCGTGCCCCTGAGTTTGGGTTCAATCCCGGTCAAGATATGCGGGCGGCCATAGAGCAATGTGATTTCTTCCTCGGTGCCGCCGCCAAAGACATGAAAGTCCTTGCTGTCTTCGCGCTTTTCCATCTCCGCCTTGAGCTTGGTCGCCAGCGTAATCGGATCTAGCGGGGAGAAGAGTTTGACTTTTCGGTCTGTATTCATTTGATCTGCACTCCCGGGTTCTGCTCGACCGGATACGCGTTCACGGTTTTCGCGAGCCAGTCGATAATATCCTGGGCACTGCCAATATCCTCGGGCGGCCTGCGTTCCGGCCGGCCCCATTCGAGCGCCAGCACCATGATGAACATCGCGGCAGGAATGCCCGAAAATATCAGGCGGGCCAGCCAGTCAAAATCATGGAACCAAAATACCAGCGAACCCGCGAAAAAAATGCCGGTGAAGGCGCACCAGAGAATGACAAAAGGAATATCTTTCAAAATCTGCTTGGTCCGGCCCGTCATTAAAGTGCCGCCCTCATGCTCTTCCATGGTGGCCGCCAGCTGTGCTGCGAAGCCTCGCGATCCCTTGCGTTTGGCATAAACAAGGTTCATTTTCTTCTCGGTCCCGAAGCCATAAACTTGTCTGCCGGTCCGTGTCTTCGACAATTCCATTTCATCCTTGAGCCGGTTGGCAAGAGTTATCGGGTCCAGCGGTGAAAACAGGCAGACATCCTGCTCCAAAATTTCGCGCCGATATGTCTCCGGTTCGAACAGCTGGCGCCAATGTTTCAAACGCCCTCCAGCAGTTTCTCGCGCTTAATCTTTTCCTGCCACACCAGCGGCGCGAGATGGTGGACGCTTTGGCCCTCGGCATCGACGGCCACGGTCACCGGCATATCCTGCACCTCAAACTCATAGATCGCCTCCATGCCGAGGTCCTCGAAGCCGACGACTTTGGAGCCCTTGATCGCGCGGCTCACCAGATAGGCGCTGCCGCCGACCGCCATCAGATAGGCGCTCTTATGTTTCTTGATCGAGCCGACGGTATCGAGGCCGCGTTCCGCCTTGCCGACCATCGCCAGCAGGCCCTGTTCCAGCATCATGTCGGTAAATTTGTCCATTCGCGTGGCGGTGGTGGGGCCAGCCGGGCCGACCACTTCTTCGCCAACCGGATCGACCGGGCCGACATAATATATGACGCGCCCCTTGAATTCGACCGGCAGCTCTTCGCCCTTGTCGAGCATATCCTTGATCCGTTTGTGCGCGGCATCGCGGCCGGTTAGCATCTTGCCGTTGAGCAGCAAGCGGTCACCATGTTTCCAGCTTGCCACTTCGGCTTCGTCGAGCTGATCAAGATGAACCCGCTTCGCTTCGGATGATGGGGTCCAGTTCACGTTCGGCCATTCGTCCAGCTTCGGTGCTTCCAAATAAGCAGGCCCGCTGCCATCCAGCGTGAAATGCGCATGGCGCGTGGCGGCGCAATTGGGGATCATCGCCACCGGCTTGCCCGCCGCGTGGCACGGCCAGTCATTGATTTTCACGTCGAGGATCGTGGAAAGCCCGCCAAGCCCTTGTGCGCCGATGCCAAGCGCATTGACCTTGTCAAAAATCGTAATGCGCAATTCTTCGATATCATTGCGCGGGCCGCGTTCTTTCAGCTGCCCCATATCAATCGGATCCATCAGCGACTGTTTGGCAAGCAGGACAGCGCGTTCCGCCGTACCGCCAATACCGATACCGAGCATACCCGGCGGGCACCAGCCCGCGCCCATTTGCGGGACCATGTCGAGCACCCAATCAACAATATTGTCGCTCGGGTTCATCATCTTGAATTTCGATTTATTTTCGGACCCGCCGCCCTTCGCCGCAACATCGACGCTGACCGTGTCGCCGGGCACCATTTCCACATGGAGCACGGACGGCGTATTATCCTTGGTATTACGCCGCGTGAAAGCGGGATCGGCGAGGATCGAGGCACGCAGCTTGTTTTCCGGATGGAGATAGGCGCGGCGTACGCCTTCATCGACAATTTCCTGCATCGACTGCGATGTTTCATCGAGCCGGCAATCCATACCCCATTTTATGAAAACGTTGACGATACCGGTATCCTGGCAAATCGGCCGATGTCCTTCGGCGCACATACGGGAGTTGGTCAGAATCTGCGCAATCGCATCCTTGGCCGCCGGTGATTTCTCTGCCTCATAGGCCTCGCCCAGTGCCCGGATATAATCCATCGGATGATAGTAAGAGATAAATTGCAGCGCGTCGGCGACGCTTTCGATCAGGTCGGCGGTTTTTATCGTAACGGTCATCGTGGCTCCGGAAACTATCTTGGGGTGCGATCCGGTAGCCTTTTGGCGGATATGACGAAAGGCGGCAAGTTTTTCTATGGTTTAGCGGCAGTCTGGCCAGCGATGCTAGGCCGGGATCAGAACGTTGCGATAGAGCGGATCTTCAAATGCCTGTCCCGCACCATTGGCAACGCAGGTCAATGGATCATCAGCGATTGTTACGGCGAGACCTGTTTCCTCCGCGATATGGTTATCGATCCGTCCGAGCAACGCGCCGCCCCCGGTCAGGACAATACCCTGATCGACAATGTCTGCCGCCAATTCCGGTGCGGTATTCTCAAGCGCATTGCGAACGCTATCGGTAATCTGACCGACGGGCTCGGCTATTGCGTAGGCGATTTCGGCTTCCGTGATGATGATCTTTCGCGGCATACCTTTAACGAGGTCACGGCCCTTGATATGCATGGTGCGTCCGTTATCGATTGGGCTGACGGCGCTCGCCATCCCATGTTTGATCGTTTCTGCAGTGGTTTCGCCAATGGCAAGATTGTGCTTGCGGCGGATATGGGACGTTATGGCATCATCAATTTTATCGCCGCCCATGCGTCCTGACGTACTATAAGCCAAGCCCTGTAGCGACAATACAGCCACTTCCGTGGTTCCGCCGCCGATATCGACAACCATCGCGCCAATCGGCTCCGCAACAGGTATTCCTGCACCAATCGCAGCGGCCATGGGCTCTTCGATAAAAAAGATCCGCGATCCACCAGCATTGGATGCTGCATCCCGAAGCGCCCGGCGTTGAACATTGGTAGAGCCGGAAGGAATGCAAACCGCGATGTCGAATCGCCTCAGCAGCCCGGTCTTTTTATCATGCACCTTCTGTATGAAATGCTTGATCATCTGTTCCGCAACATCAAGGTCAGCGATCACGCCATCTTTCAGCGGCCGAATGACTTTTATATTGTCAGGCGTTTTGCCCATCATCAACTTGGCATCGCTGCCAACCGCCCGTACCTTCGTCACTCCATCATTAGTCTCTAATGCGACCACCGACGGCTCGTTCAGTACGATTCCGCGCCCGCGTTGATAGACAAGCGTGTTGGCAGTGCCCAGATCAATCGCAATGTCATGCGACTGGAGTTTGAAAAAACTACGCATAGTTGATTTTCTTCAAAAAGAGAGGCCGCATCCCCGATGCAGCATAGTGGCCCAATGCGACATATCAGATAGCGATAATGAGCCTGCTTCAATGAACCTATGCTGTCTAGTCAGACTGTGCCTAAAATAAGCTTGGTCCTTGTTGCCGGCAGAGGGGCCGTGCAACATATTTGGTATGATCAACGGGATAAGGTGTATGAAATAAAATTTCATGGCGTTGAATCATTCAAACACCATATCTGGTGTCACAAATGCGTCATTCACACCTGTGCATGAAGTGTGGATAATTATTTTGTAAAATTTGATCGCTGCTATTGCCTTATGCTGCACTCTTAGCGGGTCCACGCGTCGCTGCACTGCAGCATGAATCGGCTGTCGATGAAGCGATTCATTTATACGACGAATAGAGTCGTTAAAATGTCATTTACCCTCTTGCATATAATTCTGATTCAGCCACTATAGGTTGTGGTTAGGCCAAGGGGGCACACCAACGTCTAGTATTACGCGCTCGTAACGCCGACTCGGTGAACGGCTCCCTTTGGTCTAAATCACAAGGAATTTTTTCGGGTTTTTGGGCAAAATAAAATGCCCGCCCAGGCTGTAAAAATGTTATGTTAGGCGGCTCGGCTACAAGAGATTGTCCGAGTCGAACAATACAAGAACAAATGGCCCGGTATTAAACCCACCAGAAGGCTGGCTGAAAAGCTGGCAAATAAGATTGGTTTGGTAGTTTGATTAGGGGGCTTTGATGGATTTTAGAGATAACCGGGATGATGCCGGGAATAGTGATAGAGATATGAGTGAGAGTGACATGGCAGCCGAAGTTTTGGACACGCCGAAAGACAAAGCCAAAAACACCGCGAAGAAAGCACCCGTCAAAGAACCGGAAATCAGCAAAAAGGCTGAGTCCGAGGCGGCAGCGACAAAGAAAAATGACGAGAAAGAACTGAAGGCGGAGCGCGACAGTCATAGTGTCGAGAAGCGCCGGTTCAAAATCGTTCAGGATGATGCCCGCGATGACTTGCTGACCGACTTTGGCAAGGAGACGCTGAAGGATCGCTATCTGCTTCCGGACGAGAGTTTTCAGGACCTGTTTTCCCGTGTGGCCGATGCTTATGCGGATGATCAGGATCATGCCCAGCGGCTTTATGATTATATTTCCAAGCTTTGGTTCATGCCGGCAACGCCCGTATTGTCCAATGGCGGCACCGGTCGCGGCCTGCCGATCTCCTGCTATCTCAACAGTGTTGACGACAGCCTCGGCGGGATCGTCAATACCTGGAACGAGAATGTCTGGCTCGCCTCCAAGGGCGGCGGCATTGGCACCTATTGGGGCAGTGTCCGCGGCATTGGCGAACCGGTTGGCCTGAATGGCAAAACATCCGGTATCATTCCGTTCGTGCGGGTGATGGACAGCCTGACCTTGGCGATTTCGCAAGGGTCCCTACGGCGCGGGTCGGCGGCTTGCTATCTCGATATCGATCATCCGGAAATTGAAGAATTTCTGGAAATCAGAAAGCCGTCCGGTGACTTTAACCGAAAAGCGCTCAACCTGCATCACGGCGTATTGCTGACCGACGAATTTATGGAAGCGGTGCGTGATGGCGCAGAGATGGATCTGAAATCACCCAAGACCGGCGAAGTGCGCGGCACGGTTGATGCGCGCTCGCTGTTCCAGAAACTGGTCGAGACGCGTCTCGCCACGGGTGAGCCCTATATTATCTTCAACGACACGGTGAACCGGATGATGCCCAAGCATCACCGCGATCTGGGTCTGAAAGTGTCCACATCCAACCTGTGTTCCGAGATCACTCTGCCAACGGGTCGCGATCACTTGGGCGAGGACAGGACGGCAGTGTGTTGCCTGTCCTCGCTGAACCTCGAAACCTGGGATCAGTGGAGCGGAGACAAGGACTTTATCGAGGACATCATGCGTTTCCTCGACAATGTGCTTCAGGATTATATTGACCGCGCACCGGATGAAATGGCGCGCGCCAAATATAGCGCCAGCCGCGAACGCAGTGTTGGTCTGGGCGTGATGGGCTTCCACAGCTTCCTGCAGGCCCGCGGCCTCGGCTTTGAAAGTGCGCTGGCAAAATCGTGGAATATGAAGATCTTCAAGCATATTTCAGCCAAAGCCTCCGAGGCCAGCATGATGCTCGCCAAGGAACGCGGACCATGTCCCGATGCCGCTGACCAGGGCGTGATGGAGCGCTTTTCCTGCAAAATGGCAATTGCACCAACCGCATCGATTTCGATCATCTGCGGCGGAGCCTCCGCCTGTATCGAACCGATCCCGGCGAATATCTATACGCACAAAACGCTGTCCGGCAGCTTTGTCGTCAAAAACCCGCATCTCGAAAAACTGCTCGTCGAGAAATCCAAGGACAGCACCAATGTTTGGAACTCGATTCTGGAGCAGGGTGGTTCAGTCCAGCATCTCGACTTCCTCTCTGCCGAGGAAAAAGATGCCTATAAAACCAGCTTCGAGATTGACCAGCGCTGGCTGCTCGAACTCGCGGCGGACCGCACGCCCTATATTGATCAGGCGCAGTCACTGAATCTGTTCATCCCGGCGGATGTCGACAAATGGGACCTTCTCATGCTGCACTTCCGCGCATGGGAGCTGGGCATCAAGTCGCTCTATTACCTGCGCTCGAAATCGATCCAGCGCGCCGGCTTTGCCAATAACGAAGAAACAGCGTCTGGCGGCGTGGAAGCGGACAATACGCTCGACCCGAAAACGGTTGAGCTGATGACGGCCGAGACCACCGACTATGACGAGTGTCTGGCATGTCAGTAAGGGTTTCGATCAAAGTATTACTTTGATCGAGTTGGAGTTGAGTTTTTGATTTGGGTTGATGCTTAATGAGAATGGGTTTTGGAGGTTATGCTATTATTACGGTGATCGGATTAATTCTGTTCATTCTGTTACTGGTGTTGTGGCCCCAATATAATGTCTATTCTCAACGTTTGGCAGGTGAGGCTGCATTGGCAGAAGCACAGTCTTCTCGCCAGGTCGCAACGCTAGAGGCTAGGGCGAAGAAGGAAAGTGCGATTGAACTAGCAGATGCAGAGGTGATTCGGGCCGAAGGTGCTGCCAAAGCCAATGCAATTTTGCAGAATAGCTTGGGAGGGCCGGAAGGGTATCTTCGATATCTTCAAATTCAGGCACTTGAATCTTCGAAGGCGTCATTGATTTACGTACCTACGGAAGCTGGTCTTCCAGTTACAGAATCCAAACGATTAGCAACCAACAGATGATAATATTTATGAATTGATTTTGCCCACTGCCTCCTCCCTTTGCTCCTTTTGGGAGGAGGCCGTTTTCTTCAGATGGTAAAGGCGCATAGTCCTCTCCCGCTTTAGGGGAGAGGATACGGAAATTAGCTGCTTTAGCAGCGTAATTGGAGTTGGAGAGGGGGCCGGCCGTAATGGCATCCCGCTCCCCCTCTCCAAGATCGACTAGGTAGGCAAGCTACCAAGTCTTACTATCCTCTCCCCTAAAGCGGGAGAGGGTTTGGAAATAGAGCGGAGTAAAGAATAAAATGTCACTTTTGGAAGCACGCAAAACCTACAAGCCCTTTGAATATCCATGGGCCTATGACTTCTGGAAGCGGCAGCAGCAGATTCACTGGATGCCGGAAGAAGTGCCCCTGGGCGAGGATTGCCGCGATTGGGCGCAGAAGCTCACCGATCATGAGCGCAACCTGCTGACGCAGATTTTCCGTTTCTTCACCCAAGCCGATGTCGAGGTGCAGGATTGCTATCACGACAAATATGGCCGCGTGTTCAAACCGACCGAAATCAAGATGATGCTGACCGCCTTTTCCAACATGGAAACCGTCCACATCGCCGCTTATTCGCACCTGCTCGACACGATCGGCATGCCGGAGAGCGAGTACTCCATGTTCCTTGAATATGAGGAAATGAAGGACAAGCATGATTATATGGGCACATTCGGCGTCGATACCGACGAAGATATTGCCAAGACGCTGGCGATGTTCGGCGGCTTTACCGAAGGCTTGCAGCTCTTTGCCAGCTTCGCGATGCTGATGAACTTCCCGCGCTTCAACAAGATGAAGGGCATGGGGCAGATTGTGTCCTGGTCGGTGCGCGATGAATCGCTCCACTGCGAAGGCATTGTCAAAATGTTCCACACCTTTGTGCAGGAACGCGATTGCCTGACCAAGAATGTCAAAGAAGAAATTATCGACTGCTGCCAGAAAACCGTGCGGCTGGAAGATGCGTTTATCGATCTGGCCTTTAGCGACGGTCCGGTGACCGGCATGACCGCGAAAGAGATTAAGCGTTATATCCGCTACATCGCGGATTGGAGATTAGGCCAGCTGGGCTTCCAACCGATCTACATGATCGAAGACCACCCGCTGCCTTGGCTCGCTCCGCTGCTGAACGGTGTCGAGCATGCCAATTTCTTCGAAACCCGCGCCACCGAATATTCCAAAGGCGCCACCAAAGGCGACTGGAACGAAGTCTGGAGCAGCTTTGACCAACGCAAAGGCGGCAAGATTATCGGCATCGAAGCGACCGATAATGATGACGACGGCGAAGATATGTTTGAGCAGGCGGGGGTTGCGGCTGAGTAGGGGGCCGCGTTTGGTAAAAACTTTACCTGTACAAATGCAGAACAAACATTTAATAACCTCGATCTGAAATGAGAGGGTATTTATGAACAGTAAGCTTGCTGTGCTTACCTTGCTCCTAAATGATGTGGGCACAGGAACGTCGATAGACTCAAAGGAAGATCGTCTTGTTTTTCAAAAGGCGGTTTATCTAATGCAGGCTAAAGGAATTAAACTCGGATATTCATATAGTTGGTACATAAATGGCCCCTATTCTACTTCATTGACGCGGGACTATTATGAGCTCGATGAATTGCAGAACCAAACGTTGGTTGATGGTCGGGAGTTGAATCCAGCGGCCAGACAAATTGCGCAGGCGGTTTGTGAAATGGTTGAAGTGCCGGACGATGTGCAGCTTTCGAAATCTCGATGGATGGAGCTTTTGGCTTCAGTTCACTATTCTCGCCATGAATTGAGGCGCGATGATAACAAAGCCAGAGCTTTGATCGAAAAAGATAAACCTCTGTTGGTTCCTTTTTACGATAGAGCAGTGCAACATTTAGAAGCTAATCAACTGCTGTAACTCTGTGGCTAGATCATCAGGGAAAAGACTAACCGACCCAATATATGGGTCTATTGAGTTATCAGACGCAGAAGCCCGTTTGATGTCTACCAAATCTTTTCAAAGACTACACAATGTTAGGCAGCTTGGGCTAGCTCATTTGGTCTTTCCGAGTGCTAGCTATTCTCGTTTTTCGCATTCAGTTGGCGCTGCAGTTAATGCTCGGCGGATAATGGAAAGCATAAATCACAACCGTTCGCGCCAGGAATTTTCTGAAAGAGATATAGAAATATTTCGGATAGGAGCGCTTTTCCACGACCTTGGGCACTATCCTTTTTCGCATTCCACGGAGCATTCTGTAGGTGACTATTATAGCGGAAACTTTTTCGAATCGGACAAAAGTAGCAATAATGGTGAACTTTGGGCGATTAAATCTTCGTTTGAACATGAAAAACTTGGTGAGAAAATTCTGGAACTGGATACCGAGATTAGTGAAATCTTGGATGACTTAGAGATTTCTTTCAACGATATTAAGAATAAGTTTGTTGAAAAATCGATCAAGACGATAATTTCGTCTGACCTCGATTGTGATCGCTTAGACTATTTGAAAAGGACTGCTCATCATAGCGGAGCGCCATACGGATCTGTGGATGTCGATTTTATAATTAGCCAAGCCACTTTAGATAAAGACCGTCGATATTGTTTTTCAACTAAGGCTTTAAGAGCTGTCGATCATTTGTTGGTTGGAAGGTTTTTTGACTTTTCTCAAATTCCTTATCACAAAACCGTTGCCGCCCTAGAATGGAGCTTGGATGCGGTGACAACGGCCTGTTTGGACAATCAACTGCTTTCATATTCTCAAGATGACGTGATTGGCTATATTTCTGAGGGAACATGGCATCAGCATGATGAGTCACTTTTCGTGAATAAATTTCGTGAACTTCAATTGTCGCTTACCAATAGCGAAGCTGACAACGTGATATCAGATCACCTAAATGCGGTATTGTTTAGGAAAGCTGCCAAGCAAATATTTTCTATCGAGAAATTCTCCCAACCCGGAAATGGCGGTGCCGATTCATGTCGGCAAAAATGTGAACAGATCAGGGATCACTTGATAAGTAATAAAGGATTAGACCCTGATCGCTTGTATGTTTGGGAACCGAGATTTCGATACGCAAAAAGTTCTCCAGTATCAGGCAAGCCGCTTAAAGAGCTGAGCGAGGATGAAAAATTCGAGCTAGTTCATATCTTGCCTACAAAAGCCTCAAAAAAGTCGAAGCCACTAGTGGAACTCAATCATAGCCTAGCGCATCAAATTGCACCAATACGCTACGATATAGCACGTGTGTATTATCTGCTCTCGGAAAACGATGATAGTAAGATGGTGAACGACTTGCGAAAAACAGCGGAAGCTTTGTAGCCCGATATAATGCCACTTGGTCAAAAGTCGAGTATTTTGGTATTGAGGTGACAGCGCACTAATTCCCAAAAATCACCAAGCCACCGCCACCATCACCACCAATAATCATCCCGCTCCGCTCCACGCCGTTGATCTGTGACCCGCAGCATAGACGGGACGGCCAAAAGCGATCTATCACGTTGTAACACGGGTTAAAGGGAGTGGATTTGTGAGCCGTTTCAAATTTCTGGCTGGCATGGCCGCCATGTTTTTCATTGAATTACGGTGACAGTTTCCTAAATACACCGACTAGTTAGCCACCCGACCTAGCACCAATCCCGCCGAAAACCCTGCCACTCTTCCGCCAGCCCTTCGTCGACCAGCTGCGTGCCCAGACTTTTCCCGCCGCGCGTCACGATGCGCAGGGCGCGGCCATATTGGTCCTGATCGCGGTCGATTGACTCAAGGTCAAATCCATCTGCATTGAGCAAGCGGAGCAGGCGCATCTTGGCGCGCTCGCCCAGACGTTTTTCCGCCGCGCAGCCGGGGCTCGAAATTTCCGGCGTGTTGATATCGGCGATGCGGATCTTGCGCCCTTCAAACCAGAATGTATCGCCATCGACCACGCAATTGGTGCGGACCGCGCCAAAGCAAATGCCAAAGCTGGCGCGATGCGGATCAATCGCGGCGCTGTGCGAGGCGGGCGGCCCGCCGCTGAACCAGATGGCGGCAAATAGGGCCGAACAAGCAGCCAAGGTAATGATCGCAAAAGCGGGCCAACCGATAAGCGAACGATCACTGTCCTTGGGTAGCGGGCGAAACGGACCTTGCCGCGCACGCCGAAAGGCTTCGCGCTGGCGCGCTGCTGGAAAGGGTTCGACCTTGTTTCTTCTCATCGTGGAAAATTATCAGGAGGATATTTAAGAAAGGCTAAAATCATTTATTTCGACCATGACCTACAGCCCAATCCACCCACAAAAAACCCCGCCGGATCGCTCCGGCAGGGTCTGTGTGTTTCGTGTGTCAGCGCGGCTTAGGCGTAGCTGACTTTCACATTTGCCTTGCGGCGACGCAGCGCTCCACCGATGGCACCAAAGCCAAGGATCATGAACGCCCAGGTTGCAGGCTCAGGCACAGCAGCCGAGACATTGATATTGTCCAGGTTAACTGACGTGCCGTTAGCGGTCAGGGTGAAATTAAGCTGATCAATGTTGCCAGCGAGACCGCCAATGGTCTGAAAACCACTCGGGGACAGGCTGCCCATCAACGAAAAGACCGAACTTCCGTTGAGAAATCCGTCAACCTGATAATCGCCTGTACCGTTTTGCGTCACCAGATCGAAAGAGTTGAAGTTGAAGACGCCGCCGAGCACCTGGACCGAGCCGATGGGACCGCCGCCAAAGACAGATCCGACAACCAGGCTTGGCGCTGGGTTACCAAAGAGTTGCCCTTCAAAGATATCGCCGCGGCCGGCGCTGACAGTGAAGCCATCTTCCACATAAGGGCCAGTAAAGACAGAGCCATTGCCGCCGCTCAGACCGTCAAACGAAATAACCGCTGCCTGTGCCGGCGCAGTTAGAGCCATAGCTACAACCGCAGCCGAACCAAAAATCAATTTCTTCATCAAAAATCCCCGTAAATCCTGGACAGAAAGCCAGGATGAAGCGCCTTTCGGTGCTTGAGTTTTGCGAACCCTAACAAAACATTAACATTTTTTGCACCTGCGAACAACCGATTCGGCGCGATAAAGCCGGGCGTCTCGATTTGGGACAGACGGGGGTGAGCGTGGCTGCACCTATCGGGTAGCTGCGCAAAAACCGCTTTCCTACACATGCCGTTCTATGCCCTAATCAGCTTTATGAAAAACCAGCCACCCACCAGACCCGATCCACGCAGCGCCGCTGTCCAGAATCGCCGCATTTCCTATATCCCAGCCTTTACCCCGGCCGAGCTTCGCGCGCGGCATGACGGGTGGACGCCGGTCCGGCAAGCAGAGTTTATCGGCTTTCTGGCCGAAACCCGCTGCGTTAAACAGGCCGCAGCAGCGGTCGGTATGAGCCGGGAAAGTGCATATCGGCTGCGCCGCAAACGCGGTGCGGAGGATTTCGCCGCGGTCTGGGACGAGATATTGGGCGCGCCGAAAACACAAAAAGCAAAGGTCACACTCGAAACGCTTCTGCGGCGCGTTCGCATCGGCCGTTATCGCCCGATGATGCGTGCCGGGCGTTATGTCGGAACACAGAAAAAGGCTGATAATTCAGCGCTTTTGTCTGCGATAGCGCGTCTCGACCAGTTGGCACCATCGCCGGACGAGTGGGATCAGGCCGTGCTGGATGATGCCAATGAAAAGGGGGCTTGGCTGTAAACATGACAGCGACGGTCTGTCCTATACCAGCAGCAAAGCGTTTATCGCGGATGTGAAGAGAGACTGTGGCGGCGGCAAGCCGCGTACCCGTTCCGGGCAGCATGACCACCCCTATGATCATGATCGGTGATTTTGGTGCCATGCATATGTGGAAACGCACGACGAGCAACCGCGCGGGCTGGCAGATTATCCGGGTCCCGGCCGAAAAACCTAAGCTATTGAAAAGTCTGATATGTGGCAGGATTAAATCGGGCAGCATGGGGCTGGTTCGCGGTGATTGCTGAGAATTTGCTATCCACCCCGCTTTACATTTTCACAAAACTGTCATGAAACTATCAGGGTGATTACTCTGAAACACGAACTGGCGGTTTACGCGGCCACCGGAATAGGCATCCTGGCGATAGCCGTGGCCTCGTTCGACTTTCGCCACGGGCCATTTTTCAAGGAAGACGGGATTGTCGAAACGACCGCGGCTCTCCTGTTTCTGGTGGCGTTGATCATCGGTGTTCGGCGGAGATTATATAGGAACGGGACCGGACTGGTTCTATGCGGCCTGGCGCTGTTGGCCTGTTTAAGCGAGCTGAGTTTCGGGGCGCGACTGTTCAGCTTTTCGATGCCGGCAATGGCCGGCGGCGGCGAACTGGACGGGGCACAGGATCTGGTGATGCTGGCTTATCGTCAGGCGGCGGCAACGGGGTTTATGCCTTTGCTGGCGATCCTGGCGATCGTCGGACCGGTATTGGCGGTCATTCTCATGTATCGCACGGGGCATTTGGTGCAGATCGTCATGTGGTTTCAGGCTGATCACGGTCGGCCCACTCTGGCCGCCGCGATGATGGTTATCGGTTCCGCGGTTTTGCTAGACGTAATGGAGGCCGTGCGTTTTGCCGAGGAGACGCTGGAACTGTTCGGCGGGGCCTTGTTCGTGACAGCGGCGTTGCGGCTACAAGACCGAGAACCAAACAGCTACTTGTCGCAATCGGAAAACGGCCTGACGACAATCGCAGGGGATGAATAGACCTGTTGGACTTCGTTCATATTTCTCGCGTTATTCCTGACAATCAGACGTAACGAAGGGAGTTTGATATGAAAAACACAATAGTAAGCCTCACCGCCGCCGCCCTGTTCCTGCCGGCCACGCCGGCGCTGGCACAGTCCGACGGATATGGAGATTTCGCAGCGCCGGTCGCCAACTTTCTGCGCATCGGTGATGATGATTGGGACGATGATGACGATGATCGCTATTACAAGCCGCGTCGGCTGAAACGTGGAGATCGCTATTGGCGTGATCGCAACGGGCGCTATCGTTGTAAACGCGATGACGGGACAACGGGTTTAATCATCGGCGGTGCGGTTGGTGCCTTGCTGGGCCGGGAAATAGATGGTGGCCGGGACCGGACGGTCGGGACGGTATTGGGTGCAGCTGGCGGTGCCTTGTTGGGCCGGGAGATAGATCGCGGGGAGCTGCGCTGCCGATAGATTATAGGTCGATTATAAGGATTAGATGACTGGATTGAAGTGGTTGTCTGATCTCATTTAACACAGCAAAAATCCGGTCACGGCAAATGCCTGGGCCGGATTTTCGCTGGAATTAGATGATCAGAGAAGCGGCATTCTGAGTGGCAGGGACGATGCTAGCGCCGACGAACAGGGCGGAGGAAATAAGAGCAGCGATGGCGGCAGTGATTTGAGCGGTGAAATTGCGGGGCATGATGTGATCCTTTGGGGTTTTGGGTTTGAAATTATGAAATCAGAGATGCGGCGTTCTGGGCAGCGGGGCCTACACTGGCGCTGATCATAACAGCTGCTGAAAACAGGGCGGCGAAAGCGGCGAGAACTTGATTTTGGAGATTGCTGGTCATGATAGGGTTTCCTTTAAAAATGGGTTATTAAATTAAGCGATGAATGAAGCGGTGTTTTGAACGGCAGGGCCGACACTTGCGCTGATCAGAACAGCGGCGGAGAACAGAGCGGCAAAAGCGGCAACAACTTGATTTTGGATATTTACGTTCGACATTTTGAAATTCCTTCTGGTTAAATTTGGTTCTTCGCGGTTGTGTTTGCGAAGATGTCTGTAGCTTTGCATAGGGCGTGCCAGTTTTAGAAAATCCATATATATCAACGTATTATAACGAGATACCGGATTGCTCAATATTGCTTGAAACTGAAAAGTGGGAAAATACCCCAATAATTGGTTTTAGAATTTGGGTATAGATTGGGACAAGCGACCGGATAGCGGCGCCGCTATCCACAAATAGGTAGCTGTCACGCGATGCTCGGACGGGCGTGCGCTGTGTGATCGTGTGTGATCGGGATCAGCCGGTGCGGCCAGGATGCGGCTACGGGTCGCGCAGTTCCAGGCGTTCGACAAGCGCTTTGGCTTCGGCCAGCCCGATATTCTTGGCCTGCCGGACAAGTTTGATCGCTTCAATCTTGTGCTCGCGGCGCACCGCAGCCTAGGCCTGCTGCATGAGTGGATCGGTGTCGGGCTGTTCGGTCCTATCGTGACGGATGGTCCCGGCAAGCGGATCATGCGCCGCCGCCGGACCTTTCTCACCCGATATCTGATGTTGGTCGCCCAATATATTCTGGCGCGGCTGCAGATCTTTGGGCGGTGCCGTTAAATCAGGCCGATCATTTTTCGGCCACAACCACCAAAGGAGCGCGAATATGACAATAACGGCGATTATGATGAGCTCGGTCAAGCCGATCATGTGCAGGGGACTTTCATGCCCCAAAGTCTAATATTGCGCCGTACCGCCGTCAACGCTGAGCATGGCGCCGGTAATCCCTGCGCCGGCGTCGGAAGCCAACAGCAATGCCATGGCCGCGACTTCCTCGACCGTGTTGGGCCGTTTGAGAGCGCTTTCCCGAGCGAACATATCGATCATCTCTTCAAAGGTCATGCCAAGACCTTCGGCTGTGGTCGGTCCATTATCGAGGATCAAATCGGTGAGTACCAAGCCAGGACAGATGGAATTGACGGTAATGCCCATAGTGCCAACTTCTTGCGCGACAGCTTTGGTCATGCCGTTTATGCCGTGCTTCGCGATGGTGTATGGCGCGAACGTCGGCTTGCCCATCTTGCCTTCGGTTGAGCTGATATTGATGACGCGGCCGGATTGCTGCGCGATCATCGGCTTCAGCGCACGGCGCGTCGCCCAGAATGTCGAATAGATATTCCACTTCATCGCTTCATCAAAGGCTTCATCAGTCAGGTCAGCGAGCGGGGCCAAGGCGCCAGCACCACCGGCATTATTGACGAGAATATCGACTGTGCCGAACTTCGATACGGTCTGATCAATAAAGCCTTCAACGGAATTTTGCTGCATAACATCACCGGCCACAAAAATAGCGCGGTCACCGGCATCAAGTTCTTCGAGCACTTTAGCGCCTTTGTCCGGATTGCGCGCCATCAGCCCGACATTGGCCCCTTCCGCTAAAAAGGCTTCGGCTATACCGCGCCCTATGCCTGCCGTGCCGCCCGTAATTGCCGCTGTTTTGCCTTTAAGTTGCATGATCTTCTCCCGTTTTTCGATCTCCCAGAGCTATCGACAGCAGACGGGCGCGGCAATGATTGAAAAGACTAGGGCATTAAATATGCGCCCCTCAACATATTGGGGAACAAGCAAAACTTTCAATATGTTCATAAAAGAGGCGTTGAATATGAACCTCAGATAAAATCAACATTCAGCAATCGGTCAAGCCACCACGCCTAGAACCAATCTCGTCGGGCATTAAACGATTCGGATCACGACAGATCCTCTTGGAGTAGAAGCAATGATCAACAAGGTTTTAGGAACACTCGCTATCACCACCGCTGCTGTTTCAGCGATGGCATTTGCCACACCTGCTGAAGCACGGGGTGGTTATTATCAGGGTTATAACGATGGCTATTACCAGCAAGTTCGTAATGATCGGCGCCACTATCGCCGCGGCGACTATTACCGGGATGATCGTTACTATGATCGTCGGGACCGTCGCTATTATCGTGAAAAGCGTCGCTATCGCAACGATCGCCGTCGTGGCTGTGACCGCGGTACAGGTGGTACGATCATCGGCGCAATTGCCGGCGGACTGTTAGGTAACGAGATTGCGGGCCGTGGTGACAAAACCGAAGGCACGATTATCGGTGGCGCAGTCGGCGCACTGGCAGGACGTGCAATTGACGGCAACTGCTAAGATCGGGCCGTATATCGCATAAAGTTAAGCCCTCTGTATCCGTTTTGAATACAGAGGGCCTTCTCTTCCTCGCGTCGCGTATCGAGGAAAGGGGGTCGCAGTCTGAGGCTGCGACCCCCGCTTTGCTTTGTAACTATATCATGCCCTAGCGTCTTGCCAACATCGGTGGAACCGGTCCGATCCAATCTGCCAAGTTGGTTTCGTCGTTCACGAAATAGGGTTTGCCTTTGCTATTGAGATAGAAGCGCTGCATCTCACTGCGGTTGAATGGGCGAGAGCCGAGCCGTCCAAACACCGCCATCTGGCCGCCGGTTTCGTCCACCGCCCGGTCACGGTCCAGTCCCTTGGATAGGGCAAGGGCAGGTTTCGGGGTTCGGGCAAAGGCAATCAGCTCTGGCATTGGTGGCGGCGAGAAGCCGTAATAGTTTGGCTGGCTATCAGGCGATGTAAGCTGGATGACTTTCAACCCGTTGCGGCCATCCGCGACGTAGGCGAATAAAGTGGCATTGGTCGATCCTACAATCACATCTTCTGCGTCATTCATCTGACCACCAAATGTTTCCTTGCGGTAAATGACTGGCGCTTCCGGTTTGGTGATATTGGCGATGACCAGTCCTTCATCCTTAGCCGCAATATAGGCGTAAGTGCGGGCCAGATAGAGCCGGCGAGCATTTTTGAGCGGGATTGTACCCGATGGAACAGCAATCGGATTTTCCATATCCGTGATGTTGAACAATTTCACGCCCTGTGCATCGGTAACCCAAATGTATCGGAATTGTAGAGCGGAGGCCCGCGCATCCGTCATGGGCATGGTGACGACATGGCGCGGTTTCAAAGGATCGTTGAGATCAATGACCACCAGCCCGCTCGCGGCCGTGATATAGGCATAATGACCGGCCAGGGTGATGTGCCTGGCCCCGTTCAGAACGCCGTCCGCATTCCAGGTGACAGCCCGCTTGAAAAAATTGTTGCGGAACTCGCCATCGGCCAGTGTGTTGATATCGACGAGAATTAGTCCTTCTTCACTGTCGGTAACAACTGCATAATTGTAGATCGGATGGAAAGCCTGCTCTTCGTTAATCTCGCGCAGCTCCGCCGTATTGCGTTCCGGGGCAACAGGCTGGTTTGTTGAAAGCGCCATGCAGGTAGCATTCTTGGTATCAACATGCGTGTCATGACCCAATGATGAGAAGGGCGCTTTGATGATCCGTTCGGAAAAGCCCTTGTTGCCGATGGAAGCAACATCATAGGCGCGGAAACCACCTTTGCCCTCTGCGACAAACATATATTCGCCGCGCAGCTGCAGACAGCGAACGCTGTCGCCAGTGCCCTGAACGACATTGGCAAATTCTTCCAGCGCTTTGGTCTCACCAGACAGATTGGCGTCCAGTCGTTCGCCGCGCACCCAGTTGATCAGCTCGCGGCCATTATCTTCAACATGCATCCGCCAATAATCAGGATAGGCATATTTTTGCAGGTAGGAACCGATGACCGCTTGCGGCTCATCCCATTCGGTAACGCGGACCGCTTCAAAGCCCTTGTCCATCCCGACCCAGGCATGCAGGCCGACAAAGTTCACGAAATTCGTGCCCTGCAACAGCAGCTGCGACATGATCGCATTATTGTCATTGGCTTCGCTCAAGTGACAATCGGAGCATTGTTTCGTTTCGGTTTTGCGAACCGTATGCGGAAAATGGGGGGCGAAGGCCTGGCTGGAGAAACCGATTGCCGAGATAGGCGGCTGCTGCACATAGATGCGCTCGCGGTTGATATTGGTTGAGGACAATACCAGCGCCGAGGTGGAGCGAACCGGAGCGATAATGCTGCCTTTGGTCGTCTGGTGCCTGCCAAGCTGGAACATCTGGTCGCGGGCTACCTGTGGGTTGTAGGTGGCATAGTTTCGTGTCGTGCCACCTTCATATTTATGGCTTTCCGTTTGCCAGTTGGCTTCGATCGGCAAGTGGCAACCGCCGCAACTGGTCGTCCAGCTGAGATGGCAGGT
This sequence comes from Parasphingorhabdus cellanae, assembly GCF_017498565.1. Lineage (NCBI taxonomy): Bacteria > Pseudomonadati > Pseudomonadota > Alphaproteobacteria > Sphingomonadales > Sphingorhabdaceae > Parasphingorhabdus > Parasphingorhabdus cellanae. The sequence continues at coordinate 3,109,305 of NZ_CP071794.1, forward strand.
AAAGCAGACCATATTCTCGTCTTTATGCGCCCGGTCCGCGGCAGGAACACCGCTGCCAAAACTGTATTTCCCCGTTTCTGCACCGGTCTTGGACATGAGTTTGGCGCGCGCCGCTTTGCGGTTGAAATCGGGATGGGCGCGGTCGACGCTGTCTTTGACGAGACTGACGCGCCAGCTGATTTCCGGATCGACAATGGAACGCTGGATCAACACGCGATTGCCGTCTTCGTCCTGCATCCATTCAAAGCGCCGCTGGCCGTCCGCGTTGCGCAGCAGCGCCAGATTTTTGCCTTTTGGCCGGGCTGCCAGATTGGATGTCATCAATGTCGGATATTCATCGGCTGTACCGTGACAGTCCTTACAGTTAATCTCCACTGCATTCGCGACTTCGCCATAGATCAAGCCGTTGCCATGGCTATCCTGCGCGAAATGACAGTCAGCGCATTGCATGCCGACCTCAGCGTGGATGCTCATCATGTGGACAGACTTACCGGGATTGATACCAGGTTCGACGAACTTTTCCTCGCCCTCGCGTCGGAATTTCTCTGGATCGTCATTTTCGACAATATCGCCGGCTTTGTCGAGCAAATTGCCGTCGCGGTCGCGTTTCAATATGGCTCGGAAATTCCAACCATGGCCATGATAGTCGGCAAATTGTGTGTCTTTGGCTTCACTGTTGAGATCATAGACGTTGCGCAGGAAGTCGAGATCACCCCAAAGGCCTTTTGGAGACGCGGCTTCCGGATTGCGGTCCAATATCTTGCGGACTTCTTCAGCATCCGGATATTTCTGCTGCTTGTAGATTTTCTGATATTCCTTGTCGCTCATGCCCTCGGGCCGCGGCGTGGAATTATTCGGTCCGGGCCACATTAGCGGCGCGTCGGATTCATAGTCCCACATCGTATAGCCGAGGAAGCTGTTCAGGAAGATATTGGGCTGATGCATGTGACAGTTCATGCACTGTGCGGTCGGAATGGCGCGCGTGAAAGCATGCTGGATCGGATGGCCCTTTTCGCGTTTCGCCGGATTTATGTCGCCGCTGTGATCATCGGAATGACCCTCATCATGCCCGTCGCCATGATAGTCAGCTTTCTCATCATGGCTGCCCTTTTTGCTGTAGGAAGCGTCATAAGTTCCAAATTTGCCAACGCGATGCTCGCCCTCTTTCAAGTTGCGGATCGTGGGATCTTTGGTCTGTGTCTGGCCGTCGCGGCCATATTTGGCCCAGATGAGGCTGTGGCGCGGTTCGCGGTCATTGGCATAGACCACATGACAACTGGCACAGCCAGACTGACGATAATCACCGGGCTGGTCATTAGTACCCATAAACCACGTGAACGGATCATTGAGCCGGGTCTTGTGGATGTTCAGGGCCGGAATAGCAACGCGCAAGCCTGTGCCGGGCCCGCGGTTGGACTGTTTCAGATCCGGACGGCCCGGTTCCTCCAGCCGCTGGATGATTCCGCCGATATTGGGCAGGCCGATTTCCGGGAATTGTGTATTCACATTGCGGCCACCGCGTTCGAAGACACGGAATACATCGCCGGGCGGAATGGTATGCCAAGTGGGCAAAGGGTAAAGAATAGGTAAGGCCCCGCGCTTCTTCTGCTCATCTGTTACCGTGCCATGCGGATTGCCGGGTGATTTGATCGTCGCGGGCAAACCTTTGCGCGTATAGGCTTCACCAAAGATATAGTTTTTGAACGGTACAATACCGTTATTATAGGCAGCACCACCCCACAGCATAGCTCCCGTTGCCATTAACGAGCGTTCGGACGCCTCGATAATCTCCATGTGACAAGCGCCGCAAGCCTCGCGCGCAACGCGGTAATCGGATGGATTGACGAAGCGGACAAATTCCGGGGATTCCTTGTTCAGCAAGGTGTAGCTGCGTTTGGGATTGGCGGATGAAGGCCAATGCCAGCTTTCGGGATATTTGGGGAGGACATGCGCTTTTTTGAGCGCGTACATATATTGGGGGCTCTTTTTACCCCATTCGTTGTCGCCCATGACGCTAGCGTCGCCGCCGTGGCAATCGACACAGCCTAGCACCACCGCGGGTGTCTCATGCATTGTTTTCTGATCACTGTCGGTATGACAGGATATGCAACCGCTGCTCTTGGTATCGGCCATATCCCATGTCTGGTTCTGTGGGGCGGGCGGTGTAAACGTGTAATCAATTTTCTGAGGCTTTTCTTTGCCCGCTGCGAGTAGTTGGGAGGAGTCAAAGAATAGGAAAAACACCGCAAAAACGGCGGCGAGACCAAAGACCGTGCTCCCGCGCAGGCGGGAGCCTATCTCCAGCTTTACATTCTCATCACGAACTGGAGATGGATTCCCGCCTGCGCGGGAATACAAATCTATATGTTTTCGCTGTTGCATATCAGAAAGCCAGTATCGCGTTGAAAAGAATAGAATAATGGAAATCGCGTTTGTCGGTCTGATCGAACAAGTCCTCGAAGCCTTTGCCGGGGAGCAGCGCCGCACCAGACAGCCGGAAGACGATATTCTGGTTGGCGTTGGGACGGTAAATGGCTGCCGCTGATAAATCCCAACCGATATCTTTCGGTATTGAACCCTCTACACGTAGTGCTTCAAGACTTTCGGTCTTGTGGAACCACAAATGATTGGCATTGGCTGATAACCGAAAATCGGGTGTCAGGTCTGCATCAACGCCCACGCCCGCTAATATAGTGCCAGGATTGTTAAAATTGCTCTGTCCCTGCTCCTTGGAAGAGCGGAGCGAGTTTAATATGCCGTTGCGGCCATTAATGCTGATTACCCGTCCACCACCGGCAAAGGGAATGGTTTGACGGATCCAATAGCTGGTATCAGCTCCGGCAAAGATCGGATTTTCAAAAATCGCATCAAAACCGGCTTCTGTGTTGTTGTAAGGATTGCCATCGCCGCTAGCAAACAAACCGGAGGCACGGAAGCGCAAGAAATCGACATCATAGCTGGCTTCTGCTGCCGCAAAATAGGCTGCAATCTTAGCGGGCTCACTCGTGAAGATGCTGTTGCGATCTTCGCCAAAGGCACCATAGAGCTGGCCGGTCACGTTAATCCGTCCGATGCGTCCATCCACCGCATAGCCGGGATAAACGACGTCATAAGCGCGGCCGCGCAAATCACCGATCAGGGCAGGGCGAACCGGGAAACCGTTATCGTCAATCTCGATATCGTTCTTTTCGCGGTTCATATTGTAAGTGACGCTAAACTGGCTCGTCAGGCCCACAAAAGGCAAATCCTGTCGATAGAGATTGGCAAATAGGATGTAGCTTTCGCGCGGTGTCTGAAGAATGTCATTCAGGCCGCTATTGGTATCTTTTTCCAGCTGCACAAAGGCACCGAGATTATATTGCACGCGGTTATTGTCCCGCGTTCCGAACAGACGGAAGCCGAGTTGGTTATCCTGGAACAGGAAGCCTCGGAAATCAGCTTGCATCGGCTGGATACCAATGCGGAAACTGTCAAAATCATAACGCGCGGACGTGTTACGGATATGATAGTCAAAAAACGCCTCTTGAACTCCAACGAAATAGTCGGTGCGGTTGGAGGTTTTTGATGGTTCGACAAACAATACCCGGCGTTCCGGGACGTTCACGTGGTTGATCTGTGTGGCGAGCGTTAGCCGATACTCGACGTCAGGCGGCTTATAGGCAGTGGATCCCTTAATCAGGGCCACGCCGGTGATGAAAGTCTGCGCATAGACTTCCGATCCTGAACGACCAAAGACGTCAATGCTGCCGGGTCTCTCGGTTGTTTGTACGCCGACCGGAATGGGAAAACTGCGCGGCTCGATCACTGTATCGGAGATCGCGTTGACGACAAAGAACCAGTCGTCGCCCTTCAGGAAAGAAGGTTTTTTATCTTCCGGGATCGGCTTGTCACCCTTGAGAACATTTTGTGCATAGGGATTGGACGTATTGCTGCAATTGCTTTTCAGTGCGCCAAAGACTTTATAAATCGACTGGTCACCACCTTTTTGCGGACACAGCGTCTGTAATATTCGCCAGCGATCGGGAACCGGAAACTCGTCTGTTGGAAACGCTTCCGGTGGCGGTGCACTGACCGCGCCCGGATTGTTTTGAGTCACGCGGTCGGGCAGCTCTTTCGGAACGCCGGGACGGCGACGACCATCTATCAGCGCTTCGTCTGCTTCCAGACCGTCAAAATCCATTTCCAGTTGTTCGGGCTCCGTGACTGACGGTTCGATCGCATTGCTATCTTCAACAATTGGTTCCGAAGCGGCGACGGCATCTCCCTCTTCGGGATCGGGACCACCAACCGCCAAGTTTTCAACGCTAAGGGAACCGACACCGATAGTTAAGGCATCATTCCCTATCGCTAATGCATCACTGCTGCCATGTAGATTGGTCAGATCAAAATCCGAATTTTCAACGCGCATCCAGTCGAAATTTTCTCCGGCTAACAAGGCTGCCAGTGATGTTTCCATTTCCTCAACAGATGCGCGCTGCGCTTCCATCTGTTCTGCCTGGCCAGACATCGCCGCCATGATTGGCATAAGAGAGGAGGAAACCGTTGGCACTTGCTTTACAGCCCCTCGCAGACATTTTGATCAGCGGTGTCGAGAAATGGCGCAAACGGACAGTTCACATAGCGCAAACGGACTTGGGCATCGCCGAGATCAACTACGACATTGTCGGCGCGAATGGCTTTTGGTGCATTTCCGATGCTACCAACCCGCAAGCCGGCATTGTGCAGGCCGAGGAAGCTGATCATGTCATCCTGATCGATACCGTCTCCAGATACTCCAAGACCGCCAATGAGTTGGTTGCCGCGATAAATCGGAACACTGCCCGGGAAAATCTGGATACCGTTCTCCAACCGGTTCTGACCCGCCACGGCATCCGGCGTGTTGGTGCAGCGCATGGGTGTGTCTGTTGCTGAGGCACCCGTTACAAAGGCAAGGTGTTGACCCAAATTAGGAAAGATCAACGCCGCTTGCAAACCGGTCGCCAACGGATTGAAGTCCTCAATCGGGCGAGACAGGGGCCCGGGAGGACGACCCAATTCACCATCAGGGAAATAGGGCCGTGCAAGGTTACCACCGGATCGATCTGCAAATGCGACCGTACCTGTCAACGCATTCGGATCATTCAAGAAGGTGCGGACGCGCTGCACAAAAGATGCAACATCGGTATCGGGATTGCCAAGCAGATCGGATGCGGCAACGCTGTTGGAAAAAAAGGAAGCCGTGCGGGCCTTTTGCAGCGAAACGTCAGTTCCAAAAATGGGCGCATCGGGTGACCGCACAATTCCCAGTATCTCGCCATGCGTATCGACAACCGAAATTGAAACCTGCGCGCGGCTGTCCAGCGGTTGCCGGATCTGGGCGCGTGCGCGGCTCATGATAATAAACGCTTCTTCTAGGATCGCCCGAGTTTCGGCTGCTGTTAAAGGCGTAGCGACATCCGCTCCATCTGTACCTGCGCGGATCGGGAAGCGGTTGGCACCGGTTCCATCGGACAAGACGAACGCATCCCGGTTTTGGAATTCCGCTGCGGTGGATGCCCGAATGCCAGAAATCTCGGTACCATAAGCGGAGCCAGCGATGATCGCGCCTGCCGTATAGCCGGTGACAGCAATGAGATTGCCGGAAGTGCCATTGATCGCCGGGAAGTTAGTTTGCAGTGGGGAGAGATCGCCCACGACCATATCGCTAAATCGAAGCGATGTGCCATCAACTGAAATCCGGTTGGCCGTGATGGCGGCGGAAGGTGCAAAGCCCTGAATGCCAGCCAGTGCAATGGCTTCCTCGTCATCGATATCGATATCGAGGATGTTGGAATCAAAGCCGTAATCTCCATCGCCCATGACGCCAATCGCACCGACAACGACGCCATTTTTGTAAAGCGGCAGCCCACCGGGATCGGCGGAAAGCCCTAAAGGCGAACGCTTTGGGCCTATTAAAGCGGCTGCACCAGCATTTCCGAACCGTTGATTTAGGTCTGAACAGGGTAATTGACTAAACTGCACGCCAAAGAGAGGGCCACTTTCCAATCCTGCTGCAGTAGGTGCAGGCGGAAAATGTTCTTGAACAATCTGGCTGGCGGTGCGGCTTGAGAAGGCGTTACCGGAACTTGATAAATAGGCACCCGTTACTGCTTTAGCGATCGCCCCTGCAGCGGCTGGTACATCCACACCCTGCACATCGATAGGAGCGGGGTTGATTGCACCTAGGGCGGTCCGCGCGCTGGTGGTTGCGATGGCCCTTGCGCCGTTCATTTCAAAAACGGCCAGCACATTGCCGACCCGGTCGGTAACTGCGATGACTGACGGCAGGTTGCGCGCCGTGGCTTCGCCAACTGCTTGCGCGATAATAGTTTGTACGTCTGTAACGCTGAGCGACTCTTGGGCAGGCGGTGTAAATGCGCCGCCATTGCCATCGACCGGAGTTGGTGTGGGCGTCGGAGCCGGAGAGGGGGACGGCGTACCGCCAAAATCATTGCTGTCACCACCGCCGCCACAAGAGCTGAGGATCAAAGCAGCTGCTGAAATGGCAGCAGTGAAACGGAGCTTCCGCATTATCTTAGCGCCCTTATGGTTCTGACAGCGCTGCCGAGTGCCCGTCGGAATTGTAGTGGTTTGTAGCTGTTCGGTTCGTCGACCGCTTTGTAGGCTACGTTAATCTGACCGCGCAGGCTGGCGGCAGCGGCTTCACTGACTTGACCACTATTGACCAAACCGTTGAGCAAAGTGTCAATCGCCATCACGGCTTGTACGCTACCTTCATAATCGGTGAAGCGCGGCGAAATGGCTTGTCCGGCGATGGTCTCCATGATCTGGAAGGTTTGATCGCGGCCAAATTGCGTGCGCGAGAAACGATCCGCTAATGTCGTGGCAGTCTGACGCAAACGGGCAGCGGCTTGAACCGCTGGCCCGCGGCCTTGGCCCATGGCCGCGTGGAAAGCTTTTGACCGCGCATCAAATTGCCCAGCGAGATCCGGTGCAGCTACTTTGATAGCGGCGCTGAGCATGATCATATTTTCGTCATTATAAGGAGGCATGCCTTCGGGGATAGGACGGCCGGGATTGTTTATGGATGTCGGCCGGGCAGACGCTTCGTCATAGATGCGGCGATGACAGCTGTGGCAGTCATAGAAGTAAAATTCCGGGAACAAGCCCTCTTGCGCCAGTGCAGGCTTAGAGAAGAGGTTCAGCGACCGTTCCAGCGCCATCGATTGGCCCACAGCCCAAAAACGTACGCTGTTGGTTCTACCTTTCCGGCGGACATAATCGACATCCTCGTCATGATGCTGTTGCAACGTTGAGAATAGATCGAGCTCAAAGGAAATGCGGGGATGGCCCGCCGCCATGATCCGGTGATCAACAAACTGGCCGTTTTTCGCGCTACCGAAATGACAATCAAGACAATTGCTGGCACGGGCCTTGGGATTATCCAGCGGGGTAAGACCAAGTGAAACATTCTTCGCATGGTTGGCACCAACGGCATAGTGGGCTGACAACCAGCCGGATGATGGACCATGACAGGCTTCACAACCCACACCATCACTGAGTTGGAAACGGGGTCCTTTTTTTGCTGCCGGGGTACTGTGACAGCCAAGGCATTGTTGGGATGAAGCCGCGTCTTTGATGCCCAGGCGTTTGGCAATTGCGATGCTGCGTGGTTCACGCAGAACCCGAAAAGCACGGCTATGCGCACCTCCTGGAGTTGATTCTTCCTGCCAGCGCATCAATTCGTCTTGGCGGACGATCTCTCCGTCCGCTTCCTGCCGGCCATGGCAGGTGGTGCCACCGCAGGTTGCAACGCCCATGTAGGTGCCGCTGGATAAATCTTGTGCTGCTTCAACAGGTGCAGGTGTTGCGATAGACGATATAAAGAGAGCTACGCCAGCAAGCGCAAAACAGAATAGACCAGCGGCCAGTACCGACCAGCTATGTCTCCACGACAGATTTTTCCCCATTTGCATCGTTGCTTTTCCTGATCCGGAGATCAGGCCCCTCTGTAAGCTCGACGCGACCCAAGTCGTTAACTATGATCTACGCACTCTATTATGCTTCATTGAAACCTCAATGCAACGGTAAAAAAGCTCAAATATGGCGGTTTTTCTATGGCTTGTATCACTGTTTTTGCTTTACTCGCTGGTCAAACGTTGCCGATTTGCCACTTTTTTATCGTTTGACTGCACGTTTGTGAGAATCACCTTTTGAACGATTCGATTTCTATACTTGGCGCCGGATGACAAGATTGCGAATTTCAGTCATGTCTTCCATAGCAAATCTGATACCCTCTCGCCCTAAACCACTATCCTTCACGCCGCCATAAGGCATATTGTCAACGCGATAGGATGACACGTCGTTAATCACCACGCCGCCGACATCCAGCCGGTCCCATGCATCCAAGGTTTTGAACAGGTCACGGGTGAAGATGCCCGCTTGCAGGCCGAACTTACTATCGTTAACTTCATCTAGCGCTGCGTTGAAATCACTGAATTTCGAGAGCAGTGCCAGCGGACCAAAAGCTTCTTCGCGATTAGCATCCGCATTGCTGTCGACATTTTCTAGCAAAGTTGCCTCCAGCATATTGCCAGTTCGATTGCCGCCACAGAGCAAGGTCGCTCCGCCAGAGACGGCGTCCTCAATCCAGCCATGTAGACGCTTGGCTTCACCTTCCGAGATCATCGGGCCGATAAACGTATCGCGATCCTTGGGATCACCGGTGATTAAAGTCTTGGTTTTGGCAACTAACATATCCTTGAAAGTGTCGTAAACAGCTTCGTGGATTATAATCCGCTGCACACCGATGCAGCTTTGGCCCGATTGATAGAACGCCCCGAAGATAATCCGCTCCAGTGCATCTTCGAGATCAGCATCATGATCCACGATGACGGCAGCATTACCGCCGAGCTCCAAGATTACCGGCTTTTTCCCTGCTTTGGCTTTCAAATCCCAACCGACACCGGGCGATCCAGTAAAGGAAAGCAGTTTAAGCCGCTCGTCCACGGTGAACAAATCAGCACCATCACGGCTTGCCGGCAATATCGAAAACGCGCCCTTTGGCAGATCGGTTTCGGCGAGAACTTCGCCCATGATAATAGCACCAAGCGGTGTTTTCGACGCTGGCTTCATAACAAAGGGGCAGCCCACCGCGATGGCAGGAGCAATTTTATGCGCTGCCAAATTAAGCGGAAAGTTAAACGGCGAAATGAAACTGCACGGCCCGATCGGCACGCGCTTCCACATGCCCTGATAGCCTTTTGCGCGCTCAGAAATGTCCAGCGGCTGGACTTCTCCATAGTTGCGCACCGCTTCCTCGGCGGCTATCCGGAACGTATCGATCAGCCGACCGACTTCACCTTCTGCATCCTTGATGGGTTTGCCGGCCTCAACGCAAAGCGAATAAGCGAGTTCATCATAGCGCTCCTGAAAACGGGTAACGCAATGCTGCAAAACATTCTGCCGTTCATAACTCGCCATGCGCGCCATCGGTTCGGCGGCTTCGACTGCCCCGGCAATGGCTTCTTCAATAACATCGGGCGTGGCCAGCGCTGTCCGGAAAGCGACTTCGTTGGTAAACTTGTCGGTGACTTCCAGATCTTTATTCGGCTGGGCGGCAACATTATTGAGATAAAGCGGATAAACGTCTTTAAGCTTTGTCATGGGCTATCCTCTTGTATCTTGGCCTCTCTTATACCTTAGCGCTGAGTTCCTTGATTTCAACGTTGAGGATACGATCATTGTCGGAATAGTCCACCGGGCAATCGATCAGATGTACGCCTTCGCTGTTCAGGCATTTGTCGATCGTTTCCTGCAGATTTTTCGCACTGGTGATCCGGTGCCCATGAGCGCCATAGCTTTCCGCATATTTGACGAAATCAGGATTGTCGTAGGTCAAACCCCAATCCTTAAAGCCCATATTAGCTTGCTTCCAACGGATCATGCCATAGCTGCTGTCATTGAGGATCAGTACCGTGATGTTCAGTTTCAACCGAACCGCCGTTTCCATTTCCTGACTGTTCATCATGAAGCCGCCGTCGCCGCAGATCGCCATGACTTTGCGATCAGGATAGACCATGGCCGATGCCATGGCAGAGGGAAGGCCTGCGCCCATGGTTGCCAAGGCATTATCAAGCAATACGGTATTTGCTTGGCGGGCTTTATAGTTCCGTGCGAACCAGATTTTATAAACGCCATTATCGAGACAGATGATACCATCCGCTGGCATTTGCTCGCGAACGACTTTCACCAGATGTGGCGGATAAATCGGACAACGCATGTCATCATCCATCGTCGCTGTATGTTCTTCTTCGGCCGCACGCGCTTTATACATATGGTCGAAATTCCAAGAACCGGATGGAACGATGTCTTCCTTCATCTGCCAAATTGCATTTCCGATATCGCCGATCACTTCAATTTGCGGGAAATAAACCGGATCGACCTCGGCAGTGTTCATCGACACGTGAATGACTTCCGTACCGCCATCTTGCATGAAGAAAGGTGGCTTTTCGATCACGTCATGACCGACGTTGATGATAAGATCAGCAGACTCAATCGCGCTATGAACAAAGTCGTTCGCAGATAGAGCGGCACAGCCCATGAATTCTTTGTTGGTTTCGTCGACCACGCCTTTACCAAGCTGTGTCGTGACAAAGGGGATGCCGGTTTTCTCGATAAACTGGGTCAACATTCGGCCCGTCGTTGTGCGGTTTGCACCGCCGCCGATGACCAGGATAGGCGACTTGGCGCTTTCGATCTTTTTCGTAGCAGCCCGGACAGCTTTGGCTTCTGCAATAGGACGCCGGGATAGGCTCGGCTTGATCGGCGTGGAATCGGTTTGTTCGTCGGCCACGTCTTCGGGAAACTCGATATGGGTTGCGCCCGGTTTCTCCTCCTCGGCCAGACGGATAGCTTCGCGAACCCGGCTCGGAATATTGTCCGCCGAAGCGAGTTGATGGGTGAACTTTGTAATCGGCCCCATCATATCGACAACGTCGAGAATCTGGAAACGGCCCTGCTTCGACTTCTTGATCGGCTTTTGACCCGTGACCATCAGGATCGGCATTCCGCCAAGTTGCGCATAGGCGGCTGCGGTGACCAGATTGGTCGCGCCGGGCCCCAGCGTTGCCATGCAAACACCAGTCTTTCCTGTATGACGGGCATAGGTAGCGGCCATAAAGCCAGCGCCTTGTTCATGCCGCGTCAGGATCAACTCAATTTTTTTGGAGCGCGACAGACTGTCGAGCATATCGAGATTTTCTTCGCCGGGAACGCCGAAAAGATATTCTACGCCTTCATTTTCGAGACATTCAACGAATAAATCAGATGCTTTGGTCATGTGGGTCCTTCCCTGATCACCATGATCAGTATTTGCTCAAGATTTTGGCAACGACCCCGGAATGATTTTCCCCTCCAGAAAAAGACTCATCCGTACCCCTATGCCGTTGGTTGATAAGTTAAATTTACATCCGTGTCACGCATCAATCCAAAATTTTCTCAATGGTTCAATAGCCGCGATCAAGATCGGCGATGGCAATCATCTCTTCCGCATTTTGATAACGCTTCAAATTCTCGACAAAGCGGCCTGCTGCGCGCTGGAACATGCGGGTTTGGGCTACACCGGAAACATGCATAGTGATGAAGCAGTTTGGCGCAGTCCAGAGGGGGTCACCTTTGGGCAATGGTTCGGGCTCAGTTACGTCGAGGACTGCTCCGCCTATAGTCTTGCTGTTCAACGCGTCCACTAGCGCGTCCTGATCCACCAAAGAGCCGCGGGCGACATTGACTAGCCATGCCGATGTTTTCATCGCAGCAAACTCATCTTTGCCGAGGAGCTTTTGTGTCTCTGTTGTCGCTGGCGCTGAAACGATGACCCAGTCAAATTCTCCCAGTCGGTCACGCCAGTCATCTGTTCCAATTACTTCGGTACCAACACCAGCTGGATCGGCGCTAGGCGTCCTGCGCACGGCGGTAACGTTCATTTCAAAACCGGAGAGTTTTTTCGCGACTTGCCGACCAATACCGCCATAGCCAATGATTAATGCCTTGCCATCGGCTAGTTCAGTCGTTCCGGGAGCTTGTTCCGGCCAGTCCTGTTGCTCCTGAAGCTCCAGTAATTTGTCGGTCCGCTTGGCGGCCGCAAGCATGCCCATTAGCACAAATTCTGCGATGGGGGAGCTATTTAGCCCTGCGCCATTGGTGACGATTGTGCCTTGCTGTTTAAGCTGATCCAGAGGAAAATGTTCAACGCCCGCATAGATGCTGTTAAGCCATTTCAGATTGGTGGCAGCCGCCAGCACCGATGCCATTTTCTCTTTATCATACATATCGAACCAACCGATTTCGGCGTGCGGTGCAATTTCAAGCGCTTCTTCTGTACTGGTAAACCATGTCACATCAAGATCGTCGCAATGCGGTTCGACCATCGGGCGGACCAATGATGCCATGGCTGCTATTGGCCGTTTTTCGTTTTTTTGGCTCATATCGAAATGCTCCATTCCCAGCGTAGCGGATTGCCATCCATCAAGTCCACACCTTGCGCGGTCAATTCATCACGGATCGCGTCGGCTGCGGCAAAGTCTTTATCTGCCTTGGCTTGCTGGCGCAGGTCGAGCTTTTCTTCAATCTCTGCTTCGGTGATCGAGGCCGATTTGGGCCGCACCCGCAAGTCGGTTCTGGTAAGTATTTCCAGGTTGAGTCCGAGCAGTTTGTCAATGTCCTGCAACAGTTTCATCCGCTGTATCGCATCGACTTTTTTTAGTGAGAGTAAATCTTCCAGCAAAGGAATGACCGGGCAGCTGTTGAGGTCGTCACTCATTGCCGCATCCAATTGCTCACGCATTTCCGCGAGCTTGGGATGAGGCGGCTTTTCGTCTTGCGCAGCCTTGAGGCGATCCTTCAATCGTTCAACGCCCATGATGATACGTTTGAGACGCGTGAGCGCAGCCATCAGATTATCCCAGCTAAACTCCAACTCGCTGCGATAATGGGCCTGCAGGCACATCAGACGATAGGCGAGGGGGTGAATGCCCTTGTCGATCAGCAGTTGCAGGCGCAAAAATTCACCTGCCGATTTTGACATTTTGCCAGACCGGTCGATCAGGAAATTATTGTGCATCCAAACCCGCGCACCGCTATGGTCACAGCCGCTATGCGCCTGATTCTGGGCAATTTCATTGGGATGATGAATCTCGCGATGGTCAATCCCGCCCGTGTGAATGTCAAAGGGCAGGCCGAGTAAAGCCTCCGACATGACGGAGCATTCCAGATGCCAGCCTGGTGCGCCTTTACCCCAGGGGCTGTCCCATTCCATCTGCCGGGTTTCGCCATCGGGTGTTTTGCGCCAGATTGCGAAATCGGCCGCGTTGCGTTTGCCTTCTACAGCATCAATTCTACCCTCGCCATCTTCGGTCGCCGCGCGAGCGAGGCTACCATAATCGGCGACCGTAGAGACATCGAAATAGAGGCCGCTATCGAGTTCATAGCAATGCTTGTCGGATATGCCTTTGGCATATTCAATCATCTGCGGAACATAGTCAGTTGCTATGGACCAATGAGCAGGCTGGCGGATGTTCAGCGCCTTGATATCTTCCCAATAAGCTTCGGTATAATGTTTGGCGATATCCCAGATGGATTGCGCCCGTTCTGCGGCCGCTTTTTCGAGCTTGTCTTCACCATCATCGGCATCGTCAGTCAGATGCCCGACATCAGTAATGTTGATGACATGGGTGAGTTTGAAACCCTTCCAGCTTAATGTTCGCCCCAATAAGTCAGCAAAAACATAGGCCCGCATATTCCCGATATGGGGATAGTTATAAACTGTCGGACCACAGGTATAGACCCGCGCTTCGCCTTCATGGATAGGAGCGAATTCCTCGAGCGATCGGCTCAGGCTGTTAAACAGGTTCAAGGGATGGCTGGTATTTTCATTCATATCCACCGCCTAAGGGCTTGCGATATAAAAGGTCAACCGGTCAATTCACTCGGCGGGTTCAAGCTCCTCTTTCTCGGTCGGGCCACCTTAGCTACAGGATTCATCGCCTTCCGCGCAGTCACCACCATCATCTTCGCCGACCCAAAGGTCATCATTACCAGCGCCGGTGACAGGTTCGTCAATCAACGGATCATCGACATATTCCTCTGTTTCCTTCAGCTCGATAAGATTGGTCTCGAATGGATCGCTTACCACCGTACCATCTTCGCCCGGGGTGACTTCTTCCTCAATAATATCCTGCACCGGATCGTCGATCTCTGGATCATCAAAATCTGGATTGGGGGTTGGGGTAGGCGTTGGCGTTGGCGTCGGGGTTGGAGTTGGAGTTGGAGTGGGTGTAGGAGTAGGCGTCGGAGGCGGTGCACCGCAGCTTGATGGATCAACTATAACGCAGCCATTGATCGTGGAAAAATCGTCAAACCCGACCACAGTATCTGTCGCAAATATGGTGTCGACCCCTGTGTCACCGCCGACAATGCCATTGATGACAATATTGGCATTGCTGCCTGCGCTGAGTCCGTTGATCGTTAAACTGCCGACTGTGAAACCGCGGCGTTCATCAAAAGAGACCCCGGGGGCGGTATTCTGGATGAACAGATCGCCGTCGACCACAAATTGTGCAATGCCGCCTCGAATAAGGCCATTGTCGAGATTGATGCCATCATTATTTTCCAGACGGAGATCGACCGCATTCACGTCGAGCCCGGCAATATCGGCAAAGGCCTGATCGGTCATTGCGTAGATGTTTTGGGCCGTCAGCGTCATGAGTCCCACTCCGCCAAAACCGCCATTGATATCGGTAATCTGTATCAGGCCACCATTGGCATTGATCCTGAGGTCGTTGACAGATGTCATGTTCAACGTTGTCCCGGCCGACGCATTGGTCAGGTTTAGATTGCCGTCAACGCGAGTAGACTGACCGGAATCGATGGTCAGTGTGCCAGAGAAGCCGATGGTTGCCGTTTGAGCCCCGCTGACATTGTCACCGGTCTGAATGGTCAGATCCTGAATGATCAGGTCTGGTGTGGCGTTACCGGTTTGGGCAACAAACAGGGTGAGGTCCTGGTTCGATTGTATTCGGGTAAATTCGTCATTGTTAAGGCTGAAAACGCCTGCGGTTCCGGCACCGCCCAAGATTGCCTGATTATTGCCGTTGCTTTCGATGAAAATATCATTGGTCTGTGTGAACTCGCCAAGCTGGCCCGATGTGCCAATACTGATATCTGCTGATGACAGGTCGATAGTTGTCCCAGTTGCAAGCGCCTGAATATCAACCAGATTACCAGCGGTGATGGTCAAGGCATTGTTCGCGTTGACGGTATCATTAATCGCCACGTCAACCGCTGCGGTTATATCAATGTTGCCGTTGGCGCTTACCACAGCTTGACCGCTTATGCCTGCGGGTGATCTGCCGGCACCGGCGGCGACTATGATGAGTTCATTCAATTCCGCGCTACCGGCTAGACTAGTCAGTTGGATATTGCTCGTAGCACTAGCCTCATCGACCACAAGATTGCCTCTAGTAACAATATCGATCGTACCCGCATTAGCCGTGGCCCGGACTCTCATCGCACCGTCCGATCGCAGGAACACATTGTTGCCGTTGGCAATTAACCTGTCGCTGACTAAGGCGTTGTTCCGAACAGCAACATCGCCGCCGGAAGACCGCAACACGGCCGAACCGCCGATCAGCTCGGCAATTTCAATGCCGAGATCAGCTTCAAAATTACTGTCGAGGGCTTCGGCGCGCGTGACATCGACCAGCCCATCAACAAAGGCCCGGAGAAAAACGGCGGCGACGGTATCAGCGGTGAAGTTGCCATCGGCCCGGACACTGATGAGGGAATCGGACGTCACATTGCCAAATGCAACGGAACCGACCGACCGTAAATCCAGCCTAGAAAGTATTTTGCTCGTCACATCGACATCACCAAAGATGATGTCGCCCGAGGCGAAAAAATCCCCGGTACGCGAAATATCCAGATCGCCGCCGATATTAATGTCGCCGTCCAGAGCGCGGATACGCAAACCTTCGGTAAACCGGATATCACCATTATCGCCGGTATCTGCACCGCCTAACGTTACCGAAGTGCCCTCCAGAAATGTTTCATTGCCAGAGATAACATTGCCAATGGAGAGACTGCCAGTGCCTACAACCATGACGGTCGTACCGGCGGCGAGAACATCACCCGTGATATCGCTGCCGCTAAGGTCGAGCATATTTCCAGCGTCGATGGACCCAAAGTCAATGAAATCTGCAGAGGACAGAACAATATCGACGCCAGCATCGATACCGCCAACGGTTATATTGCCGCCATTGATATCGATATTTTGTGCACCAGATGTGGCCCCTAGGAAAACCGATCCCGGCGCATTTAATATTATGTTGGTGTCAGGCACATTGACCTGATCAAAGCTGAAATCACCGCCGGCATCATAGTTTACGTCGCCAGCGCCGACGGTCAATATGCCAACGTTCATGCTACCCGGGACAGAATAAAAGCCTTCTAGTGCGCCGTTGCGATTCTCTACCGTCGTCAATTCACCGCCAGTATTTATAACAGCGGCCGAGATATCACCGCTTACATTAATGCCGATATCGTTGCCGCTATTGAGAGAGCCCGAACCCCGCAGACTTCCAGCTGCATCGACACCCAATAGGCCGCTCGTCAATTCTGCATCGAGAAGGTTTACGTCGCCTTCGGTACTGTTAACGAAAATCTCGTCGCTGGCGATGAAGCGTGATGGAATACCGTCTGCACCCATTACGATGTCCCGGCGTGTAGAAACAAATATGCGATTGGCAATAATGTCTCCGTTTTCGATAATTGCCTGAATCGGAACGCCCGCCTGACCGATGGATACGATATTGTCGGCACCCAGTGCACCGAGGCAAAGAGTACCTTCAACGCAGTTTGCACTGAGGAGACCGGCGTCGTCAGATTGGCCGAAAAGTCCGATTTCAGCATTGGTAGGCGCGTCGTTAATATCGGCGCTGATTGAGCTGGCATCAATGGCACCGCCCAGGCCGTCTATTGCATTCGCCGTCATGACCACCGCAAATTCATTGGCTTCGATCGTCCCCGCAGCCACGATCGAAGCAATAGGTGTGGCTGGTATTGAGATCAGATCGGGAACTAACGCGCCAGCTTGCAGTATTAGGTTGTTCTCGCTGTCAAAAGGGGTGGCCAATATTGGCGTATCAACAGGATTGGCTGCAGCTTCCAACCGCGCTCCTGTTTCAATGATAATATCGTCACCTGTGAAAACCGAAATACCATTGTCGGATATACTATTGCTACCTGCCTGGAAAATTGCATTACCGCCCGCCCGGACGCGAATGGCACCGGTCGACGTAACATTGCCGGTGACGGTGGCATCAAAGATAGGATCGTAGACGGGCGTAGGGCTAGGTGTTGCGGACAAACCAGCTTCGATTGAAATGCCGGAGTTAATTATGGAGCCAGCTCCCAGAGGGGAAGCATCCGGCGGACCGGTCACAGCGCCGTCGTTCAGAGTCGCATTTTGTCCGGCTGTCAGATCGATGATGTTGAGTGCCCGCAGATCATTTGCGAAAATATTTGCGCCAGCATTCACACTGATTTGAGAGCCTGACTGAATGATTGATCCTACCATGCTGTTGACATCATTGGCCGCATCGGCATCAAATTCCGAAACAACGTCGATGGAAATGGTCCCGGCGGCATTGTTGGTGTGATCCACTAGTATCGAACCGGAAGTGGAGCGCAAATCGGCAAACCCCCCAACCGTCATCTGGCTGGCGCCATCAAAAGCATATTCTATGTTGCCTGCCACATTGACAATCAAGTCACCCAATATGGTAATAGGGTCACTGTTTCCGATCACAAAAAATCCACTTGAAGGACCGACCCCGGCCAAAGCTTCGGCGTTCAATGAGGCCAGCGTAATCAAACCAGCAGGATCGGTCGACGTGTCGGTTAATTCGATCCGGCCACCAATTCCGGTTGGTGTTGATCCGTCACCCGCGTTTAGGCCGTTAGCCAACATGGTGACATTGCCAAGTGTTAGGATACCGGGACTGCCCTCCTGGACCTCCAGCGCTGCGGTCCCACCGGTGCCAAGACCGCCAATGCCAGCCGTGCCCAATACACCGCCAGCGCCCGCATAGGCAAAGCCGCCTGGCCCGGCATCTGCGCCTTGGCCAGTGGTCGTAATCGTAACGTCATTGCCGGTAATCGTGCCACCTTGTGCCAAAAGGCGGGCCGTCCCGCCGGTTCCATTGCCGCCATTGCCGCCATCGCCTGCGACATTGGCATAGGAATAACCACCAGTTCCGCCAAGGCCGCCAGTACCGGTGCTGGATAACGTGAATTCACCGCCGCCGCTCAGCGCAAAATTTGCACCTGTGCGAACCGCTATTTCCAAAGTGCCGCCGGTTGCTGAACCGCCATCGCCACCGTCTCCGCCATTGCCACTGAAATTATCGAACCCGGTGCCACCGTCGCCACCGAAAGCGTCAGCGACGGTTACAAGAGGGTCTCCGACGTTGTTCAATGATGCGCCAGCACCGACTATTTCCAGCCTTGCGACGCCGCCTTGGGCATCGCCGCCATTACCGCCATTGCCCGATATGGTGCGAGCGATACCGCCGACGCCGCCTGTACCGGTTGCCGTCACGACCGGACTGTCAAGGGATACCGACGAACCCGTGATGTTGAGTGTCGCCGTCCCGCCGGTTCCTGCACCAGCGTTACCGCCGCTATTGCCTTCACCGCCTTTTGCTCCCACTCCTCGGGCATCGACCAGATACACCCGATCAGTCACGTCATCTTGTCTGAGATTGATTGTCGCGTTACCACCGGTTCCGTCACCGCCATTGCCAGCGGTCTGACCAGTAAAGCCAACTGCAGGAATAGGGGTACCATAAGCGCCATAGCGTGTCGGTGCGTTAGGATCATTGCCCGCATCGCCGCCTGTGCCGATTGCGGTAACTTCCGTACTGGTAAAGGTTACATCGCCGCTATTATTGTTGAATACAGCGCTACCGGCAACCGCATTGCCACCATCTCCGGCGCGCTGCGATGGCGTTATTCCGCCAACCAGTGCATCGCCGCCGCGACCGCCATCAGTACTTGCCGAAATTGACGCAAGCTGAGCCGAGATAGTAGCTGTTCCGTCAAGATTGAATGTTGCGACACCACCGACAGAATCGCCACCGCTTCCTGCGTTGACACCGGTACCATCTCCGCCTCTGCCGCCGAAACCACCAGCGACAATTTCTAGCCTATCGTTGACGGTCAAACTTCCGGCATTAGCGTTCAATATGGCATTCCCTGCTGTGCCAGTCCCGCCGTTTCCAGCTACGACACCTTCAATATCGCGAGCATTGCCGCCGTTGCCGCCAATTCCGTCGGCCGAAACCGTGAGGTTATCGACGGTCACAACAGCACCATCAAGATTGAAGACGACATCGCCGCCTTGACCGTCGCCGCCATTGCCGACAACACCTGGCAGCTCTGGAAATCCGAAAGGTGCTGAGTCGCCTCCGAAAGATGCAAAGCCGCCAGATGATACCGTCACGTCGTTAGCAGAGAAATTTCCGTCAATCAGATTGAATGTCGTCTGGCCGCCACTGCCGTTGCCACCTTGGCCGCGAATGGGAATTGGACCTTCTTGGATATCTTCGATTGAACCATTGGCGCTGCTCAAAAAAGTTTCGGCCGAAAAACTGCTGCCATTGTCGAGTGTCAGTGTGATATTCCCGCCAACGCCCAGACCACGTTCTGCGGCAAGGCCATCACTGGCATTGCTCCGTCCGGAACCACTGGCTGATAGGCTTACCGAAGGCTCCATGAAGGGACCATCAACAAATGCTAACGTCCCGCCATCAATATTTATTACGATGTCACCAGCGATGGCTGTCCCACCTTGGGTGCGTGTACGCGCATTGGCGGACATCGCAAACCGACTTCCCGTTAGACTTCCGCCATTCTGGACAGTGACATTGACCGTTCCGGTTGTTCCATCCGTCAGGGCATCAGCAGCAGCGAATGTGGTGCGCGAGGATGCAAGAGCGAAGCTGGCCGAGTCGATGGAAGCGTTATCAATAAGCAGGTTTACATTGCCGCTGTTTGAAGCTGTGCCATTTGTATTGGCATTACCCGTCACCATTAATTCAAAATCGTTTGTGAACGTAAGGTCAGAACCATTTAGGACACTTAAGGACAGGTCTCCTGGCGTTCCGCTACCGACAAAATTTGTATTCAATCCCAAGCCAGTGCCATCCAGTGTCGTGTTGTCGAATGTAACATCAAGGTTACCGGACATGGATGGGCTAGCAACTTCGTTACCCGCTCCGTCGAAGCCGGTCTCGGCCACCGCGTCGCTGTCAAAGACAAGTCGCCCCGTTAGGTTTAGCGTGGCATTGTTAAAGTTGGCTGCGATATCGCCAGCATTTGCGCCATTCTCAGATGCCGTCACATTGCCGTCGGCATTTCTTGTTCCGATCGCGCTCGCACTAAGAAACCCAAACCCTGCATTCACAATACCATCGGTGACGGTGAAATTAATTGTTCCACCACTATTAGTTCCGCCCGAAGCGGTTCCATTGAAATTGTTTCCAGCAATACCATTGGCCAGGAATTGCACGCTTGTGCTGTCAGTCAATGTGCTGCCGACACCGGTAATATTCACGTTAATAGTGCCACCGGTGGACTCGCCCGCTGTTACCATACCCATATTGGGTGCGGCAGATACGTCAAATGATGAACCGTTGCGTCCGCCGCCGCCATTGATATCGAGCAAGCCGCCGGCAAGAATGTCTAGATTGATTGTACCGCCAAATGTATCCACACCCTGTGCGACATCACTCCCTTGGCTCCTGATGCCGGCAATTCCAGCATTTACCACTAGTTCGTCGCCAACAATTATGTCGCCGGATCCCGGTGTTCTGCTACCGCCGCCACTGGCGAGAATGTCAATTGTTCCGCCCTGCGTCGCTGAAAACGCATTGATCGACAGGCTGCCGCCAACTGTAATCGCTGATGTGTCCCGAGCGATAATCTGGACGCCATTGACCGCGTTCAAGGTGATATCACCGTCAATATTGATGCGGCCAGTATCGCCGGCCGCTTCCATACGAATGGAGTCGCCAGCAGTGAATGTCAGGCCGAGGGGGTTGATACCTTGCGCGCCGGTAACAGGAGCGCCGAGAAGGTCTTGAATAGCAATATTATTATTGGCAAAAGCGGCGATACTGTTACTGAAATCAAGGCCTGTAAGGTCAATGCTGCCATTAATTGCCGGATCGACCACCTCATCGATCGTAACCCGAAAATCGTCGGAAAAGCTCAAACCCGTCGAATCTATATTACCACCTGCGCTCAGGATGATCCTGCCGTCCGCCTCGGTGGCAGCGGAGGCCGCCGTATAGCCCATCGTGCCTTGTAGCAGCATTGTCATCGCCTGATTTTTTGGCAATGCCGCAAAGTAGATAGCCTGATTATCCTTATTTCCGTTAAAGGCAGGATCCGGGTTGCGTACGGGACCGGTAGTGGTTCCTGTATGAGAGACGCCTACCGTATCGTTTGACCCAACTAGCAGATTGATATCGAAAAGTCCGGAATCGATAGTGATATCAGCCTGCTCGGCTGCGACATAAGCGACGGATCCGTTAACGTTGACCGTTCCTGCCTGATTAACGCGCGGTGCGACCATCGCAACGTAGCTGCCTTCGCTGATCGCGTTGATTTGTGCGCCGTTCGCTATGGTGACGGCTGGGAATGGTCCGCCGACTGGAGATGCTGGACCGCGAAAACGAATTTCTCCATCCGGCCCGAACAGCCCACCTGTTGTGTCGATTGCATTGGTCGTAAGAACCAATGATCCGACATTGATATTTGCATTGGCGCCAACCAGAATACCACCGGGGCTGTAAAACCATACATCACCGATAAAGGGCACAAAACCGCTTAAAGCGGAGACATTCCCGTTGATACTTATGCCGCGAGATATGTCAGTCGGGACAATGCGATTAAGTACCGTATAACTTCCGCCGCCATCCCGGTTGAACACCAAGCCATTGTCTTGCGGCAAAAAGTTTATTGTACCACCACCCGATTGGTCAAAAAGATCCCAATCGATAATCACCTGGTCGCTGCTGATTGAAACGGTATCGCTGGTCGGGCCGGGTGTGAAATTACCGGTTCCCAAAGTAAAATTACCGTTGGTCAGTTGCGGATCGGCATTAACAGCATGTCCGCTCGGTGACGGTGCAGCCTGAGCCAGTGCATGATGCGGCGTCATCGCTAACATCATCGCGGCTGCCGTAATGGACCCGCTGGCAAGCAGTTTCAATTTGTTGAACGCAGGGGCTTTGATCGGTTGTTGTTCGCTTCTTTGCATAGTTTTGCCTTTGATCGCGCCTGGTTTGCTGGTCTGTGTCATCGTCTTGCCTCTGGTCATCATTCGCCGCCTTTTTCGCTTATCGTGACCAGGGTGCGAGTTGCACGGTAAGGGTCATCAATGCCCGTGCG
The DNA here is from genome assembly GCF_017498565.1 of Parasphingorhabdus cellanae. NCBI lineage: Bacteria > Pseudomonadati > Pseudomonadota > Alphaproteobacteria > Sphingomonadales > Sphingorhabdaceae > Parasphingorhabdus > Parasphingorhabdus cellanae. Next base: position 3,131,796 of record NZ_CP071794.1, read on the forward strand.
CTGTCTCGCCGAGTCTCAAAGGGGCCGCGTTTCAGCGGCACAACAGCCATCACATCCAGACTGGCCCGACGGCCAATGGTTGCGCGGATACCGCCGCCGGCGGAATAAATTTTCTGAGGATCGCCCGGGAAATTCTTGTTCCACACCGCCATCGCGTCAAAATAGACATAGGGTTGCCAAGCCGTGCCATTGGGTGAATCGGGAATTAGCGAGCCGTAGCTGACTTCCGTTTGCAAGCCATATCCGCTGTCGCCGATTATGGTGCCCGGATCATAGCCGCGACCGGTTGTGTAGTTGCCGCCGGAAATTTCTTCATAAGAAAATAGCGCATCGGGAGAATATTGGAAACGCGGTTTCAGTGTGAATGCTAGTAGCGGAGTGGGGCGATAATCGAGTTTTGCTTGTCCCCGGACCACAAAGGCTGTGGGATCACCATCGGCCCGTGTTGGAATGACGGTTTGGCCAACACAGCGGACAAATGCTGGCCCGCATCCCTCGCTAGCGCCCAATATACCCAGCCCCTGACGCAATTCGAGCGATCCGGCCATGGCCCATTTCGGTTCAAAAGCGGAATAACCGCCGCGACCGGATATGCTGCCAGGCTCAATTTCGCTGAAATCCAGACGCGCATAGGCGATGCTGAGGTCATCTTCGTTGGTCCGTATGCCAAAAATTTCGGTCTTCTGATCAATATATTCAAATCCAATGGTGCCAAACAAATTGCGCGCCTGTTTGCGGATAAATGGATAGGTGGCGTAAACGCCGGCGACCAATGTCTCGGATTCAATGTCGAAATCATTAGGCAGTTCGGGATCGGTCCATGCGTAGGTGAAATTGCCGCCAAAGCGCAGGCCTTCGCCTCCAACCCGAAATTCATGACCGACCTGTAAAACCTGCTGTTCACTAAAATCCGCGGTTGAAAAAGCGCTGATGGTGGTTTCATCACCAAGGCCGGTAACTCCATTAAACCGCGCACGCAGCAATCCACCAAATCGGCCAACCTGTTTGGATCCAAAATTCTGAATATTGGCATCAACATAGACTGGCGTGCGGACCACGTTAAACTCGCCGATTACGTCGCCGGGACGGCCATCAGCAAGGGACGTTACCGGACGCAATGCCAGCCGCACATCCAACCCTGGAATATCGCGAGCAAGGAGCAGGTAACGTTCGGCGACGTCAATATTGAAAACCGGCTCATTGGTCAGCTGATCAATATATTGCTTAAGCAACTTTTCGGATGATCCTGCGTCACCGCGGACCTGGACCGATGTCATCTTCGCGAGCAGGACATCAAACTTTACATTGCCGCCATCAATCGTCTGCGGCGGCACTTGAACCGCAGCCAGATAACCAGCGCTGCGTAAAATAGTGGCGGCGCGATCGCGGATTTCGCAGACCACGGCAACGGGAACTTCTTGGCCAATATAGCCGGTATAAGCAGATCGCAATATCGATGCATCGACCACGCCCAATCCACCGAAATCAACCGATTGCAGCGTGAATTTAACATCGGCAAATTCGGGATTGGCGAGCGGGCAGGCGGACCGTTCGATACCGCCTTCTACCGTCAGCGGCTGAGGCTGACCTTTTTCGGCTTCGCCCAGCAACCCACGCTGAATTTCTTCTCTCGTCGGAGCGGCCACAGATGACTGTGCCCATAGATTACCATGAGCAGACAGCATTGCTGGTATTGATACCAATAAAGTCAATTTTCTTATTGCGCGCGCTCGCGACATATTCTTCCCCGGTTTTTCATATTTCCAGCGCGACCCCGGTTGGATATATGATATTATAATTTCACGCCGTGACCCTCACCTCAAGGCGTGAAAACTATTCCTTGGTTAACTCTGTTCTTGGCTCTCCGATGATCCGTCGTCCAACGTTTCGACCAACAGATCGAGTTGGCTCTGACAGCCATTGGCAATCAACACTGTTGCCGCTTCATCGAGACTTTTGGGTGCATCATTCAACATCACAAAATTGACCTCGACTGACTTTTCAACATTGGATCCGATCAACCGATAGCTAGCGCCATTGGTCAAGGGTGCCTCGGTCTTCGGCCAGCTTTTCAGTGGGTTGCCTTTTCGCCAAGCGACTTCTGTTACCGTGCCATTGGTCGGTTCGACAATGCTGGCAGTTGCTGATCCGGTGTAGTCCGGGCGCCAAAGCACCAATGTGTTGGCATCTGAAACACAGAATTTGCCACCCTTTGTCACGTCCAAATACCATAGATTAGGGTTTTTCGGCGCAACAGTGGTATCCGTAACACCGGCGCTGCGGACGGCTCCGGTTCTTGCCCGGCTGCTGCCGCGATTATTGATGAAGCTGGACAAACGGGTCGAGCTACTCGATTGGCGCGCGCCGTTGCGATTGACAGAAAATGTCCCTGGGCCTTTGAGAACCCGGGTCCCGCCCTTGCCCAGGATCGTGACCTGATCCAGTTTTTTGAGTGTTAGCTTCGCATTGTTGGAAAGCTTCTTACCAGCTGGGTAGGATTTTGCCGATGGTCCCGTTGAACGTACTACCATATTCTGGGCAATGGCCGTGCCTGTTAATCCTACGAGCAAAAACGCGCCGAAGGCAATTTTACTGAGGTTTCCAAGTTTTTTACCCGCCTTAGGTGTTTTTAAATCAGCCGAGTGCATAGCTTTCTCCATTCTTTGTATTTTCAAGTCTCTTGCGCAAATTGGCCAAGCCTAAATCCTCGCCATATTGCGTCACAATAGCACTAAGTGCCTGAACATAATCAATATCACCTTTTTGATGGGCCGCTATGACGGCTGTCACTGCCGCACGATCTTTTTCTTCCCAGTCGGGTACAGGTTCAAAAACGTCTACCGGTGTCGAACGGCCCCGCAGGGTGATCGTACCCATTGGACGGTACCAATCGAGGCCAGTGCGCTCCATCGCTTCTCTGCTGACCAGAACTTTGGTATCCAGAGTCTTGTTGGCGGCTTCGAGCCGAGCCGCCGTGTTCATGGCGTCGCCAAGCGCGGTATATTGGATACGGCCATCGCCGCCGAAATTGCCGACAATCGCATCGCCATAATGCAAGCCGACCCGTGTCCGGCCGATTGGCGGCACACCTTCGGGTACGTTTTTACGAAATTCTTCTCCTGCCTGATAAAGAGCATAAGCGGCTTTGGCTGCGCGTTCGCCGTCGTCAGGATAGGCGATTGGCGCGCCCCAGAAAGTGACCAGCGCGTCACCGACAAATTTGTCGATAGTTCCGCCATATTCGAGCGCGACCTCACTGAGCCGGTCGAGATAGTCGTTCAGCAAAGTTGCCACCATTTCCGGTTCAATGGCGTGGCTCAACTTTGTAAAGCCCTCCAAGTCCGTGAAAACAGCGAATATCTGGCGTTTTTCACCATGCAGAGAGAGCTTCTCAGGATCGCGTAAAATTTCGCCAGCGATAGATTTCGGCAGATATTTGCCAAGCGCGCCTTGTGCAAATGCACGCTGTTTGGAGTTGATGGTTCTTGCCGCCGATCCGACGGAGGAGTAACCAAATAGCCAACCCAACGCCCAGCCAAAGGCAGGTAGGGTTAAGGTATCAATGCCCAGATTTTGTAGGAAAAAGGGAAACACCAGGAAAAAGGCAAACTGGCCGATCAAAATGAAGGCGACTTTTACGGCATTGCCCATGATGAGTGCTGAGAGGCCGCCGCATATCGCTACGATGAGAGCCGCCGCCCATAGCGTCCAGTTGGGGACTAGCGCGGGTCGATCATCGTTAAGCAACTGCGCCAGCATGTGTGCGTGCACTTCCAGACCAATCATTTTGCCATCTTCGCTTTGTAGATCCGTGATCGAACCAATTGGCGTTTCGAACCGGTCACGATCGACGAAATCACCCCCGATCAGAACATATTTATCCTTTATGAAAGACTGTAACATGTCGGCAGTGGCGGGATCAGCAAAGCTCTCAATTGGGAATTTGTCGAACACCGGCATATCCTGGCTTGAGGGCACCAGATAGCGGATCGCCCCGTTATTTGCGGCGAATTCCGGGTTGGGCTCCGTGAGCGCCATGGCCATAAATTCCGGTGTCTCGGCTTTTTGCGGGGTCCAGCGCCGTTGAACACCGTCACTATCGGTATTCAACCTGATACTGGTGGGCTTTAGTTTTTCGCTTTCGACTTCGCTCAGGAAGGATTTTAGAAACTCGTGTTCGGCAAATGCAATTTCAGGATTATATTTTGGATCGGCATAAGCAATATATGTTGGCGTTTCGAGTTGTTTGAACGCTGAAACAAGCAGCTCATCATCATCCTGCGGCATCGTAAAGAGAATATCTATACCAATGGATTTAGGCTGGGCGGCATCAATTGTTTCCAGTGCCTGTGCTAAAATTGTCCGGTCTACAGGGGAGCGTTGGCCGGTAAGCTTCAATGTATCCTCGTTATAGACAATCATCACGATCCGGTCTTCTTTCTCGACCTCCGGGGCGAAAACCGATGCACGCATATCATACAGCGCGCGCTCGGCATCCTGGATTAGCGGTGTGGTCCAGCTGAACCGGGCCATCAGGAGGGCTAGGAACAAGAATAAGATCGTAGAACCCAAGCGGATCGGACCAAGCTGATCGAACAACCGACGCAGAGATTGCAATACTCCGCGGGCCTCAGCCTTGACATCACGGCTTGATGTTGCCGGGTCGTTCGGGTTTGCTGTGCTTGCCATTATTTCAAATTGGCCACCGCAATTTTTTTATCGCTTGTTCCAGCCACATCTGCAGTCTGACCAGTCGGTGATCCGTCGGGAAGAAATGGCCGTGACCCATCGCCGATAATCGCAAAGCCCGACCAATAGTAAGGATGCGATGTCACTGGATCATCCATCAATTCTTTCTGTGACGTCCGCAAAGCCGAAGCAATGGACTGACCTTGCCCCTTGTCGAACAGTCCGCCAATCAGACGCTCGGTGGCTTGAAAGTCATCGGGCGCAGGCCAATGGCTCGCAAGCACAGAGCGGCTGCCGGCGCCAATAAAGGATCGAACAAGACCGTCCAGTGCAGTACCGCCGCCACTGCTGACGCCGGCCTCGCGTGTTGCTCTGATGCTCGCTTTACCAGCTGTATCGCAGGCCGAAAGGATCACGATATCGGCGTCTAGTTTCATATCAAAAATTTCGTCAAAGGCGAGTAAACCATCTGATTTTTCGCCGCCAAAAGACGTCAGTAAGGCGGGCTTGGCGGGGCAAGATGGTTTGGGCGCCGTGACCAGGCCATGGGTTGCAAAATGCAGGATGCGATATTCGGAAATATCGGATTTCGCCAATATCTTATCATCCGAAAAGGCAGTGCCGGTCAGTATTTCGGAGCCGCCTTGCCCGATGATCGAACGGGCTTGAATCAGCTCGGCATCCGAAATCGGATTATTCCATTCATTGAGTGCCCAATTACACTGGGCATCCACACCGCCCGCCGCAGCCCGCACGCGGCGAACACCGGTTTCAGCCGCAACTGGCTGGTTATTCCCTAAGCCCAGATATTGCCGCGAAGCTTTTGAAACTGGTGCTTGTCTGGCGTCCGCAAATCCGCGGGCTGATACCGCAGTACTGATATTGATATCGGTTCCGAGCCAGCGCACGCCGGTATAGTCAAACGGATCGCCATCAGGCTGTTCAACCCGCGCCAGATATTCTGTGACTGAGGCGTCATCGACAACAAACAGATTGATGGGCAATCGCAGCATCGCTCCATCTGGTTCAAAGATCAGATGACTTTTAGCAGCTAGTCTTTCTGATACCGGTCCCATCAGATCCTGATACAGGCTGCGTGATGCTTCGATATCAAAAGGATAAGTTACATATTGGCCATTTTCAAACGCAGAAATCGATGCACGCAATAGATCCACTTTTTCATCCAACGCATCAGCACTCAGGGATGTTTTGTACATCGTCGCAAAATCTTTTTCGGTGTAGAAAATGAACACGTCATTTCCGACAATCGCCATCCGCAAATAGGCTTCATTATCGATCATGCTGGCGCGCAAATCTGCGAGTGCGATTGAGCTACCCGCGACGGCGCGATATTGCGGATATTGCGCCAAGCTAACAATAGTAAGTTGTTGGCTGCGCTCTAATTCCTCAATTTCGGCTGCAAGGTCGCTGCGCCGTTGCCGGGTTGTTGTCGTTTGCTCGATCTTGCCCAATGCGGTGAACCGCATGCGCAACCGTTCGATGCTGCGATCGAGATTGGCGGACTGGCGGAATAGCCGTGACGCTTCATCCGTACCACCCTTTAATTCACGTGACAGAACCGCCTGGGTTTCAGCAACACCGGGCCTGACAAGAATTTGGGAGGCCTTGAAGAATTCCTCTGCAGCGTCAGGATCTTTGGTCATCAGATCGAAATAGGGCGCCAGCTGGTTCGCGATGCCGGTAGCTGCGCTGCGTTTTCCAATCGTGCTATCAACAACTTCGCGATAATATTGCCGGGCTTCATCTTGTTTGTCCTGGCGCAGCAAATAGCTGGCCAGCTTTGCCTTTGCACCGTTAACCGCACGGGTTTGCGGATATTGCAATTCCACCAGCTCCAATGCATTGCGCAATAGCTGTTCAGCATTGGCAAATTCGCCCCGCGTTTCCGCAATAAGCGCCAGTTCCGACAATATCTGTGTGCGCAGCCGGGTGATCGACGTCACGCGTCCATCGCGAACAGCAACTGCCTGATTATAGGCAGTGGTCAAAGATTTTTGCGCTTCAGCGTCGTCGCCTCTTATCCGCTGAGCCGTGCCGATAAGCTGCAGTGCTTGTGCATCAATAATTTGTCCGCGCTCGGCAGCGGTCAGTTTCAGGTCATCATTCAAACCCAAAAGGCTAGCCGTTTTATCATCACCATTAAGCCGCATCGCAATCGGCTGTGTGATTGTAAGACTGGCTACTAGGGATTCTCTTTGCGATTCAGTAGCGGCGATGGGCAGGTTAACCCGCGTAACCGCTTCTTCATAACGCCCCTGATTCAAAAGATGTATCGCTTCAAAATTGCGCAATAATTTCTGGTTTACCACGCTACCGGAATCAACCGCTTTTGCCTCGCGAAATAGCTCATCTGCCTCAGCAAATTCACCGAGGTTGGATTTTTGCAGGGCGCGATTGATAAAATATTCTTGCGGATTGACCTTTACGTCATTCAGACCCGATGTCCGTTGCTGCAGTGTTTCAAAAAAAGCAGCCGCCTCGGCATAGTCACCACTTAAATTGCGGCGATAGCCTTCTGCCAAAGCTTGATCGGGCTTTAATGTTAACGCTTGAACCCGGGCGAAGGCAAACGGATCTTCAATAGATGTTGAGGCAATATCAATTTTGCCTTTGACAGTCTTGTCCGCCATGATCGATTTCAGCGCAAGAGTTGTTGCGCTATCATAGACCGCAAGGCCTTCTGCAACGTAGGTTGTGTTGCCGCTCTGTTCCTGAAATATCGAATAGGCGACCGGTTCGTCGGACAGTTTGCACGATGTCTGTTTCAATCCGTCGACAATGACACTCGGTTTATTTTCAGGACAGGAAATTGCGTTTGCGCGATGTCGAGCGATGCGCTGCATGACATCCGTTTCTGGCGCGCGAAAGGCATAGACAAAACTTACCGGACGAGCGGAATCGCGGCAGACGACTGCCCAACTTCGGTCAAAAATGCTCTGTTTGGTTTTATTCTCTATGCTTCTGTCTTGGACCTGACAAAGCGTTCCGTCACCAGATCCGATCGGAAAACTGTCGCGCAATAATATCGGCGTTCCTTGCGCATGTGCAATGGAAGAAGTCGCAATCAATACAGGAAACAATGCCAATAGCGGCAAACGAAAATCACTCGGACCGATCATAAATTCCCCACAATGCCCATGGCGGCTTACGCCCATTGGCTAAGCTGCTTAAATTACGACCCGAAAAACCCTCAGAAACAGTCATAAGCGACAATTCCGAGTCTGGCATAGTAATTAATGGACACAATGGTGTAAATGAGGTGACAATTGTCACTTTTTGAAACGTCTGAAAATAAAATCTTTATTTATCAGTGGTCTAAATGATTTAGAATCCCTGAAATTTTACACTTTCGGCTAGTGGAACGCGCGGAACATTGAAATTGTTAATCGGTGCGTCGGGATCTCGATAGCCAATGGCCATGCCGCAAAAAAAGATATGGTCATCGTCAATACCCAGCAGCTCTCGCATATATGTGCCGTACATAGCCCAAATTTCCTGAGGACAGCTATCCAGGCCTTCTTCCCGGAGCAGCAACATAACTGTTTGGAGCCACATGCCCATGTCGGACCATTGCGGCGGGCCCATATATTTACGCGTATAGGTAAACAGCTGCACAGGCGCGCCAAAACTGTCCCAATTGGCCATCATCTGCTTGATCCGCGCGCCGCCGTCTTCCCTTGGAATGTTCAGGGAAGCGAACATCGCTTTGCCAACGCTTTTGCGCTGTTCCTCGTACCGTCCTTCGAGGTCTTTCGGATAGATGTCATATTCCATATTTTCACCCGCAGGTGCGCTAGGGACTTTGGCTTTGACGGCGTCCGCGATGCGGGTCAGTTCATCTCCGCCAACGACGACAGCATTCCATGGCTGGGTGTTGCCGCCCGACGGCGATCGGGCTGCGGTTTCAAGGACCTTCTGAAGGACTTTCTGGTCAACAGGCTTGTCGAGAAATTGGCGAACGGAACGGCGAGAATTAACGGCTTCGGTTACGTTCATTTTGCTTCCTCATCGAAAAGGCCGGCCAGCTGCTCGACCATGGTCCCGCCCAGTTGTTCCGCATCCATGATGGTGACAGCACGCTTATAATAACGGGTCACATCATGGCCGATGCCAATGGCAACCAGCTGCACGGGCGAGCGGCTTTCAATCCAGTCGATAACCTTACGCAGATGATTTTCCAGATAGGCACCATGATTAACCGAAAGCGTTGAGTCATCAACTGGCGCGCCGTCGGAGATGACCATCAATATCCGGCGTTCCTCGGGCCGCGCAATCAATCGGCTATGCGCCCAAAGAAGAGCTTCACCATCGATATTCTCTTTAAGCAAGCCTTCGCGCATCATCAGACCAAGGTTTTTGCGCGCCCGCCGCCACGGCTCGTCGGCTTGTTTGTAGATGATATGGCGCAGATCGTTGAGCCGACCCGGATTCGCGGGACGATCTTCTGCCAGCCAGCTTTCACGGCATTGGCCGCCTTTCCAGGCGCGTGTGGTAAAGCCCAATATCTCGGTTTTAACGCCGCAGCGTTCCAAGGTGCGCGCCATGATATCCGCGCTGATCGCGGCAATGCTAATCGGCCGGCCGCGCATTGAACCGCTATTGTCAATCAGCAAAGTAACCACCGTATCGCGAAAATCGGTTTCACGTTCGATTTTGTAGGAAAGGCTGTGCGCTGGATTGCTCACGACACGGGCCAGACGCGCGGCATCGAGCATGCCTTCTTCCTGATCAAAATCCCAGCTGCGATTTTGTTGTGCCATCAATCGGCGTTGCAGGCGGTTAGCTAGCTTGGTGACCGCACCTTGCAAATTGGTCAGTTGCTGGTCGAGAAAGGCGCGCAGCCGGGTGAGTTCCTCTTCATCGCACAATTCGGTGGCGCTGATAATCTCGTCATATTTCTCGGTCCACGGCGCATAATCAAAGCCGGGCGGCAGGTCGGACATCGGGCGGTTCGGACGCACCGGCATCATGCCATCATCACCGGCGTCGCCCATTTCTTCTTCCGCGCCCTCTTCAAGTTCTTCCGAGTTTAGCTCGCTCTCGCTTTCCTGCGCCTCATCTTCTGACTGTTCGGAGCGCATGTCCTGCTGGCCCTGGTCGCCGGTCGCTTCGTCGTCCGCACCGTCATCTTCCTGATTTTCGCTATCATCGTCAGAATCGTCATCATTATCGTCGGCGTCTGACGTTTCATCATCGCTGCTGATCAAGTCAAGATGCTCGAGCAACTGGGTCGACAATTTGGCAAAGCTGTCCTGATCATCCAGCGTCAAATTGAGGCCATCCAGATCGGCACCGGCGCCTTCTTCAATCCATTCCCGCAGCATCTCAACGCCTTTTTGAGTCGATTCCGGCGGTACTTCACCGGTCAGCTTCTCGCGTGCTAGCAAGGCAAGGGCGGTTGAAATAGGCACTTCATCTCGATTTTGCGCGCGTGATATTGGGTCAGACCGCATCCGCATTTCGAGGGCCGCATCAAGATTACCATTCACGCCCTTCATATTGCGGGAGCCCAGTGCATCAGTGCGCACTTGCTCGAGGGCATCAAAACACGCTCTTGCTATCGCTTCTTGCGGCGCATTTTTTCGGTGACGGCCCTCGTTGTGATAGCGCAGTTTCAAGGCGAAACTATCGGCAAAGCCTCGGGCTTGTGCAACCTGTTCGGCTGGCAGATCGCGTGCCGGCATGGGCACTTTTAAATGTTGGCCTGATTGCGAAGGTGCTTCTGCGGTATAAGCGAGCTCCACTTCCGGTTCATGAGACATTGCGCGCGCAGCGCCTCCGAGCACGTCTTTCAGATCATCAAGTTTGGAACGGTCAGCCATAGCAGACAACAGCCATAAGCGGAAAACTGAGGGGAATCAAAGGTCAATATTCCACCATTTTGCTAGGATATAGTCAGTGCCTAGCGATCCGTAGCGGCAGGTGCTTCTTCGCGTCTGCTTTCGATGGCCACACCGTCATTATCGAGCCGCAAGTCGACAGGGATCCCGCCAATCTCGGTTGAAATTGAAACGCTGTCGCCGCCGTTGATACGAATTTCGGAATCGCCAAGGTCAATCGGTACATCTTCCAAATCTTGGGCATCGGGCACGTCCAATGGCTTGATCGGCCCATCGGGATTCGGTTTCGGTTTGCTCACCGGCCCGGCGCCAAGGACCGCCTGACGCATGAAATCGCGCCAGATGCGCGCAGGGATACTGCCGCCGCTAATGCCCTTGAGCGGTGTGTTGTCGTCATTGCCAACCCACACCCCGACCACCAGGTCTCCGGCATAACCGACGAACAGGGCATCGCGATTATTCTGGCTAGTGCCGGTTTTGCCGTAATTGGGAATAGACAAACGGGCGTTGCGACCTGTGCCTTCGTTAACGGCGGCGCGCAGCATATCTTCCATCCGTTCATGCGTGCTGTTGCCATAGCGGCCCGGCCAGTCGAACAGCCATGCCGCCCAGCTCTGTTCGCCCTTTTGGAACGCATAGGGTTCGACCGGCCAGCTATTGTTAGCGACGCCCGCATAAGCGGCAGTCAGTTCGAGTAGCGTCATGGTAGATGTACCCAGCGCCAGACTCGGATCATCCTCAGCAAGTTTCGATGTGACGCCAAGATTTCTGGCTTCACGGATCACGGCTTCATCGCCAACTTGTTGGAACAAACGCACGGCCGTGACATTGCTCGATTTGGCGAAAGCCTCTTTCAACGTAATCTCTCCGCGGTATTTCTCTCCCGCGTTTTTCGGCAGATAGCCGCCTTTGGTGATGGGGCTATCATCGACCATATCTTCTGGCCGAATATCCGCGCGCAAGGCCGCTAGCCAGACGAACAGCTTGAATGTCGAGCCCGGCTGCCTTTTCGCCTGGGTCACGCGGTTGAACGCAGATTGCTTGTAATCGCGTCCACCGATCATCGCGACCACTTCACCGTCGGGCCGCATGGCGACCAGCGCGACTTGTGCTTTGCCGAGCGGCGCGCGGCTGACAACATTGCCAGCTATTTTCTGTAACCGGGAGTCCAGCGTAGTGGTGATGGTGAGTTTGCTGTAGCTCATTTCCGACAGCGCTCTGGCCCGCGGCATGGCCCAGTCGGCAAAATAAGTGCCGGTAGGGACCGTGTTTTTGGTCCGAACATCCAGCACCGGATTGGGCAGCTTGTCAGCCTCTGCCTGCGTCAGGAAGCCGCCATTGACCATGGCCGCCTTCACCAGCTTGGCCCGTTTGGCGGCAAGATCGGGATTGCGGGTCGGTGCAAGGCGGGAAGGGGCCTGAACCAGTCCGGCTAGCATGATTGCCTGTTCTGGTTTCAGGTTTTCCGGCTTACGATAATAGTAATGAAGCGAAGCGGCGCGCAGGCCATAGACATTGTCGCCAAAATAGACGTTGGACAGATAGCGCTGAAGGATTTCATCTTTGGACAATCGCGCTTCCATCCAGAAAGCGATCAGCATTTCGCGCGCCTTTCGGGTCAGGCTGCGCTCTGGTGTAAGGAAGGTCAGCTTGGCGAGCTGCTGCGTAATTGTGCTTCCACCTTGGGTCATACCGCTGCCGGTCGCATTGCTTAAAGCCGCCCGCGCGAGGCCGCGGGGATCGACACCCCAGTGCGAATAGAAACGCCGGTCTTCGATTGCCAAGAACGCGTTGACAACGTGGTCGGGAAGTTCTGTGATCACCACCGGCTCCTCGACCACCGCGCCATTGCGAGCAATCGGTTGGCCGTCGGAGGTCAGCAGAGTGATTTGCGGCGGAGCTATAGGTTGCAGAGATTTGGAAAGCGGGGCTGTGATAGCCAGATAAGCGATCAACAGAATCAACAGAAACAAGACAGCCGCAACTCCGCGACTAAACCACCACCATTTGCCGCGGGGCTTCTTAAGTGGCGCAAGCGGTTCGTCCTGCAAATGCGGCGGCAACGCATCGCCATAGGGTTCGTAAAAGGCAGTGCTTACAGGCGCTCTGCGACGGAATGGCCAATACCAGCGACGGCGCGGAGCGTCAGAGGAAAATGTTTTATCCAGCATTATTGACTGTATTACATTAGCAATACACAAAAAGCGAGGGGCAATTTGGAATAGTGATTACCGGACCTCCTCTTGAGCCAAAGACAACGCTATGCTCAATATCGGGTGAACCCGAAATGAAGCCAGTTTAACTGCCCGCAACGCTTTCCGGCAGGTCCTCGTCAAAGACTCGCTGATAATATTCAGCGACCAGCATTCTTTCGGCTTCATCGCACTTGTTGAGGAAGCTCAAACGGAAGGCAAAGCCGACATTATTGAAGATAGCGGCATTCTGGGCCCAGCTGATCACGGTCCGCGGGCTCATTACGGTGGAAATATCGCCATTGACGAAGCCCTGACGCGACAGATCGGCAACCTTGATCATATTCTCCACGGTCTTGTCGTCCGTGTCCGGAACCTTGGAGAGGATGACCTGCGCTTCGGTCGCGGCGGGCAGATAGTTGAGCGTGACCACGATGTTCCAGCGGTCCATCTGACCCTGGTTGATCTGTTGCGTGCCGTGATACAGCCCGCTAGTGTCGCCCAGGCCAACGGTGTTGGCGGTCGCAAATAGACGGAAATTCGGGTTCGGACGGATAACCCGATTCTGGTCGAGCAAGGTTAATTTGCCTTCTGCCTCCAGTACGCGCTGGATCACGAACATGACGTCGGGACGGCCCGCATCATATTCGTCGAATACCAAGGCCGTCGGCGTCTGCAATGCCCATGGCAGCAAACCTTCGCGGAATTCGGTGACCTGCTGGCCATCTTTCAAGACAATGGCGTCGCGGCCTACCAGATCGATCCGGCTGATATGGGCATCCAGATTGATGCGGATACAGGGCCAATTGAGCCGTGCCGCCACCTGTTCGATATGGGTGGATTTGCCGGTACCGTGAAAACCCTGCACCATCACGCGGCGGTTAAACGCAAAACCGGCGAGGATCGCGGCGGTCGTATCCTGATCAAACACATAGGAAGGATCAAGATCGGGAACCCGCTCGTCTTTCTCACTGAATGCCGGGATCTGCATGTCGAGATCAATGCCAAACATTTCCCGCGCATCAACGGATTGATCCGGTGCGTCCAAAATCGTTTCGCCGCTGCCGCTGGGATGGGTATTGGGTATGTCAGTCATGTTTGTCCTTTGAAAACTCAGGCCTCAATATGGAATGCAAAAAGCCAGAGCCACTATCTAAAATCTGGCGATTCCTTAAGCTGCGTATAGGCCGCGATAACATTTGCCAACTGTTTCTCATGACTTCTGTTGCCGCCATTGCGGTCGGGATGATATTTCCGCACCAGTTCGGAATAGCGGCGCCGGATTTCGCCGCGCCCTATCTCATGGGCCGCATCCTCGCCAAGCCCTAGCGTCTTCAGCGCTTTGCGGTCGCCAGCACTGATCGTTCGACCGGGCGTTTGGGGCCGTGAAACGCTGGCAGCAAATCTTGCGCCGATAGCATCCAGCGGATCGGTAAAATCGGACCATGCCGGAGCATCACTCGGACCATTTTGGTAGATTCGCCTGCTGCTGTCCCATCCGCGCACGGGATGCTGCGCTTCAAAAATCTGTTCCTGATCCATGCCGTCGAAATAGTCATAGCCCTGATTAAACTCGCGGACATGGTCTAGGCACAGCCAGCGAAATTCGCCGGGGCCATCATAGCCATGGCGCGCGCCATAAACAGGAGGTGCGCGAAATTCGCCGTCTTCCTCGCATCCATCAATCGCGCAAGTTCGCCCTTCGCTTTCCACACGGCCGTGAAAACGATTGGGTTTTTTCTTTTGAGGATCGGAGGAAGGCAAAAGATTGTCCGGTTATTGGGGCGAAAAGGCGGTTCGCAAATGCTGGTGAAGCCTCTATATAGGCATGATGGAAACAGAATCAAAAGGCCCCGTTGCCGCAGAAATCGAAAAGCGGCTTTTGGAAGCGCTGTCGCCCACATCGCTGAATGTCATCAACGACAGCGCCAGCCATCACGGCCATGCGGGCGATGATGGCAGCGGGGAGTCGCATTTTACGGTCGAGATCGAGTGCGCAGCGTTCGAAGGTCAGTCCAGACTTAACCGGCAACGGATGGTCAACAAGGCGCTCGGCGATTTGATGCAGGACAAGATCCACGCCATGGCGATTAAGGCGAGGGCGCCGGGGGAGTGATCCGTTGCGCTTGTCTTTTGGAAACAAGAGGCGAGCAAATCATGCTGGTGCGCGTCCGTGACAATCAGCTGTGGTATCTGCCCGGCGGAACGATTGAGGCGGACGAAACCGCGGAACAAGCGCTTTTGCGCGAAATCGATGAAGAGCTGGGCGTCGCGATTGATCGGGACACCGTAACATTTGACCGGCGTGTCGTCGGACCCGCGCTGGGACGCGATGGAGCTGTGGAGCTGAATTGCTATAAAGCGCGTTGGATTGGTGATGTCAGGCCACGGGCCGAGATATCCGAGGTCGCTTTTATCGACTATCGACAGACGGAAAAAATGGCTCCGGCTATCAAACTTCTGGTGGACGAACTTCAGCAAGGGCAACAATCATGACGATCCAAAAGGTCAATCTCAAAGATGCCTTCGCAAGTTTTTCCGACCATTGGTCTCCCAAAGTCGCCGGTGATATTAACGACGCGCAAGTGAAGCTGGCGAAATTTGCGGGCAAGTTTGACTGGCATCATCATGAGGAAGAGGATGAGCTATTTCTGGTCGTTGCCGGAACCATGCGCATGGGCCTGCGCACCGGCGATATCGACGTAGAGCCGGGCGAATTTATTATCATCCCGCGCGGCGTCGAGCATCGCCCGGAGGGGCTGGATGGCGAATGCCATGTGCTGTTGTTGGAACCCAAGACAATATTGAACACCGGCAATGTCGTGACCGAGAAAACAGTGACCGACTTGGACCAGCTATAGGCGTAAAAGGCGCTTTCCTAAGTCTAGGTTTTTTGAGCAATTCTGTGCGTCGGACGTGCTTCCTTTTACTCGACATTGGCCAGTGCGGTTTCTGCAAATTCTTTGAGCGCTTGCCTTACGAGATGCTGGTTCTCCAAAAGCCCATGGCCACTGGCCTTTATTTCAACCAGCGCGCCACCAAACATATTGCTGTAAAGTTGAGCATTTTCTTCCAGATGGAAATCACAACTTCCTCGTAGAGTTATAGTCGGGACTTTGGGCAGGTCGTTTCGGTCAAACCGCACGGTTCTGATTGTATCCTGGATACGGCGATTGGCGTAAAAATTCCCTCCGCGAGATGACGTACCAACTTCAATATCCGATTCCTTGCATATCATTCCGGCCATCATGCCAGAGTTCAGCAAACCGTCAAATAGAACGCCAGCATCGGCCTGGGTCAACTTTTCCTCGGCATCGGGATCGGCTCCGTCGATGATTTTAATCGCCTTTTTGACTGATTTATTGACCTTTATCTTGCCTCGCGCGGTGACTTTATAATTACGCTTCGGCTTGGTGCCCGGGAATGTTCCGGGCGAGGTGAATATCAGAGCAGCAACCTGATCAGGATATCGATCCGCGTAGATAGCTGCTAGTGTCGCCCCATAGGAGTTTCCCCATAATATCAGCTTTTCTGTATTCAAGCTTGATCGCAGCGCTTCCAAATCAAGTACGGCTCTATCCACAGTATATTCTGATGCCCGGATATGCCCGGATTGGCCGCCGCCGGCTTGATCGTAATAGACTGTGTTAAAGCCCAAATTTCGGAATAGCTGCCCCTCTTCAATTCTGCGATCTTCGGTGTACATTCCGGGACCGCCATGAAGATACAGGATCGGCGTTTTGTGTTGAGGATCATCTGCAGAGATAACCCAGGTAGCAACCTCAGAGCCGGTTGAAAGTGATCGCGTTTCGGGGGCTTCCCGAGCAGACAGATCACCGCCGCCAATCAACACAAAGGCAACAGAAATCCAAAAAATAAAAATTCGCAACGACAATTCCTCACTAAATGGGATCAATTAGTGTATTATGCGCATAATACAGAAAGTCAAGAGAGGCGAAGTAGGTCTAGGCTACAGGGATAAAGCGCTTTCCTACATGGTTCGGACCCCTTACACATGATTTAAGCAATCTATCAATGTGAAGGAAAGGCAGAGATTTTTTAACGCCATTCTGTGTATAAGGCGTATAATCTTTATCAAACTGGTTCGAAATATGAACAATGTGGAAGGGACATTTACGATGCCTCAAGCCATTTGACCCAGGCGCCATGAGCATGGGCCTCGCCAAGTTTGACCGGCTGGCCGCCGGGACCGTTTGAATGAGGCCAGTGCCGGACAATCAGCTCGTGCCGATAGGTTTCGCGATTGGCCTCCAACGATAGCCAAGCCAGCGGTCGTTCTGCTGTGGCTTGGGTGCCTGCTGCTTCCATCGCCTGGCTAATCCGCTCGCGCCCGGCTTTGGGAATATATTGCCAGACGATGGAGTGAACCAAGACCCGGGTGACGCCCTCTTTCTGGGGTTTGGCGAGTTGTTCGATCATCCAGTCATCGGCGCTCGCGCCTTCGAGACGGGGTGGCTGCTGATTGACCAGCTCTATGGCGGTCTTCATCCGCTCGAAGCGGACAGTGTGCTCGGGCCAGATAAAGGCGGTGAGCCGGCTGGCCTGTGCCGGATCGGCCAGATCCACCGGAGCAATGTCACAGCCGCGGATGGAGTCAAAGGCAAAAGGGACGTCCGGCGGCGGTGGTCCTTCCCATTCCGGTGTGAAGGTCAGGGGCGCACTATCCGGCCCTACGGAAACGCCAGCAAGGTCATAATGATAGCGGTCGATCATCAGATTGAGGCCAGCACTGGAGCCGATTTCGAGCAGCTCGTAGCGCGGCGGAAGGCCTTGTGCCGTGAGCCAGAGCAGACCCGCAATATAAGAGGATGATCGTCCGGCCTCATTCGTCTGGGGCGGAGAGTTCAGCCAGGGCAACAAAGCGGCTTCATCGCTGGCAATGGTTTCGGCAATGATCTGCTCAGCATCGGCTGCGGCCTGGTCGTCGCCATTATAGATGGCGGAAAGCCGATCATGATTACCAGCGAGATGCAGCGCATGAAAGCCGCCCGCAACCCGCAGCGGCAGGGCATCGGCCAGCGGATTGCCTTCCCATTCCAGCACCCGGCGGCCCAGTTCGGTGTTTTCATCCAGTGCCCCGAGTATCGCCTCAACAATGCGGCCGGTAATCGGCGCGCCATTGGACCGGCAATATTCGATCTGGTTGGTGAAGGCGTTCTGTATCTTTTGCTGGTTAGACATATTGCCCTTTCCGGTATGAAGCCCTAATGCGTCGGCTTCTATGACTACACCCCTGATCTTTGCAATCCCCAAGGGACGGATTCTCGACGAAGCGCTGCCGATGCTGGCCAAGGTCGGCATCGAACCTGCGCCGGAATTTTTCGACAAGGCCAACCGCAGCCTGATGTTCGGCACCAATCAGGCGCATGTCTCGATCATCCGGGTGCGTGCCTTTGATGTGGCGACCTTTGTCGCTCATGGCGCCGCGCAGATCGGTATTGTCGGGTCGGACGTGGTGGAAGAATTTAACTATAGTGAGCTTTATGCACCGGTTGATCTGGGCATTGGCCGCTGCCGCCTGTCCGTGGCGCAACCGAAGGATGATGCCGAACAGATTGACAATATCTCGCATATCCGTGTCGCCACCAAATATCCCAACCTGACCAGCCGCCATTTTGAGGCGCAGGGCATTCAGGCGGAATGTGTGAAGCTGAACGGGGCCATGGAACTCGCGCCTTCGCTTGGCCTGTCGCGGCATATTGTCGATCTGGTGGAATCAGGCAGCACATTGAAAGCCAATAATCTGGTCGAAACGGACCGGATTATTGATATTTCCGCGCGGCTGGTGGTCAACCGGGCGGCCTTCAAGATGCGCAGCGAAGAGCTAACCGGACTGGTCCAGAAATTCCGCGAACTGGTGGGGCAGGTCTAATGGCTTTGCGGCTTTCAACCTCGGATGCCGCCTTTGCCGATGCTTTTGACGCGTTGGTCAACGCGCGGCGGGAGGCGGACGCGGATGTATCGGCGGATGTCGCTGCGATCATCAAGGATGTGCGGTCCGATGGCGACGAGGCCGTGGCCCGGCTCACTCAGAAATTTGACGGTCATGACCTGGAATTTACTGGCTGGAAGGTTTCGGTTGCCGAATGCGAGGCAGCGCTTGATGGCCTCGATCCCAACCTGCGGATCGCCCTCGAACTGGCGGCAATCCGTATCCGTGACTATCATGAGGGTCAGGTGCCGGACAATCGCGACTATCGCGATGATGCCGGCGTCCGGATCGGTGCGCGCTGGAATGCCGTTGAGCGGGCAGGCATCTATATTCCTGGCGGCCGTGCAGCTTACCCGTCCTCCGTATTGATGAACGCGATACCGGCCAAGGTTGCTGGTGCGGATCGGGTGATCATGGTGACACCGACGCCCGGTGGCGAAGTAAATCCTCTGGTTCTGGCTGCCGCCCAAATTGCTGGTGTCGATGAAATCTGGCGGATTGGCGGCGCGCAAGCGGTGGCCGCCCTGGCCTTTGGAACCGAGAAAATCGCGCCCGTTGATGTGATTACCGGTCCCGGCAATGCCTGGGTCGCGGAAGCCAAGCGGCAGGTTTATGGCGTAGTCGGCATCGATATGGTCGCCGGGCCGTCCGAGATTGTTGTTGTCGCCGATGGCCAGAATGATCCGGACTGGATCGCTGCGGACCTATTGTCTCAGGCGGAACATGATCCGACCAGCCAATCGATATTGTTTACGGATGATGCCGCTTTTGCGGATCAGGTTGCAACGCAGGTTGAAAAGCAGCTTGGTGAGTTAGCGACGAGTAAGACCGCAACTCAGAGCTGGATCGATAACGGGGCGATCATATTGGTCGATCGGTTGGAGCAAGCGATGCCGCTGGTCGATCGTCTGGCCGCCGAGCATCTGGAACTGGCTTGCGATGATCCGCAGGCTTTATTCAATAAAGTCCGTCATGCGGGTTCAGTATTCCTAGGGCGTCATACACCGGAAGCGGTTGGCGATTATGTTGCCGGTCCCAATCATGTACTGCCAACCGGACGGCGTGCGCGCTTTTCGTCTGGGCTGTCCGTCACCGATTTTATGAAGCGCACGAGCTTTCTGGAATGCGATGAAACGGCGCTTGGAAAAATTGGGCCAGCAGCCGTTGCCCTGGCCGAAGCCGAAGGTTTGCCTGCTCATGCTGCCAGCGTGCAAAAGCGGCTGGACACGCGTCGATAATCAACAGAAAGACAAAGCCTATGACCATTTCATTATATGACGCCGTTATCCCGTCACAGCTTCAGATTATAGCAGCCGTTCGCGGGCTGGTCGATAAGGCCAAAACGCATTGTGACGAGACCGGTACTGCTGCAGAAGAAATTATCGGTGCTCGGCTTATTGAAGACATGCAGCCCTTTTCCTACCAGGTAAAATGTTGTCGTGAGCATTCGCTCGGCGCAATCGAGGCTGTGCGTGAAGGCGTTTTTACCCCCAGCCTCGTGGCACCGCCAGACAGTTGGGAAGGGCTTTACGAAAAGCTCGACGAAGCGAAAGCCGGACTTGAAAAGGTTGACGAAGCAGAGATGGCTGGTTTTGTTGGGCAACCCATGGAATTCCGTTTCAAAGAGACCGTCATGCCATTTACGGCCGAAAATTTCCTGTTCAGTTTCGCGCAACCCAATTTCTACTTCCATGCCACCACAGCCTATGATCTCCTGCGTGAACGCGGTTTCAAGATTGGCAAAATGGATTTTGTGGGCGTTCCGCGGATGAAGCGGCCAGCATGACCGCAAAATCAAATACCCGTTCCACGGCCCGCCTCGCCGCAGTCCAGGCGCTTTTCCAGCATGACATGGAAAAGACACCGGTGCCGCGGCTCTTGAAAGAATTTCATGATCACCGGCTGGGTGCTGAGATTGAAGATGCCCAATATCGTCCGGTCGAGGTCGATTTCTTTGATGATGTCGTCGTTGGAGTGTCCGAAAAACGGGATGAAATTGATGCTTTGATCGCTGAAAAACTGGCATCTGGCTGGTCTATGGGGCGGCTCGACAAAACTATGTTGCAAATATTACGCGCCGGGGCCTTTGAATTGATGGCGCGGGACGATGTCCCGACGGGGACAGTGATCAGCGAATATGTTGACGTCGCACATGCCTTTTTTGACAAAAAGGACAGCGGCTTCATAAACGGATTGCTGGACACAATAGCGAAGCAGGTTCGGGGCAGCTGAGGGGCTGACATTCATGCGGTCCTGCTTTGTAGGGGAGCGTGAGTGTTAGTTATAGATGTGGGGCACATCTTCTTTGTGAAGGGGCCTCAATTGACCGAATTAGATTTTATTGACCAGTTAAAAGCACTGGCGACCCATCCGGCTGCCCGCGGATTGGCTGATGATGCTGCGGTGCTGCCTTTTGGCCGGCACAAGCTTGTTATGACCCATGACATGATGGTCGAGGATGTCCATTTCCTGTCCAGCGCTGATCCTGCCGATGTGGCGTGGAAGCTTGTGGCGGTGAACCTTTCTGACCTCGCCGCCAAAGGCGCGAAGCCGCTCGGCATGTTGATGGGATATTGCCAGACAGGCGATGACAACTGGGATACGGCCTTTGTCCGCGGACTGAAAGAAGCCATCGGCCATTTTTGTGTTCCGTTGCTTGGGGGAGATACCGTTTCTGCCGGAGCGGATGGCAAACGGACTTTGGCATTGACCGCTTTCGGTGAAGCGAAAGGTCATATCATTCCAGCGCGCTGCGGTGCGGAGCCGGGCCATAGTATATATGTTACGGGACATATCGGTGATGCCTGGGCTGGTCTACAGATTGCGTCTGGCAAGGCGCATGCCGGTGATATAGAAACGTCTGCCGCTCTATTGAAAGCGCATAACCGACCTGTTCCGAAACTGGATGATGGTAGGGCGTTGTCGTCATTGGTCAGCACAATGATGGATGTTTCGGACGGCTTGCTGCTTGATGCCTCGCGAATAGCTAGTGCGAGCGGGGTGAATCTTGAAATCGATCTGGACCAACTTCCTCTCTCTCAATCATTCAAAACCGTGTTTGGAGAGGGCGAAGAGGCCAGAATGAGCGCAGCGACAGGCGGCGATGATTATCAATTGTTGCTTACCGCCAGCCCGGAAACCGTATTACCGATCAACCTTAGCAAAATTGGAAAATGTCGGCCCGGGTCAGGCGTATCGCTGGTCCAAAAGGGCGAGCGGATCGGTCTACCAGAGACTTTGGGTTTCGTACACGCCTAGCCGTTGCGAATTTCGGCCAATTTGCGGGGTATCTGAAATGCTAGTGATGCCCGTGAAAACAGGGGTTGCACCATGCGCTTCACGCTTTATAAGTTTCCGCGATATTGCCCCAATTCTGGGGCTTTTCATTATAAAAATATAGGGGGAGAAGAACAGCAATGACTGTTGTCACCATTTCAATAATCTGCGGTTTAATAGCCGTATTATATGGCTTTATTACCAGCCGTCAGGTGCTGAATGCGCCAGCCGGCAATGAAAAAATGCAAGACATTGCTGCTGCTATTCAAGAGGGCGCACAAGCTTATCTGAACCGCCAATATCGCGCGATTGGTATTGTCGGCGTCGTTGTCGCGGTTATCGTTTTCTTGTTCCTAGGTGGTATTTCGACCGTTGGTTTTCTTGTTGGTGCCATTCTTTCCGGCGTTGCTGGTTATATCGGTATGAACATCTCGGTTCGTGCGAATGTCCGCACGGCGCAGGGCGCTAGCGACAGTTTGCAAACTGGTCTCACTGTCGCGTTTCGCGCTGGTGCAGTAACCGGAATGTTGGTTGCTGGTCTTGCGCTGCTTGCGATCTCGATTTTCTTTTGGGTGCTTACTACCCAAATGGGCCTCGAAGCGAAAAGCCGCACGGTTATTGACTCGCTGGTGGCCTTGGCCTTCGGTGCTTCTCTGATTTCGATCTTTGCACGTCTCGGCGGCGGTATCTTTACCAAAGCAGCCGACGTTGGCGCCGACTTGGTTGGTAAGGTTGAAGCTGGCATCCCTGAGGATGATCCACGCAACCCTGCAACAATCGCTGATAACGTAGGAGACAATGTTGGTGACTGCGCTGGTATGGCCGCCGATTTGTTCGAAACCTACGTGGTGACGGTCGGTGCTACGATGGTGCTGCTGGCGCTCACGGTTGGCAATCTGGTTGGCAATACGGTGCTTTATGACCTTATGTCATTGCCGCTTATCGTTGGCGGCGTCTGCATCATTACCTCAATCATTGGTACCTATATGGTCCGTTTGGGTAGCGGCACCAACATCATGGGTGCCTTGTACAAAGGCTTCATCACCACCGCCGTGCTTTCAATCCCGGCAATCTGGTATGTCACGATGCGCACGCTGGGTGATATGAACACGGTTATCGGTGCTAATCTTGATGGCACGGGCGGTTTTACCGGCATGGCTCTGTTCTGGTCGATGATGGTTGGTCTGGCCGTTACTGGTCTGATCATCTGGATCACTGAATATTACACGGGTACGGAATATCGCCCGGTGCGTTCGATCGCCAAATCATCGGAGACCGGCCACGGCACCAACGTGATCCAGGGGCTGGCTATTTCGATGGAAGCAACTGCTCTGCCCACGTTGGTAATCGTGATCGGTATCGTTGTGGCCTATCAGTTGGCAGGTTTGATCGGTTTGGCCTTCGCGGCAACATCCATGCTCGCTCTGGCCGGTATGGTTGTGGCCTTGGATGCTTATGGTCCGGTTACGGATAATGCCGGCGGTATCGCTGAAATGTCTGGTCTGGACGAAAGCGTTCGGGACAAAACCGATGCACTGGATGCTGTGGGTAACACCACCAAAGCGGTGACCAAAGGTTATGCCATTGGTTCTGCTGGTTTGGCTGCTCTCGTCTTGTTCTCGGCTTACACGGCTGACCTCAGAGAGTTCTTCCCGGATCTGCAAGTGAGCTTCAGCCTCGAAAATCCTTATGTGATAGTTGGTTTGTTGCTTGGTGCGCTATTACCTTACCTCTTCGGAGCCATGGGTATGACCGCTGTCGGTCGTGCTGCGGGTGATGTTGTGAAAGACGTCCGTGCACAGTTTGCTGCTGACAAGGGCATTATGGATGGCACATCGCGGCCGAACTATGCCCGCACGGTGGACCTTGTGACCAAGGCGGCGATTAAGGAAATGATCCTGCCATCGCTGCTACCAGTACTGGCACCGATCGTGGTTTATTTCGTGGTCACCGCTGTATCGGATCAGGCCAATGGCTTTGCGGCTCTCGGCGCATTGCTGCTCGGCGTGATCGTCTCTGGTCTGTTTGTTGCCCTGTCGATGACAGCAGGCGGCGGCGCATGGGATAATGCGAAAAAATATATCGAAGACGGCAATCATGGCGGCAAGGGTTCAGAAGCCCATAAAGCGGCCGTGACGGGGGATACAGTGGGCGATCCGTACAAGGATACCGCTGGTCCAGCTGTGAACCCGATGATCAAGATCACCAATATTGTGGCCCTGTTGCTGCTCGCAGCGCTGGCGCACGGTATGGCATAAGCCAAGCCGGCATATTGGTTGAACAAACCCCGCTGGAAGCAATTCCGGCGGGGTTTTGCTTGGGTACGACGCCTCGTGCAGACCGAATAATCGCCGTTAATCGCTTATTACCCTATTTTTGCTAGCAAATGACCCCGACAATAAGGGTAAGGTTATGGATGCAGGCGGGTTTCAGGCCCAAAGTGATGATGCGGTTGATTATGAGACCGACGATCGCGTGTCTCTGGTATCCTCTGCCTCAGCAGAGCTGCAGCCCGTTGCGACGACAGGCCAAAATTTGCTGCCATCATGGCAAAAGCTTGCCCGCAATGCAGCCGAGCCAAATGTCTATTACGAGCATTTGTTGCTGAACCCCGCGCTAAAGCATTTCAGCACCCATCCCGATCTTAGCTTGTTTCTATTTTGGGCAGGTGTGCCGCACAAATCTGACCTGCTCGGGTTGCTACCGATTGGACCGTCTCGGCAATTTGGCCGTTGGCCGGTGCCGTTTGTCCAGAACTGGACTCATCATAACAGCTTTCTGGGCACGCCATTGGTGCGCAGTGGATTTGAAAACCAATTCTGGACAGCCTTGTTCAGGGAACTGGATATCAAAAACTGGCCTGGTTTTCTGCACATCAGAGGTTTGACGGTCGGTGGCCCACTCGATCAAGCCTTGCGTTCCGTTTGCGTTCGGCAACAGCGCCGCTGCGATCTCGTGCATAGCGAGGCCCGAGCATGGCTGCATAGCAATCTGGATGCTGATAGCTACTATACAGAAACCATCCGATCCAAGAAGCGTAAGGAATTGCGCCGACAAGCTAAACGTCTGGCTGAGCTGGGCGAAATTAAATTTTCGCATCAAATGGATGATGCTGGGCTTGATGGGTGGACTGATGATTTCCTGAAACTGGAACGGCAAAGCTGGAAAGGGCGGGAAGGCTCCGCGCTTGATTGTTCTCAAGATACGCGCGCTTTTTTTAGCGAAACACTGGCAGGTGCCGCGTCGTCCGGCCAGCTGGAACGCCATGATCTGCGATTGGATGGAAAGCCGCTGGCGATGCTGGTAAATTTTCGCTCGGCACCGGGCAGTTTTTCCTTCAAAACAGCGTTCGACCAGGCCTATGCGCGGTTTTCGCCCGGCGTCTTGCTGCAAGTGGAAAATCTCAAAATTCTCGATCAACGGGATATAGACTGGATGGACAGCTGTGCGACCGAAGGTCATCCTATGATTGACAGCTTATGGTCCGGACGCCGGCACATCGGCCGCTTTTCCATCGAACTCAAAGGCCTGTCGCGTGGCGCCATGTTCCGTGGGGTCCGTCTGGGGGAAGACCTGATGGCCCATATCAAAAAGCGCGAAATTATTGATATTGCGCAGGCACATAAATGAATCAGATGTCGGGAAAAGACGCGTTTGGCAAACAGGTTTTCAGCGATGATGCGCGCCGAAAATTTTCGAAATGTTATCCCGAAACGCCGCAAATACTCAATCATGATATGGCAGCCAACACATTGCTGACGCTTGATGCTTTGGCGAAGCTCGGCACAGCTCTGCCAAAAGCCAGCGTAGAATATAACCCGGGCGATCTGCCTGTGGGAATCGCTCCGGATGACGTGCCGGACAATGGCATGTCCATTGCCGATACAATCTTGATGATCGAAAGTTCCGCAAGCTGGGCCGTGCTCAAAAATATTGAGCAGATACCGGAATATGAGGCGTTGCTGCTTTCTCTGCTGGCAGAGATCAAACCTATTCTTGAAAGCAAGACCGGCAAGATGATGCGGCCGCAAGGTTTTATCTTTGTCTCATCGCCGAATGCCATGACGCCTTATCATTTCGATCCAGAGCATAATATTTTACTGCAATTGCGCGGTGAAAAGACCATGACGGTTTTTCCACCCGGTGACGAGAGATTCGCGCCCTCCATGGCGCATGAATCCTATCATAGCGGCGGTCCGCGCAATCTTGTCTGGCAGGACGCGTTTTTCGAGCAAGGACAGGTCTATAATCTAACAGCCGGCAAAGCGATTTTCGTGCCGGTTATGGCGCCGCACTTCGTCCAAAACGGGTCCGAGCCAAGCATTTCCCTTTCCATCACCTGGCGTTCCGACTGGAGCTTTGCGGAAGCCGACGCCCATGTTTTTAATCATATGTTGCGTGGTTGGGGGATGAACCCCAAGGCACCCCACCGGTTCCCGAATCATAATAAGGTGAAGGCTATGAGCTGGCGGATTTTGCGGAATCTGCACTTGGTGAAATAGCCATTATGAAAGGAAAATTCTTACTAAGTTTACAAAGTGTACAAGGTCCTGAGGCTATCAATATAGTACGCAATTCTTTCGAAGTTCACATAATTCTCACTCTCTTTTGTTCATTTAGGAAAGTCGCCAAGATCCATATATAAAACAGTGAAAAAGACAGTTTTACAATATCATAGTGTCTTAGTTGTAGGAAAGCATTATCTGTGACGAACAGGGGTTAGTGGTGATTACGGATACATCTAAAACCGCTTGCGAAAACTGATCTCCACGTAACGCCCGATCGGATCGATAAAGCCGGGTTGATAGCTGAGCGGCACCAATCCGTCGCTGTCGCGCACGTCCTGAATATCGTTGAAGACATTGTCGATGCGAAAGGCGATGCGGCTGCCTTTGAGGAATTTGAACCGCTCGGTCAGGGTGCCGCGATCATCAAGATTGATGAAGGCGCGCAGGTTCAGCGTCGTGAGATCGGAGAAACTGAGATCAGAGCTGGTGAGCCCGCCATCCACGCGCGTCGCGGTTTGATGCTCTGCCTGGACCCGAAAGCCGATGCCGTTGTTGAACCAGCGGCCTTCCAGCTCAAATTCGTGGTGCGGCTGGCCGCCGGTGGATCCGATCGCCGATCCGTCGAGCAGGTCGAGCTCTTCGACGCCGGGCCGTATTAATACGCGCTCGTCGAGATGAACGGTGTGATAGGCCGATACGCGCCAGCGGCCGCCACCACGCCCACCGGGTCTGCCACCACCGCGTGGCGGTCCGCCGGCGCGCGCGCCGGGTCTTCCCGCTTCGGCCCGACCGGCTTCGGAAGGCGCGCTTTCGGGCCCACCTTCCGGTGGCGGTCCATCGCTTGGAGGACGGGCGTCATCGGGTGGTGGTCCACCATCTCCGGCACCCGGCCTGCCTGCACCTCTTAATCCACGACCCCCGCGCCGCTGGCCAAAGCGTTTGGAAAATTCCAGACCATAGCGGATGCTTTCGCTGCGCACATTGCTGTAATTGACGGGACGCTGGTCAATGGCGACCAGCCGGCCGGTTTCATCCCGCGTAACGCGGTCGGGGAAAGCCGCCTCAATTTCCTCGGTCAGCAGGGGAAAGTCGGAGGCGACATTCTCGCTATTATTGCGAATATATTCGCCGAGAAACGTCATGCCATCCAACCATTCCGGGCTGTAATTGACCGCCAGCTTGATATCCCGCCGTTTCTCGGTTGGCAGGTCGAGATTGCCGCCCGTGGTAATGCTGGTCAGCACGGTTTCGCCATTGGTGAAATCAAAAGTGGTGACATTGGGGGTGACGATGACCGGATTGCCAAGCTGCTCGATTGTTGGCGCGGCGTCTTCGCCAATCGCCGACGCGGTAAAAACCAGACCGTCAAGCGGTTCCCAGTTCAGGCCAAAGCCAAATTCGACCAGACCGCCAAAATCCGAAAGCTCACTATAGCCCAGATTGCCGTTGATCGACAGTTGGCCAATGGCTTCTGTTACATCGATATTTTCGTCCGCAATCGGGATATCGATACTGATTCCCGCATTGAAATTATCCCGCCCCAGACTGCCGAGTGTGGTCACGCCATCGGTGATGTCGCGGCTGTCGAGATCTTCTCGGCTATAGCCGCCGCGCACGGTCGTGGTGACCGAACCGGAGGGCAGCGTGATCAGCGCGCCCGACAGGGTCGCGAGCGTTTCGAGCGTGTTGCTGACCGACCGCGCTTCATCGGTGATCGGGGGCGACAGCAAGGTACCAAAGTCGCTGGCAAACGGGTCTGCTGTACCGGCGTCAATCGCTGCCTGCAGGGCGCTGATATCGCCGCTATTATCGGTCGCGGTTTCGGTTTCTTCGCGCGCATAGTCGGCGGTCAGGGAATAGCGCCAACCGGACGTCACGCCATTCAGCGCCGCGCCGCCCTGAAACGTGTTGGTCTCGACGGTTTTGCGCAGCGGGCCGAATTGGGTGAAGTAGCGGAACAGGCTTTCATCCGAGGCGGATTGCGCGAAAGGGCTGGTTGCGGGAATATCCAGCGTGCCGCTGGCCAGTCCCAACAGGGCGCGGGATTTGTCATATATATATCCGCCGTTGAACGACAGCGATGTGCCATCGGCAAAGGTGCGGCTATAATTGCCGTTAAATTCCACATTATCCGATGGCGCGCTCAACGTCCGGAAATCGCCCAGATTGACCAGATCGCCCGCCTGGTCCTGGATGATGCCGCGCTCTGCTTCGGTAATCGCGCTTTGCGTTTCATATTCGATATTCAGGTTTAACCGGCTGTTCTCGCCAATATGGGTAAAGGTCGATTCCAGCTCTGTATTGCTCTGGTCTCCGCGGGTCGGGACGCCATATTCCGCCTCGGCGCCAAAGCCGGTATAATTGTCCTTCAGGATGAAGTTGATCACCCGCTCATCCGGCGCATAGCCATATTGCAGCGCCACTTCTTCGGGGAAAACCTGTACGCTTTGAATGGCCTCGGGCGGCAAGTCGCGGATATCGCGAAAACCGGACGTGCGCTGGCCGTTGATCAGGACGATGGGCCGGCCGCTGCCGCGTCCACGGTTGGACGTGGTTTGCGAGCTTAGCTCTTCGACCAAATCCTCGATTGACGACACACCATAGCTGGCAACGTCACCGGCATCGAGCTCGACGATCGGCGGAACTTCGGTGATTACCGACCCGCGCAGGCGTTCCGCCGTGACGACGATATCCTCGTTTTTGAGCTCGTCGT
Organism: Parasphingorhabdus cellanae; assembly: GCF_017498565.1. Classification (NCBI taxonomy): domain Bacteria; kingdom Pseudomonadati; phylum Pseudomonadota; class Alphaproteobacteria; order Sphingomonadales; family Sphingorhabdaceae; genus Parasphingorhabdus; species Parasphingorhabdus cellanae. Next base: position 3,160,988 of record NZ_CP071794.1, read on the forward strand.
CATTGGATTGGCCATGCGCGGGAAGCGCAATCGTGAAGGAAAGGGCCAGCAGGCTGGCGCCGAAAAATCTGGGGGAGGTTTGGGTCATTACTAAAGCTCTAACAACTCAGGCATTGGGGGAAACACGTCCAAACTGCCGTGCAGTGCGGTTGTCATCAATCAAATGTTTGTAATAATTTGTCGCAAGCCGCCTGAGAGGCTATTTGCCGCTGCGCAGCAAATCCTTCCCTTTTTTGAAAATTGGGTTTATGGCGCACCGCAACACGTTTTAAAAACACCGAATCAATAGGGATAAAGTAAAGCCGAATGGCAAAAGAAGAATTATTGGAAATGAAGGGGATGATCCGCGAATTACTCCCCAACGCGATGTTCCGGGTCGAATTGGAAAATGGCCATGAAGTCCTTGGTCATACCGCTGGCAAGATGCGCAAAAACCGCATCCGTGTGCTGGTGGGCGATGAAGTGCTCGTGGAACTCACGCCCTATGACCTGACCAAGGGTCGTATTACCTACCGGTTTAAGTGACGAAATTCCGTTCGTCATCCCGGACTTGATCCGGGATCCAGGGTTATGAAACACAATGATTGCGGATTGTCGCTCTGGATGCTGAACCAAGTTCAGCATGACGGAATAGCTATATGAAACTCGTCCTCGCCTCATCCAGCCCGCGCCGGCTGGAACTGCTTGGCCGGTTGGGCGTGAAACCTGACCGGATCGCTTCTCCAGACATTGATGAAACACCCCTGAAGGCTGAGCTTCCGCGCGATTATGTTATACGCATGGCGCAGGAAAAGGCGGCTGCGGTCGCACGCGAGGACGGTGAAGTCCTGATCGCGGGCGACACCATTGTGGCTGTGGGACGGCGTATCCTGGGCAAGGCCGAAGACGAAGCGGAACAGCGCCAGTTTATGAAGCTCCTGGGCGGGCGGCGGCACCATACCATGTCGGCGGTTTGCGTCATCGCAGCGGACGGGACTGCGCGGACGAAACTGTCCGACAGCATCATCAAGTTCAAACGGTTTCAGGACAGCGAGATCGACACCTATATCCAATCCGGCGAAGGGCAGGGCAAAGCTGGTGGCTATGCCATTCAGGGTCTTGCCGAAGCTTTTGTCATTTCAATCAGTGGCAGTTTCAGCGGAATCATGGGGTTGCCGCTCTATGAGACCCGCAATCTGCTAATTTCCTCGGGCTATCCTGTTGACTGATTTCCAAAACGGCTGGCTTTATGAAGCCGGTATCGGTGAAAACCGGGCGCTGCGCGTTGCGGATGGTGAATTGGTTGCGGTTCGGGTCGAGCGTGGTCGCACTGGCGCGACACTGGCTTCCATCGTCGATGCGCAATTTACCGAGCAATGGGTGGCGGGACGATCCGGCATCGTGACGCTGGCAAGCGGCGAGCAAGGCTTGCTGCAACCATTGCCCAAAGGATTGACCGAAGGTGCGAGCGTGCGGGTTGAAATTGTGCGCGAAGCGCTGGACGAAAAAGGCGGGCAATCGAAGCGGGCAAAAGCACGGCCAGCAGCCGAAGGAAGTGCGCTGACTATGGGTCCGAGCCTGCTGGATATTATCGAAGCAGGCGGCGAACCGGTCCGGACCATTCAGGCGCATGAGCCGGATAGGCTCTCGGCTTTTGGCTGGAACGAGGCGATGGAACAGGCGGAAACCGGGCGGATCGATTTTGATGGCGGCAGTTTGCTTGTCTCGCTTACGCCAGCGATGACGGTGATCGATGTGGACGGCCCGCTTGCGCCCTATGAGTTGGCGAAACGCGCAGCCAAAGCGGTGGCACTGGCTTTGACGCGCTTTGATATCGGCGGTTCCATTGGCGTGGATTTTCCCACCCTGGAGGCAAAAGCGGAGCGGACAGAAGTTTCCACGATATTTGATCAGCACATGGCCGGAAAATGTGAACGGACGGCGATTAATGGTTTCGGCCTGATGCAGGTTGTCGCCCGCAAGACCGGTCCTTCGGTTCTGGAAGTGATGCAGGCGGACAAGGTGTTAAGTGCCACTTTGGCGCTTTTGCGTCAGGCCGAACGAACGCAAGGAACCGGTGCCCTGCAGCTCGACGTTCATCCGGCGGTTGCGGCGAAGCTGAACCATCCGCAGGCTTGGCTGGACGCGCTATCAAAGCGCACCGGGCGGGATGTTTCGGTCGAGGCCAAAGGTGATATTCCAATCGCAGGTGGGCAGATTAGCTAATCCTCTCCCCTTGAGGAAGAGGGTTTTGTCACTCGTCGCTACACCCCTTGCAATTCGTCCATGTCCTCTGCACAAGCCGTTGCATGACAGATATCATTCTTTACGACTATTGGCGCAGCTCTGCGAGCTACCGCGTGCGTATCGCACTCAACCTAAAGGGCATTGCGTATAAATCAGTCAGCAAAAATCTGCTCGACGACAGCACCAAGCAGGCGGACTATCTTACGCGCAATCCACAGGGCTTTATTCCAATGCTCCATATCGACGGGCACGACCTGACCCAGTCGCTCGCGATTATCGACTATCTCGATGCAAAATTTCCTGAGCCGGCGATGGTATCGAGCGATCCGCTGGAACGCAGCCGGACGTTGGCGCAAGCGCTGGTCGTCGCGGCCGACATCCACCCCGTTAATAACCTGCGGATCATGAAATATCTCAAGCATGAAATGGGACAGGATCAGGAAGCGATCAACATCTGGTATCGCAATTGGGTCAGCGAGGGTTTCAAGGCGCTGGAAGCCATGGCACCGGACGCCGGGTTTTTTGGCGGCGATGCGCCCAATCTCGCCGATGTCTGCCTTGTCCCGCAAATGTATAATGGCCGCCGGTTTGAAACCGATATGACGGCCTTTCCAAAACTTGTGCGCATTGATGCGGTTTGCAATAAATTGGCGGCGTTTCATGACGCAGCGCCCGAACAGGTAAAAACAGACTAATGAAAAAATCAATTTTGGCGTGGCCGCTTGTGGCGCCCGTTTGTCTTTTGAGTGTTCCGGTTGCCGCGGAAACTGTAGCCGATGCCGAAGCTGCGGAGGGCATTACCGTAACTGGCCTGCCGCTGCCGGACGCGGATGATGCCTATAGCACCATCGAAATCGAGCTGGACACAGATGAGCGCATTGAGAATGCATTGCGCACGGTTCCCGGTCTGCAACAGTTTCGTCGCTCCGATGCGCGCTCTGCCAATCCGACCAGTCAAGGTATCACTATCCGCGGTCTGGGCGGTAATGCGTCTTCGCGCGCTGTGCTGCTGCTGGACGGTGTTCCGCAAGCCGACCCCTTTGGCGGCTGGGTGGCTTGGCCAGGCTACGACGCGCTGGCACTAAGCTCTGCGCGCATAACGCGCGGCGGAGGCAGTGGTTCGGAAGGGTCCGGAGCCATTGCCGGAACCATCGAACTGTTCAGCAAAGATGTCGGCAATCTGATCGAACTGGGCGCGGCCTATGGCAGCCGCAACAGCGTCGAGGCGGACTTGCTTTTCGGCCGCGAGTTGGGGCAGGGGCAGTTGACTGTCTCCGCCAACTACGCGCGCGGCGACGGTTTCATTCCGATCATCGAAAGTCAGCGCGGCGATGTCGATCGTCAGGCGGAATATGAGCAGGCCGGTCTGGCCGTGCGCTATGTCGCGCCGCTGACAGACAATACCGAATTGCAGGCCAATGTCCGCGCATTTACCGATGATCGCGAACGCGGTTTTGCCTTTAGTGAAAACCATAATGATGGCGCTGATGCCAGCATCCGGCTGGTCAACCGGTCTGATACCGGCTGGCAATGGTCGGCCCTCGGCTATGTCCAGATCCGCAATTTTGACGTGAGCTTTGGCGGCGTCGCTGCGGATCGCAACAGCGTCAGCCGGGTGTTTGAACAGTTTAATGTGCCCTCGACCGGACTTGGTGCACGGTTTGAGGTGCGCCCTCCGGTCGGTGACAATGTTGAACTGCGCATCGGCGGCGACTGGCGGCGGACGGAAGGGGAGACGAACGAGAATTTCTTCTTCCTCGACGATGATACCCCGCGCCGCAGCCGCAATGCGGGTGGCTCTACCGCGACCTATGGCGCCTTTTTAGAGGCCAGCGTGCAGGCAACGGAAGCCCTCACACTCACTGGCGGCGGACGCATCGATTTTTGGACCATTGATGATGGTTTTCGTAGAGAGATTGAACTCATCAATCCCTTCCCCGGTTCCGTGCGGACAGATGCCCAATTTGATAATCGCGATGGCACGGAATTTACCGCGCGCGGAGGCTTTGCGTTTGACGCGACCGATCAGTTGACCTTGCGCGGTGCTGCCTATCTTGGCTGGCGTTTGCCAACCCTCAATGAACTGTTCCGCCCGTTCCGTGTGGGTCCGGACGCCACGGCTGCAAACGAGTTGCTGGAACCGGAGCGGGTGAAGGGCGCCGAATTGGGACTGGATTGGGACGGTGAAAATGTTTCGGTCGGGATCACCGTCTTTTATAACGAGCTGGATGATGCCGTTGCCAATGTCACGCTCGACAGCGGACCGGGACTGTTTCCCGGTGTGGGTTTCGTATCCGGGGCAGGGGTATTCCGCCAGCGTCAAAATCTGGATTCCATCGAGTCAAAAGGGATCGAAATCGACACCGAATTTGACTTGAGCAGTCTTGTGGAGAATCTGTCTGCCCGGGCCGCCTATTCCTATGTTGATGCCGAGGTCAATGCCTCTGGCGATGCCGCAGCCGTTAATGGTCTGCGTCCGGCACAGATACCGGAGCATAATGCTTCCGCCAGCCTGCTTTGGGAGCAGGAAAACGGCACCGGTGCCGCGGTCTCGCTGCGCTATATTGGCAATCAGTTCGAAGATGACCAGAACTCCCGCCGGCTGGACGATGCGTTCACGGTCGATGGCCGTCTGGCTTTTGCAGTGAATGATCGTCTGTTGGTCGAAGGGCGGGTTGAAAATCTGTTCGACGCGCGGGTAGAGACGGCGATTAGTAGCAGCAATATTATCGAACGAGCCTTTCCAAGGACATTTTGGATTGGACTTCGGACCAGAATTGAATAAATATTACTTATGACAACAAGTCTTGATGATTTCATTCCTTATCAGTTGTCCACCGCATCCAATGCGGTGAGCGACCTGATTTCCAATGAATATAAAAGCCGCTTTGGGCTGAAAATACCCGAATGGCGGGTCATGGCTGTTCTCGGCAGCCGAGGAGCTTCAACCCAGCGGCATCTTGTCGAGGCGACGCTGATGGACAAGGTGACGGTCAACCGGGCCGTAAAGACACTGGTCGACCGGGAATTGCTCGACCGCAGTCCCAACAACGCCGATGGCCGCTCCCATCATCTGGTGTTGAGCGGAACCGGCCGGGATCTTTATGATCAGATCATGCCCGCCGCAGAAGTGATGGAAAAGAAAATCATGACTGTGTTGAGCGCTGATGACCAGCGCCGTTTATCCAGCATGCTGGCCAAGATCAAACAATCAGCGGACGATATCGCGGCCGGTTGATACGGCGCGAGAATGGCAAACAAAAAAAGAGCGGCTGTTAAAGGCCGCTCTTTTTTTTTGATTGTCTGCGAATGTCGCTACAACATTGTATCCGAGATCGAGCAGGCCGCTGGACCAAGGATCACGATAAACAGGGTAGGCAGAATGAACAGAATCAACGGGATCGTCATGATCGCTGGCAGACGCGCCGCTTTTTCTTCGGCCCGCATCATCCGGTCGTTCCGGAATTCTGCTGACAACACCCGCAACGCAGAAGCCAGCGGCGTACCATATTTCTCAGTCTGGATCATGGTGGTGACCACGCCTTTGACATGCTCCAGCGCGACACGATAGGCAAGGTTTTCAAAAGCTTGTCGACGTTCGGTGAGGAATCCCAACTCAATTGAGGTTAGCGAAAATTCATCCGCCAGTTCTGGATAGGCATCGCCCAGCTCTTTTGCCACACGGGCAAAGGCGGCGTCGACTGTCAGGCCGGCCTCGGCGCAAATCACCAGAAGGTCAATCGCGTCCGGCAGGCCCTTGCGAACCAAATCCGTCCGTTTGGCGATCAGGTTGTTCAGGTAGATATCGGCACCTTTATATCCCACGCCTGCCGCCATAGCGAAGGCGCCAAATTTCTTCATTGGACCCCAAGCCGGAAAATAGTCGAAACCGTAAATGGCCAGAGCGGCACCACCACCCAGAACGATCGGTAAGACCATACGACTGAAAATAACGGCGTAAGCCAGATCTTTGGAACGAATTCCAGCTTGCGCGAGACGTTGCTGTGATTCCTTCAACTGGTCTTCTTGCAAGACCTTCAAAGATGACAGCACACCTCTCAAGCGGTCGGTGGTATCATTTTGACGGATCAGTTTGGCGCGTTTCTTAGTCGTAGAAGCGGTAATACCAGCTTTAAGCTGCTCCCGCCGTTCGTTGAGCGATTTCACGCGCTTCGCCATGGGATCGCGAACAGTGACTGCTGTATATATTGCAAATATGACAGCAATTGTTGCGACAGCAGCCAATATGGTTGCTACCCAGAGGACATCTATTCCCAGTAATGTTGGACCGCCAGCTTGGGTCATTGCATCATACCTTCAGCTTAAATTTCAAAGTTGACCATTTTCGCCATGATGAACACACCAATGCTCATCCAGGTCAGGCCACCTAACCCCGCGATAATCAGACGTTCTTCGTAGAAGAATCCTCCAAGGTAAGTCGGATTGACCGACCATACCAATCCGAAAACGATAAATGGCAAAGAACCAACAATATAGGCCGATGCTTTCGATTCCGATGACATGGCCTTGATTTTCAATTTCATCTGGCCACGTTTACGCAGCACGTCCGCCAGGTTCGCCAGGGTTTCCGCAAGGTTACCACCCGTTTCACGTTGGATCGCAAGAGTGATACAGAAAAATTTGAATTCCGCTGTATCAAGCCGTTTCGCGCTCTCCTGCAAGGAATCTTCCATCGTCCGGCCGATTTTGATCCGGTCGACAACTTTGGCAAATTCTTCGCCAACTGGGCCTTCGATTTCTTTTGCAACCACGCCAATTGTTTCGGTTACCGGAAGACCAGAGCGGAGGCCGCGAACCAAAAGTTCGATGGCGTCGGGAAAGGAGGCGGTAAATTTGTTCACGCGCCTACCGATCAGAAAACCAACGATCATATGAGGCAGGCCAATGCCAATTGCCATTCCGCCGAACAAACAGAGTAGTGCAGGAGCGCCCTGTATGAAGAGACCAGCGGCTACGATTACGGCAAGACCTCCACAAACCGTGAAAAACTGTTTGATCGACCACTCATTGCCTGTCCGGTCCAATCGGATCGCAAGCATATCCATCTTCGACAGCGTTTCGCCGGTTGGACGATGAGTTTTGCGGCGAGCCGTGACCGCCTTTTTCATCTGTGCTTCCATTTTGGCGTCGGTGCTGTCCGAATGGCGGAAGCGCACCTTGTCTAAGCGTTTTGCCTTTGCCGCTGCCTCTGAAGGGCCAGCAAAGGCGAACACGACCAGCATCAGGAATATTAATATCCCGCCGCCAACTATGGCTGTTTGCGTCATATCCATTACGTCGGTCCTCGCATGTTAGAAAGAAACTGTTGTGGCATCACGATTTGGATGGCTCAGCTTCCTTCTTCTTCTTTTTTGAAGACAGCAGCGATTTCATGCCGCCAAATTTATCCATCAACGATGTTTTTGCATTCTCTTCTCCGTCGTCGCCCTCGGTTTCGACGGTTCCAAGAATAAATTCAGACAAGGCGACGATTTTACCCGCGGCCTTGCTGGACTTGCCAGCTTCAACAAAAGCCTGACCCAATTTGGCTGCATGTGCGGCTGCTTTTGGATCAGCAGGGATCATGATATCGATTTTACGTTCAATCGAATTTTCAAAGTCTTGCCGCGAAATTTCCTGGTTGCTGGTGTGCACCTTGTTGGCGACGACAATCACTTTGCTTTGTGCGGCATGTGATTTCAGCCAAGACAACAGGCGGATAGCATCACGTGCAGAGGCCAGGGTCAATTCCGTGACAATAACGGTCGCATTGACATCGCCCAAGAGATGCGGATAACTGATCAGCATTTCACGCGGCAGATCAATTACGGTACACTCAAAAGCGGCCCGAAATTCTTCCTGAAGCTGGAAAAAGGCCGTTCCATCTGTCATCATCGGAGAGTTGATCGGTGCCTCGGCCGATAGCAATGACAGTTTTTCATTGGCCTTGATCATTGCCCGTTCAATGAACAGACCGTCAATCCGGCTTGGATTGTCAATCGCATCGGTCAGACCGCGGCCGGGTTCCAGATCGAGCGCCAGTGCGCCCGTTCCAAAATGAACATCCAGATCCAACAGCGCTGTAAGGCGCTCTTTTTCCTGACTGAGAAGCCAAGCAAGAGAAGTCGCAACTGTTGACGCGCCAACGCCGCCACGCGTTCCGATAACTGCCGTGGAAACATGTGGTCTCTCGCTGCCAGGTTCTTCATTTTTAGGCGCGCTCAAAACAGCTTGAGCCTGACTGAGTACATCCCGCAATTGTTCCGGACTGAACGGTTTCAGCAAATAGTCCTGCAGACCGCTAACGATCAAATCGCGATAGAGGCGAACATCGTTCACCTGACCCATCGCAATAACCACTGTTCCAGGCTCGCATACTTCGGCAAGCGAATTTATATCAGCCAACGGATCGCCAGATTCGGAAAGATCAACCAACAAGATATTCGGGCTTGCTGCAACCGATAGAGATTGCACTGCATTGCGCAGTCCGCCTTTGTGACACTTGTCTGTCGGCCATCCCATTTCTTCGACGACAGGGCGCAAGACATCTAGCGTGTCGTCGTCACATACAAAGGCTGAAAAAGGATCACGTCCATTCACAGCACCGGGTTTCCAAGGAGCGTTCATTATAGGCCTCCAGCTTGTTTGGCTTTATCACGATAGGCGCGGATAGCTTTCGAAGCCTCCGTTTGATCTTCCCCGTCCCGGGACCGGCCGCGGACGAGATCTTCTGGGTCAGCGATCATAGCAGCCATCGTGCTGTTCACGCCGCAGCCATAATTTTCACTGGTACGGGCTTGAAAATCGGTGTGACTGCGATTGCTCCAATCGGGGCATCCGGGCACTGCTGCCGTCGAGCGTGAAACAACAACTCGCATGGCGCCGCTTGGAACGCTGCCCTCGGTTACGGGGGCAAGATCACTGATCAATAGTCCTTTTTGTGCGGCCAGTGCTTCAACAGCACCGCGCGCAGATGCGCCGGCTCTATAGCCTGGATCATCGATGGAAATGCGATCGCCATAACCCAGGTCCAGTGCATCAAGCCATCCGGCAAGGCGCTCTAGTTCGCCGGAAGATAGTGATCCCGATCCAGCAGTATTGACATCGAGCACGAAATTGGTGCGCGTTACAACGGGCTGACGTTCGCTATAAACGGTCCGATTGGCAGTATTGGCGCCACATGCAGCAACGGAAAGTCCGAGGGCTGTTACAAGGGCTGTAGAAACAAAACGCATGATGTTTTCTCCTGAGACGGACTATTTATCGAAGCTGAAACCGGGGGCTGCGCCACCTGATTTTTTCGATTTCTTGGCGGTTTTACTTGTTGCTGGAGCTGAGAGACTGCCAAGCGCAGGGCCAGGTGCTACTGGCGGTGCAACCGATGGTTTCGGGCGATCGCCGGTACCAGTTGAACTGTGGCGGTTCATAATGACGCGCTCCAGGTCATTGGCTTGTTTAAAGCCGTCGGTTGGCAAGACAATCTCGCTGTCGCTGACCGGTTTAACCAGATATGGCGTTACAACGATCATCAGTTCGGTTTCGTTTTTACGATAACCATCTGATTTGAACAAATTGCCCAGAATGGGAACATCGCCCAGACCAGGGGTCTTGTCGATTGTCGAGCTGTAGTTATTCTGCATCAATCCAGCGATCATGAAACTTTCGCCGGAGCCGAGCTCCACGGTTGTTTCGGCTTCTCGCGTAGAGATAGCGGGAATTTCAAAACCGTTCAGACGAACCGCACCATTTGCCGAAATATCAGAGACACTTGGCCTGACCCGAATGGAAATCCGTCCGTTGGATAATACCGTTGGTGTATAAGAGAGCTCAACACCAAAGCTTTGATAGGTGACACTGACGTCGCCAAAACCGGATGATTGGGGTATTGGAAAACGCCCACCAGCCAGGAAACTGGCTGTTTCACCGGAAATCGTAGTCAGATTTGGCGAAGCCAAAGTTGTAACCAGACCAATGCGTTCGGATACGTCCAGCGCAGTTGCAATATCCAGACCAAAAAGACGGCCTGCGGCTTGAATAGAATCCAGACCAGTAGCCTGATTAAAGTTAAATGCGGTGCCGCCTTGGGTGACAAACTGTCCTGTTGCAGTATTGAAAGGCAAGGAAAGTGATCCTGCTGGCAAACCAAACAGGCTAGATGCATCCAAGCTTGGGAAGCTGCTCGTGTCAAAATCGGTGATGGAACCAAAGTTACGACCTCGGCTGACACCAAATTGAAAACCATTAGTGGTATCGCGTGTCAGGACGTTGCCGTTGATGTTTTTGGCTAAGGAACGGCTGACTTCAGCAAATCGAACTTTCAAGTTCACCTGCATCGGGGTGGCCGTTTTAAGACGACTGACAACCGTTGTTTTAACTGTCCCACCGCCATCTGGACCATCATTAACATAGGCCCTGACAAGGTTTTCGGCTTCTTCTGCATCATCGGGATTAGCAATTGTACCCGTTAGCAAAACAAAATTATTATTAGAGCTCACCGTGATCTTTGCGTCAGGCATAGCCAGCGCAAGCATCTGCTCAATTGATGATATTTCAGCGCCAACAGATACTTCGGCGGAGTAGATAACCTTACCGGACGCGCTGGTCGCGTAAAAGCTTGTCAGCCCGCCAGATACGCCAAAAATATAGATTTGGCGCGCTGAACGAACCTGCACGTCTGCAATGCTTTTCTCGGCGATGAAGATGTCTTCAATCGGCGCGGGCAGCGTGATCAGTTTTCCCCGACCAACGGCTAGCGAAACCCTCGAATTAGGAGAAGAGACTTTAGCTGATTGTGCCTGAAGCGGGCTGGTGCCATTGGCCGTCAAAGTCATGGTCAACGCCAAAGCAAGTGCCGATACGAAGCCCTTTTTTATGGACGGTGTTTTGGTCGCGCGACTGCGCGAAATAGGATATACGGTCATTTCTTGTCTCCGAACTTGACTTCTTCGACGGCGTTACCGCGCGATACCCGAACCATCGGCGCTTCTGCGCGAGGAGGTGTGCGGGGTTCGAAACGTGAAACTTCACCGCTCGTTGAAAAAGTTGATTTCTTGCTGTCAGGTCGTGCGGCCAGAGACCGGATCATCGCCGCTTCTTCGGCCGGATCATCGGTTTTAGGCAGCGTGATCTGACCTGATGCGATGGCTTCTTCCAATTCAGCTGTGCTGTCTGCCAGCGAACGTAGGGAGAGACTCAATGTACCGAGGGTTTGTGCGATTGCCACTTTCTCGGCAATTTTCGGAGTTGCTTCGAGTGTGACCAATTTGGTCTTGGTCGCAACCGCTTGACCAGCTTCGTTGACGGTCTGGGTCACACGATTATCTGTGGCCAGAACACGAACGTTGCGAATAACTGTCTCGGAAACCTGGACTTCCGGTCCGACGCCCTCAACTTTTTGCGTCAGCATCAAGTCAACGCGGTCGCCTGGAAATACAAACCCGGCAACACCGGTCAAACCAGAGACAGGAATGGTAACAGCACGCATGCCGGGGCCAAGCGCAGCAGCAAGGAACCCACGATCACCTGGGCTCACAATAGCCCCTTTGGTTAGCGGTTGACCGGCCGTAATGGCGTTGCGCACCACTGTACCGTTTAGAGCCTCAACATCGGTGCCCTCTCTGCCATAATAGGCTTCCTCGACCAGATCTTTCGGCCAAGGCTGAAAGCTGAAAGCTTCGGGTGTAATGATTGTACCGACCGGTAAAGCACGTGAAGCCACCAGGACTTCTTCGCCGAGCACTTCGGTTTTCGCTTCTACCTGAGGTGCGGACGCACCGGTGAACATGCTTCTGGCGAGCAATGCCGTGACCGCAGCCACAACCAATGCACCAACTAGCAATATAATCTTCTTTTTGTCCATGACGTCTTACGCCTCCTGAATGCCCCACCCTGATCGATCACCCTGAAACGATCCGTCGGCGGTAAATTTCTCTTTCAAGTAAAATGGTTAAAATATCGTTCGCTAATTATCCAAAGCCCCGCAAATGAGATGGCGACTCCGTATGGAACCTTTACTGGACCCTCAGTTTTTTGGATTTTCTTAGCTGTTATCATTAACAGCGTGAGCACGCCGCCAGCGATCGACATGATCACCAGCATCTCAATTAAAGTCAGCCAATGGAGCCACAACGCAATGGCTGTCAGGAGTTTGACGTCTCCGCCGCCCATCGCGCCGATCGCAAACATTCCGGCAAATATGGTAAACACAATTGTAGCGATGCCAATTTGCCACACCATGTCAGGCCAGAATGCCATGCCACTGGCAATCCAAAAGACCGGTGCACCAAAAGCAATGGCCAAATTCAGCTTGTTTGAAATATGACGGCTCTTGATATCAGTGATCGCAGCGACAATCAGCGCAATTGCCAAGCCGCCCCAGAGCAAGTAGATGAGTTGTTCCCCGTTCATGGGAAACAGCTTTAATAAAAATGCCTTACCAAATAGTAACCATGGTGGCCGGAGCCTATTTTTGAATCGATCAAAACCATCTCTATTTGATCGACGGACTATTCCCAGAGATGCGCAGGAGCTGGAATGGCATGCTCCTGACGGTTGGGCGATCCGGCAATTTGAATGGACACAGGACTGTAAAGAAAGTCGCGGTTCGGTCTTGTTCATGACGGGCCGGGCGGATTTTTACGAAAAATATCTTGAAACATTTAATGATTTTCATGCCGCGGGATGGAATGTGACCTCCCCCGATTGGCGCGGGCAGGGTGGTTCGGGTCGCTGTGGCCCGCATCCTCATGTCGGGCATATTGAGGACTTCGCGATCTGGGTGGACGATTTGCGGGCCTTTTATACAGATTGGCAGGCCAGCCATCCTGCGCCTCATATTGTAATCGGTCATAGCATGGGTGGGCATCTGGTTGCGCGCACCCTTGCTGAACAGCGTATTCACCCCGACGCCGTTATATTGAGCGCACCGATGCTCGCACCGGCGGGCGGTGGCATGCCCGAATGGACCGCTCATTTACTGTCCAAGATCATCTGCGCTCTTGGCAGAGAAAAGCGCCGGGCATGGAAAGTAAGCGAAAAGCCTCTTGAGCCGGAAGTTTTGCGGCAAGGTTTATTGACTCATGATGCAGATCGTTATTCTGATGAGTTTTTCTGGTTTGGAAAAAGGCCGTTTGTACGCCTGGGCCCAGCGAGCTGGCGCTGGGTTGAAAGGGCTTATAGTTCGACACGGCATCTGCGAGATCGAAAGCAGTTAGAGGCCGTTGATATACCCATATTGATGCTCGCTACCAGGACGGATGAGTTGGTTGACCATGCGACGATAGAGCGCGCAGTTCACCTTTTGCCGCATGCCGAGATGAAACTATTTGGCAAAGAATGCGCGCATGAGATTTACCGGGAGGCGGACCCTGTGCGCAATGAGGCCTTGCAGGCTAGTTTTGAATTTCTAGATAGGGTTGCATCATCAAAATGAGCATTTTCCTGCATGAGCCAATATGACGTCGCGATAATCGGAGCCGGAATAGCGGGAGCGAGCATCGCTTCCGAAATTGCCGATCAGTGTTCGGTAGTCATGCTGGAAGCGGAAGACCAGCCCGGCTATCATAGCACTGGTCGATCAGCCGCCTTCTGGACAGAAACTTATGGCGGCCCGCAGGTACAACCGCTGACGACGGCGTCTTATCAATTTCTGAACGACCCAAAGCCTGCATTTTCCGAAACGAGCTTTTTGAAGAAGCGCCGGGCGATTAACATAGCGCGGTCCGATGAACGGCATTTGGTCGATGCGTTTATCGCTGAATTTGCTGGAAGCGGTGTCGCTATGACCCCATGGACCAGAAAAGAGATCATCGAGGTCATGCCCAATCTGAAGACGAATTGGGACCATGCGGTTTATGAACCAGATTGCTGCGATATTGATGTAGCGGGTCTTCACATGGCTTATCTGCGCGATGTGAAGCGCAAGGGAGCAGCACTCTTATGTAGAGCGCGAGCGGAGAAGATCACCCGCAAGAATGCCGCATGGGTGATCGATACTGGTGGCGAAACCGTGCATGCCAAACAGATTATCAATGCGGCTGGCGCTTGGGCGGCGGAGGTCGCGACATTAGCCGGAGCGTTGCCGATCGATATTCAACCGATGCGGCGGACGATGGTGCAACTGAACACTGACCCTCTCTCTTCACCGGATATGCCCTTGGTGGTGGCGCTGGATGGCAGTTTCTATTTTAAGCCCGAGGCAGGCGGGAGCTATTGGCTTAGTCCACATGATGAAACGCCTGTGCCAGCTGGAGATGTTGCGCCGGAGGAATGGGATGTTGCTCTGGCAATTGATCGGTTTCAATCGATCATGGATGTCGAGATCCGCAGCGTGAATCGCAAATGGGCAGGTTTGCGTAGCTTTGCGCCTGATCGGTTGCCGATTTACGGGTTTGACCCTCAGCAGCAGGATTTTTTCTGGTTCGCGGGGCAAGGCGGCTTTGGTATTCAAACGGCTCCGGCGGCCGCCAAATTAGCGAAATCCATTTTTCTGGATGCCGAACGGGAACCATCCGTGCAATCGCTTGATGCCGGACTATATGGCCCCGCCCGTTTTGCGCGCTAAGTAATTTTACAAATTTCCCGTTGCTTACCAAACGGTAACGCGCAATAAATCTGCTGTCCGATTGGGACCGATAAGGGCCAGCATAGGCCTAAAATGGAGACTGATAATATGGCGCATAAATTTGAAATTTATAAAGATAAAAAAGGCGAATTCCGGGTTCGTTTCAAACATAACAGCGAAATCATGTTCTCTACCGAAGGCTATGCGAGCAAGGCCAGTGCCAAAAACGCGATTGCCTCGATCATTAAAAATGGTCCTGGTGCCGAGGTCGAAGATAATAGCTAGGGCTGGAACTAGCCAATAAGTTCAAGCGTTATCCCGGCTTGGGCTGGGATGACGCATATTAATCTCTAAAGGCTGGCCGCGACATTCAACGCGGCATCACTGGCCAGCACATCGGCGCGTTCATTGTCCGCGTCACCGGCATGACCTTTTACCCAATGCCATTCAATATCATGACGTTTTACGGCTTCGAGCAAGTCTTGCCACAGGTCCGCATTTTTAACCGGCTTTTTGGCCGCCGTGCGCCAGCCGTTTCTTTGCCAGTTAAATACCCACTGGGTGATCCCGTCTTTTACATAGGTGCTGTCGATCGACAGCTTAACCTTGCATGGCCGCTTTAACGTATTGAGTGCCTCAATAGCCGCGCGTAACTCCATCCGGTTGTTGGTCGTTTCGGGCTCGCCGCCTGAAATCTCCTTTTCCTTATCACCATAGCGGATCAATGCACCCCAGCCGCCGGGACCAGGATTGCCTTTGCATGCGCCATCAGTGGCGATTTCGACGTAGGAGAGATCACTCATATCTGGAAAATATCCGGATTTTCCTGATAAAATTTCAGGCGGTTGAGAAAGGCCATCGGATCTTTGCGGGTCACCAGTGCATCTGCGGGCGTGTTGATCCAGTCATAAGCACGCGTGAGCATGAAACGCAGCGATGCGCCGCGCGCCAGGACAGGTAAAGCCGCCCGATCTTCCGCGCTCAAATGAAATATTTCGTCATAGCCCGTGATCAAAGCTTCAGAGACAGCTGCATCAAATTTTTCACCATCTTCAGAGAAACACCAAGCGGCATGAGTCACGGCAACATCATAAGCGCGGATGTCGGTACAGGAAAAGTAAAAGTCGATCAGGCCGGTAACCTGATCATCCAGCATCAACACATTATCTGGAAACAGATCCGCATGGATGACGGATATCGGCAATTCCCCTGGCCAATTCTGATCCAGATGATCAAGCTCTTCATCGACAACTACCTGTAGGCCTGGAGCAATGGCGTCCAACTCATTTGGTCCGCAATCTGTTGCCAATTCCCGCCAGGTATCATGGTCCATGCTATTCGCGCGTTTGCCGGTAAAATCGGTTAGGGCATTGTGCATCTCGCCCAAGGCCTTGCCGGTTGCCCGTGCTTGCAGCGGCGTTGGCGTGGTGACCGAAATGCCAGGCAGGAATTTGATGAGGCAGGCCGACTTGCCGCAAAGTTTCTGTATCTTGATGCCGACACGATCAGAGATCATCGGCGGCACCGGGCAATTTTTATCAGCCAGATGGTCGAGCATCGTTATGAAAAACGGCAGGTCATTGGGGTCAACGCGCTTTTCGTAAAGTGTCAAAATGAACCGGTCTTGTGTCGTTTCAATCAAATAATTACTATTCTCCACCCCTTCGGCAATCCCCTTAGCGGAAACCAGCGTGCCGACATCAAAGCGGGTCAGAAAGTCTTCAATTTCTTCTGCGCTAACCTTGGTGTAAACGGCCATCAGGCGGTTTCGAGCCCGCGCGGCAATTTGAAAACCATGCGTTCGTCGGTGGTTTCCACTTTCTGCTCGTCGACGATGTAATCCTGTTCGAGCCGGCTCACGACTTCCCGTACCAATATTTCCGGTGCAGACGCCCCGGCGGTCAGACCCAGTGTACCAACGCCTTCCATCCAGGCCATGTCAATCTCTTCAGCGCGCTGGATTAAATAGGAGTCGGTTCCCTCTCGCTCGGCCACTTCGACAAGGCGAAGGCTATTGGAACTGTTTGGTGCGCCGATCACGAGCAAGAGGTCACAGGATTTCGCGATGCTCTTGACGGCTTCCTGTCGATTTGAGGTCGCGTAGCATATATCTTCGCCTTTTGGGCCGACGATGGACGGAAAGCGGGCCTGCAGCGCTTCGACAATTGCTCTGGTGTCATCGACCGAGAGCGTTGTTTGAGTCAGAAATGATAATTTGTCCGGATCTGCGGGTTTAAGCGCGGCAACATCCTCGACCGTCTCGACCAAAGTCATCATGCCTTCTTCGACCTGACCGAAAGTGCCGATGACTTCCGGGTGATTTTCATGGCCGACAAAAATAATATGCCTTCCAGCCTCGACCTGCCGCTCTGCCTGACGATGCACTTTGGATACCAAAGGACATGTCGCATCGAGATATTCGAGGCCACGTTCCTCCGCTTTATGGGGAACCGCTTTCGGGACACCATGGGCAGAAAAGACCACCGGAACGCCGTCCGGCACTTCGTCCAGCTCTTCGACAAAAATAGCGCCCAGTTTTTTCAATTCGTCGACAACATAGCGATTGTGAACGATTTCATGACGCACATAAACCGGTGCGCCATATTTTTCGATTGCCAGTTCAACGATTTTTATGGCCCGGTCAACGCCCGCACAAAAGCCGCGCGGTGCTGCTACAAGCAAGCTAATACGGGGTTTTCCTGATTCTGCATGTTTCATAATCGAAGCCTTAATGAAAAACAGACGCGGGGAAAAGCCCGTCTGTTCATCCTATGGATGGTTGCGTGCTCTTAAAGGCATAGATAAGGGTTTCCAAACCCTGAACAAGGACGCAGGTCAACTCTGCGCGAAACGGGACTAAAGGCAAGGAATAAGCATGATACTCAAACGGCGTTTCAATAAGCTACTACTGACGGGTGGAACGGTTTTGGCATTGACAGGCTGCGCTCAAGACGGCGCGCTGGACATAAGCTCGGGTGTCGGCGTTAGCGTGACGCGAACCGGTTGTCCTGCTGTCGCTGTTCCGGATCATACCGGGGATATTACTGTTTTCGATCCCGTTGGCAGCACCAATGCCAGCGCGATTGATGTCGTGGCCAATATTACCAACGTCCGCTCCACCTGTAACAGTGAAGGGGCACGTATATATACCGAAGCAACATTCGACGTTTATGCCCTGCGCTCTCGCCCCGAAGGCGCACGAACGGTTACCGTGCCTTATTTTTCCACGGTGGTTCAAGGTGGAACTGCTGTGGTTGCCAAGCGCGTCAAAAACGTGACGTTGACTTTTGCTGACGGCCAATATCGGGCTTCTGCTTCAGGTAAGGCAGGTTCTTATGTTGATGCAGCGGCGGCTCGTTTGCCCGAAGATGTCATCGAGAGGATTACACGCCGTAGAAAGCCAGGAGACCCTGACGCCGCTTTGGACCCACTGGCGGATCCAGCCGTGCGGGCTGCGGTTGCCCGATCAACCTTTGAGCTTTTGATCGGATTTCAGCTGACCCCGGAGCAGCTGCAATATAACGCGACCCGATAAAGTTTTGGGCCGATAGAGCTCTCAGGCTATATGTAATATTCGGCTCGGCACGACCGGGCTCCATAATCTATTGAAAATTGGGGTAAAGCCATGCTGTTCGATATTTTTCAGCACCACATAAACAAAGCTCTGGACGATTTGGTCGCCAGCGGTGATCTGCCAGCGGATCTGGATCGCAAGAATGTCACTCTGGAGCCGCCGCGCGATCCCTCGCACGGTGATCTATCGACAAACGCTGCGATGGTATTGTCCAAGGCAGCCGGAGCCAAACCGCGCGACTTGGCTGAAAAAATCGTCGAAAAACTAGCGGCGCTGGAAGACGTCAAAGCAGCTGAAATGGCAGGCCCGGGTTTCATCAATCTGCGGGTTAGCGATGCCGTGCTCCTGACGGAATTGAGAGAAATCGAAGCTCTGGGCGCCGATTATGGTCGCTCGACCAAAGGGCAGGGTGTTACCGTCAATGTCGAATATGTCTCGGCCAACCCGACCGGCCCGATGCATATGGGCCATTGTCGCGGCGCGGTGGTCGGTGATGCGCTGGCCGATTTGCTCGAATTTATCGGCCACAAGGTGATCCGCGAATATTATGTGAACGATGCCGGCGCGCAGGTCGATATTCTCGCGGAATCCGTTCACATCCGCTATCGGGAAGCGCTGGGCGAAACGATTTTGGCCATTCCCGAAGGCCTTTACCCCGGAGACTATCTGAAACCCGTCGGCTGGGCGTTGGCACAGCAATATGGCGACAAATATGTTGATGCGCCGATTGATAAATGGCTGCCGATTTTCCGCAAGGCGGCTGTGGCGGGCATGATGGATATGATCCGGGCCGATCTGGCGTTGCTGGGCATCAAACATGATGTGTTCTCATCCGAAGCGGAGCTGCATGCAGCCGGTAAGGCGGACGCCGCCGAAGCGGTGTTGCGGTCTCGCGATCTGGTTTATGATGGCGTCCTGGAAAAGCCCAAAGGCAAGACGATTGATGACTGGGAGGCAGTCGAACTGCCGCTGTTCCGCTCCACGCAATTTGGTGATGATCAGGACCGGCCCATCAAGAAGTCCAACGGAAGTTGGACCTATTTTGGCGGCGACCTCGCTTATCATTTCCAGAAAGCCCAAAAGGCCGATGAACTCATCGACATTTGGGGCGCGGATCATTCCGGCACGGTCAAGCGGATCAAGGCAGCTGTGGCGGCGCTGACCGAAGGCAAAACCAAATTTGACGTGAAGCTGATCCAGATGGTGCGGCTGTTGCGCGATGGCGAGCCGGAGAAAATGTCCAAACGGTCCGGCAATTTCGTCACTATCGCCGATATGGTCGAAGAAGTCGGCAAGGACGCCGTGCGCTTCACAATGCTGACCCGCAAGGCCGATGCGCAGATGGATTTTGATTTTGCAAAGGTCACCGAGGCGTCAAAGGACAATCCGGTATTCTATGTGCAATATGCCCATGCGCGGATTCAATCGACCTTGCGCAAAGCGGCGGACGAAGAAAATATCTCTCGTTCGGCGGACCATCTTGACAAGCTGGGCGCAGAAGAGCTCGACCTCATCAAACAGGCGGCTCAATTCCCGAGAATCGTCGAATCAGCTGCCATGAGCCGCGAGCCACATCGGATCGCCTTCTACCTCAATGACCTCGCAGCGGCGTTTCACGCCTTCTGGAATATGGGCAATGACCGGCCCGAAATGCGGATCATCATGGTGAACGACCCTGCCATGACGTCTGCTAGGCTTTTCTTAGCTAAATATTTAGGGCAAGTAATTAAGAACGGCCTCGCGCTGATGGGGGTCAGTGCCGCTGACAAGATGTGAGCGTTCGAGAATTACTGTGGGGTTAGAATATGTCTGATGTGAATAGCGATAGTCTGGACCTGGACGATGATAATCGCCTGCCATGGCTGGAATCAGCAGAAGATTATGATAGCGAGGATGAATATTCTCCTCTTCGCGTCGCTTTGTTTATTGGTCTGGGCATAGCGCTGCTCGCGGCGATTGTGGGCGGTATTTACTGGATGCAGAACCGCGATGGCGGCGGGTTGAGCGGTGATGGGACACTCATCGCGGCACAAGAAGGCGACTATAAAGTACGCCCTGACGATCCACAGGCCAGACAGTTTGAAGGTGAAGGCGATGCGAGTTTTGCCGCTTCCGAAGGACAGGAAACGCCGGGCAAATTGGGCACGGCTCCGCCAGTGGAAGCACCGATTAAAAAGGCAGCTCCAACTGCGCCATCGGCGCCCGGAAGCGCGATGATTCAGCTTGGCGCATTCAGTTCGACGGGTCAGGCAGACAGCGCATGGTCGGGTTTCTCCCGTCGCTTTGCCGATATTGGCGCTCTGCCGAAGAAGATTGTGCAGGGAACGGTCGAAGGCGGAACCATCTATCGCCTCAACGCCGTAGCGCCGAATGTTTCGGCGGCTCAAAAAATCTGCAATGGCCTGAAAGCCGCTGGTGAAAGCTGTCTTGTCGTCCCGCAATAAGGGCTTCCAAAACTGTAATAATCGGGGACGCGCTGTGGATAACGGCGCTTTCCGCTTTACCGGTCTGCCAATTTTCCGCATGATATGTCTATGATATTATGTGCAAGAATGGGTAGAGTGAGACCATGAAGCCGGTCATTTTTGGTATGTCGGGATTAAGCCTGACCGCTGACGAAAAAGCGTTTTTCAAGGAAAGCGATCCCGCCGGATATATTATTTTCGGCCGGAATATCGAAAGCAAGGACCAGCTGCGCGCGCTGACCGACGAATTGCGCCTGTTGCATGGCCGCGATGATGTAGCGATCCTGATTGATCAGGAAGGCGGACGCGTGGCGCGGATGCAGGAACCGGTCTGGCCCAAATTCCCGCCGGGCGAAACCTTTGACAAGCTCTATGACATCGCGCCAGCGACCGCGATTGAGGCAGCACGCCTGAACGCACAGGCGATTGCCGAAAGCCTTCGTGAAGTTGGCATTACCGTCAATTGCCTGCCGCTGCTCGATGTCCGGCAACCGGACACGGTGGATGCCATTGGCAACCGTGCGATGGGCAGCGATCCGATGCAGGTGGCTGCCCTGGGTCGTGCGGTAATCGACGGGCAGACCAAGGGCGGCGCGGTGAGCGTCGTCAAACATATGCCGGGCCATGGCCGCGCTGTGGTCGATAGCCATATGGAATTGCCGAAAGTAAGCGCTTCTGCCGAAGAACTGGAAACCGACATTGCTCCGTTTCGATCGCTGTCGGATGCACCGATGGGGATGACCGCGCATATTGTCTATACCGCCTGGGATGCAGAGCGCTGCGCGAGCCTGTCATCAACGGTTATCGACAATGTCATTCGCGGGGCCATCGGCTTTGACGGGCTGCTGTTTTCGGACGATCTCGACATGAAGGCATTGAAAGGCGAAGTGCCCGAACGCGCGCGCGATGTGGTCGCGGCGGGCTGTGATATTGCGCTTAATTGCTGGGGCCGGATGGATGAGATGGTCGGCATTGCTAACCTGCTGGGTGAGATTAGCGACAAATCCCGCGAACGGCTGAACAAAGCCATGGCCACATTGGATCAGGCTGGCGAAGAGGTGGAACTGGCCGAACTGCTATCCCGCCGAGACGCATTGTTGGCGGCGGCCTGATGACAGACGGACCGGAAATTATCGAAGAACCCGAAGCAGAAGGCTTTTTCTTCACGAAAGCCGCAAGCGAAGAAGATGCAGCCCTCACGCTCAACATTGATGGATGGGAAGGTCCGCTTGATCTCTTGCTCGCGCTCGCACGCAATCAGAAAGTCGATCTGCGGGAAATATCGATACTGGAGCTGGTTCAGCAATATCTGAAATATATCGCTGACGCGCAAAGTCTGAAGCTGGAGCTGGCGGCGGATTATCTGGTGATGGCGGCATGGTTGACTTATCTCAAATCTGGCTTGCTGCTGCCCAAAGACCCTGAAATTGATCCCTCGCCGGAAGAATTGGCGCTGCGCCTGCAAATGCGGCTGGAGCGGCTCAACGCGATGCGAGAGGCTGGCGCCAGATTGCTGGCCCGTGACCGGATTGGCCGGGATGTCTTTGCTCGCGGAGCGCCTGAAGGCCTGCGGGTTGTGAAAAACCGGCATTGGCAGGCGGAATATTATGATCTGATCTCGGCCTATGGTCGGGTCAAGCTGCGCAGTGTTCCGCCGGTCCATATCGTGAAGCAACGGATGGTGATGACGCTCGAAGACGCGTTGGCGCGAGTGTCTTTGATGCTCGGCGAAGCCATTGACTGGATGGATATCCGGGCCTTTTTGCCCCCCGGCGCTCCACCGCAATTACGCAAATCGGCGCTGGCATCGAGCTTCGTCGCCGCGCTCGAACTGGCGCGGCAGGGAAAATTGGTGCTCAGTCAGGAAGAGAGCTTTGCGCCCCTAAAGTTGAAAGCAAGCAATGATGGATGAGCCGGAAAAAACTGATCGCAGCCTGATCATGGGCATGAATGCCGAAATGGATGAAGGGACAAGAGCCGTTGAGGCGACGTTATTTGCGTCCGAAAATCCGATGACGATTGCGGACATCAAACTTTATGTCGGCGAGGAGGTTGATATTCGTGGCGCGCTTAATGATTTGCAGAATGACTATTCAGGACGCGGTATCTCGCTGATCAAAACCGGCGACCGCTGGCATTTTCAAACCGCTCATGATCTCTCACATCTCCTCCGCCGGGAACGGGCCGAACTGCGCAAACTCAGCCGTGCGGGCATGGAAACGCTGGCGATTATTGCTTATCACGAACCGGTCAGTCGCGCCGAGATAGAGGCTATTCGGGGCGTTCAGGTCGCAAAAGGCACGCTCGATGTACTGATGGAGGCGGGCTGGGTCCGTCCGGCGGGGCGCCGCGAAGTGCCTGGCCGACCACTGATTTACGCCACGACGGCCGAGTTTCTGACCCATTTCGGCCTTCAGAGTCGCAAGGAACTGCCGGGCATTGATGACCTGAAAGCTGCCGGTTTGCTGGATCCGGTGGACCTGGCGCTCGAACGGCTTGAGATGGAAGCAGAAGATGAATTGCCATTGGAACAGGAACTTAACGAAGATGGTGCACAAGAAAATGAGGATGACACTGCCGATTCACTGGAAAACGCAGCGGAAAGCGCCTAAGTAATAGGGATAGATCAGGAGATTTTCGATGCAACCGAGTATTTGGCAGATTTTAATTGTAGCAGCGTTGGTGCTGATCCTGTTCGGTCGCGGCCGGATTTCGGAAATGATGGGCGATGTCGGGAAAGGCATTAAATCCTTCAAAAAGGGCATTACCGAAGAAGAGGAAAGCGTGAAGGCTGCTACCCAGATTGACAGCAAGCCCGCTGATATCAGCGCAGAAAAAGCCACGACATCGGACAAGACCGCTGGTTAAGGCTCTCCCGCTGGGTCCAGGCCGGAACTAGCGGCGCACAAATATGTTTGACCTGTCCATATCCGAGATCGCGATTATCGTGATCATTGCTATTGTGGTCATTGGCCCCAAGGAACTGCCGCGGGCGCTCGCCACAGCTGGTCGCTGGATGGCCAAGGCGCGCGGTGTGATGGGCAATTTCCGTACCGGCTTTGACGCTATGGTCCGTGAGGCGGAATTGCAGGAAATGGAAAAGAAATGGGCATCGGAGAACGAGCGGATCATGCTGGAGCATCCGACCGTTGAGGCCGATGAGCCGCAGATGGAACCATTAGATGACCCGCCAGCAGCTGATAAGAAAAGCGACAGCGGCGATCAGCCTGATCTTCCATTGAGCGGTGACAGTAACGATAGCAGTCCGGAAAAACCCGGCGCATGAACGAGCAATCTTCGCCCGATATGGAAGCCAATATAGACGATAGCAAAGCGCCGCTGATCGAACATCTGATCGAATTGCGCCAGCGTTTGGTCTGGGCCGTCGTTGCTCTGGTCATTGCTTTCGCTGTCAGCTTCTATTTTGCCGATGAGATATTCGGTCTGTTGGTGGTACCTCTAACGGACGCCTTTCCTCCGGGCGAGGGGAAGCTCGTTTTCACCAAGCTCTATGAAGCCTTTTTTGTCGAGATAAAGGTCGCGATGTTCGCTGCGTTTTTTCTTGCTTTTCCAATTATTTCCAACCAGCTCTGGGCTTTTGTCGCACCGGGACTTTATGCGAACGAGAAAAAGGCGTTTCTGCCGTTTCTCTTTGCGACACCGCTGTTGTTCACCGCCGGAGCAGCGCTGGCTTATTATATCGTGATGCCAACGGCTTTCCGGTTTTTCTTGGGTTTTGAAGGCGAAGTGGGCGGTCTGACGCAAGAAGCCTTGCCCGCCATGGGTGATTATCTCGACCTGGTGATGCGGTTCATTCTGGCCTTCGGCGTTTGTTTCCAGTTGCCAGTGTTGTTGTTGCTGCTCAACCGCGCCGGACTGGTGACACGCGAACAGCTTATTGGGCTGCGCCGCTACATGGTTGTCGGAGCTTTCGTATTGGCCGCAATATTGACCCCGCCGGATGTTGTGTCACAGTTTCTGCTCGGCTTGCCACTGATCATGCTTTACGAAGTATCGCTAGCAATCATGTGGTTTACCGAGCGAAAGCGCGCCAAGCAACAGGTCGCAGAATAAGAAGCGGCGGAATAGCAGGCCGATCCGGTGTCATCTATTCGTTGATAACTTCTTCAGCCTCATCGCCGACGGATTCGATGTCTTGACCTGCACCCTGCACAGTATTGCATCCGGCAAGGACAATGGTGGACGAAATGACTATAGTCACAAAAATCTTACGCATTTTACTCTCCTGATGGCCGGGCATTAGGCACCGGCTAATCAGGAAATGCGCAATATAGGCAATTGTTCCGCCGATATCGGCGATGGGAGCCAAATTCGCGTTCGGACGAAACCCTAATTGATTGCGTCTTCACCCGCGCGTCCGACGGACTCAATATCTTCGCCAACGCCTTGTACTGTATTACAGGCAGCGAGAACGAGGGTGGATGAAATTATCAATGATGCCAAAATCTTGCGCATGTTCATTCTCCTGATGAAATAGATTAATCGATCGCCCGTTCGCCAGCACGGCCAACGGATTTAATATCATCTCCAACACCTTGCACAGTGTTGCAGGCGCCCAGCAAGAGCGCCGATGATAGGGCGATAGAAGCGATTATTTTGCGCATAGGGGTAACTCCTGATCCTGCGTTTTCAGCAGGAACACGAAATTACCCCGATTCCTGCTAAAAACTAAATTTTGCGCTGATACGAATATCACGACCTGCCAGCGGTACAAAGTCTTTCGTGAACGAGGCATGACGACGCGCATTCACATCGAAAATATTATTGGCTGATGCGATTAGCGTTACACCGCCTTCTTTGCCCAAAGGCCGCCATGCCGCAGAGGCATTCACCATGGTGAAGCTGTCGGTTGGGGTTTCAAAGGTGGAGACACGGTCCTGGCTATCTGACCATTCGAGCTCAGCGCGCAAGTCCACAGCATCGCTTTGCGCGGAAATACCGCCTAGCAAACGCAAGGGCGGAATTCGCGGAACGGGGCCGCCACCATCCCGGATTTTCGCCCGGACATAGTCGGCAACCCCGTCGGTGACGAATTCAAACCCGCCAGCGCGGGCAACAACGAAGGATGCAGAAGCTTCCACGCCATAATAGGTCGCATCTTCTTGGAAAAACTGGAAAACAGGCAGACCGTCTTCTTCTTCTCCGGTTGCAGTCTCAAAAATATAATCATCGAAAATATTGGCATAGACAGTCGCACTCAGCTGGATATCTTCGGAATTCCAGCGCGCGTAAAGCTCGCCACCCCAGCTTTTCTCGGTGGAGAAATTCGGATTACCGATTTCAAATGCTTGCGTTGCAATATGCGGGCCATTGGAAAGCAATTCTTCCGGTGAAGGCGCGCGTTCAGAGCGAGAGAGATTCACCCCGATCTTAAGTGGGCTGTCATCCGGCGCATAAGCAAAGCCGAGGGCACCAGAAAGGCTGTCGAAACTGCGGTCAAAATTGACGATATTCGATGAGATATCAGTATTGTCAAAACGGCCCGCAACCTCAACCTCAAAATTACCCAGGTCGATTTCTTGAATAGTGAACAAAGCCACGCTTTCTACGCTGTTTTTCGGTACAAAGGCTTCTGCGCCAATAGCGTTGAAATCGCGCACCAATAGCTGCGTACCGATGACACCGCGCCAGCCGTTACGTTCATTCTGAACCAGTTCCGCCCGCGCTTCGATGCCTTCAACCGTAAATACCGTGCCAACTTCATCACCTTCAAATTCGGTATGTTCATAGTCGGAATAGCCAGCGCGCAGGTTGAGCGATTCAAAGAACCCGTCACCCAGATTGACACCGGCTCTCAGGTCCGCGCGAATCTGTTCGAGATCGATGGTGACCGGACCTTCTTCCTCTTCTTCTTCGCCGCCATCTTCATCACCATGGGCATGTTCCGCTCCAGGACGACCGGGAACGCCATATTCAGTATCATAATAGCTGACCGAAAAACCGATATTGCCGCCTTCGCCAATATAGGCGAGGCCGGTCGCCCCACTGATCGTGCGGCTGGCCGTGTTGGCAATTGTACCGCGCTGATTGGCGGTCTCCGTAAGTTCTTCTGCTTCGTCGAGATTACCTTCCTCGGTTTCTTCGGCTGCTTGCGCGAGCACGTCGGCGCGCAGCTCTGGGGCCAGTACAAAACCGGAAATATCAACATCATCGGTATCGCGATAGGCACCGTTAATGTGGAAGACCAGCGTGTCGGTCAACGGCACATCCAGCGAACCGCCGATGCTATAATCATCGGCCGCGCTGCCGAAACCACCAACGGCATCCAGGTGAAAGGCTTCATCGGGGACATCGCGCGGAATACGTTTGTCGATAACATTGACCGCGCCGCCAATCGCATCGCCGCCGAACAGCAATACAGCCGGTCCGCGCAGAACCTCGATACGCTGGGCAGTGAGCGGATCAATCGTGACGGCGTGATCAACAGACGTATTGGATGCGTCCAGCGCACCAATACCATCAGTCAGTACACGGATGCGTGGCCCTTGAAAACCGCGCAATACCGGGCGAGATGATCCCGGTGCAAAACTGGTTGAAGAAACGCCGGGCAATTTGGTCAGGCTGTCGCCAATCTGGCCGCGCAAATCATTGGTTAGCTGATCGCCGGTGAGAACGGATGTGCCTGCCAATATGTCGAGCCTGTCAAGATAAGGCGCCGTCACAACGATCGCATCGTCATTATGAAAATCATCACCGGTTTCGGTTTGTTGACCGGACTGGGCGAATGCCGGGGAAACCGGCAATAATAATAGTGCGGCGGACGTTAGGAATTTATGATGGGACACGGAATACTCTTTTCTTGGTTTCGGGATAGTTGAACGAGCGAATAATCCAGATGATATGTTATATCAATTCCAAAATAACATATTCGCCAAGGTGATGTAAATTTGATACATATCGGCTTTCTGACGAGGAGAGGACATTATGACTCAATGGAAAGAAGACGGTTATCACAGCGTAACGACCTACTTGACTGTCGATGATGCGGCCGCCGCTATAGAGTTTTACAAAAAGGCCTTTGGCGCAGAGGAAATCATGCGCATGCCGATGGGCGATAAAATTGGCCATGCAGATATTTTAATTGGCGATAGTCATGTGATGCTGGCCGACGAGTTTCCCGATATGGACAAGCTTGGTCCCAAGGCGAGGGGCGGCGCCACCAGCAGCCTGATGATCTATGTCGAAAATGCTGATGCCGCTTTCGATCAGGCGGTTGCAGCGGGCGCGACTGCGGTGCGGCCAGTGGAAGACCAATTCTATGGTGATCGTTCCGGTTGGGTGAAAGATCCGTTCGGCCATGAATGGACCTTGTCCACGCATATCGAAGATGTCAGTCCAGAGGAGTTGAACAGGCGGATGGCAGAGATGATGGCCGAGGGGGCTTAGTAGCCCATAGAAATCGTCACCCTGAACTTGATTCAGGGTCCAGAGTGATAGTCACCGCGATCCGCTCTGGACGCTGAATCAAGTTCAGCATGACGAATAAAAAAATCTGGTTTAGTGTCCAGAAAATGACCTTCACCAAAAAAATCCTGCTGCTCGGTTCGGGTGAACTGGGCCGCGAATTTGTCATATCTGCGAAACGTCTCGGCGCCTATGTGATCGCCTGTGATGCCTATGCCGCCGCGCCGGCGATGCAGGTCGCCGACACGCATGAAGTATTCTCGATGCTCGATGGAGAAAAGCTGCGCGCCGCGATTGCAAAGCATCAGCCTGATCTGATCGTTCCGGAAGTTGAGGCCATCCGCACCGAAATCCTATCGGAGGTGGAGGCGGAAGGCTTCAATGTTGTGCCATCTGCACGGGCTACGCAGCTGACAATGAACCGCGATGCCATTCGCGATGTCGCCGCCCAAGAATTAGGTTTGACCACCTCGCGCTATCATTACGCCGAGAGCTTTGCCGAAGTGCAGGCCGCAGCCGATGATATCGGCCTGCCGCTGGTGATCAAGCCGGTGATGTCCTCTTCCGGTAAAGGACAGAGCAAGGTTGATAGGGCTGATGCGCTGGAAACTGCCTGGAATTATGCCGTCGACAATATGCGCGGCGACCGTGCCCGGGTGATTGTCGAACAATTTATCGACTTTGATTATGAAATCACCCTGTTGACGGTGCGGACGAAAGACGGCGTGCTCTTTTGTCCACCCATTGGCCATCGACAAGAACGCGGCGACTATCAAGAAAGCTGGCAACCCGCCGCGATGACAGGCGATGCGCTGGCCAAGGCACAGGATATGGCGCGCAAGGTGGTCGACAATCTCGCCGGGGGCGGCAAGGGATGGGGCCTATTCGGCGTCGAGTTTTTCATTACCAAGGATGGCGAAGTTATTTTCTCCGAACTCAGCCCGCGCCCACATGATACGGGTATGGTTACCCTGATCGGACAGAATTTGAGTGAATTCGACCTCCACGCCCGCGCCATCATGGGGCTGCCGATCCCGCACATCGCCCTGACCGCACCAGCCAGCGCCAGCGCCGTCATATTGGCGGATCGCGACAGTGACGCCTTTGCCTTTACCGGGGTTGAGCATGCCTTGGCTTTGGGCAACGAAGGCGCGGAAGTGGACGTGCGGATTTTCGGAAAGCCGATAACGCGGCCTTATCGGCGCATGGCTGTGGCTCTGGCAACCGGCGCAGATAGCAATGCAGCGCGGGCGCTGGCGAAGCAGGTGGCTGATAGGGTTGTGATTTGTGAAACAGAGCCAGGTTAACATCGTATCTAGTCGTTTCGACTAGATACGTCCTCAATTACTGATGATAGTTTCGTAGCGACAATCAGGAGTCGCTCCCATGAACCAGATTAATCCAGACAGTTTCATAGCGCAAAACACCACCACTTTACCTCCAGCCGACGCCGCGCGTATTGAAAATAGCGGTTTTACCTTCGCCGAGCCCGGCCAAGGCATCTCGCAAGACCAATGGATTGATCAAGCCCGTATCAGCGATAATCCAGAGGTGCGGGCGCAATATGATGCATTTGTTCAACTGGCTGGGGGACGAACGGATAATCCCGCGATCAAACAGGTCATGCAGCGCTATCATGCATTGATAACCGCTGAAACTGCGTCGGAACGCATCGCGGCAGAACGGAATTGGACAGAGCAGATATCGACCACGCTGGGTCAGTTTGATCCGCTCAATCGGCTATTGGATGCTGTGCAACCTCAATTGGCCGACCTTGGCCGAACTGCTGGTCTGGAAAATACTGAATGGGGTGAGAGCCTGCAGCGGACATTAGATACGCCAGGCACAATGAGCGCGTTTCGCAATGGATTATCGGCAGGTATGCTTGATGGTGCCCAGGATATGGTCGTAGGCATCGCGACGCTGGCGGGACGGACGCTGCAATATGGTGCAGACAATAGTCTTGCCGGTCATGCTGGCGATTATCTTCGCGGCGTGACAGGCGCGCTACCCGATTTTGCCGAAACCATATTGCCATCGGCCGCACGGGGCCAGGAAAGCACGGCTGCGCTTGGCCAGATCGGCAGCAATATTGGTACTTATATGGCGGCAATTGCTCAGGATCCCGGCAAACTGCCAAGCGATGTATTAAACGCTATTGACGGCGCATGGGACAGCTTGCGGGACAGCCATGCGGCGGCCGCGGCGCAAGGCCCTGAAGCAGAAGCGCAATGGTGGGGACAAACGATCGGACGTGTCACCTTTGAAGTTGCAGCGACGCTGGTTCCGGTAGCCGGTCAGATCGGCAAGGTGGACACAGTCGCGGATACCGCCCGGGCTCTGGATGGTATCGGTGATGCAACCCGATTGGCCAACCGGCTTGATGAGATTGGCGATGTCGCGCGGCTGGACAGTCAATTGGCCGCTTCAGCAAGAAATCTCTCCGATGAAGCGGCGGGGACCATTCGTAATGTCAATCCCGGGCATCCGATGCCAGGACGAACACAAAATTGTGTTAATTGCTCGATCGCCACTGATGCCACATTAGATGGGCGCGCATCAGCGGCGATGCCGTCGTCGGGACCAGTTGGACTAGACGTTCTGCAAACGAGATTCGGGGCCCAATTTAGTGGCGCAATGACAGAGGCGTCAATCACCGCAACGATGGAAGCCGCCGGAAATGGCGCGCGCGGCATTGTGTTTGGATATCGCGGTCCTAATCAAGTTGGCCATGTTTTCAATGTCGTCAATCAAAACGGCACCATTCGTTTTCTTGATGGCCAAATTGGTCAACAGGCTGTAACCTCGGGTTATAATAGCCTACATTTGCTGCGGACAAACTAATGATCGACAAGACTGAAGCCCAAAGGATAGCGGACCAGCATCTGGCCGAATTATCTGAATCTGCAAAAACAGAGTTGGTGTTCACAGATGTTCAGGAGCAGGACTGGGGCTGGCTCTATTTTTATCAGTCTGCTAGTTTTGCGGAAACCGGTGCAATTGGTGATATGCTGGCTGGCAACGCCCCCTTCATTGTCGCACGGGAAACAGGCATGGTGACCACTCTGGGCACGGCTAAGCCGGTGGAAGACTATGTTGCGGATTATGTTTCGGCGCATTCATAAAGCCTGAATGTCCCGGATGAATTATCAGTTATTGACATCTCGTTGATCTTCTCGCTCATAAGCAGCCAGAAAAACAACGGAAAGCCCTATCAATGACCGCACCCTATATTCTCTACGGATCGCCGCTATCCCCTTTCCAACGCAAGGCGGAGGCAGTGCTCGCGCTCAAGGGGCTGGACTATGATTGCGTAGCGATAAATATCATGGCGATGCCGGACTGGTATCTGGAGATCAGTCCGCTGGCACGGATTCCGGCTTTGCGGGACATGTCGATTGGCACTGAGGGAACGGCCGGGACGATTGCGGATAGTTCAGCCATGTGCGGCTATCTGGAAAAGAAATGTCCGCAACCGTCAGCTTATCCTGATGATCCATTCCTCTATGGCCGCGCTTTGTGGCTGGAGGAATATGCCGACAGCGTATTGGCGATGAATGGCGGTGGCGGCGTGTTCCGGCCGATTATCTTTTCCGCCATGACCGGCAAGGAACCGGACTTGGAAACTGCGCGGAAGACATGGAATGAAAAATTGCCGCCGCTCTGGGACTATCTCGAAGGGCAACTCGACGGCGGCAAATATTTTCTCGGAGACAAGCTCTCCATCGCTGATATCTCCATCGCGGCGCAATTGATGCAGACGGATTTGATCGCTGGACCACCCGATCCAGCTCAATGGCCCGCCTTGACGGCGTTTCTGGAAGCGATGAACGCGCATGATATTTTTCAGCGCAATCTAACCGCCTGCAACAAGATGCTGGCCAAGATGGTGCCGGAAAAATTTGATTTGTCGTGATCATGGCGGCGACCGAAATCGTTACTGATCGCTAATCCTCAAGATCAAAAGCCAGGCAGCCGTGATTTAATAGCTTCAAGATTAAGTCCATCACATCGTCGGCATCGGCCAGTGCCGCGTCGATGGTCACTTTGTCTTGCGCGCATAATGTTTCTGCGAATGATATGGTGTCGCCGGCGCATATCATGGTTTCGCCATCAACGAATAACAGCGAATTTCCGGTATCCTCGCGAATGAAGGAAAAGCGGCTGGCCGGATTGCGGCTCAGTATTTCGCCTTGCTGCAATCGTTCGCGCAGCGCTGGCATCTCGATTTTTTCATCCGGTTTCCAGTCCATTTCCGAATATTTCGGGGTGCTGCTATATTGTCCGAACCAGCGCGCAAAGGCTTTGCGGTCGCCGATTTTATCGGTAATCATTGCGTGCAGCCGATCGACGGCGCGCGATGATATCTCACCGGGATTGGACTGCTCCTCAATACCAGGATCGCTATAGCGATCATCATCCTGCATATCGGCCAGCAGATCATCACACCAATGACCGATAAGATCACTGCGCGACGGCGCCCGAAAGCCAATGGAATAGGTCATGCAATCATCGCCCATGGCGATGCCATTATGCGAGACACCCGGCGGGATATAGAGAATGTCGCCGGGTTCACAGACGAATGTCTCTGTCGCTTCAAAATTGGCGAGTAATCGCAGATCATCATGCGGCAACAGCGCGCTGTTCTCATTACAATGGCCGCCCACTTGCCAGCGACGTTTGCCAGCGCCCTGGATCAGAAACACATCATATTGATCGAAATGCGGACCAACCCCGCCTTTGTCCGCGGCAAAACTCACCATCACGTCGTCGATGCGCCAATTGGGTATGAAACGGAACGGTTCGATCAGAGCAGCAACCTCTGGCACATGGTGATCAACCGCCTGCACCAGCAACGTCCAATGTTTGTTGCCCAACGTATCAAAACGATCAGCTGGCAAAGGGCCATGTTCCAGTTGCCAAGAACCTTTTGATCGGATGATGAGACGCGACTCAATTCCTTCCTCAACCGCCAGTCCGGCTAGCTCATCGGGTTCCAGCGGATTGTCCCAAGCGGTCCACGGGTTTTTCAGGAATAGCGGTTTCTTTTGCCAGTTGTCCTGAAGAAAGGCCGCGATATCGAAATTATTGAATTGCATGGATGCTCCTTAGGGAAACAGATTTCATTCGCCTATCCAATAAATTTCCGTTTGGTCATCGGCGCTATTCCATTGCTCCAACCGGTCATCAATGCCACAGACACGGCATGGCGGAACTCATATTGTTCAACAAACCTTTTGGCGTGCTGCCACAATTTACCGATCGCGGCAGCCCGACTGCGCGGCCGACATTGTCGGACTTTATCGACTTGCCCGGTGTCTATCCAGCGGGCCGACTGGACCGGGATAGTGAAGGGTTGATGCTGCTGACCAGCGATGGAAAATTGCAGGCGCGGATTGCCGATCCGAAATATAAGATGCCGAAAACCTATCTGGTGCAGGTTGAAGGCAAGCCTGATGCAGAGGCCCTTTATAGTTTGCGGCAAGGAGTTCGCCTGAAAGATGGCATGACGCGTCCAGCAGAAGTCGAGCCTATTGATAATCCCTCGCTATGGCCGCGAGATCCGCCGATCCGGGTGCGCAAAAATATTCCAGACAG
Source organism: Parasphingorhabdus cellanae (assembly GCF_017498565.1). Taxonomy (NCBI): domain Bacteria; kingdom Pseudomonadati; phylum Pseudomonadota; class Alphaproteobacteria; order Sphingomonadales; family Sphingorhabdaceae; genus Parasphingorhabdus; species Parasphingorhabdus cellanae. The sequence goes on from NZ_CP071794.1 coordinate 3,194,838, forward strand.
TTGGCTTCGGTTGACGATCAAGGAAGGCCGCAACCGGCAGGTGCGCAGGATGACGGCGGCGGTTGGATATCCGACATTGCGATTGGTGCGCTGGAGGATCGGTGAATGGACCGTGGAAGGCTTGCCGCTGGGGGAGTGGCGCAAGGACGGATAGCCAGTGGCCGGTTGGAACGGAAAATGGTCGGGGGCCGTTCGAAACATCTGTCCTACATCGACCATGATCACATATGGTGTCAGCCATGAACTTGCCATTCAAAATCCATCATACACACCCGAAGCCGGAAAACAGATCACGTGAGCAGGCGGGTGTGAAATGTGTGAACTTTGAAATCAAGCGACCCGATAGAGAGAGTAAAAAGGGGTTGTGAACATTGTAAACTTAGCAAGATAGACTTAGCTTCCATGTCGGCAGTGATTTGTGTGAACTTTGATCTCATGACAGTCGCGGAAAAAATCGGAAAACACCCTGCACACATTGTAAACTTAGTGAGCAAATCGCTGATAGAAAAGCGCAAAAGATAGAGTAGCCATAAAGCTGCGCTTTGCCCCGCCCAAATTGTCCCCGCTTGTCGTCAATCATCAGCCAGACTATGGAAGGCACTATGAACATAGTACCAAATACGCTTGATCTAATCGGCAACACACCGCTCGTCCATCTTGCTGGCCCCAGTGCAGAGGCTGGCTGCGACATCTATGGCAAATGTGAATTTTCCAATCCCGGCGCTTCGGTGAAAGATCGTGCTGCGCTCTTCATTGTGCAGGATGCCGAAGAACGCGGACTGCTCAAACCCGGCGGGATGATTGTCGAAGGCACGGCCGGGAATACCGGTATCGGGATTGCGCTCGTCGCCAATGCCAAGGGGTATAAGACGACCATTGTCATGCCCGAAACCCAAAGCCGTGAGAAAATGGATACGTTACGCGCGCTGGGCGCAAAGCTGGTTTTGGTTCCCGCCGCCCCTTATGCCAACCCAGGGCATTTCGTGCATACCTCTCGCCGCATGGCGGAAGAGACCGAGGGCGCAATTTGGGCCAACCAATTTGATAATGTCGCCAATCGCCGCGCCCATATCGAAACAACCGCCGAGGAAATCTGGGAACAGCTGGATGGCCAGGTTGACGGCTTCGTCTGTGCAGCCGGCACGGGCGGAACGATTGCTGGCGTCGGAATGGGCTTGAAGGCGAAAAATGAAAAAGTAAAAATCGGTCTGGCTGATCCGCATGGTGCAGCGCTTTATAACTATTATGCCCATGGCGAGCTGAAGTCCGAGGGCAGCAGCGTGGCTGAAGGGATCGGCCAGGGGCGGATCACCGGTAATCTGGAAGACGCTCCCATTGATACCCAATATCGCATCGGCGACGAAGAAGGCATGAAGTGGGTTGAGCGTTTGTTGCAGGAAGAAGGGCTTTGTCTTGGCCTCTCATCCGGGATTAATGTGGCCGGTGCTATTGCATTGGGCAAAGAATTGGGGCCAAACAGCAAGATTGCTACCATACTCTGTGATACCGGTTTTCGGTATTTGTCGTCGCTCTACAATGCCGGATGGCTCAAAGAAAAAGGATTGCCAGTTTTCCCCTGGCTCATAGATGATGATTGAAGACCCTAAAAAACAGAATGTCAAAAAACCCAATGATGGCCAGGATACCGTCCAACGCATCCAAGTCGGTGTGGTCGGGCTGGTCGCAGTGTTGATGGTTGTCAGCGTAGCCAATTTTGTGTTGCAGCGCGCTAGTGATGAACAATCCGCGATTGAGGAAATTCAGGCCGAAGCATTGGAAAATGCGGGCCGACTGGCTGTTGAAGCTGAGCCTGCACCAGCGCCTGCACCGGCTGAACCGCTGGCAGAGCTTGGTATTACGGCAGCGCCCGTGCCAGAGGACGAAGTTGTCCAGCCTGTGCCCACCGTACCCGGAACCCGCGCGCAAGTTGTTCCTGATCTGGAGCCTGACCCGAAGCTGGAAGCGCGCATGGATAAGGAACGGTAGTCTTTGACGCGGATCGCTGTTTCCGGTTTGCTTCTATTGGCCGCTGGCTTGCTCACGCAATGCAGTCCTGCGGCAACCAATGCTTCCGCTGAAAATTCTGCACAACATAGCGCCCCGGTTAAAATTCAATTGATGACAAGCCTACCGATCATCTGGGGCGAAGGCGCTTCGATGCAATCGATATTGTCCGGTAAGACATCTCCAGCCCCGATTTACGCGCACTGGCAACAAAACTATGACATCGCTGCCGTGGACAGTTTTGAAGCGTTGGAAAAATCCGGAACCGATATTGTCCTGCTGGCTCAGCCACCCGCCATGGCTCCGGCGGATATCGCTGCGGTTGATGCGTGGGTTCGTACAGGGGGCAAGGCGATTATATTGACGGACCCGATGTTGTTATGGCCGACCCACTTGCCGTTGGGTGATCAACGTCGGCCTTTGGCATCCGGTTTATTGTCCCCGCTTCTGGAGCATTGGGGTTTGGAATTGCAAGCGCCTGACGAGGCTGGCTCCGGCGGCGTTGAGCTGGAATTCTCAGGAGCCACCATATCGACTGCCGGTATTGGCACGTTTAAACTGTCGGCGCAGAAATCATCCGACCAAAGTGAATGTGTATTAAGCACCGCAAATGTTATGGCGAGTTGCAGCGTTGGCAAAGGCCGCGCAATTATATTTGCCGATGCGGATTTTCTCAACGATGCTTTGTGGCCTGATATTGAAGGCGGGGCTAATAAAGACGGTGTCGGGGATGCCAAAGGGTTGATCGATATTCTGATCACAGATTTGCGCGATGGTGAGTGATTCTTGCCAGAGTCCGCAGTGTCGAGGCAGGTTATTGCCCGTGTTTCCAACAACTAACCGGAGTTATTACCAGTTCCGTCGAGAGAGGGTTAAAATAAAATCAATATAAATCAGATAGATACGAGATTCCATCCTTAAAATCCCTTAAATTCCCGTAAAATCCCCTTTCATCCCCGGCTTTCCCCTGTTAACCCTATTTCGTTATCGGGGTAAATTTCCTGTCCGGGATTCTGGTGTTTCGGGAGTGGCTCATTGCGCGCTTCTCCAAGCAGGAGAGTTTGCCTTTCGATAGAGTTGAGGGATTGAGGCTGTGTCAGGCAATTACGCTTATTCAGGATCAGGAATTTCCGCGATAGACGATAAAGGTCGCCTGTCCGTTCCTGCTTTCCTGCGTAAAGACTTGATCGCCAGCAGTGATGGACGCACCTTGTGTCTTGGCAAACATGAAAAATGGGATTGTCTCGTCGGTTTTGGCCTCAGCCGCAAGATCGACATGCTGGTCGAAATCGACAAGGAAGAAGAAATCGCCATCGCCCGGTCAGAGCCTTATGACCGCGATGCTGCTGGTGCCCGCAAATTCTCAACCCTGCAAGAACTGAGCTTTGATGCCAGTGGCCGCTTTGTTCTGCCGCCGATGTTGCAGGCGATTGGCGGTCTGAAAGACAATGTCCTTTTTCATGGTATCGGCAAGACTTTCTGCCTTTGGGCACCGCAAGCATTGCTCGATACGACCGATGATGTTCCAGTCGACAAGCGTCTGGTGGAATTCCATTTGAGCGAATTGGGGAAAAAGAAATGACCCCCAAAGAAGCGACAGCAGCTCCGGACAGCCCGCATATTCCCGTCTTGCTCGATGAAGTGATCGATGCGCTCGCCATTACCCGGGCGAAACGCATGTTGATGGCACGTTCGGAGCAGGCGGCTATAGCATGGCGATGATCGCTGCCGGTGCCACAGTGCACGGCTTTGATCAGGACCCCGATGCGATCGCCAGTGGCGAAGCACTGGTCGAAGCTTCGGATGGTCAGCTGGTTTTGCACCATGAATATTTTTCGCGGATGGCGGATGTTCTGAATGGTGAGGACATCGATGGGGTTGCACTGGATATTGGTGTTTCTTCCATGCATCTCGATCAGGCGGAGCGCGGTTTTTCTTTCCAGAAAGACGGTCCGCTTGACATGCGCATGTCTCAGAACGGGCCCAGCGCTGCTGACTTCCTCAACGAAGCGGAAGAAGAGGAAATAGCCAATGTCATCTACCGCTATGGTGAGGAGCGGCGTTCGCGTAAAATTGCCAACGCGATTGTCAGTGCGCGTCCGTTAACCCGCACATCTGAGCTGGCGAATGTGGTTCGTAAGGTATTGGGTCAAAAACCGGGTGAAAAAAAAGACCCGGCAACGCGGACATTTCAAGCGATCCGTATCCATATCAATCGCGAGCTAGGCGAATTGGAAGACGGCCTGGTTGCAGCAGAACGTCTGCTGAAGCCCGGTGGCCGTCTTGCCATCGTGACCTTTCACAGTCTCGAAGATCGTATTGTCAAAAATTTCCTGCGTGATCGCAGCGGTCAAAAATCCGCTGGTTCGCGCCACTTACCACAAGTTTCCGAAACACGGCCGGCGCCCACCTTTCATAAACCAGCCAAACTGGTGCGCCCGGCCGGGGCGGAGCAGGTCTCTAATCCCCGAGCCCGCTCCGCCACCCTCAGATCAGCGGTGCGTTCCGACGCGCCCATAAATGCAGCGACAGGAGGCGTGCAATGAAACTGGCAGTCAAGCGTCTTGAAGGCATAGGATGGCTCGCGCTGGTTTTTCTTGTCGCGATCTTGCTCTATCCCCTGTCTCTGAGTGTCGCGACTTTGCGCAGTGATTTGGCGCGGACAGACAGCAAAATTGTGTCGATAAAAAAAGAAATCCGCTATCTGGAAACAGAATTTAGTGCGCGCGCCAATCTGCGGCAACTGGAGCATTGGAACAAGCTGGAATATGGTTATGTATCGCCCAAGGCTTCTCAATATCTGGATGGGGAGCGGGCGCTCGCCAATCTTGGCGGCAAAGATTTGCGCAAACCGGTAAAGGTTGCGGTGATCAGCACGATGGATAAAGTTCAGCCAGCCGGGATTATCGGCTCAGTCTTTCCAACCGCTTCCGCCAGAGTGCGAAATAGTGATACCGGTGACACCGCGTCTATCTCGATAAGCGGGGACAGTGCAAAAGCTGGTGACCAGCCAACGGCTGAGGAGCTGCGCGAAACGAAGACCGCGCGAGTCGCTGACATGGAAGACAAGTTGCTTGATGACGGGCTTATCAAGCAACTTGCCGCGAGGGCAGATACCGAGCAGGCGGGGAGCCGTGCTCAATGACCACCCTTCTGGCAAGCAGCAGAAAAGTGCAGTTTTCCGGTAAGAATAAGGAAGTAGCAGCCAGCGCCCACTTTCGCTTGATGGTTTTGTTGCTGGTATTTCTGGCTATCTTTACGGTCATCGTTGGACGACTGATCAGCTTAAGCATTTTGGAAGATGCGAAACCGACACGGATATCCAGTTCGGCATTTGTGCCTGCGCGCGGTGATATTGTCGATCGCAATGGCGTTCCACTGGCGCGGACTATGAAAGGTTATGCCGTTCGCGTTGTGCCCGAACGCGTGTTGGGCGATAAGGATTTGCTGGCACGGCAGCTTTCAGAACTTTTTCCGGATACTACGGCGAGCGAGTTTCTTGCCAAACTCAAAGGATCGCGGCCGACATATCTAAGGCGCCGTGCCTTGCCCAATGAAGTTAAGCAGGTCCATGCATTGGGCGAGATCGGCATTGAATTCCCAAGGGAGAATGAACGGCTATACCCGCAACGTGATTTGGCGGCGCATGTCCTGGGCTATGTCGATGCGGATAGCGAAGGTGTGATGGGCATGGAGCGGGTGTTAAACGACCGCCTGAAAGATGAGAGCTTGCGTGGCGCGCCAACAGCATTGTCGATCGATAGCCGCGTGCAAGCTGCGCTTGAAAGTGAACTCATGGTGGCCATGACAGCCCATGAAGCCCGCGGTGCCGCCGGCATTATTTTGGATGTCCATACCGGTGAAGTTATGGCGCTGGCATCACTTCCGGTATTTGACCCAAATAAAATTCGCAAAGCGACGATGAAGTATCAGACCAATGAAGTCACGCAAAGCGTGTTTGAACTGGGGTCCACTTTTAAGCCGTTGACCGTAGCGGCGGCGCTGGATGCCGGGACCGTCACCGATCTAGCTGTGCGCTATAATGCAACAGAACCGATCAAGGTCGGTCAATTTACGATCAAAGATGATCATGGTCAGAACCGCTATCTCAATGTGCCGGAAACACTGGTCCATAGTTCCAATATTGTCACCGCTCGATTAGCAGACAATCTCGGCAAAGAGGGCATGGAGCACATGATCCGTCGGCTTGGATTTGACGAGCGGCCGCATATTGAACTGGCTGAACGCGGCAGACCGCTTTGGCCGCAAAGCTGGGGTCGGGTGACCAATATGACCGTGGCTTATGGTCATGGCATTGCAGTTACGCCGCTTCATTTGGCCAGCGCTTATGCTGCTTTGGTGAATGGCGGCATCTGGCGTCCGGCCACTTTGCTAAAGGTTGAGCCGGGTGAGGAAGCAGAAGGACGCCGTGTATTCAAGGCCGCGACCAGCGCACGGATGCGGCAGCTGCTGCGGATGATTGTGTCAAATGGTACAGGACGCAAAGCAGATGCGCCGGGTTACCGGATTGGCGGCAAGACGGGATCTGCTGAAAAGCCCTCCAATGGCGGTTATAACAAGACCTCTCTTGTTTCCACATTTGCGGCGGCCTTTCCAATGGATAATCCCCGCTATGTCGTCATCGCGATGCTTGATGAACCCAAAGGCAATGCCGAGACAGGATTTCAGCGGACGGCGGGTTGGACCGCTGCGCCAGTGGTGCGGAAGGTTGTACCGCGCGTTGGACCGATGCTGGGGGTCGTACCCGATGAACACCGTGACGTTGATGTATCGGAGCTGACACCGCTTCTCTGGTCGCCGAAGGAATAGAGCATGAAATTAAGCGCTCTTATCGCCGGGCTTAATGATGCGGCATTGGAAAGCGAAGAAGGTGAAGCCCATGTCACCGGATTTGCGATTGACCATCGTAAGATCGCACAGGGTAATATTTTTGGCGCTTTTCAAGGCGCTAAGGTCAATGGCGAGGATTTTATCGAGGCGGCGATTGGCGCTGGTGCGATAGCAATTGTTGCGCATCCCAATGCTGAAGTTGAAGGCGCTGCTCATATAGCGGATATCGAACCACGGCGTGTATTTGCATTGATGGCCGCGCGCTATTTCACTCCGAAGCCGCAATATGTTGCGGCGGTCACGGGCACCAATGGCAAGACATCAACGGCCGAGATGACCCGGCAGCTTTGGCGCATGGCTGGTTTGAACAGCGCGTCCATCGGTACGCTGGGTGTCACGACGGCGGACGAGCAGGTAAAGACCGGGCTTACGACTCCTGACATTGTTACTTTTCTGTCCAACATGTCCGGTCTGGCCCGCGAGGGCGTGAGTCACGCAATATTTGAGGCGTCCAGCCATGGTCTGTCCCAATATAGGACCGAAGGGTTGCCGGTTCAGGTGGGTGTGTTCACCAATCTCAGCCGTGATCACCTGGATTATCATGGCGACATGGACCGCTATTTCGAGGCTAAAATGCGGTTGTTCGATGAGGTCGTTGACGACGGTGGTACAGCCGTGGTCTGGGCGGATGATGACTGGTCTGGCCCGGTTATCAAGCGCGCCATGGATCGCGGATTGAACCTGTTTACAGTCGGAGAACAGGGTACATCGCTGCGCCTGTTGTCCCGTACCCCAACGCAATTGGGCCAGGTATTAATGGTCAAGGCGCAGGGCAATACGCATCGTATATCTCTACCGCTCATTGGCGCGTATCAGGCCGCAAACATACTTTGTGCGGCAGGTGCCGTATTAGCCACGGGTGGAGAGCTAGAGGATGTGTTTGACCATATGCAGCGGGTACAGCCGGTGCGTGGTCGCCTTGAACGCGCGGTCATTACAAAAATCGGCGCGCCTGTTTATGTGGACTATGCGCATACACCAGATGGCCTGCGCGCTGCGATTGATGCGTTGAGGCCCCATGTCAAAGGCAAGCTGATTACGATTTTCGGCGCGGGCGGTGATCGCGATAAAGGCAAGCGGCCGGAAATGGGCAAAGTGGCCGCGCAGCTTTCGGATATAGCGATCGTCACAGACGACAATCCGCGCGGAGAGGACCCGGCGGCCATTCGTGCAGACATTATGGCGGGTGCAAAAGACGCCACCGAAGTTGGCGATAGGCGGGCGGCCATAGCCCATGCCATTGCCCTTGCGGGTGCGGATGATATTATTTTGCTTGCCGGCAAGGGCCATGAGCAAGGCCAGATCATTGGTGATCGCGTCATTCCGTTTGACGATGTCGAAGTCGCGCGGGAATGTGCACGCGACGCCAATGGCGCGCGGCAATCGGAGACTGCGATATGACCGCTTTGTGGACCTCTTCCGCTATAGCGCAATCTGTGCAGGGTGCGGTCAGCGCTGACTTTGAAGTCAATGGCGTTGCTTTTGATTCACGGGAAATCGGTTCAGGCGACCTCTTTTTTGCCCTGAAGGGTGAACAGAGCGACGGGCATCTCTATGTTGATAACATCTATGCTGCCGGCGGTGCTGGTGCCGTGGTCAGTCAGCCCGTCGATGGTCCGCATATATTGGTATCGGATACGACGAAGGCACTGAACCAACTCGCCATCGCATCACGGGCGCGAACCGATGCCAAAATTATAGGTGTGACCGGCTCTGTCGGCAAAACTGGCACCAAAGAAGCACTTTTTGCAGCTTTGAACCGTGCGTCCATGGGAAAGGCCCATCGGTCGGTGAAAAGCTACAATAACCATGTTGGCGTTCCGCTGAGCCTGTCGCGTATGCCGGCGGAATGCCAATATGGAATTTTTGAAATGGGCATGAACCATGCCGGGGAGTTGGCTCAGCTCACACGGTTGGTGCGCCCTGATGTTGCAATTATCACCGCGATTGCGCCAGCCCATATTGGGCATTTTTCTGGTGTCGAAGCGATTGCCGATGCCAAAGCAGAGATTTTTCAAGGCCTGACCCATGAAGGCGCCGCGATCATCCCCTATGACAGCCCCCATTATGAGCGGCTTCGTAAAGCGGCGTTGCGAAGCACCAAAAAGGTCGTGAGTTTCGGTTTTGACGAACAGGCGGATGTCCGCGCTATTGATGTTGTTCCTGCCCAAGGTGGCGGCTCATTGGTGACCGCCAGTTTTCGCGATGACGGTGACGGGGATCGCAGTTTGTGTTTCACGGTTGCCGAGCCTGGCAAGCATTGGGTGTCCAATGCGTTGGCCATATTGGCCGCGGTTCGCGCTGTTGGCGGGGATTTGGCGTCGGCCGGGTTGGCTTTAGCAGAATTGACCGGCTTGGACGGGCGCGGCAAAAGGCATCAAATTGAACTTAAGGATGGCGGCGAGGCGCTGCTGATTGACGAGAGTTACAACGCCAATCCTGTTTCCATGAAAGCCACTCTGGATCAGCTGTCGAACGAAAGCTGTCGCGGCAAGAAAATCGTTGTGCTCGGTGCAATGGGCGAGCTTGGGGACAAAGCGCAGGCCTATCATGAAGCGCTGGCCGATGACGTCATTGCCTCTGGCGCCGAGGTCATCATATTGGTCGGCGACGAGATGGTTCATGCGCAAGCCCAGCTATTGGAATTGGTTTCAGAACAGCTTGATCATGTTCGCGAAATATCTCATGTCGCTGGCTCTTCGGAAGCAGTCACCAAAACAATATTGGCGGAAGTGACAAAGAAAATCAGCGACGAAGACATCCTTCTGATCAAGGGTTCAAATTATCTGGGGCTTGCCAAAGTCGTATCGGCTTTGGTGAGTGGGGAGTATTAATGTTTTATCTATTGGCACAATGGCTTGAATTTGAAGGTATTTTCAATGTCTTTCGCTATTTGAGTTTCCGCTCGGGCGCGGCCATCGCAACCGCCTTGTTTATCGGCATGCTGATCGGCCCACGGTTCATTAACATGCTGCGGATGCGGCAGGGTAAAGGCCAGCCCATCCGTGAAGACGGGCCGATTACCCATCTGAAAAAAGCAGGCACGCCGACTATGGGGGGCTGATGATTTTAACGTCGGTCGTCATTTCCGTGTTGCTGTGGATGGACCTTTCCAACATTTTTGTCTGGGCCTGTATCTTTGTGACGTTGGGTTTCGGCGCCATTGGATTCATGGACGATTATGACAAGGTCAGCAAAGCCAGCCATAAAGGTGTATCCGGGCGTGTAAGATTGTTGATGGAATTTGTCGTCGCCGGTTTTGCGACATGGATCATTGTCCAACAGATCGGCACCAATCTCTATGTTCCGTTCTTCAACGATGTTCAGATCAATCTCGGTTGGTTTTATTTTCCTTTCGCCATGTTTGTCATTGTTGGTTCCGGCAATGCAGTGAACTTGACCGACGGCCTAGACGGCCTGGCAACAATGCCAGTGGCAATCGCCAGCGCAACCTTTCTGATCCTCGTCTATCTATCCGGCAATGCGGTATTTTCAGAATATCTCGGTATTCCCTTCGTGCCCGGCGCAGGTGAATTGGCAATTTTCTGCGCCTGCATCATTGGTGCATGCCTCTCTTTCCTGTGGTTTAACGCGCCGCCCGCGGCTGTGTTTATGGGCGATACCGGCAGCCTTGCCCTTGGCGGGGCACTCGGTGCCATCGCTGTTTCGATCCACCATGAAATTGTGCTCGCGATTGTTGGCGGGTTGTTCGTTTTGGAAGCCGTTTCGGTCATCGTGCAGGTTTTCTTTTTCAAACGCACCGGCAAGCGGGTGTTCCGCATGGCCCCTATCCATCACCATTTTGAACAGCTTGGCTGGTCTGAATCGACTGTCGTGATCCGTTTCTGGATCATCAGTCTGGTTCTGGCACTGGCTGGCCTGGCGACACTTAAACTGAGATGATACGGTCCTCCGCCTTTGCCAATAAAAGCTATGCCATTTTAGGCTTGGCGCGATCCGGCATGGCGACGCTTGATGCTCTGCATGCGAGTGGCGCCAGAATATTAGCCTGGGACGCGCGCGAAGATTTGCGTGAGGCGGCCAAGGACAAGGCGATTATCGCTGACCCGCTGGAGGCGGATCTTAGCGATTATGATGCGGTTATCGTGTCGCCGGGCGTGCCGCTCAACGCGCATCCGATCCGCGATAAAGCGTCTGATGACGGTGTGCCGATTATCGGTGACATTGAATTGTTTGCGCAGGCGCGGCGATCGCTTCCGCCGCATCGTGTGATTGGAATTACCGGCACTAATGGCAAGTCTACCACCACCGCGCTGATCCACCATATCATTCAGAGCGCAGCATTGCCGACCCATATGGGCGGAAATATAGGCTTGCCCATCCTGTCACAGGTTCCGCTGGCGGCGGGCGGTATCTATGTTCTGGAATTGTCCAGCTATCAGATTGATCTAACCTACGGCCTTGATTGCGATGTCGCGATGTTACTCAACATCAGCCCGGACCATCTTGATCGTTACGACAGTTTTGACGCCTATGCTGCGGCAAAGGTACGGCTTTTCGATATGATGGGATCGGACCATGTTGCGATCCTCGGCGGCGATGACGAAAAAACCAAGCTGGCACTTGAGCTTATCCGGTCAGAAGGCCGGGTACAGAATATTGTCGATAGCAGCACGGTTCTGTTGGAAGGGCAAGCAGACTGGCCTTCTTTGCAAGGTCCGCATAATCTGAAAAATGCCATTGCAGCGGTCGTGGCAGCGGAAGCTTTGGGCCTGCAAGAGCATCAATGGCGGCCTGCTCTGGAAAGTTTCAAAGGTTTGCCGCACCGGATGGAGCGTATGGTTGAGGCGGAAGGCGTGTTGTTCGTGAATGACAGCAAGGCGACCAATCCCGCATCCACCGGCCCGGCGCTGGGCGCCTATCCCAAAATCCACTGGATTGTTGGCGGGCTACCCAAAAGCAAAGACTTGAAAGAATGTGAGCCCTATTTCGGAAATGTCGTGCAGGCTTATACAATTGGTGATGCCGGACCGATGTTTGGCGAATTACTTGCGCCGCATATGCCTGTCGATCCGTGCGAGATGATGCTGACCGCCGTGCAACATGCCGCTGGCAATGCCAAGCCAGGAGAAGTGATTTTGCTCTCGCCCGCCTGCGCTTCTTTCGACCAGTTCAAAGATTTTGAGGCGCGCGGCGAATGTTTCCGCTGTGCGGCAAATAGCGTCATCGAAAATGATCTTATCGGAACCGCGGTTGGGGGCAACACATAATGACAGATGGGACAAGCTCACCAGGTGCTCTGCCCGAGATTGCCGCGGGCCTGAAGAAAAAGCGCTTTCAACTGGAATCACGTCTGGGACGCAGCGACCGTTCGCCACTGTCTATCTGGTTCTGGGAACTGGACCGGGTGTTGCTGGCGTTGATGCTTACTCTCATTGCGATTGGTTTGATAGCGGTGGCAGCAGCGTCGCCAGTAACGGCGTTAAAACATAGCACGGCGGCGGTTTCGCTCGATCCGCTCTATTATTTCTATCGCCAGCTTGGTTGGGTGATAGTCGGTATTCCGATCATGTTAGTGGTTTCGATGCTGCCAAAAGAACAGGCGCGGCGCTTCGCGATCATAGCTGCGGTTGTGGCTTTTGCTTTGCTGTTCCTGGTGCCGGTATTCGGAAAGACGGTTAATGGCGCGCAACGCTGGATTGGTTATGGCTTTGCGACGATCCAACCGGGCGAGTTTCTGAAACCTTTTTATGCAGTGTCGCTGGCCTGGCTGCTTTCGCTGCGGATCAAGGATCCGTCGCTGCCGGTAATTTCGCTATCTTTCGTGCTAACCGGCGTGGTCGCTCTCCTTTTGATGATGCAGCCCAATCTGGGGCAGACGATTATATTTTGCGGTATCTGGTTCGTGCTGATGATGATCTCGGGCCTGTCTGCACGGTTAATTGCGGGCATGGGTGTGGTCGGCGTTGGCGGGTTGGTTAGCGCCTATTTCCTCTATCCTGTCGCGACACAGCGGATCAACACCTGGCTGTTCGGCGGCGATGAATTTGATCAGGTGATGCTCGCCCATAAAGCGCTGACAGGTGGAGGTTTGCTGGGCACCGGGCCCGGTCTTGGAACCGCGAAGTTCAAATTACCCGAAGCGCATACCGATTACATTTTTTCGGTCATTGGTGAAGAGTTCGGACTGCTCGCCTGTGTTGCCATCGCGATTGTCTATCTCGCGATCATCGTACGGGTGTTCCTGCGGTTGCTGGATGAGGAAGATAATTTTATCATTCTTGCCGTGGCCGGGCTGACCGCGCAATTTGGCGGACAGGCACTCATTAACATGGCGGTGAATCTTCAGCTCTTTCCGTCCAAAGGCATGACCCTGCCGCTTATCAGTTACGGTGGCTCGTCGTTCTTGGCCCTCTCGCTGGGTGTTGGACTCTTGCTGGCATTCACGCGCAGAAACCCCTATTTAGATCGCTCACTTTATGTCACGAATGGGATGGTGACCAGATGAGCTTTACGAAACATTATGTCCTTGCCGCCGGCGGTACGGGCGGTCACATGATTCCGGCCTATGCTTTGGGCCGGGAACTGGTCCAACGCGGGCACCGTGTCGCCTTGATCACTGACGAACGCGGTCAGAAAATTCCCGGTATGGTTGATGACGGGCAAGTGCACGTTTTACCGGCTGGCCGGATCACCAAGGACCCGCGCGGCTGGCTATCGGGTGTGCATGCGATCATGAAGGGCCGCAAGATGGCGATGCAGCTTTATGATTCTTTTGAACCCTCTGCGGTCGTTGGCTTTGGCGGCTATCCCGCATTTCCGGCGTTGCTGGCGGCGAACCGGAAAAATATCCCGACGATTATCCATGAACAAAATGCCGTGCTTGGCCGGGTCAACCGTCTGGCGGCGCGCTCGGTCAATGCGATTGCGACCTCCTATCCCGATATCCTGAAGCTTAAAGCGAAATATGAGGAAAAAGTTCACCTCGTCGGCAATCCGGTGCGCGAAGAAGTGATTGCGCTGCGCGAAGAACCTTATCCGCCGCTGACCGAAGAAGGCATTTTCCGCGTGCTGGTGACTGGTGGCAGTCAGGGCGCGACAATCCTGTCTGATGTTGTGCCAGACGGTCTCGCCCTGTTGCCGATGCATCTGCGCCGGCGGCTGCAAGTGACGCAGCAATGCCGGGAGCAGGATATCGAACGGGTCCGCGAAAAATATGCTGAGCATGATATTCCCGCTGAACTCGCCACCTATCTGCCAGACCTGCCGCAGCGACTGGGTTGGTCACATGTCGTGATCGGGCGGGCAGGGGCCTCAACGATTGCAGAGCTGACCACGGCGGGCCGTCCAGCGATCCTGATCCCGCTGCCGATTGCAACCGATGATCATCAGACGCATAATGTCCGCGAGATGGTTGCCGCTGGCGGCGCGCGGTCCATTGCCCAGCCGCAATTTACCGCCAAGGAACTGGCCAAGCAGATGCAGAAAATGGCGCTTGGTCCTGATGCACTGCAAAATGCTGCGCGCTTTGCAAAAAAATGTGGCCGACCCGATGCCGTCAGCGATCTGGCGGATTTGGTCGAAAGTATTGGTACGTCGCCGCTATCGAAGACCTTGAAAGTCAAAAAGGAAGCATCGCAAATCTTGCCTAACCAGCGGCCCGCACTTGCTAAAGATATTCTGGCGAAAGAAACCACGCAATGAAGGGGGTCGGCACCGATATTGGCACGATCCATTTCGTCGGCATTGGCGGCATCGGCATGTCCGGTATTGCCGAGGTCATGCACAATCTTGGCTATCAGGTGCAGGGTTCTGACATCGCGGAAAGCTATATTGTCGAAGGACTGCGCGCCAAGGGCATCAAGGTGATGATCGGTCAGAATGGCGAGAATGTCGTCGGCACCGCGGTGGTGGTCACATCCACTGCGGTCAAGCGCGGCAATCCCGAAGTGGAAAAAGCATTGGAAGATCGCATCCCATTGGTCCGGCGCGCAGAAATGCTCGCGGAGCTGATGCGTTTGAAACGAACCATCGCGATTGCCGGGACGCATGGCAAGACCACGACCACGTCAATGGTTGCGGCCATGCTGGATGCTGGCGGTATTGACCCAACCGTTATCAATGGCGGTATCATCAATAATTACGGCTCCAACGCTCGGCTGGGCGACAGCGAATGGATGGTCGTCGAGGCGGACGAAAGCGACGGCAGCTTCCTGCGTCTTGATGGCACCATTGCCGTGGTCACCAATATCGATCCCGAGCATCTCGATCATTATGGCAGCTTCGATAAGATCAAGGACAGCTTCGTTGAGTTTATCGAAAATGTACCCTTCTATGGCGCCGCGATATTATGTCTTGATCATCCCGAAGTGCAGGCGATCCTGCCGCGCATTCGTGACCGGCGGCTGATCACTTACGGTTTTTCTGCCCAAGCCGATGTGAAGGGTGTCAACGTCACACCCGTCCCTGGCGGCAACCGCTTTGATGTTGTGGTTCGCGACCGCGATGGTGAAACCCGCACCATTGAGGGCATCGAGCTCCCCATGCCGGGGCGTCACAATGTTGAAAATGCAATCGCAGCGGTGGCGGTCGGCCTCGAAATGGGCATGACCGATGAACAAATCGCACGCGGCTTCGACCAGTTTGGCGGCGTCAAGCGGCGTTTTACCAAGGTGGGTGAAGTGGGCGGCGTGTCGATCATTGACGATTATGGCCACCACCCGGTCGAAATCCGCGCCGTGCTTTCCGCCGCACGCGAAGGCGCAGAGGGCCGTGTTATCGCCGTGGTCCAGCCGCATCGCTTCACCCGTCTGCGCGACCACATGGAGGATTTCCAGCAGGCATTTAACGATGCCGATATGGTCTATGTGACGCCGGTCTATGTCGCAGGCGAAGAACCCATTGATGGCGTGGACAGCGAAGCCCTTGCCGCCGGTCTGCGCAAACGTGGACACCGGGTGGCCGAAACCGTGGCGGACGAAGCGGATTTGATTGCACGGCTTGCGGATGTGGCGGAAGACAAGGACATGATTGTTTGCCTCGGCGCTGGCGATATCACAAAATGGGCTGCGGGATTGGCCGACGGCATAAAGACGGCGCGGTCATGAGCTATGGTTTCACGATACCGTATTCCGCACTTGATGCGGAGCCCAGAGTGGTTCTCGCAACCGCTGCGTTGGGTCGCCCTAGGCTCCGCATCAAGTGCGGAGCACAAGACTTTGGTGCTGTGTTATGACGGTAGCTGTCACTCTTCCCGAAACCCGCGGCAAGCTGACTGCCGACACGCCACTGGCACCGCTGGTCTGGTTCAAAAGCGGCGGTCCGGCCGAATGGTTATTCGCGCCCAAGGACGTCAGCGATCTGCAAAATTTCTTGCGCAGTCTGCCCGCCGATATGACGGTCTGGCCATTGGGACTGGGTTCCAACCTGATCATCCGCGATGGCGGCAAGCCCGGTGTGACGGTGCGGCTGGGCAAAACCTTTGCAGGGATGGCGCCTCACAGCGACGATCCCAACATGATTGTCTGCGGTGCCGGTGCGCCGGGGATATCCGCCGCGAGCTTTGCCCGTGACAATGCGCTTGCCGGAACCGAATTTCTGCGCGGTATTCCCGGTACGGTTGGCGGCGCGGTGCGTATGAATGCCGGCGCGTATGGCCGGGAGATGTGCGACATATTGGTGAGCGCAGAGGTCGTGCTGCGGGACGGCAGTCTCCAGACATTTTCGCTCGACGATATGGACTATAGCTATCGCTATTCCGGACTGCCAGAAGACGCGATTGTGGTCGAAGCAACCCTGCGCGGTACGCCCGGGAACAAAGATGCAATAGCGGCAGAAATGAAACGCATTGCCGATGAGCGTGAAGCGTCCCAGCCGCTGCGTTCCAAAACCGGCGGCTCGACCTTTAAGAATCCCGAAGGCCACAAGGCATGGCAACTGGTCGATGAAGCCGGTTGCCGCGGTCTGCAAATCGGACAGGCGCAGGTGTCGGAAAAACATTGTAATTTCCTGCTCAATCTCGGTGGTGCGACCTCTTCGGATATCGAAGCTTTGGGCGAGGAAGTACGGCGGAGAGTGAAGGAGCATAGCGGCGTGGACCTGCAATGGGAGATTCAGCGCGTGGGGAATGAAGCATGACCGATAAACTCCCGGAAAATCTTCATGTAGCCGTATTGATGGGCGGCTGGTCTGCCGAGCGGGAAGTATCATTGATGAGCGGTAACGATATTGCCGTCGCGCTGGAGAAAAACGGTCATCAGGTGACCCGCATCGATATGGACCGTAATCTCGCCATGGTACTTGATGGCGTGCGGCCCGATGTTGTATTTAATGCGCTCCACGGCTGTCCCGGTGAAGACGGCACGGTGCAGGGCATGCTCGATCTGATGCAGATTCCCTATACCCATAGCGGGTTGGTGACGTCGGTGATCGCGATCGACAAGGAACTGACCAAGCAGCAATTGGTTCCAGCGGGTATTCCGATGCCCGAAGGGAAGATGGTCAAGAGCAAGGATATTTTCGAAGCCGATCCGTTGCCGCGACCTTATGTCTTGAAACCGGTCAACGAAGGTTCTTCGGTGGGTGTCGCGATTATCACGGATCAGGGCAACTATGGCAATCCGATTGGCCGGGATGTTACCGGGCCTTGGCAAGAATTTGACGAACTGCTGGCTGAACCCTTTATAAAAGGCCGCGAGCTGACGACGGCTGTGGTTGGCGGCAAAGCGCTTTGCGTGACCGAGTTGAAACCCAAAGCCGGTTTCTACGATTATGAAGCCAAATATACCGAAGGTCTGACCGAGCATATTTGTCCAGCGGAAATTCCCGCAGAGATTGAAAAACTCTGTCTGGATTACGCGCTACGTGCTCATACCATCCTCGGTTGTAAAGGAACATCGCGGACCGACTATCGCTGGGATGACGAATTCGGGGCGGACGGACTCTACGTGCTGGAAACCAATACCCAGCCGGGGATGACACCGCTCAGTCTGGTGCCGGAACAGGCCAAGCAAATGGGTATAAGTTATGAAGAGCTGGTCGAAATGATCGTTAGGGAAGCCCTGGGATGAGGAAAAGACGATGACAGCAGCATCAGTAAGACGGACAAATAAAAAGTCCAAGAGCAAGCCGCGCAAAAGCGGACGGAAAAAAGTGCGTCAGGTCTCGATCTTTGACAAGATCCTCCGCGCCATGCCGGTGACCGAGGCACAAGTGCAGAAAGGTCTGACCTGGGGGCTGGTCGGCGTGTTTGTGTTAGGTGCCTATAGCGTCGCGCATTATACCGGCATCAACGAACGGATCAGCAGCCAGATTGCAACCACAGTCGGTGCTGCGGGATTTGAAGTGAAGCGGGTTGAAGTTACGGGCGTCAACCGGATTGACGAACTGAAAGTTTATGAAATTACATTGGCGCAAAAAGATCGTTCCATGATGCTGGTCGATATTGATCAGGTACGCGATGATTTGATGGGCAATGGCTGGATTAAGGATGCACGAATTTCGCGGCGTTTGCCTGACACGTTGGTGGTCGAGATTATTGAACGTGAGCCTGCCGCTGTTTGGCAGCGTAACGGCAAATTGTCGCTGATCGACAAGACGGGATATCCGCTGCAGCAAATCCAGAAGGAAGAAATTCCTGACCTGCCCGTGATTGTTGGGAAAAAAGCGAATGAACGTGTGCCCGAACTGACTAAGTTGCTGGAAGTGGCACCGGCGCTCAGCCCAATGGTGACAGGCGCGACCTGGATTGGCAACCGGCGATGGAATCTGGAATTTGACAGTGGCGAAACCCTAGCGCTCCCCGAAGGCGAGGAAACAGCCGCCGCGGCGTTGCTGAACTTTGCACGGATGGACGGGGTCAATCGCTTATTGGGGCGCGGGGTGGTGCATTTTGATTTGCGCGATTCAGAGCGCGCCTATCTCCGCATGCCGCCGAAGGTCA
Organism: Parasphingorhabdus cellanae; assembly: GCF_017498565.1. Taxonomy (NCBI): domain Bacteria; kingdom Pseudomonadati; phylum Pseudomonadota; class Alphaproteobacteria; order Sphingomonadales; family Sphingorhabdaceae; genus Parasphingorhabdus; species Parasphingorhabdus cellanae. The sequence goes on from NZ_CP071794.1 coordinate 3,213,655, forward strand.
AAACATCACCGGCACCGGAGAGTTAAACATACGCTATCAAAATGGGGGCAAATCAGGGACACCATGAGACAGCAAGAAGGAAGCAAGGGAATAGGTAAATGGTAGCACGGGTAGAAAAGATTTTTACCGCTTTGGATATCGGGTCATCCAAGATCACCGCGATGATCGCTGGCCGCATGGACAATGGCGATATCACCGTGCTGGGAACCGGACAGCGTGCCAGCAAAGGCGTAAAGCGCGGTTATATTGCCGATACCGAACGGACCGAACTGGATGTCCGTGATGCCGTAGAACAGGCGGAGCGGATTGCCGGCACCAATATTGATGATGTTTGGGTAAGCTTTTCGGCTGGCGGTCTCACCAGCATGCTGACGTCGGTCGAAACGGAATTAGGCGGGCAGCGGATCGAGCAAGAGGATATTGATCACCTCTTAAAAGCCGGCCGTAATAGTATCGATCCACATGGCAAGATGGTACTGCATGCGCAGCCTGCGCTTTATACGATCGATGGCTTGGCCGGTGTTAAGAAACCCAAAGGCTTGCATGCTGATCGGCTTGGCGTCGATATTCATGTTATTCTGGCTGATGCATCGCCGGTGCGCAATATCGATATGAGCGTGCGCGGGGCGCATCTTAACGTCAAATCCATCATCGCGTCTCCCATTGCTGCGGGCACGGCTTGCCTATCCAAAGAAGAACGCGAACTCGGCGTTGCGATGGTTGAGTTAGGCGCGGAAGTGACCAACGTTTCGTTATTCGCAGGCGGTATGCTGGTTGGGCTGGCGACACTGCCTTATGGTGCCGCCGATGTTACCGATGATATCGCATCTTCCTTTGGTTTGCGCCGTGCGCAGGCGGAACGGATTAAATGTTTTCATGGGTCCGCTACAACCAGCCCGCGCGACAATCATGACGTGATTGATCTGCAGCTCGATGAAGTTGGACCAGAAACCGATGAGAACGGCCGTATCACCAAGGCGCAGCTCATCGGTGTCATTCGCCAGCGGCTCGACCACCTGATCGGTGAAATTGGTCAAACCCTAAAAACGCTCGGCTTTACTGGACCGGTGGGGCGGCAGGTCGTGTTGACCGGCGGTGGGGCGGAGCTAAAAGGTATTGCCGATTATGCGCAGTCGGCACTGGGCCAGACCGTGCGGATCGGACGCCCAACCGGCCTGACCGCTTTGCCCGAAGCGCATAGCGGTCCGGGCTTCGCAGGTTTGGCCGGGCTTGCGCTTTATGCGGCACAGGAACCCGTCGACCTCAGATCGCTTTCCAGCAGCCATCAAAACGTCCACAAATATGCCGGTTCTGCGGTAATTGGGCGGCTTATGTCGGCAATCCGGGGGAATTTTTAAGAATTTACGAAAAAAATTAACTTTTGGGGTGATTCCCACATCAAATTTGTGCAAAGCGTTACCCAAATGTTACACATACAGACTATGTCTGGGGAGACAGTAAAATGAGCATCAATATTGGCCCACCTGAAGTGGAAGAGTTGAAACCACGGATCGCCGTAATCGGGGTTGGCGGTGCTGGCGGCAACGCGATTGCAAATATGATCGCAGCAAAGGTCGAAGGCGTCGATTTCATCGTCAGCAATACCGATGCCCAATCGCTTAATAGCTCCCCAGCCGAGCAGCGTATTCAGCTTGGACCAGAAATCACGCAGGGTCTTGGTGCTGGCTCTCGTCCTGAAGTCGGTCGCGCTGCGGCGGAAGAAACACTTGAACTTGTCGAAAAGGCTCTCGAAGGCGCGCATATGTGTTTCATCGCTGCTGGTATGGGCGGCGGAACGGGCACCGGTGCAGCTCCTGTTATTGCCAAAGCGGCGCGCGACAAAGGTATCTTGACCGTGGGTGTTGTGACCAAGCCGTTTACGTTCGAAGGCACGCGGCGGATGAAGTCAGCCAATGCCGGTATCGAAGAACTTCAGAAAAACGTCGATACTCTGATCATCATCCCCAATCAGAATCTGTTTCTCGTCGCTAACCCGAACACAACGTTCAAGGAAGCTTTCCTGCTCGCCGACGAAGTACTGCAGCAAGGTGTTCGTGGTATCACTGATCTGATGGTTATGCCTGGCCTTATCAATCTGGATTTCGCTGACGTCCGTTCCGTAATGCACGAAATGGGCAAGGCGATGATGGGCACCGGCGAAGCCGAAGGCGACGGCCGCGCGCTCGAAGCAGCTGAAAAAGCCATTGCGAATCCTCTGCTCGACGGCGTGTCGATGCAGGGCGCGAAAGGCGTTATCGTTTCGATCACCGGCGGCGAAGACATGCGCCTGATGGAAGTCGATGAAGCGGCCAACCATATCCGCGAACTGGTCGATCCCGATGCCAATATCATCTGGGGCAGCGCGTTTAACGAAAATCTCGATGGCCGCATTCGCGTGTCGGTTGTTGCCACGGGCATTGACAGCGATGGTTCGGTCGCAGCGCCCGCGGTTAGCTCGTCCTTTGCGATGAGCAATCCGGCGCCTGCAGAGCCATCCTTTGCTTCAACGATCCCTGCGGAGCCAGAAGAGGAAGAGCTGGCGGAAGAACCTGTACTGGATATGGCCGATAGCCTTGAAACGTCAGAAGCTGAAATGGTTGTTGATCCCGAACCAGAACCAGAGCTGGAAGTAGAGTCTGAGCCTGATCCACAGCCAGCGCCCGCACCGGCAGCGATTTATTCTGATGATGACGATCTGGCAGATGAAAGCGCAGCCGCCCCTTCATTTGCGTCGTTGACACCTGGTATGACGAGCGACGAGCCTGAGGAAGATGAACTGGTTCTCGGCGGTGATACTATTCAACCGTTGGATTCAGAAGGCACGGCTGCCGACGCATCAGGCGAATCCGCCCCGCGCGTTGCCAGCGGGGGTGGTACCTTGTTCGAGCGCATGTCCAATCTCACGCGCGGCGGAAACAAAGCCGATGAGGAAAGCGATGAAGACGATGACAAGGCAAGTGACCCGCTCGATATCCCGAGATTTTTGAACCGTCAAAACAACCAGTGAGGGCAACGCTATCGATCAGTTACCTGCAATGGTTTCCTGTCGTCTGATCGGGGCATCTGGCCTCTCTCGCTTTCATGAGCGCTTGATTTTGGATGAATCAAGCCGTTTAATGAGATGGTGAAAACGCTCTCAAAATATCTGATTCTAGCGGCTTTGCCGCTAATGAGTGCTGGTCTGCCCACGCCAGCTGTGGCGCAGAGCAGCGCAAAAACCAACACGGCAGATTTGCAGGATGCGCTACGCCGTATCGCGCGCAATTCCAATGATTCCTCTGCGCTGGCTGACGCTGGATTGGCAGCGTTGGGGCTCGGCGACACGAGAGCTGCGATTGGTTTTCTCGCCAAAGCTAACGACATATATCCGAAAAGCGGTCGGGTAAAAGCCGGACTGGCACGGGCGCTGTTGATTGAGCAAAATCCGTTCGGAGCAATTCGCTATTTTGACGAAGCTATCGCCAATGGTGTGACGGCAAAGGATATCGCGGTAGATCGCGGCTTGGCCTATGATCTTATTGGTCGCAACGCCGATGCACAAAAAGACTATGCTCTCGCTCTGCAGCATGGCCAGAGCGATCTGTTGTTGAGCCGCTATGCGATTTCGCTGGGGATCAGCGGAGATATCGAAGGAGCAGAAGCCCAGCTTAACCCCCTTTTGTTGAAAAGCGATCGCGATGCCTGGCGAAACCGCGCTTTCATATTGGCGATGAATGGTCAAAAGAAAGAGGCCAATAAAATTGCCAGTCAGACAATGCGGAAAAAAATGGCAAAAGCGATCAAACCATTTTTTGATCGGATGCCAAAACTCACTGCGGCTCAAAAGGCTGCTGCTGTCCATTTTGGTCATTTTCCCGCCAGTGAAAATATCGGTGTCGATGTCGCGTCGGTGCGTCTTGCTGCCAATAGCGCCGTGCGTGGCGGAGATGGCGCCGATGCCGGGCTGATACCGGTCGGTGAACCGCTTGGCGCTGATGTCCAGAAGCCAAGGGTGTTGGCGATGCCGGATACGTCTCCGCGCCGTCGTCCCGGTTCCAAGAGCAGTGATGAAAAAAAGCGGCAGATAGCTTCTCGTCCAGAGGCAAATGGAAAAATGCCTCTCGCGCGCCGTACTTTACCCACGCCAACAAATGCCAGACCATTGGTCAAACCTGTAGTTGATCGACCGAATGACCCGGTCACACAAACCGCACCTGCGGCGAAAACACAGTCCGCATCGCCGGGCTTTGAAACTGCAATTGGGGGAACAACCGAAAAAGCTGGCACACAAGCTGGTGCATCGTCATCGAACAGCGGTGCGAAAACTTCGCCACTGGTATCGGAGAGTGTTACTAGAAAAGTGGATATTGGTGACGTCAAAGCGCCGGCGGATTCCAATGAAAAAATATCGAAAAAACCAGTGCAGCTCGTGACGTTCGATTTGGCCGATGCAGGGTCATCGGCATCATCACCGAACAGATCGGCATCATCTGACAATGCTGCGGCAACGGCTGCACCGCGCCGACCTTTGTCCGACATTATCGGTGCGATTGCGATCCCTGAAACAGAGAAAGAGACGGCTGTTGTTCCCGTTGATTTGGCAGCAATTACGCCAGCCAGAGCAAAGCCGACTGCTGAAAAACCGGCTGCAGAAAAGGTCGAAGCTGCACCGCCGCCACCGGAAAACCCCAAACGCTACTGGGTGCAGATCGCGACAGGGTCTAATCTCAGGGCACTCAAATATGACTATGAACGGATGGCCGAGAAAAATTCTGATTTATTTGCCGGAAAGAGCGGTTGGACCTCTCCTTGGGGGAAGACGCGGCGTCTGGTTGTCGGTCCCTTTGATGATTTTAGCGCCGCGAAAAAGTTCGAGGCGGGTTTTCGAAAAGACGGCGGCGATGGTTTCGCCTGGGTTAGTGCTGATGGCACGAAAGTGAACAAGCTGAACTAATGGCATACCCCAAATAATGACTGGTATGGCCCGCTATGCCAGCGACCCGCGCCAAAGTCGTGGGCGGCTTCATGATGAAGAGCGTTCTGAACATGATGGCAGTATTCGCGGACCGCGCGATGACTTTCAACGCGACCGTGATCGCATCATCCACTCAATTTCTTTTCGCCGGTTGCGCCACAAAACGCAGGTTTTTGTCTCGCCAGACGGTGATCATTTTCGGGTGCGCCTGACCCATAGTTTGGAAGTGGCGCAAATTGGTCGGACCATTGCGCGTTCTTTGGGGCTAAATGAAGATCTGACCGAAGCGCTTTGTTTGGCTCATGATATTGGCCATCCGCCCTTTGGCCATGCGGGCGAAGACGCGCTGGAGGAAGCGCTGGCTGATCATGGCGGCTTTGATCATAATGCGCAGACGATAAGGACATTGACCAAGTTGGAGCGTCCCTATCCGCGCTGGGATGGCCTAAACCTGACATGGGAAATGTTGGAGGGACTGGCCAAGCATAATGGTCCGGTGAGTCAGCCAACCTGGGCTATGGTCGAGGCCAACGCGCTGATGGACCTTGATTTGGGTAGTTGGCCTTCTCTGGAGGCCCAGATCGCCGCGGTCGCGGATGATATTGCCTATGATAATCACGATATTGATGATGGCATCAGGGCCGGGCTGCTCAGCATAGATCAGCTTTTGATACTGCCATTTATCGCAGAGCGCTGGAGTGATATCTGCACGCGCTTTCCTGATGTTGAGCGAGATCGTCTGGTACCGGAGTTGATCCGCGATCAAATTGGCCTGATGGTCAATGATGTTATTGCAACAACGCTTCAGCGGATCAAAGATACTGGAATCGCGTTGGCAGATGATGTGCGTGGTGCCGGATTGATGATCGGCGGCTTTTCAGACGATATGGCGACAAAAGAGCGGGCACTGAAAAAATTCATGTATGCCAATCTGTATAATCATCCGGAGCAGATGGCGGCAGCCGACAACGCGCGGGTCGTTGTCGCTGATCTGGTCAATGCCTATCGGAACGAGCCAAGCTTGATGCCTGATAGCTGGACGGACACATTACCATCTCAGGAACCGGATCGCATCCGGCATATTGCCGATTTTATGGCGGGCATGACGGATCGCTATGCTAGCAAGCGCCACGCCGAGATTTTTGGATAACAATATGACAGAAGCAATATTGGTAGTCGGAGCAACTGGCCTGATAGGGAATTTGCTGGTCCGTAAGCTCGTTACGGAAGGGTGCGACAACGGGCTGCATCTGTTGGTACGAAGGCCATTGGAGGGTGACTATGGAGCGGCAACGGTGCATGTTGCTCCTGCTGAAAAATGGCCGGAGGTTATAGCGTCGGTAAAGGCGCAGCGCGTGGTTTCCTGCCTTGGCTCAACCATGAAAAAGGCGGGATCAAAAGAGGCTTTTGCCGCGATTGATCGGGATTTGGTCGGCGCGGTTGGAAGAGCGGCTAAAGCCGCCGGTGCACGTCAGTTTATCACGGTGTCCTCGACCATGGCCAATGCCGAAGCGTCCGGGTTTTACCTTAAAGTCAAAGGGCAGGCCGAACAATTGTTGCGCGCTGAGAAATTTGACCGGCTCGATATTATCCGTCCTGGTTTGCTGCGCGGAGAGCGATCGGGTGATGCGCGCTTTGGCGAGAGTTTGGCGATCATTGCCAGCCCGGTGATGGACAAGCTGCTACACGGGTCGTTGCGGCGCTATCGTTCGATTGATGGAGAAGAAGTGGCATCAGCCATTACAATGTTGCTCGCGGAGGACAAACCAGGCGCTACAATCTACGAAAATGACGCGATATGGGAGCGAGCGGCCAGCGCGCGATGACAGTGCCGGTTCCAACGAAATTCAGCACAGCGCTTTGCATTACTTCACCGTCTCGCTGAAAAATGTTGCGGTGCATCATCGAATCATTGACTCCCTGAGGCTGCTCCGTCAATCTTTGGTTTGCTTTTGGTTGCCGCCTTTCAGGTATAGATCACGAAGCTGTGCGGGAGAGTGCCAAACTCCATAAAAAGCTTGGCCGCCGAAGGAGCAACCGCCCCGGAAACTCTCAGGCCGATGGACCGCATGGGCTTCACAAGCACTCTGGAAAGAGGGCGCAAGATTAGAAGTCTCGTGCTCCACCGAAGGGGAAATCTGCATTGGGCCTGTCGCGTTGGACTGGCAAAGGCGGACTAAGCTCTCAGGTTCCGTGACAGAGGGGGCAGTTTTGCAGGCTTTTGCTGTGAGCTGTACCTTATGCATGGGCGGAATTTTTAATGAGTGATAATAAAACCGAGACATTGAAGAAACTGCCGCTCGATAGCTGGCACCGCGGCTTTGGTGCGCGCATGGTGCCGTTTGCGGGCTATGAAATGCCGGTGCAGTTTGAAGGCGTGATGGCCGAGCATCTGTGGACTCGCGAATATGCCGGTTTGTTTGATGTCAGCCATATGGGGCAGGTGCAATTGGAAGGGGAGGGTGCGGCAGACGCGCTGGAGGCGATCGTTCCCGGCAATATCTCTGCCCTGGGTGCCGGCAAAATCCGCTACACGCTGCTGCTGGCGCAGGATGGCGGCATATTGGACGATCTGATGGTGACCAATACCGGCCGTAATCTCTATCTGGTGGTCAATGGTGCAACCAAGCATGATGATATCGCTTATTTTAACGCGCAACTGCCATCCGATGTTACGCTGAGTCATATGGAAGATAGCGCGTTGCTGGCGTTGCAAGGGCCGAAAGCTGCCGAAGCGCTGGCAAAGCTGAACATTAGCCCGATGCAGCCCGGCTGGCCGGTACCGACGGATCTTTATTTCATGGAAGCCGGTCCCTTCATGTGGGGTGATATCCCATTGGGCATCAGCCGCTCCGGCTATACCGGTGAAGATGGTTTCGAGATCAGCGTTCCGGCGGAGCACGCCGAAAAGCTGGCAGCGGCCTTATGCGCGCTGGAAGAGGTCAAACCGATTGGTCTGGGAGCACGCGACAGCTTGCGGCTGGAAGCGGGATTACCGCTTTATGGCCATGATATGGATGCAGATGTCCTGCCAGTGGAGGCGAATTTGAACTTTGCGCTATCCAAAGCGCGCCGGGAAGAGGGAAATTTTGCCGGTGCGGAGCAGGTATTGGCGCAATATCCGAACAAGACCGATAAAAAGCGTGTCGGGCTGCTCGTCAATGGCCGTCAACCCATTCGCGAGGGCGCCAGCGTGGTCGATGCCGATGGCAACCACATCGGTGCAGTCACCAGCGGTGGTTTTTCTCCGACGCTGCAAAAACCCATCGCCATGGCTTATGTGCCGACAGCGCTAGCCGAAACGGGCACCGAAATTACCGTGGAGCAACGCGGCAAAGCGATATCCTGCACCGTCGCTGACATGCCCTTTGTGCCGCATAACTATCACCGCAAACCGAAATTATAGACGATTAGAAGAGGGAAAAGGACGAAATTATGAGCCGATATTTTACCGATGAGCATGAGTGGGTAGACGTCGAGGGCGACACTGCAACAGTAGGTATTACCGACTATGCACAAGAACAATTGGGCGACATTGTTTTTGTCGAAACGCCGGAAGTCGGCGCGGCACTGGAACAGGGCGATGACGCGGCTGTGGTGGAATCGGTAAAGGCGGCATCCGACGTTTATGCCGCCGTGTCGGGCGAAGTCATCGAAGTCAACGAGGCGTTGGAAGACGAGCCGGCTTTGGTGAACAGCTCCGCCGAAGAAGATGGCTGGTTTTTCCGGGTCACGCTGTCTGACAAATCCGAACTTGACGATCTGATGGATGAGAAAGCCTACAAGGCCTTTGTCGACGGACTCTAGAAACTGAGGAACAGAAAATGCGTTATTTACCGCTAACCCCAAATGACCGTCAGGATATGCTGGCGACAATTGGTGCCAGCAGCATCGACGAGCTTTTCGTCGATGTGCCAGAAGAAGCGCGGCTAGATGGTCCGATCCGTGATCTGCCAATGCACGCCGGGGAAATGGCGGTCGAAGCGCATATGAAGAAGCTGGCCAGGAATAATTCGGCCGCCGGTGATATGCCGTTCTTCCTGGGGGCAGGGGCCTATCGCCACCATGTGCCTGCCAGTGTCGACCATATCATCCAGCGCGGGGAGTTCCTAACCGCCTATACGCCCTATCAACCGGAAATTGCGCAGGGGACGTTGCAGACTTTGTTCGAGTTTCAGACGCAGGTGGCGCGCCTGTTCGGCGTCGATGTTGCCAATGCGTCCATGTATGATGGCTCCACCGCCTGCTGGGAAGCGATTGTCATGGCGCGGCGGATCACCAAGCGCGGCAAGGCGGTTCTCTCGTCCGGTCTGCATCCGCATTATGTGTCGGTGGCTAAGACGATGGCGCGCTTTACCAAGGACCAGTTGGTGAGCGAAGCGCCGACATTGGACGCGGCGACCGATGGCGCGGATCTGCTCGACCAGATTGATGACGATACCAGCTGTGTCGTTGTCCAATATCCCGATATATTGGGACGCGTATCTGACATGTCTGCGCTTGCGGAAAAAGCGCATAGTCACAAGGCATTGCTGATCGCTGTTGTGACAGAACCTGTCGCCCTGGGCGCGATAAAGGCACCGGGTCAGATGGATGCGGATATCGTCGTTGGCGAAGGGCAGTCGCTTGGCGTTGGCCTGCAATTTGGTGGACCTTATGTCGGTCTGTTCGGTTGCAAACAGAAATATGTCCGGCAGATGCCGGGACGTCTGTGCGGCGAGACGGTCGATGCAGAAGGCAAGCGCGGTTTCGTGCTGACCCTGTCGACGCGCGAGCAGCATATTCGCCGCGAAAAAGCGACATCGAATATCTGCACCAACAGCGGACTTTGTGCGCTGGCCTTTACCGCGCACATGACCCTTCTGGGTGAAAAGGGATTGCGGGAACTGGCGATGCTCAACCACAAGAAGGCGGTCGTCGCTGCGGATCGCTTGGCGAAAATAAACGGTATATCGCTTTTGAATGAGAGCTTTTTCAATGAGTTCACTCTGGTTCTTGATAAAGATGCACGGCCGATTGTCCGCAAGCTTGCGGACCAGAAAATCCTGGCTGGTGTGTCTCTTGGCCGGCTCTATCCGGACGAGAATGATTTGGCGCATGGGCTTGTCGTCGCTGTAACGGAGACGACCAGCGATGAGGATGTCGAAACGCTGGCACTGGCACTGGAAGGAGAATTGGCATGAGCATGTTGACCGAAGGCCGTCCGACCAAACAGGAAGAGAATATCATTGCGCCAGATACAGGTGCACTGAAGACCCATACCGGCAATCGCGCCCTGATGGTTGATGAGCCATTGATTTTCGAAACCGGATCACCCGACCGCAGCGGTGTGGACTTACCAGCAGCGCCAACCGTTGAAAGCCGTCTAGGCGGTCTTGATCGAGACGAGCCGATCAGCATTCCGGGCCTGTCGGAAGCAGAGACCGTGCGGCACTATACGCGGCTTAGCCGCCAGAACTACGCCATTGATGTCGGCCTGTTCCCGCTGGGCAGCTGCACCATGAAGCATAACCCGCGGCTCAATGAGAAAATGGCGCGCCTGAAAGGCTTTTCGGATATCCATCCGTTGCAGCCTGTGGACAGCGTACAGGGCGCGCTGGAAACCATCTATCAGCTTGCGGATTGGCTCAAGACCTTGACCGGCATGCCAGCGGTCGCGATGAGCCCGAAAGCAGGCGCGCATGGGGAACTGTGCGGCATTCTCGCGATCCGTTCGGCGCTGGAAGCGCGCGGTGATGCACGGGAAGTCATCCTGGTGCCCGAAAGTGCCCATGGTACCAATCCTGCTACAGCGGCTTTCGCCGGCTACAAGGTCGAGGATATCCCTGCCAATGCTAACGGCCGAGTTGATCTCGATGCTTTGAAAGCACGCCTCGGTCCTGATGTGGCCGGTGTGATGATCACCAACCCCAATACTTGCGGCCTGTTTGAACCGGATATGAAAGCCATTTCCGATGCGGTGCATGACGCGGGCGGTCTGGTCTATTGTGACGGCGCCAATTTCAACGCGATTGTCGGCCGGGTGCGTCCAGGTGATCTTGGCATTGATGCGATGCATATCAACCTGCACAAGACTTTCTCAACCCCGCATGGTGGCGGTGGTCCGGGTTCCGGCCCGGTGGTCTTCTCCGAGGCACTGGAGCCATTCGCACCTCTGCCTTTTGTTGAGAAAACCGAAGACGGCCATTTCCATCTCGTCGAAGAGGAGACCGCCGAAGACCATCACGAAAGCAGCTTTGGCCGCATGGTCGCTTTCCACGGACAGATGGGCATGTTTACGCGGGCATTGACCTATATGCTCAGCCATGGTGCCGATGGCCTGAAACAAGTGTCCGAGGACGCGGTGCTCAACGCGAACTATGTCCTGCGCAGCATGGAAGATCTGCTGGAAGCGCCGTTCGCGAAATCGGGGCCGTGCATGCATGAGGCGTTGTTCTCGGACAATGGCTTCACCAACGGCCTGACCACCCTGGATCTCGCCAAAGGCCTGATTGACGAGGGCTATCACCCGATGACCATGTATTTCCCACTGGTTGTCCATGGCGCGATGCTGGTCGAGCCGACCGAAACCGAGAGCAAGGCGGCGATTGACCAGTTTATCGGCGCCCTGCGGTCAGTTGCTGGGCGGGCCAAGGCGGGCGATGAACTGCTCAAATCCGCGCCGCATTTCGCTCCGCGCAGGCGGCTTGACGAGACGCAGGCGGCCCGCAAACCGATTTTGGTCTGGCAAGAACCGGAGGAATATGCTGAAGCAGCCGAGTAAAGGCTGACGGACAGCCGGTTTTGGGGGCAATATGATACAGCGCTTAACAAACCTGTTTGCGCTGTGGACGGTCCTCGGCACCGCTTGGGCGTGGTTCATACCGGAGCATTTTCTCTGGGTGGTGGACGGACGTTTCCGACCATTGGGTCAGCCGCTGATCAGCGTTATGCTGGGCCTTATCATGCTTGGCATGGGCCTGACGCTGTCCTTTGATGATTTCAAACGGATCGCCCGTATTCCCAAATGTGTGGCGGCGGGCGTTGTCTTGCAATTCACGGTCATGCCGCTTGCCGGGATTGCCATTGCGATGCTGGCGGGCTTGGAAACCGGACTGGCGGTTGGACTGATCCTTGTATCCTGCTGTCCGGGCGGCACGGCATCGAACGTTGTGGCTTATCTCGCCAACGCCAATCTCGCGCTGTCCGTGACGATGACCATGGCTTCGACACTGATCGCTGTCGTCGCCACGCCGCTACTCACTGGTTGGCTGGCCGGAAAATTTGTCGAGATTGACCAATGGAACCTGTTTATCAACATGGTCTCGATCGTGCTATTGCCGGTGATTGCGGGTGTGCTGCTTAATCGCTATTTTCCCAAAACGACGGCAAAAATCGCAATAGTCTCTCCGCTCGCATCGGTGATCGTAATTGTGTTGATCGTTGGCGCCATCATTGCCAATTCCAAAGCCCTGATACAGGAACATTTTGGTATATTGATGTTGGCCGTGCTGCTGCTTCATGTTTTCGGCTTTGGACTCGGTTATATTCTGACCCGGGCTTTGGGCTTTGGTGTCGGAGAACGACGGACAATCAGTATTGAGGTCGGTATGCAAAATAGCGGTCTGGGTTCCAGTCTCGCATCGACGCCCGCCTTCGCCGCGCAATTTGCAACACCGATGCAGGCGGCTCTCGCGCCGGTTCCCAGCGCGATCTCAGCGGTCTATCATGTCGTCATTGGCAGTTTTCTTGCCGCGATTTGGCGGCGGCAACCCATCGAGGAGCGCTTTGATGACAAATGAGGGCGATTCCACCCCATGGTTCCGCGATCAGGCTGGCCCGGAGGATGAAAAGCATGCCCCCGCCACTCTGCGCAACCGCGACGCGATCGTGGCGCTGTTGCGCGATGTTCTGCCCGATAGTGGCACCGTGCTGGAAATTGCCAGCGGCACGGGCGAACATGCGGTCTATTTCGGTGAGAAATTCCCTGGCCTGACATGGCAGCCCAGCGACCCTGATCCAGATGGTTGCCGTTCCATCGCCGCGTGGACGAAGCGGTCAGGGGTGGGCAATGTCCTGCCGCCGCTGCAACTCGATGCGCTCACGCCCGATTGGGATATTGCGCAGCCTGCAGCGATCTTGTGCATCAACATGGTCCATATCGCGCCGTGGGAGGCGTCCATCGGTCTGTTTGAGAAGGCGGCGCGCCTGCTGCAACCGGGCAGCGCTTTCTTTCTCTACGGCCCTTATTTCCGCGGTGATGCGCCCACGGCGCAGGGCAATCTCGACTTTGACCGCAGTCTCAAAAGCCGCAATTTGCGCTGGGGCATTCGGGAAGTTGATGACATGGATGCGCTGGCCACGAAAAACGGGTTTACCCGCACCGACCTCGTTGAAATGCCAGCCAATAACTTGTCGCTAATTTATCGGCGCGACTGACCTTGCGGCCGCAGCGTCAATGCTCTTGCCTTGATTTAAGCGACCGCTTAACGTCGCGCAAAAGAGATTAAGGAGTGGGCATGTCAAACGAAACACCAGAAATCCGCCGGTGCATGGGATCTTCCATCGCCTATTGGGCAGAGCGCCTGCCAGATAATATCGCGCTGGACGATGCGGCGGGGGTATTCACCTATGCGGAGCTTGACCGGATTGTCACCGATTATGCGCGGGCCTTCGCCGGGTCTGGCTTCAAAAAGGGCGACCGCATCTGCTGGCTTGGCAAGAACAGCGCGCTCTATTTCACTTTATTTGCTGCCGCTAGCCGGGCAGGTGCCGTCATCGCACCAATTGGATGGCGATTAGCCGCACCGGAAGTCGCCTATGTCCTGAAGGACTCTCAGGCAGCGCTGGTGATTTGCGAGCCGGAATTTGCCGAAACCGCGAAGCAGGCGGCGGCCGAAGCGGGAACGGTCAAGATGATATTGGTTGCGGGGGAAGCAGACGGCCTGCAAGCACTTGATGAGTGGTTGGTCAAGACTCAGCCCGGCGACTTGCCCGAAACCAATCCGGCAGAGGGCGTGTTGCAACTCTACACATCCGGCACCACCGGCAATCCAAAGGGCGTGGTGCTGACCAATGACAATCTGTTCAAAATGCGCCCGCTGGTGGAGAATAAGCCGGAACATGCGTGGATTGATATCAGTCCGGACGACAGCACGCTGGCGGTGATGCCTTGCGCGCATATCGCGGGCTCCGGCATTGGCCCGATTGCCTTTTACAATGGCGCCACCATGATGGTCATTCCGGAATTTCATCCCGACACGGTGCTCGATTGCGTGGACAAGGGGCTGAACCAGTTTTTCCTTGTGCCGACCGCGCTGCAAATGCTGGTCAACTGGCCGCGCGCCAAGGACACGGATTTTTCAAGCGTGCGGTCCGTGACCTATGGCGCCGCGCCGATCCCGCTGGAACTGCTGCGTCAGTGTATTCAGACCATGCCGCAAGCCTTATTCTGTCAGCAATATGGCATGACCGAAACGACCGGCACTGTGTGCATCCTGCCGCCTGAAGATCATGATCCGGCCGGGAACGAGCGCATGCGCGGCATTGGTATCCCGCTGCCCGGCGTGGAGCTGCGCATTGTGAACGAGCAGCACAATGAAGTGTCGCCGGGTACCATCGGAGAAATCGCCACGCGTTCCGGTCTTAACATGCTGCATTATTTCAATAATCCGGAAAAGACCGCTGAGACCGTGGACAGCGACGGCTGGCTCTATACCGGCGATGCGGCGATTATGGACGAGGATGGCTATTTCTACATCAAGGACCGGGTGAAGGACATGATCATCTCCGGCGGCGAAAATGTCTATCCGGCGGAAGTGGAAAACGCGATTTTCGGCCACCCGCAAGTCAATGAAGTCGCGGTTATCGGCATCCCCGATGAGAAATGGGGCGAAGCGGTAAAGGCGGTTGTTTCTCCCAAGCCCGATGCGGGCGAAATTGATGCGGACAGCGTGATTTCATGGGCCCGCGAGCGGATTGCCGGGTTCAAAGTGCCGAAATCGGTGGATGTGATCTCGGAATTGCCGCGCAATGCGAGCGGCAAGATTTTGCGCCGCGAGTTGCGCGCGCCTTACTGGGAGGGCAAAGAACGCGGGGTGAATTAGGCAAACGCCCCAGAATCTTGTCGGCTGGCGTCTGAGTAGCGCGCAAAAGCGGCCATCCGCTCAACGCTTCATTTTCTCGAAAAGATCGACCAGCTCGGCAAATTTTTCCTTTTGCTCATCCTCATCGCCCGAGGATATCGCTTCGGCCACACAGCAGGCGGCATGGTCTTTTAATATTTGGCTCTCCACTTTTGACAAGGCTGATTTAACCGCCTGCATTTGGGTCAGGATGTCGATGCAATAGCGGTCATCTTCAACCATTTTGGCGATACCGCGCACCTGTCCTTCTATACGGTTTAGCCGGTTTAACTTCGCGCTATTCTCACCCTTGCTCATGATTCAACTTATCCTTGCATCCCAGTTTGGCAGCCTCAAGCTACCCATTTAACAGCTTTAAGCCCATCCACAAAGCCATGGTGATCATCATCAGATTTTCGGTCAAAGACACAAAACCGAGCGGTACATTGCTATCGCCGCCGACACAGGCGCATTTGAGCTCACGCTTGTCGACATAGACAGCTTTGAAGACCGAAAAAGCACCGACGGTTCCAATGAAGAGCGCTATCGGAACGGCCAGCCACATCAGCACGCCAGCAATCATCAATAGCCCGGCCAAGCCCTCCGCGAACGGATAGATATAGCCATAGCGCACCCACCGCCGGGCCAGCAGGTCATAGTTGAGGAACATGGTCGAAAAGCTCTCCACATCGCGCAGCTTGAGATAGGCGAGTCCACACATGGAAAATGCGATAAACCATTCAAAGGTCCGGATGGAAATCCACGATCCTTCTGCGACAAAAGCCGCTGCCAGCGCCATGAGAAACGTCATGGCAAATAACGCGATGACTGGCTGATAGCTGGTCGCATCTGCATCCGGTACAGTTTTGCCGAAATATTCTCTCACATCATCATGACCACCTATGCGCTCGCCATCGATAAATGTCTGGGGCGTCGTCTCTACCCCATGTTTCGCTTTGAAAGCATCGGTGTCCGCGCGTGTGGTGAGATGATGATCGGCAACCGAATATCCCTCTCGTTCCAGCAGGTCTTTCGATTTGAGCCCATAGGGACAGATATGGTCTGACATGACCATCCGGTATAGCTTTGCGTGCTTGGTTTCCATCCGATCGTCCTTGTTGTCAAATACCTATAGGGGGTATATAGGTTCCGCCATGATCAAAAGCAAACACCCCATGTCCCGCCGCCATGTGATTAGCAGTCTTGCTGCGGTTTCGAGTGCCTTGGCACTTCCCATGCCAGCTTGGGCAACCGGCAAAATGGGCGGCAAAATGCGAGGCCTGACGCGCAAGGGTATTCATGAGCTGTCAGGGTCCAAGATTGATCTGCATATTGGTGATGGCCGTTTTGCAACGGGCGGGCGATCGGGTCACGCGATTGCCGTCAATGGCTCGGTCCCTGGCCCGCTGATCCGCCTGAAAGAGGGGCAAGACGTCACTCTTTCGGTCCATAACATGCTGGCCGAAGACAGCTCGATCCACTGGCATGGCCTGTTGCTGCCGTTTCAGTTTGATGGCGTTCCCGGGATCAGTTTTCCCGGTATTAAACCCGGCGCGCGATTTGACGTGCCATACTTACCGCGCCAATCCGGCACTTACTGGTGGCACAGCCATAGCGGCTTGCAGGAACAGATGGGACATTATGGGCCGTTGATCATCGATCCGGCTGGTCCTGATCCGGTGCAATATGACCGCGAGCACATCATTTTGCTGAGTGAATTTACACCAATGCACCCGCATCAGATCATGAAAAAGTTGAAAGTCTCCGAAGGCTATTTCAGCCAGCAGAAGACGGCGGCTTTTGATGATTATGAGTTTAGCGGCGAAGAACGGCGCATGTGGGGGCAGATGCGGATGATGCCAACCGATATCGCGGATGTCTCTGCCCCGACCTACACCTATCTGATAAATGGTCACGGACCCGATGATGGACTGGAGCTGCCTTATAAACCGGGCGAGCGGGTGCGGCTCCGGATTATCAACGGCAGCGCGATGACGTTTTTCAACATTCGGCTGCCCGGTCTGCCGATGACGGTGGTCCAAGCGGATGGAGTCAACGTTCAACCGGTTGAAGTCGACGAGCTGCAAATCGGTGTAGCAGAAACCTATGATGTGATCGTTCAGCCTACCGAGAATGGCAGTTTCGCCCTAGCTGCGGAATCGATGGATCGCAGCGGGATGGCACAAGCTTCCCTGACTTCACAGCCCGGCCAAAAGGCCGCGTTTCCGGCTCTGCGCGATCCGCCCTTGTTGAGCATGACTGATATGGGCCACGGCGGCATGGTTGAAGGCGGCCATGGCGGTCATGGCGGCGCCGGAATGGATCACAGTAAGATGGATCACAGTAAAATGGATCACGGTGCTGCCAAGTCTCAGGCGATGGACCCCTCGAACATGGATCATAGCGGGCACAATATGGGCGCTAAGGACCCAGGCCCTGCGATTGGCGATGATGCAATGGCCGGGCACGACATGGGCGCGATGGGTAGCATGGCGATGCGTGATACCAGCATGCTTCCCGATACGGTCAAAGTCGGCCCGGGTATCGACATGGTAGCAATGGGCCCTCAAGATCGTACCGGCTATCCGGGGCTAGGCCTCGATAATGTCCCCCACCGCGTGCTCAACTATCGGATGCTCAAATCGGTGGAGATGGATCATGATAAACGTGAACCTGATCGCGAGATGGAATTGCATCTGACCGGCAATATGGAACGGTATATGTGGTCGCTCGATGGCCAGAAATTCAGCGCTGTCGGCGATGATCCGATCCGCTTTGGCTATAATGAACGGGTGCGGGTGAAACTGGTCAACGATACGATGATGGCACACCCCATCCATCTGCACGGCATGTTCTTTGAAATCGTCAATGGCCAAGGTCATTACCAACCGAAGAAACACACCGTCATTGTTCAGCCCGGCAGCAGCGCGACCTTTGAAGTCACCACGGATGAACCCGGCGATTGGGCGTTCCACTGTCACCTGCTGTATCACATGCATGCCGGTATGATGCAGACGGTCAGCGTTGCCTTTCCGAAGGACGCATGATGGTGAAATATTTGGCAGCTTCATTGGCGGCTTTGACTGCCGCTACCCCGGTGATGGCTCAAGATCATAGCAAGCATGTCGGTCATGGCGATCATCAGATGTCCGCCACACCAGAGGAAGCGCCGGTTACAGATCATAGCATTATGGATCATTCCAAGATGGACCATGGTGGCAACAAAACAAAGCCAATAGATGACGCGAAGGTCGACGGTTCAATGGACCATTCTGATCATCAGATCGGCAAGTCCATGAGCTCCACGCCCCATATGGAAACCGGCCGGATTAAAGCAGCCGACGCCATATGGGGCGCAGATGCTATGCGAGCGTCGCGCGAAGCACTCTATGCCGAACATGGCAATATGCAGATATTCTGGTTTCAGGGTGACCGCGCGGAATATCGGGCCCGCGAAGGGGAAGACGGCTATTTATGGGATGTTCAGGGCTATTATGGCGGGGACATCGATAAATTCTGGTTCAAGAGTGAAGGCGAAGGCAGCTTTGGCGAACCGATTGAAGACGCAGAAATTCAGGCGCTTTACAGCCGCGCCATCGCGCCTTTTTTCGACTTGCAGGCTGGTATCCGGCAAGACCTTACAGGTCCTACACGCACGCATGCAGTGATCGGCATTCAAGGCCTCGCGCCCTATATGTTTGAAATTGATGCGGCGGCTTTTTTGTCTGAAAAAGGGGATTTGACCGCCCGGATCGAAGCCGAATATGACCAGCGGCTGACACAGAAACTTATCCTGCAACCGCGTGCTGAGGCTAATTTCTCAGCACAAAATATTCCGGAGCTTGGTATCGGAGCAGGCATCGATGATCTCGAACTGGGTTTGCGGCTGCGCTACGAGATCGTTCCTGAATTCGCGCCCTATATTGGCGCCGAGCAAGAGTGGAAGATCGGAAACAGCCGTGATTTTGCTATCGCCAGTGGTGAAGACGCCAGCGTCACCAACTATGTCATCGGCATCAGGTTCTGGTTTTAAGAAATATGACGATAATTTTCAGGTTTCGGAACATCGCAGCCTCGGCAATCTATTCGAGTCCGCTTCGATAGCCCGCTCATTGCGACCCCCCACACGCTAACCGGCAATGCTATCGGTCTTTCCTACATCCACTCGAACAGCTATGCTTGTGTCGTTCCGGGCCGTGACCGGACAGGCTCTTTGACATCTGAAACACATCCAACCAAAGCGGCCCATTGGCACTGAATGGATACGCCGTTTCTATCCTGAGCAAAGGTCACACTGTCCGACCCCTCCATGGTCCATAAAGCCCGGTTATCTGCGGGTTTTGGGCGCAGGTTACAGGATATAAAAATAGGCCTTTGGTGTCCTCTTTTGGGTGCGCATCGCAGTCTCTGGTTCATGCTCCTGTCGGCGCAACAGCACGCTTGGCGCTATTCTGTTGCCGGAAACCAGCGCCCTTCAAACACCACGCCTTTGACCTCGATCTCTTGCAATTTTGCCGCCCCGCCCTGGTAAGGATCACGGTCCAGCACGGTGAAATCGGCTTTCTTGCCGGTGGCTATGGAGCCGACCATGGCATCGAGGCCGATGACCTGCGCCGCTTCTATGGTGATGGCGCGCAGGGCTTTATCGAGCGACAGCTTTTCCTGCGGCGCTTTTACATTGCCATCCAGCGTGATCCGGTTGCTCGCCACCCAGGCGAGATACAACGGATTAATCGGCGCCATGTTAAAGTCACTGTGCAGGCCAAGCGGGACGCCTTTGCGCTCCAGTGAGCCAAGCCGGTTCATCTGCGCGGCGCGATCAGGGCCAAGACCGGTTTTGGCATAAGCATCGCCAAGGATACGGATATAATTGGGTTGGGCAGAGACATAGAGGCCCAGCTCGCCGATCCGCCGGTTCTGCGCCTCGGTCGAATAACCCAGATGCTCCATCACAATATCCTGACCATTTCGCGGTGCCAGTTTTTCGGTGATCCCAAGCACGACATCCAATCCTTTATCACCATTGACGTGCGTATGAAGGTTCCAGCCCGCATCCCAGAATCGCTCGGTCTGTTTCAACAATTCATCGGGTTCGGTCAGCCATTTGCCGTCATGGCCATCGCTATAACCGGGCGGGTTCATCTGCATATATTGAGCAAAGAAAGCGCCGTCAGCGAATAGTTTCACCCGTTTGGAGAAGAAGAATTTATCGCTGTCATATTTGGCTTTCATATCTTTTAGCCAGACATTGGGGTCGCCAGTAACCAGCGGCGCAACGGGAATGGCGAGGATGCGCGATGGCGTGGTCGGCTGGTCGTACAGGCTTTTGAACAGCGCCGCCTCCGCTTCCGGCCCGCCAAAACCGCCAAAAGCAAGATCGGCACTGGTGGTGACGCCGTTTTCCAGCATCATCTGCCGCATATCGGCAAGGCCCTCTTGCACCTTGGCGGGTGAAAAGAGATAGGGACGCAGCTTTTCAATGCCATTGAACAACGCCGTTTCATGAATAATCCCGCTGGCATAATCGGCGTGACTGGGATCGATGCCAGGTTTGTTGAAGGCGGCGGCAAAGGCGTCTTCGGTCCCGATGCCGAGCAATCCGAGCGCCGGCGTATTGACGATTATCTCATGAAAACTGCGTTGCCAGATGACGACGGGGCGGTCCGGCGCGATGCGGTCCAATTCGGCGCGGTCCATATCGCCGTGGAACAGCTTGTGATGGCCCCACGTGATGAACAATTTCTCATCGCTTTTCGCTAGCTCCTCTTTCAAGCGCCGTTCATAAGCCGCCTTGCCGCGCGCCGCCGGATAGGTTTTGCCGGGCAGATCCCATGCTTCGGGACTGATAAAGGGCAGGGGCAGCATCATAATCGTCTGCATGGGGTGAACATGCGGCTCGATAAAACCGGGCATAAGGATGCTGTCGGCAAAGCGCCGGTCAATTGTCACATCACGGCGGTCTGTCCATGGGCTGAGGTCTTCTATCTCCTGCGCCAGGCCAAGGATGATGCCGTCTGACGTGGCGACATATCTGGCCGCGGGATATCCCGGTTCCATGGTGATGATTTTTGCTGCTTCGTAAACGGTGACGGCGGGATAGGTGACAGTGTCTGATGGCTCTGACGCACTGGCCAAAGTGGTCAAACCAAATATTGCCACCATGGCAATCAGGCCGCGAATGAAAATTTGCACAAGAACCTCCCCGTTTTTTCAAAGACTAAGCGGCGTATAACGTCTTGGGCAAGCGCTATTTGCATGATAGCCTGTCGGGTAAGGGGATTGATTCTATGAAATATGCATTGATAACTCTTGTGGCGGCATCCGTGTTTCCAGGGCTGTCGGCTGTGGGACAGGCTGAACAAATGCAATATGTGACAGAACCGTTCGTGATGCCCCAGAGCAGAGCGCAGCATATTGTATCAAAGTTGGGCGACATGACCCTGAAAAGCGGCGACCGGCCTAGCGTGGCGCAGCTCGCACGCGATTGTTTAAGTGCAACATCTTACATCATGAAAGATGGCGCTGGTGTTGGCGGTATCAACCAGTCCGCGATGCCCGGTATGAGCTTTTGGGGTTCGATCAACGGCGCTGTCTATGTCCGCGCTGACCGCAATGGCCGCCCAGTTGAGTTTGGCGAGGGTGATACGGTCTACCAGCGCAAATTCCTGAATGATGAGGATGATGCGGCGATTGAGGCTGGGCAAGTGCCCGGTTTTGTCCGTGATCACTATACCGAGTGTGAAAGCATCCGGAAGCGTTTTGGCGGCTAAGCCTTTTTGGCAGCCTTCACATGCTCGCGCCAGGCGATGAACAGGCCGGACCCGATGATGATCGGCGCGCCGAACCAGATCGACAGGCTGGGCCACTGATGAAATACGACAATACCGATGATGGTGGCCCAGATAAGCGCGCTATAATCCATCGGCATGATGGTGGATACCGGCGCAAAACGCAGCGACTGGGTGATGGTTAGCTGGCCAATGGCGCCAAAAATGCCGACGCCGAGCAGATAGGCCCAGGTCTTCGCATCATGTCCGCCACCATATATATAGGCGCAAACGGCCAGGCCGGGCAGGGTGTAGATGGAGAACCAGAAGATCGTCACGATGCTGGTTTCGGTTCGCCCGAGCATGCGGATCACCAGCGTTACCGATGCGGTGACCAGTGCGCCAGCCAAAGCTACTGATGCGCCTAAAGCCGGGATCATATCACCGCCCGGCTGGATAACGACTAGCACGCCGACAAAGCCGATCAGGACGGCAGACCAGCGCGGGATCCCGACTTGCTCACGTAGGAACAGCGCGGCGAACAGGGTAGCGAATATCGGGACAGTAAAGCTGATCGTGGTCGCATCGGCCAGCGGCAGCAGCGTTATCGCCCAGAAATTGAGCCCCATCGCAAAGATCCCGAGCACCGAGCGCAAAATGTGGAGCCCGTGCTTATTGGATCTGATCGCTGACCATCCTGCCGCGCTGCGCCAGATTAGAAAGCAGATCAGCGGCATCGCGGTAAGCTGCCGGTAAAACAGGCTTTCGGTGACATGGACGCCTTGTTCCCCGGCCAGTTTGACAAAGGCAAACATAATAGCAAGCGCCAGCATCGCGGCCAGCCGCATAACGATCCCGGCAATCGGTCGGTTCTGGCCGAGAACCGCCGTTTCTGCCGGCTCTTTATCTAAAACATCAGTTGTCATGTAGCGCTGTGGATGGTGGTAACCCCTGTAATTGAGCTTGTGATAGGCGCAATTCCGCAGGCAATGCAATTGCGCATTGCAGCGCAGCACTATTGCTTTTGTAATTTAGTTGCGCTCCGGCACGGCGCAGGCATTGCATGGCTATTCACGGCCAATTATATAGATGGGTAAGAAAACAGCCGGATCGACGAGTCTCTCTACGTGGATCATCCCGGTAAAACATAATTTCAGGAGCTTTACATGCTGGACACAACCACCAACCCACAGGATCCGATTGCGGAAGAAGTCGCCGAACTGGTTGCGCGGTCGCGTGCAGCACAGCAGCAGATTGAAAACTACACGCAGGAACAAGTCGATGAACTGATCCGTGCTATGGTCTGGGCGGTTGCCGAAGAGTCTGTGGCCGAGAAAATTGCGCAGCATACCGTCGATGAGACCCAGCTGGGCAATTATGACGGCAAATATCTGAAAATTTTCCGCAAAACCCGCGCAACTCTGTTCGATATTATCGACGATAAATCGGTTGGCATTATCGAGGAAGATCACGAGCGCAATATCGTGAAGATCGCCAAACCCGTTGGCGTTATCGGCGCATTGTCGCCATCGACCAATCCGGAAGCCACGCCAGTGATTAAAGCGATCTCGGCGGTCAAAGGGCGTAACTCGATCATTGTTGCGCCGCATCCCCGCGCCAAACTGACAAACAAACTGATTTGTGACCTGATGCGCGATGCCATTGTGAAAATGGGCGCACCGGCTGATCTGGTGATCAGCATTGATGTGCCATCGGTCGAGAAAACCAATGAACTGATGCGGCAATGTGACCGTGTGCTCGCCACTGGCGGCGGTGCGATGGTTACCGCGGCTTATTCCAGCGGTACGCCGGCTTTAGGTGTTGGCGTTGGCAACGCTGTGATCACTGTGGACGAGAGCGCTGATCTCGACGATGCAGCGGAAAAAATCCGTATCTCCAAAACACTGGACCTCGCGGCGAGCTGTTCTTCGGACAATAGTGTGATCCTGGTTGATGCCATTTATGATGAGATGGTCGAAAAACTGAAGCATCAGGGCGGCTATCTCTGCAATGAAGAAGAGAAACAGAAATTGCAGGATGCGCTGTGGCCTGATGGCAAATTCAATACCGCAATTGTTGCGCAACCGGCTGAAAAAATCGCTGGCATGGCCGGTTTCAATCTGCCCGAAGGACGAACCTTCTTCATGGTTCCGGAAACCGGTTTTGGCCCGGACTTTCCTTTCTCTGGTGAAAAACTGACCGTCATCATGGCGCTTTACCGTGCTGCTGATATCAACGAGGCAATTGAACTCACCAACAATATTCAGGCCTATCAGGGGCAGGGGCATAGCTGTGGTCTCTACTCGCGGTCAGACGAGAATATCATGAAGCTCGCCAACGCGACCCGCACATCCCGCGTGATGGTCAATCAACCACAATCCGCGTCCAACAGCGGAAACCTCTGGAATGGCATGCGTCAAACCTTCTCGCTCGGCTGCGGCAGCTGGGGCGGAAACGGCACCAATAACAACATTACCTGGCGCGATCTGATCAATGAAACCTGGGTTTCCAAGCCACTTGCGGTATCCAAGGAACTGCCTTCCGACGAAGATTTGTTCGGCGACGTAATGCAAAAACTGGCATAGCGCCATAGTTGCCGATAGGAGGTGCCTTTCTAACAAGAAAGGGAACAGTCCTACCATGATGCGCTTCTTATTCATCTTGATCGCGAGCTTTGGTCTCGCCCTACAGCCTGCTGTTGCGGAAAAACGGATTGCGATCAGTTTTGATGATATTCCCCGGCATGCCGGGGGGTTCTTCACGTCGGACGAGCGGGCGATAAAGCTTATTGCTGCATTGGCCGAAGCGGGTGTTGAGCAGGCGGGATTCTTCGTGACCACCGGCAATCTCGACAAGCCGGATCGGAAGGGAGGAGAGGAACGGATTCGCGCCTATGTCGCGGCGGGGCACGTGATTGCGAACCATACCCATACCCATCCCTGGCTATGGAAGACTGATATAGCGGATTATGTCGCCGAGATTGATCAGGCCGAAAAATGGCTGAAGGGCCGGGATGGCTATCGACCCTGGTTCCGCTTTCCCTATCTCGATGAAGGCCGCCGCGATCTGGAGAAACGCTATGCAATACGCCAGGCACTGACCGAGCGCGGCCTGAGCAACGGCTATGTGACGGTCGATAATTATGACTGGCACATTGATTATCTGGCGTCACAAGCCGCCAAGGCAGGCAAGACAATGGACATGGACGCGCTGCGCGATCTCTATGTTGAAACGATGGTCGATACCTCCAATTTTTATGACGATATCGCGGTGCGGACGACAGGTCGCTCCCCGGCTCACGTCCTGCTGCTGCACGAGACGGACATTGCCGCGCTGTTCATTGATGATCTGGTGCGCGGGCTAATCGCAGACGGCTGGACGATCATTACAATGGACGAAGCTTATGCCGATCCGATCGCGCAGATAGAACCCGATACATGGTTTCTAGGCAGCGGCAGGGTCGCGGCCATGGCGCATATTAAGGGCATCGCGCCCCGCGAACTTGTGTATGAGCGGACCGACGAAGATGTTTTGAACCGGCTTTTCGCCGAGCGGGTTTTGAAAGAAGAATGGAACGACAAGAAATGACTGATCAATTCTCCCTGACCGAAGACCAGCTTGCCATTCAGGATATGGCGCAGAAATTCACGGCCGATGCCATCACGCCCCATGCCGGTGAATGGGATGAAAAGCATATATTCCCGCGCGATGTGATCAAACAAAGTGCTGATCTGGGGTTCGGCGGGATTTATGTGTCGGAAGAATCTGGCGGGATCGGGCTTGGCCGGCTGGAAAGCGCGATCATCATGGAAGCGATGGCGTACGGATGCCCTTCTACCAGCGCCTTCATCTCGATCCATAACATGGCAGCATGGATGATTGATACCTTCGGTGCACAGGCGGTGAAGGATAAATATCTCCCTGATCTGATCAGCATGGAGAGAATCTCCAGCTATTGCCTGACCGAACCGGGGGCCGGTTCCGATGCTGCTTCGCTAAAGACCAAAGCGGTGCGGGATGGCGATCATTATGTCGTCAGCGGATCGAAAGCGTTTATATCTGGCGGCGGCGAGAACGAACTCTATGTCACGATGACACGGACATCGGATGACGGTGCGAATGGCGTGACCTGTCTGGTGATCGAAAAAGACATGGAGGGTGTCAGTTTCGGCGCGAATGAGAAGAAGCTCGGCTGGCATTCACAACCGACCGCGCAAGTGAATTTCGACAATGTTCGCGTACCAGTCGAAAACCGCGTTGGCGGCGAAGGCGAGGGCTTTCGTATCGCCATGGCGGGTCTCGACGGCGGGCGGCTGAATATCGGAGCCTGTTCGCTTGGCGGAGCGCAACGCTGTCTCGATGAAGCGGTGGCCTATACCAAAGAGCGCAAGCAATTTGGCAAAAGCATCAGCGACTTTCAGAATACACAGTTCATGTTGGCCGATATGGCAACCGATCTCGAATCCTCGCGCGCGCTGCTCTATATGGCTGCGGTAAAGGTGACCCATGGCGCGCCGGACAAGACCAAATTTGCCGCCATGGCCAAGCGTCTGGCGACGGATAATGGTTCAAAAATTGTCAACGATGCGTTGCAGCTTTTTGGCGGCTATGGCTATTTGCAGGACTATCCAATCGAGCGCTTCTGGCGTGATCTGCGTGTCCACTCGATCCTCGAAGGCACCAACCAAGTCATGCGGATGATTGTATCACGCGAAATGCTCAGGCAATGAGTGTGCGTCATCCCAGCGAAAGCTGGGATCTCCCTCGGAGGAGTCGCCAAGCTAGAGAGATTCCAGCTTTCGCTGGAATGACGAAATTATTAGAAAGATAAAATGACCGAAGATCTCATCATCAGGAAAACAGGCCGGGTTGGGCATATCAGCCTGAACCGCCCGAAAGTTATTCACTCGCTCAATCTCGCTATGTGCGAAGCTATGCGAGACACGCTGATCGCATGGCGCGATGACGATAGCGTGGAAGCTGTCCTGATTGATCATAGCGAAGGGCGCGGTTTCTGTGCCGGTGGCGATATCGCCATGTTGCAAGCGTCCGGCAAGAAGGATGGCAAAGAGGGGCGTGAGTTTTTCTACAAGGAATATCAACTCAACCATCTGCTGTTCGAATATCCCAAACCCGTGGTTGCCTTCATGGACGGCATCACCATGGGCGGCGGCGTTGGTATTTCGCAACCCGCGACTTATCGGGTTGCGACCGAAAATACCCGTTTTGCAATGCCGGAAACCGGCATCGGGCTATTTCCCGATGTCGGCGGAGGCTGGTATCTGTCGCGACTGGCCGGTCGGCTCGGCCAGTTTCTGGCGCTGACGGGTGCGCGTCTGGACGGAGCGGAGTGCAAGGAAGTGGGTCTCGCGACCCATTATGTCCCGGCGGAGCAACTGGAAGAGGCCAAACAGCGGATCAGCGAAAACCCGGACCGGATTGACGGGATATTGGGCCAATTGTCGGACATTGTTCCGCCTGCGCGCATTGCCGATAATCTCGACAAGATTGACAAGTTTTTTGCCTCGGATGTCTATGAAGAAGTCCTTGCCGCCCTTGATGCGGATGGCAGTGATTGGGCGCTGAAAGAACGTGGCACATTGGGCACGAAAAGCCCGCAAACCTGCAAGGTTGCTCTACGGCAACTGAAAGAGGGCGCCGCAATGGCGACCTTCGCGGATGAAATGCGCAACGAATATCGCATCGCTTCCCGGGTGCTGGTTCGTCATGATTTTATTGAGGGCGTCCGCGCGTTGATTGTCGACAAAGATAATGATCCCAAATGGGATCCCGCCACGCCGGAAGAAACAAGTGATGAATTGATCGACAGTATTTTTGCGCCTTTGCCGGCAGAAGAGGAATGGAAACCGCTATGACCTACGAAACAATTCTGACCGAAAAAAAGGGCCAGGTAACGCTGATTACCCTGAACCGACCAAAGTCGCTAAACGCGCTGAATAGCCAGGTTCTGGATGAATTAATCGGTGCTTTCGCGGCCTTTGAAGCGGACGAAACCCAGCTTTGTGCCGTGCTCACCGGGTCCGGCGACAAGGCCTTTGCCGCTGGCGCGGATATCAAGGAAATGTATGAAAAATCTGCAGCTGATTTCTATCTGGAGGATTTTTTCTCCAAATGGACCAGTCAGATTGTCAAGACGACGCGCAAGCCTTGGATTGCCGCCGTGAACGGCTTCGCATTGGGAGGTGGTTGCGAATTGGCCATGATGGCGGACTTCATCATTGCCAGCGAAAACGCCAAATTCGGCCAGCCGGAAATCAAACTGGGCGTTGCACCGGGCATGGGCGGGTCACAGCGCCTGACCCGCGCTGTGGGCAAATCGAAATCTATGGACATGTGCCTGACCGGCCGAATGATGGACGCAGAAGAAGCGGAACGATCGGGCCTGGCGGCGCGGGTTGTGCCGCATGACCAACTTGTCGATGAAGCCATCAAGGCGGCTGCCACAATTGCCTCGATGCCGCCCATGGCTATTCAGGTGAACAAGGAAATGGTCAATGCAGCCTTTGAAACGAACCTTGACCAAGGCCTGTTGCATGAACGGCGTCTGTTCCAGATTCTAACCGCTACCGAAGACAAGGCCGAGGGCATGGCTGCGTTTATCGAAAAGCGCGAAGGCAATTGGAAGGGGCGCTAACAGCATGAAAATCGGATTTATCGGTCTCGGCAATATGGGCGGCGGGATGGCTGCCAATCTGGCGAAGGCGGGGCATGAAGTGCATGCCTTTGACTTGTCTGGTGAAGCGCTCGCTAAAGCGGGAGAAGCCGGTTGTCATCCTGTCAGCGACGCCGCCGATGCGGTACGAGGCATGGAAGCTGTCGTCACCATGCTGCCGGCGGGCAAGCATGTCCGCGCCGTCTATGCCAATGATGTGGTGATCAACGCCGGGCCCGGGATGCTGGTTCTCGATTGTTCGACGATTGACGTGGATAGCGCGCGCGATGTCGCGGAAATGGCTAAGGCCAAAGGAATTCTGCCAGTTGATGCGCCTGTTTCGGGCGGTATTGCCGCGGCCAATGGCGGCACACTGACTTTTATGGTCGGTGGTAGCGAGGAGGCGTTTAATCGCGCTGAGCCAATTTTATCCGATATGGGCAAGGCTGTGATTCACGCCGGGGATAATGGCGCGGGACAAGCAGCGAAAATATGCAACAACATGCTGCTCGGCGCATCGATGATTGCAACCTGCGAGACCTTTAAAATGGCCGAAAAGCTTGGGCTTGATCTCCAGAATTTCTACGATATCTCATCCAAGGCTTCGGGCCAGAACTGGTCGATGACAAGCTATTGTCCGGTACCCGGTGTTGGCCCGCAAAGCCCGGCGGATAATGGCTATGAGGGCGGTTTTGCAGCCGCGCTGATGCTCAAGGATTTGCGTCTGGCGATGGAGGCTGCACAAAGCGCCGGTGCTCAGGTCCCTATGGGCGAAAAAGCCGTCGCGCTTTATGAGCAATATGCAGAAGGCGAAGAGCAGGGCGGCATGGACTTTTCCGGCATCATCAAGATGCTTGATAAAGGCTGAGCCAAGATGGTTCCGCAGTGGATGGTTGTCTGCGCTGTCGCAGCGACTATCACGGTCATTTCCGAGGTCGCCAACCGGCGGCGCAGTAAACGCAAGGATATCGACAAAGTCGGTTTCATGCCGTGGCAGTTTATCTCCGCGGCATCGCTGCTGACATTCGGTATTTCGGTGGCCTTCGGATTGGGTTTTATCTCAACCGAATAGGCCGTGCCTAGAGGCAAGCCTCAAGCAGGGGCTGCTCAAACCCGTACTGACGCGCTTTTTCAAGCGTATAGGGACGCAGGCCGGATGATTGATATTCACCGATAATCTTGCCGTCGGCATCCTCGTCGAGATACTGATATTTGAACAATTCCTGCGTCACGATCACGTCACCTTCCATCCCGATCACCTCGGTGATGTTGGTCGTCCGACGCGAACCATCGCGCAGACGTTTCACCTGCACAATCAGGTCAACGGATTCTGCAATTTGGCGTGAAATAGCTTCTTTCGGGATCTTGATGTCACCCATCAAGATCATGTTCTCCATACGGCCAAGACACTCGCGCGGAGAGTTGGCGTGAAGCGTACACATGGAGCCATCATGGCCCGTGTTCATGGCAGCGAGAAGATCGAAACATTCCGCGCCACGAATCTCACCCAGGATGATCCGGTCAGGACGCATACGCAGGGCGTTTTTCACGAGATCGCCGATGGTGATAGCCCCTTCGCCCTCAAGGTTTGGTGGACGGGTTTCGAGCGGCAACCAGTGCGGTTGCTGCAAGCGAAGCTCGGCGGCATCCTCGATGGTCAGCACGCGCTCGCCGGGATCGATCATTTTCGACATGGCGTTGAGCATGGTCGTTTTACCAGAACCCGTACCACCTGAAATCACCACGTTGAACCGGCAAGCACCAGCGATTTTCAGCGCTGTACACATGGCCGTCGACATCGAGCCGAAGCCCTGCATCATGTCGAGGGTAATAGGCTTTTCAGAAAATTTACGAATGGAGATCGCTGTGCCTTTAAGGCTCAATGGCGGTACGATGACGTTCACACGAGAACCATCGGCAAGACGCGCATCGGCAAGCGGCGTGGTTTGGTCGACACGCCGGCCGACCTGGTTCACAATCCGCTGGGCGATCTGGAAAAGATGTTCTTCATCGCGAAACTTAATCGGCGCGATCTCCAGCTTACCCTTAATCTCGATATAGGTCTGTTCAGGGCCGTTCACCATGATATCCGAAATATCCGGATTTTGGAGCAATTCTTCAAGTGGACCAAAGCCGAGAAGCTCGTCAACCAGCACTTTCTCAAGCGCGAATTGCTCGCGTCGGTTCAGCGTTAGTTTTAGTTCGGTCAACACTTCCATGATGATCGGACGGAATTCTTCGGTCAGCTCTTCCTTGTTGAGCGTGGCTGCAGCTTCGGGATCAACCCGTTCCAGCAAGCGCGGAAGCACCTGTTCTTTAATTTTATGGACGGATGCGCCAAAGCCTTCATCCTTGTCACCTTCTTCAGGCAAAGGATTGGAACGCTCGGCAAGACGCGACATGGCGTCGCCTTGATCCGGTCCTTTGGCGGCTTCACTTTCTTCACCGGGCAGCGGCACGGCATCTATGGATGGAAATTGATCACCACCGCCGGATTTGTCGAGCTCTTCAGGATCAGCCGGTTTGCTCCCGCCGCCTGACATTGGT
The DNA here is from genome assembly GCF_017498565.1 of Parasphingorhabdus cellanae. Classification (NCBI taxonomy): domain Bacteria; kingdom Pseudomonadati; phylum Pseudomonadota; class Alphaproteobacteria; order Sphingomonadales; family Sphingorhabdaceae; genus Parasphingorhabdus; species Parasphingorhabdus cellanae. The sequence continues at coordinate 3,244,699 of NZ_CP071794.1, forward strand.
TTCGCGACGCCAAATGACGGTCTGCCGCCACCCAATCCATTTTTCTTACCAAATGCGCTCATGTCTCTCCGCCGGAAATAGTGTGTTCCCAAATCATCAAACATCTCTTTCAAGGAAAATGGTTAATGTTTGGATAATGGTGATGGGACAGTTTTGGTTTTATGTTATTTGTTTCACTGAAGAAATGATGGTTGTGTGTTGCCAAATAGCCTGCAATCGGTGATCTGGCACTTATCGAGATCGGACGAGTTTTGCAGGCAGATAAAAATATTGGCAAGACGGTTGCGGGTAGCGGTATCCTATTGGCACTGATTGCTTTTTCTGGTTTTCCCATCGGCGATGCCTTTATCAAATCGATGGCTGGTGATTGGCCCGCACCTGCGGTCGCGGCGTTGCGTTTCACTATTGGTGCTATCGCTCTGGCTGCCATTCTCTTTTGGCGAGAGGGTAGGGCTGGTTTTCAGATTAGCCGGCCATGGTTGCATGCCGCCCGAGGAATGACCTTGGCGGTCGGAACAATTACTTTCTTTTCAGCTATTTATATCATGCCTTTGGCCGACGCTGTGGCCATATCCTTCGTTAACCCGATATTGACCGCTTTGTTTTCCGGTTGGTTTTTGAAAGAGAAGATGCGTCCGGCAACTTGGATAGCGACCATCGTTGCTTTTGGCGGTGTTTTGATCATGTTGCGCCCCAACGTGGCGGCTTTTGGTTGGGTTGCGATCTTACCGCTATTCTCGGCCGTGGCGATGGCCGCCATGTTAATCCTTAACCGCATGGTATCCAGCCAGCGTTCGATATTCGCAGCACAGTTTTACATCGCTTTCTGGGCCGCCATTTTTTTGTCGATTGCATCTGGTATTGGACATTTCGTTTTACCAGTCATGCATATTCCCGGTGCGCCTGATTGGGATGTCATTTTGCGCTGTGCGATTGTGGCGGTAACAGCGACCAGCTGTCATTTTTTGCTGTATATGGCGACGATGCGGACGACAGCGGCGGCGATTGCACCGATTGTCTATATTCAGCTCATCATCGCGTCTTTGATCAGCGTGTTTATATTCGGTGATGCGATTGACCCACTCGCCCTGGTGGGTGGCGGGTTGATCCTGCTAAGCGGGTTGTTCCTGTGGCGCAGTGAGCGCAAAGCCACGACGGTATTGGAAGCTTAGCTTAGCCTCACAGCGCTCATCCTGAGCTTGTCGAAGGATGGGTCAGGATTTGCAAGGATGCTTCGACAGGCTCAGCATGAGCGCGGTCTTTTATTTAGGAAACGGCCTCGGCCAATACGGTCAGGCCTTTTTCATTCACTTCGGCAAAACCACCCTGAACAGTAATGATTTCTGCCTCAGCGCCTTCGCTGGCGTAGACGGTCAGCTCCGCATCACGAACGGTGGACATAAACGGCGCATGACCTTCCAACACGCCAAAGTCGCCTTCTGTGCCGGGCACCACAACCATATAAACATCATCCGACCGGACGAGCTTTTCAGGGGTTACGAGTTCGAAATGTAGATTTGCCATCAATCAATGTCCCTATTCCCCTCCCATGAGGGAGGGGGAATGGATTAGGCCGCTTCTGCTGCCAGTTTCTTGCCTTTTTCAAGCGCTTCTTCAATGCCGCCGACCATGTAGAAGGCATTTTCAGGAAGATGATCATATTCACCATCAACAACTGCTTTGAACGACTTGATCGTGTCTTCCAGATCAACAAATTTCCCTTTGATGCCAGTAAAGACTTCCGCAACGTGGAAAGGCTGTGACAGGAATTTCTGAATTTTCCGCGCGCGAGCAACGACCAGCTTATCCTCTTCCGATAGCTCGTCCATGCCAAGAATGGCGATAATATCCTGTAGCGACTTATATTTCTGTAGGGTTTCCTGAACAGCACGGGCCGTATCATAATGTTCCTGACCCACAACGCGTGGTTCCAGAACACGAGACGTTGAATCGAGCGGGTCAACAGCGGGGTAGATACCCAGCTCAGAAATCGCGCGGTTCAAAACGGTGGTTGCGTCCAAGTGGGCAAAAGACGTTGCCGGTGCCGGATCGGTCAAGTCATCGGCAGGAACATAAATGGCCTGAACCGATGTAATCGACCCTTTGTTGGTGGACGTAATCCGCTCCTGCAACGCGCCCATGTCGGTGGACAGGGTTGGCTGATAGCCCACAGCGGAAGGAATACGGCCAAGCAGCGCGGACACTTCTGAACCGGCCTGCGTGAAGCGGAAGATGTTATCGACGAAGAACAATACGTCCTGGCCTTCCTGATCACGGAAATATTCCGCGATGGTCAGACCGGACAGAGCCACGCGGGCACGCGCGCCTGGAGGCTCGTTCATCTGGCCGTAGACGAGGGCCACTTTGGAACCCTCAGAGATTGCGTTGCCATCTTCGCCCTTGGCGATAACGTTCGCGTCGAGAAATTCGTGATAAAGGTCATTACCTTCGCGGGTACGTTCACCAACACCGGCGAAAACGGATGTACCGCCATGACCTTTTGCGATGTTGTTGATCAGTTCCTGAATAAGCACGGTCTTGCCCACGCCGGCACCGCCGAACAGACCAATTTTACCGCCCTTTGCATATGGCGCGAGCAAATCAACAACCTTAATACCGGTGACGAGAATTTCACTGTCGGTGGACTGATCCACAAAAGCAGGCGCTTCTGCGTGGATTGGTGCAGTGCTTTTTGCGCCAATCGGGCCAAGCTCATCAATCGGCTCGCCCACAACGTTCATGATGCGTCCCAATGTTTCTGGGCCAACCGGCATCATGATCTGTGATCCAGTGTCGGTAACTTCCTGACCACGGGTCAAACCTTCAGTTGCATCCATTGCGATGGTACGAACCGTGTTCTCGCCGAGATGCTGAGCAACCTCAAGCACCAGCCGGTTACCGTTATTGTCGGTTTCAAGAGCCGACAAAATTGCCGGAATGTCCGTATCAAAGGTTACGTCGACGACAGCGCCGATAACCTGTGAAATGCGGCCTACATTGTTGGTTTTTGCCATTTGTCTTTCCTTGCGTACTTGCTTTAGAGCGCTTCAGCGCCAGCGATAATTTCAATCAATTCGGTGGTAATTGCGGCCTGACGGCTGCGGTTATATTCGATGGTCAGGCTATCGATCAGATCGCCAGCGTTACGGGTTGCGTTTTCCATCGCTGTCATCGATGCACCTTGTTCTCCGGCGTTATTTTCCAGCAATGCACCGAAAATCTGGGTTGTCAGGTTGCGCGGAAGCAATTCGGTGAGAATTTCTTCCTCATCCGGTTCATATTCTACCGCAGCATCGGAACCTGCACCTTCAGCGGTTTCGATAGCAACAGGAATAATCTGTTGCTGTGTTGGTTCTTGCACCAGAGCGGATTTGAACCTGGAATAGAAGAGATGCGCGACATCAAATTTACCATCTTCGACCATTTCAGTGAGGTCCTCTGCAATAGCTTTGGCTTCTTCAAAACCTGGCGCTTTGACATTGCTCGTATCGAAATGTTTGACGATCTTGTCTTCATAAACGCGCTTGATCACCGGCAAGCCTTTGCGGCCAACCATGTAAAACAGTACGTCTTTACCTTCGTTGACCAGCTTTTCCGCCGCCAGACGGGCTTCTTTGACGATATTTGCGTTAAACGCGCCGCAAAGCCCGCGATCAGAGGTGGCGACAACCAGGAGGTGTACCTGATCCTTGCCCGTACCGGCGAGTAATTTAGGTGAATTTTCATCCACCGTTACTTTTCCAGCCAGGCTGGCCATAACCTTTGCCATTTCCGTGGCATAAGGACGTGCAGCCTCTGCTGCCATTTGCGCTCGGCGCAATTTGGCTGCAGCCACCATCTTTTTGGCCTTGGTGATCTTCTGAGTCGATTTAACTGACCCGATCCTGTCTTTGAGTTCTTTCAAACTAGCCATTTTGGCCCCTTATTCGTATCCCCGCGAAGGCGGGGATCTAGGCTCCCGCCTTCGCGGGAGCACAGTGATAGTCAAAGTCCGTTAAGCGAAGCTCTTACCAAAGGCGACGAGAGCTTCTTCCATTGCTTTCTTGCTGTCATCGGAAAGGTCGCCACTTTCACGGATAGTTTTCAACAAATCGCTATGGTCAGAACGCATATGAGCAAGCATTGCTTCTTCATAGCGCACAACATCGGTTACCGCGACATCGTCGAGATGGCCATTGGTGCCAGCATAGATCGAAGTCACTTGCTCCTCAAAAGCCAGCGGAGAAAATTGTGCCTGTTTCAAAAGCTGCGTCAAACGTTCACCGCGATTCAGCAATTTCTGAGTGGAGGCATCCAGATCGGAACCGAACTGGGCAAAGGCTGCCATTTCGCGATATTGCGCGAGATCGAGTTTAATCGAACCGGAAACCTTTTTCATCGCTTTCGTTTGTGCGGCAGAACCCACACGGGAAACTGACAGACCCACGTTAATCGCAGGACGGATGCCTTGGTTGAACAGGTCGGTTTCGAGGAAGATCTGACCATCGGTAATCGAAATCACGTTGGTTGGAATATAAGCGGAAACGTCACCAGCCTGCGTTTCAATGATCGGCAATGCGGTCAGTGAACCAGAACCGTTATCTTCATTCATCTTCGCGGCACGTTCGAGCAAACGTGAGTGAAGATAGAAAACGTCACCAGGATAAGCTTCGCGGCCCGGAGGACGACGCAGCAACAAGGACATCTGACGATAAGCCACAGCCTGTTTCGAGAGATCGTCATAAACGATACAAGCGTGCATGCCGTTGTCGCGGAAATATTCGCCCATTGTCACACCAGTATAAGGTGCGAGATATTGCAGCGGAGCGGGTTCGGAAGCGGAAGCGGCCACAACGATCGAATATTCCATCGCGCCGTTTTCTTCGAGCTGACGTACGATCTGCGCAACGGTGGAGCGCTTCTGGCCCACAGCAACATAGATGCAATAGAGTTTCTTGCCTTCGTCATCACCGGCATTGACCGTCTTCTGGTTGATGAAGGTATCGATGGCGACAGCGGTCTTACCGGTTTGGCGGTCACCAATGATCAATTCGCGCTGGCCGCGACCGACTGGGACCAAAGCATCGAGCGCTTTAAGACCGGTCTGAACAGGCTCATGAACCGATTTACGCGGAATAATGCCCGGCGCTTTGACTTCAACGCGGCTACGCTGCGTGGTTTTGATTGGGCCCTTGCCGTCGATGGGATTGCCAAGACCGTCGACAACACGTCCGAGCAGTTCTTTGCCGATGGGAACGTCCACAATCGTGCCCGTCCGTTTAACAACGTCGCCTTCTTTAATATCGGCATCCGAACCAAAGATCACGACACCGACATTGTCGGCTTCGAGGTTCAGCGCCATACCCTGCGTACCGTTTGAGAATTCAACCATCTCACCAGCTTGCACTTGATCAAGACCGTGAATACGGGCAATGCCGTCACCAACAGCCAAAACGGATCCGACTTCGGAAACTTGGGCTTCGTTGCCAAAATTGGCGATCTGGTCCTTGATGACCTTTGAAATTTCTGCTGCGCGAATATCCATTATTCTTCCTTTAGTCCTTTATGGCCTGAGCCATTAGCCTTTCATGGCTTGGGAAAGCGTGTTCAAACGGGTTTTAATTGAGTTGTCGATCATTTGGCTGCCAATTTTGACGACCAGACCGCCCAGGATGGACGGATCGACGGAGGTGGAAACCGATACATCGCTTCCCACACGTTTTTTAAGCTGCGCCTTAAGCGCGTCAATCTGTACATCATCCAGCGGATGAGCGGAGGTCACTTCAGCGGTAATCTCACCGCGATGGTTGGAGGCCAAGGTAGAGAAGGCGCGAATGACCGATGGTATCTGATCGAGACGGCGATTGGCCGCCAGAACACCAAGTACATTAGTAGTCAGATCGTCCAGTTTCATTTTCTTAGCAATACCAGCAACAGCTTTGCCCGCATCGCCGCGAGATAACACTGGACTGCTGATCAGTGCTTTCAGGTCGTCCGATTCGCTCATCGCTTTGTGCAGCGAAGCGAGGCTTACTTCCACTTTATCGATGGCTTTATTTTCGGTGGCCAAAGCGAAGAGCGCGGTGGCGTAACGCCCCGCTAAACTCGCCCTAATGCCGCTGGAATTCTCCACGCGTTTGTTACTCCGTGCCTGAATTATTGGCCTGAAATTCTGGTCAGACAACTGACCAAAATCGTGATAATATTTGGTACCCGTTTGCAGGCGAAATACATCGTATCTTGCCTTTAGTTGGGCGGCGTCTAGCAACCATTTTGCTGCGATGCAAGATGGCACTCGACCGGTTTTTTAAGAATGCCAAAAAAGGCAGATTTTCAAGCTGTCTGATTATGTCAGAGGTAAGTTTTTGCTTTGATCGCAAGATACGGGATGCGGGGGATTGGAAAGGCTGGCAGAAGAAGAACATGAGCAAGCACGAATCCTTGATTGATGATAATAGAGCCTGGCAAGCGGTGGCGGATCGCGACCGGTCTTTTGACGGTAAATTTGTAACCGGCGTGCTGACTACTGGTATTTATTGCCGCCCCTCCTGCGCCGCGCGCCATCCGAAGAGAGAAAATGTGCGCTTTTTTGCCAAGCCAGAGCAAGCAGAAGCTGCAGGATTAAGGGCTTGTTTGCGTTGTTTGCCAAAGGATGTCGCACGCGATGATGCGGCCGTCAAAGCGGTGATTGATGCCATCCGCATGGCGGAAACAACGCCGACATTGGATGAATTGGGTGTGATGACCAGCTATTCGCCAACCCATTTACAGCGGATATTTAAACGCGAGATGGGTCTGTCTCCGGCGGCTTATGCGCGGGCGTTGCGATCCGAACGAGCAAAGGAAGCCTTAGACGGCGGTGCATCGGTGACAGAGGCTATATATGACGCGGGCTATGGTTCCGCTTCTCGTTTTTACGCAGACAATGGAAAGAGGTTAGGCATGAAAGCCAGTGCTTGGAAAAATGGTGGTGCAGGGGTTTCGATCCAATGGACCAATGTCGAAACATCGCTGGGTACCATGATGGTCGCGGCCACAGATAAAGGCGTTTGCTGTCTGTCTTTTAACGAAGGCGAAGAACAATTAAACGCACGCTTCCCCAACGCTGACTTGCAGCCGGGTGATGACGCGTTTCAGGCTTTGGTTAGCCAAGTCACCGCCTCTGTCGAGAAGCCCGGCGACTTCAGCCATATACCGCTGGATGTTCAAGGCACTGCGTTTCAGGAGGCGGTGTGGCAAGAGCTTCAGAAAATCCCGCTCGGCGAAACCCGGAGCTATGCCGACATCGCGGTGGCGATTGGTAAACCCAAGGCGGTAAGGGCAGTGGGCAGCGCTAATGGCGCCAATAATGTTGCAGTTTTGATACCGTGCCACCGCGTGGTGCGCAGCGATGGTAGCATGGGCGGTTATGCCTATGGCTTAGAAATCAAAGAGCGTTTGCTCGAAAAGGAAACCACGAAATGACGGGCAGGATCCAACAGTTTACTGAACTTCATCAACCGGGACAGCCATTGGTGCTGTATAATATCTGGGACGCAGGCAGCGCCCAAGCCACTGTTCGTGCAGGTGCTAAGGCCGTGGCCACGGGCAGTTTGTCGGTGGCAGGAGCGCAAGGCTTCGACGATGGTGAGAAGTTGCCCTTTGATTTTGCACTGACCAATGCCAGACATATCGTTTCAGCCGTCGATGTGCCGGTCACTGTCGATCTGGAGACCGGTTATGGTGATAGTGCCGCAGCCGTGGGCGCGAATGCGCAGCAAATGAAAGACGTCGGCGTCGCCGGCCTGAATCTCGAAGATCAAGATTTTTCGGCAGGCGGGTTGCGTGATGTTTCGGCACAGGCGGATCGCATCAAGGTGGCGGCTGACACGGGACTGTTTATCAACGCCAGAACCGATCTATTCATCCAGACGCCAATACCCGACCATGATGGTGCGCTTGCGCAAAAGGCACTGGAGCGGTGTCAGGCCTATGCCGATGCAGGAGCAGGCAGCTTTTTCGTCCCCTTCGCGATCAGTGAAAAGCTGATTGGTGATATATGCGCGAAAGCGAAATTGCCGATCAACGTCATGATGATGCCGGATAGCCCGTCAACATTGCGACTGGCCGAACTGGGTGTTGCTCGCATTAGCTATGGTCCCGGCCCCTGGATGGCGGCCATGTCAGCCTTCGAGGCAGAGGCACTCAAAATATTCGAAAGTTAAGAACCGCCGCCTTACCCTTTGTGGTCCGGTGATGGCTTTATGATCATTAGCAAGAATAGGGGAATGATCGCTACAATGGCTGCAATGGCAAAAGGGGCTCCGACAAAGCGGAAGGGCGCCGCGTCGCTGGTGAAATAGGACAGCGAACCATTATATAGAAGCGGTGCGATCATTGCAGCGAGGGCAGCCATGCTGCCGTTAAAGCCTTGCAACTCTCCTTGCATATTACTCGGCGTTCGGCGCGACATCATTGCGTTGATACTGGGCATCGCCATGCCTTGCAGTCCGACGATCAGGCATAGGAGTAGCGCAACCCAGCCGCTATCGAACAATGCATAGATCGCGAACATGATAATGGCGACAGAGATACTGAAAATGGCGGTTTTCCTCTCTCCCACAGTACCGACAAAACGACCGATTAACAGGGCTTGCACCAGTGCAGTTGATACCCCTACGCAAGTGAGTGATATCCCCACCATCTTGCTGTCCCAGCCATATTGTGCTGGCGCGAAAAAGGCCCAGCTTGTTGGATAAATGGAATTGCTGAGCATCCACATGAAATAAATGGCGGCGACCCCTAGCAGCTTTGGTAATTTCCCAAGATTGAGCAAGGCACCCAGTGGATTGGCGCGTTTCCAGTCAAAGGGCCGTTTCTCTTCGGGGGCAATAGTCTCCGGAAAAGCAAACCAGCCGTAAATGAAATTCAAAAAAGCAAGGCCGCCAGCGACGAAAAACGGAATGCGTGTTCCATAATCGCCTAAAAAACCGCCAAGCGCAGGTCCAATGATAAATCCAATGCCAAAAGCGGCACCGACCAGACCAAAGCTTTTGGCGCGATCCTCGTCGCTCGACATATCGGCCATCGCGGCATTGGCCGGACCAAATATCGCGCCAAGGCCGCCGGCAATGGCGCGGCCGATAAACAGCCAGATGATCGAGGGCGCTAATCCCATCAGTGCAAAATCAATCCCGAAGGCTAGCAGCGAGATTAGAAATACCGGGCGGCGGCCAAATCGATCACCAAGATTGCCGACTAATGGTCCCATGAGAAACTGGAACAGCGCATAAGTGGCGCTGATGAAGCCGCCAATTAATGTTGCTTCGGATAGGCTGACGCCTTCAAGCTCAATAATTAACTCGGGCAAGACCGGCATGATGATGCCGAACCCAACGGAATAAATGAATATGGTGAACAGGACGAAGCGCGTAGCGGACTTGCGCTCTCGATCCGTAATCATATTGAAATTTTAATCATTGCGACAATTTTTCGCATTCATATACCAGCCGCTCATTGGTCTGCATCGGTAATTCGGTGCGGATTGCCTTTACCATTTCCGCAATGTCCGACAGCGCCTGTTCGTCTGTCGTACAAGCTCGATTACCATATTGCTTGCGGATCTCCCGCGCCTTGGTCATCGCGGCAAGGCCCAGGAGATAGCGCTCGGTGGTAAACTCCGCGCGCGTGGGGTCAAAGCTGCTGATTGTGACGGTTTGCTCTTCATTGGGTACAAAAATGCGTGACCATTTAGCGCCATCACGACCATATTGGGTGCGTTCGTTGACACAACCGCCTTCCGTCCAGTCAATGTCGAGAGAGTCGGTTTGCGATACTGTGATCCGGCTGCGTTCGGGATTTAAGCGGCATTGATATTTACCAGCAGTGGCCAGATTTTGACCGCCGTTAGTGCCATTGTCATCGGGCAGTTGTTCCTTCATCGCTACAGCTACACGGTCATCAATCTCACTAAAAGCAGGCCGGGATAGAAATACCAGGATAGCGCCAACCAGCAGCAACGCCGCACCGCCCGCAGTCCCGATCGCGGGTGTTCGTTGGTCCCGAAGCATCAGATAACCTGCGCCGCCAGCTGCAACTAGCGACAGCACCAGCATCAGGGCGGCAACCGCCATCTGATTTTCCCGCTCTGTAACAATATCCTGTGATATGGTGGTCCGCAATTTGGTTTCGGCTTGCTGGCGCTTGGCCTTCTCGGCCCTTTGCAACGCCTCCATTTTGGCACGCGCAGCCGCTTCGCGGCGCTGTTCTTGCAGGCTGATATCGGCAGAAGAGCGGCATGGTGTAGCAGTCAGTCCAACTTTCACGCCGGCCTTGCGCAAAAACGATAGAATTTCGCGACTGGATACCGCAAAACCAAATTCTGCATCATTTCCATCGGACAGTGATCCAAAGCTGTTTGCGCCCAATATGCGGCCACAATTATCGATCAGGGGGCCGCCGCTATTACCGCTGGCGATGGGGGCGGTATGCAAAATCGTATCAAATTGCTTTGTGCTGCGCCCGCCCGATACAGATCCACGGGTTTTGACCGGCGACATCGGGTTAATCAAATCATCAAGGTTCAGTCCTTGAGCCCGGTCAACGGAACCGGGATAACCAATGGCCACGACATCTGCCCCATCGGCCACCGGGCCGCCAAAGATAGTCATCGGTGGCAGTCGTCCGCCATCCTGTAATTGGATAAGCGCGAGATCATTGCCGGATGAATAAGCGATCACCTTTCCGCCATAGCTGGTGCCGCCCTGTGATGGCACAATGCCGATAACTACAGATTTTTCCTGCCGGGCTATTTCGACGACATGGGCATTGGTGACAATCTTGTCCGGTGCGACAGCAAAGCCGCTGCCATGGCCAACAAACGCCACTTTATCGCCATCGGTCGCCGCCAGCACCACGCGGACAACAGATCGACTAGCTGCGCTAATATCGGCCGGATCTGCTTGAGCAGGGCTAGCAAATAGGGCCGCAAGGGCGATCGTAAACATGGCGAGGAAACGGTTCATCAACGAGCCTTCAATGTTTCGCGCTCCGCACTTGATGCGGAGCCCAGAGTGAAAGCAGCGCTAACACTACCAGAGGCTCCGCATCAAGTGCAGAGCAAAACTTTGTTCCATTTTCCGCGGATCAAACAAAGCTGTAGGGATCTACGTCAACACCGACCCGCACTGCTCTGGGCCATTCCAGTTTTTCGAGCCATTGGTGCATGATTGCCTGCAGCTCCACTGAACGATGTGCATGAACAAGCAAGCGATGCCGATGGCGGCCACGCAGCATGGCAAGCGGTGCAGGAGCAGGGCCATAGACCGCAAACCCGTCCAGTTTGGGCGCTGTCTGACCAATCAGGCGTGCGGTTTCAATGGCTTCTGCATTGTCCTCAGACGAAATAATAATCGCGGCTAGTCTTGAGAAAGGCGGCGCGGCAGCAGCGCGGCGGGACTCCGTTTCTGCATTATAGAACCCATCTCGATCGCCTTTAATTAATGCCTGGATCACAGGCGCGCTAGGCATGCGTGTCTGTACGTAGACATGTCCTGGCTTGTCCGCTCGACCTGCGCGGCCTGCGACTTGTGCTATTTGCTGGAAACTGCGTTCTGCGGCGCGCAGATCGCCGCCTTCCAACCCGATATCCGCGTCGACAACACCAACCAAAGTCAGATTGGGAAAATGATAGCCCTTGGTGACAAGCTGTGTACCCACAACAATATCAATCGCACCAGCCTCCATTTGAGCCACAAATTCACCAGCTTTGGCCGGCGACCAGATGGTGTCAGAGGTGACAATCGCCGTTCGCGCTTGCGGGAATAGCATTTGTACCTCGTCGCAAATACGTTCGACCCCCGGACCACAAGCGACCAGCGAGTCCTCGTCACCGCATTCTGGGCATTTTTCCGGTTGCGGCATGACATGGCCGCAATGGTGGCAAGCAAGGCGCTTGGTTAGCCGGTGTTCCACCATCCAAGCAGTGCAATTGGGGCAATTTATTCGATGACCACAAGTGCGGCACAAAGTCAGCGGAGCAAAGCCCCGGCGATTAAGAAAAAGCAGGGATTGCTCGCCTTTGGCTAAATTTTCTTCCAGCGCGTTAATCAGTGTCGGCGCGAGCCAGGACCCGCGTTCCGGAATATCTTGGGTGAGATCAAGCGCCTCTATCTCTGGCAAGGTTGCCGCGCCAAAGCGGGCGGGCAGTTCCAGCAGCTCATAATTGCCCTGTTCCACCTGATGACGGCTTTCAATCGCGGGTGTGGCAGAGGCCAGTACGATCGGGATTTTTTCATGCAGTCCCCGCATTACTGCGACATCACGGGCATGATAGCGCACACCGTCTTCCTGTTTGAAGCTTACCTCATGGGCTTCATCCACAATGATCAGTCCTAGGTTTTTATAGGGTAGAAATAGAGCTGATCGTGCGCCCACGATTACCCTCGCGTCACCGTCCGCAAGCGCGTGCCAGTTTCTTTTACGGTCGGATTGTTTCAACCCGCTATGCCAGGCGATGGGTTCGGTTCCAAAACGCGCTTTGAACCGGTCAAGAAATGGCTCGGTCAGAGCGATTTCAGGCAGCAGGACCAAGGTTTGCTTATCCTGACGAAGTGCCTCTGCTACCGCTTCAAAATAAACTTCTGTCTTGCCGGAACCCGTCACTCCATCCAGCAAATAAGGTTGGAAAACCGAGTCTTGTACCGCGTGAACGAGCTTTTCACTGACTTGTTTCTGATCATCGCTTAGGTCAACCTTGGCAAAATCCGGATCAGGACGAGTGATGTCCGCAAAAGGAGATGCTTGACTGCTATCCAAGGCGCCTGCTTTTTCCAATCCTCTCATGACCGCGATGGATACATCGGCTTTAAAGGCCAATTCACTAATTGTGCCTTGCACACCGGCAAGTTTTTCCAGCGCCTGCTCCCGCTGCGGCGTCATCCGCTTCGGTATATTACCGTTCAGTCGATATTCTGTGATTGGGCGATTGTCCGCAAAAGCCGCACCGCTCGATAAAACCATACGCAGGACTGAAGCTGGAGAAGCGAAATAATAGCGTGCGACCCATTCGATCAGCTTCCGTAGTGGCGCAGATAACGGCGGAACTTCTCGCAATTCTAGCAAGGGGCGGAGCTTTTTGGCGTCGATTTCATCTACTGGAAAACTGTCCGCGTCCCAAACTACACCGGGCATTTTTCGGGGCCCCAATGGTGCCATGACGATCGAACCGTGGAATACATCCATGTCTTCGGGCACTCGGTAATCAAGCGGGCCTAAAGCGGCATTGAGTAAAACCACTCTTACTCTGTTTCTGATCGGGGCATCGACGCGATTCATACTGGCCATATAAGCATGGTTTGGTATTGCGTCACCAACTGCTATGCGTGTGCAGAGGGATTAGGGGATTACAATCATGCAAAATATTGACCGCCGTAAATTTTTGGCCGCCGGTGCCGCCGCTACCATGCTCGCATTGCCGGGTTGTGCGAGCCTTCCAGCCTTTAGCCTGACCGATGCGATCAGGCGGTTGCTGACCCAGTCATCACAAAATGCCTTTGCTGAATTGATGCAACCCAACGGATTTTTCGACAGTCAGGTTGCCCGGATATCGGTGCCAGAGCGATTGGGCGGGACGCGCGTCACGAATATCGCGACGGCGGTGTTGCGGTCAAAGCCCATCCAGAAACGGTTGTTGAAACAGGTAAATCGTGCGGCCGAAACCGGCGCAGATTTGGCCGCACCGATTATTGCCGAGACCATTCGCAACATGAGCATATCCGACGCTGCCGCGATTATCAAAGGCGGAGATCGCGCTGCGACGACATTGCTGCAAAACCAGATGGGGACGTCGCTTGCCACCCGGATCTTGCCGGGAGTGAGCAAAGGTTTGAACCTGTTTGACAATGAAATCATCAATCTGGTGCTGTCCCAAGTCAGCGATATCAACTTTGCCGATATCAGCGAAGATGTCACGGCAAAGGTTAGCGATGCCATCTATCTTGCAATTGGTGCCGAGGAAGCGAAAATCAGGGCCAATCCGCAGGCTACTAATGATCCCGTCTTAATTGGAATATTCGGTTTGACTTAATTGGGATCGGTCGAGGAACCATCATTTGACTTTCCCACACGGCTGCCAATCGATATTATCATGCTCTAATTGGTACCAGGCGGGTCGTTCGCCTAAAAGATTATGTAACTATCAGCGATAATAGTATTTTTAATCTGAATAGGTACGCGCGATTTTTAGGCGATTCTGTGTATAAGCTGTATAATCTCATGGATTTTAAGGGTTGAAAGCCCCCAAGCTATCCACAGCTTTTTGCACAGCCCGTTTTCGTGATCTGTTTCGTCTTTCGCGAAAAAAGGTTAGGCCTTGGCAAATATTCATCACCGCACCCATTTTAGGAGCATAAGCCCATGAAATTCTTTGTTGATACCGCCGACACCGCCGAAATTGCCGACTTGGCAGCAACGGGAATGGTAGATGGTGTGACCACCAATCCGTCGCTGATCAAGAAGTCGGGGCGTGACATTATGGAAGTCACCAAAGAGATTTGCGGACTGACTGATGGCCCGGTTTCCGCAGAAGTGGTTGCACTGGATCATGAGACCATGATGAAAGAGGCGGAAGTGCTGCGGAAAATTGCGGATAACGTCTGCATCAAAGTGCCATTGACTATTGATGGCCTAAAAACCTGTAAGGCGCTGACCAGCGAAGGCACGATGGTCAATGTCACGCTGTGCTTCTCCGCCAATCAGGCTTTGCTCGCAGCCAAGGCAGGCGCGAGCTTTATCTCGCCCTTTGTTGGCCGCCATGACGATAATGGTTTTGACGGTATGAAGCTGATTGATGACATTCGCTTGATTTACGACAACTACGCTTTCGATACCGAGATTTTGGTCGCATCCATCCGCCACCCGATTCACGTGTTGGAGTCCGCCCGTATCGGCGCAGATGTCGGGACAATGCCGCCGAATGTTATTCGCGGGTTGTTCAAGCACATGCTAACCGACAAGGGTATTGAAGGTTTCTTGGCTGACTGGAAAGATACTGGTCAGAATATCGGGTAATCGGTGAGCGCTCAGCATTAAGAGCGGAGCGCTAATGAAGCGCTATCAAAAACCCTTCGGTGCGGCGTCCACGACTGTGAAGCTGCCGCTTTTGATCTCTTGCACTTCTAACGCACGTTCAGAGACGCCGTTGCGCCGGAAACGGAAGACGCCATCCAGCCCAATAAATCCGCCTGAATCGGTCAATTGCTCAATTGGGAAGGGCGTACCGACTTCCCAATTTTGTGCAACTTTAACGGTCAGCAATACTGAATCATAACCCAGGCTGGAAAGCCGGAAAGGTGCGCGGCCATAGCGGCTGCGATATTTGCCGGCATATTGCCGATACAGTCCGTCTGATACACTAGCGAACCAGGCTCCGCGCATAGCTGGGGAACCGGCAAGATTGCTGCTGGTGTTCCACAAGTCGGTGCCGAGTATCTTCGCGCTGCCGCTCGCATTTTTGCGAATAAAGGGCGCCGCTTTGATTGCCATGGTGCCGTTGTCGGCCAACAGAACCGCATCAAAATCGCCATTTTCAGAGAGCTTCTTGGTAGCGGCTTCGACAGATCGGGAGTCGCGGCTGAAATTCTGGATTGAGACAACGGTTCCACCCACGTCTTTTACAGAGCGTAGCAATGCGGACGATGCCCGTTGGCCGTAAACGCCATTGGGCACTAGCGCAGCAAATCGGCTCATACCTTTGGATTTGGCATAGCTGACCACGCGATCAATGGATTGTGAAGGGATATGACCGAGCAGGAACACGTTGTTACCCGCCACGCCAGCGTCGTTAGAAAAGCTGAGAATTGGTACGCCAGCAGGACGCGCGATATTCGCAACAGCGACAACATTATCGCTAAGTAGCGGTCCGATCACCAGTTTGTTGCCATCGGCTATCGCTTTGCGCGCAGCCACCGTCGCGCCTTTTGCCGTATCATAGTTGGTCATGCGGATATTGCCCGCTTTGGTATCCAGCAGTGCCATGGTTGTTGCATTGGCCAGCGATTGTCCAACGCCGGCATTTTTACCGGATAGCGGAACCAACAACGCAATACGGTGATGCGTCTGGTCCGTCGGCAGACCGCTGGTTACCGGTGGCGGTGTTGGCGTTGGGGTAGGCGCGCGTTCGCCGCCGCGCGGAACCATTGTTTCACAACCCGCCAGAAAAATGATGGAGGCTAGCCCGGCATATTTCAACAGGCTGCGGCGTCCGCTTTGGATAGTTGGTTCCATTGTTTCACTCTGTCCTATCTGCGATTTATCTGCCATGGCCTTCATTATGTCTGCTCCCATTGAACATGGCCTGTATATCGTCGCCACACCAATCGGCAACCTCGGAGATTTATCGCGCAGGGCGGAAGAAATCCTCGCTGTTGCTGATCTTATATTGGTCGAGGACTCAAGAGTTACAGGTAAACTTCTGAACTATATCGGTAAAAAGAAGAAAATGATGGTCTATAATGACCATAAGGGTGAGCAGGAGCGGCATGATATTTTAGCGATGGTGGGATGTAAAATTGTCGCACTTGTAAGTGACGCTGGCACGCCGCTTATTTCCGACCCTGGTTACAAATTGGTTCGCGATGCGCAGGCGGCCGGCGCTTATGTGACGACGATCCCTGGGCCAAGTGCTGTCATCGCGGCGCTGACGCTTTCCGGATTGCCCAGTGACCGGTTTCTGTTTGAGGGTTTTTTGCCGAGCAAAGCAAAAGCACGCGGCGAGGTTTTGGAAGAGCTGAAGTGGGTTAAGGCGACGCTGGTTTTCTATGAAAATGGATCCCGCCTGGGTGCGATGCTGGCTGATGCTGAGAATAATTTGGGTGATCGGGCAGCAGCCGTCATTCGGGAAATCACGAAAAAATTTGAGGAAACGGTGACGGGCAGCCTGTCCGACCTTGCACATCGCTATGCTACTGAAAAGCCCAAGGGCGAGATTGTCGTAGTCATCGGTCCGCCGGGAGTTGCAGAACCGGCGAGCAGCGAAGATATAGAAACCGCATTGCGTTCAGCGTTGGAACGCCTACCGGCCTCCAAGGCGGCCAGTGAAGTGGCGCGCGCATTTGATACTGATCGCAAAGAGCTTTATGATCTGACTAACCGCTGGAAAGCGGACGCGCAAAAATGAATCGCAAACGTGCCGAACAACAGGGACGGCGCGCAGAGAGCATTGCGGCGGGTTGGCTGCGGTTGCATGGCTGGCGGATATTGGCGCAGCGGGCACGAACGCCGCGCGGCGAAGTTGATATCATAGCCAAGCGCGCTGGACTGGTCGCCTTTGTAGAAGTAAAAGCACGGACGAAGGCGGAAGATCTGGAAACATCCATCGACCAACGTCGCCTGCAACGCGTCGCAGCAGCGGTGGAAATTCTCTACCCGGAATATTGCAAAAATGGCGAAAATGCCCGGATCGATGTGATTTTGGTTGCGCCGCGCCGCTTGCCGACCCATTTAGCCAATGTGTGGCACGGGTTTTGATCGTGCTAACCCGATGACCTGAGAAAGCGCCTCTATGACTTTGAAAATCGCCGTGCAAATGGACCCTATGGAAAGCGTGAATATTGCCGGAGACAGCAGCTTTGCGCTGATGATCGCAGCGCAAAAGCGCGGCCATAGGCTCTATCATTATGATGTCAAAGACCTGACCTATCTCGCAGGTCGCCTGACCACGCTCGCGCATCCGGTGAAAGTGCAGCAGGTTGAGGGTGATCATTATGAATTTGGTGAACAGGTACGACTGGACCTTGGCAGCGATATCGATGTGGTGTTGATGCGGCAGGATCCGCCCTTTGACGTCGGCTATATCACCGCCACGCATTTGCTGGAGCGGATTGAGGGCGAGACGTTGGTTGTCAATAATCCGGTATCGGTCCGCAATGCGCCGGAGAAAGTCTACGTATTGGACTATGCCCAATTTATGCCGCCGACATTGGTATCGCGGAACATCGATGAAATCCGTGCCTTTCAGAACGAGCATGGCGGCATTGTCGTCAAGCCGTTGCACGGCAATGGTGGCAAGGCGATCTTCCTGGTACCAGAAGATGGCAGCAATTTGAGCGCCTTAATTGAAGTCTTTAACCAGACATGGCCGGAACCGCATATGATCCAGCCGTTTCTCCCCGAAGTGCAGGAAGGCGACAAGCGAATCGTTTTGATCGACGGCAAAGTGGCCGGCGCGATCAACCGCAAGCCGGGCAAAGGCGAGTTCCGCTCTAATCTTGCGCAAGGCGGCTATGCCGAAGCGGCGGAGCTCACCGATCGCGAAAAAGAAATTTGCGCTGCTATGGGACCGGACCTGAAACGACTGGGGCTTATTTTCGTGGGCATTGATGTGATTGGCGGGAAGTGGCTGACCGAGATTAACGTGACGTCGCCGACGGGGATTGTGGCGATAGATGCGTTTAATGGCACCGATACTTCTGGGATGATTTGGGATGCGATTGAGCGGCGGTTGCAGTAAAATCGACGAAAAGTTATTGGCGATAGAACATTTTAAATTTTCGCCCAGTGTTGATTTACCGACCCGAGGATACGCGACGGATTATATCCCAAATTCTACTCGCTATAGGACAGGGTAAATTTGCGCCCGCTTACCAGACGCTAACAATACCGAACGCCCCAAACTCTCTGGGTCTTTTGAAACATATTGCACGTCTGCAAATCCATATTCTTTGAAAAGCTCCTTATACTCTTTCGGATCAAGACTGGCGTGATAGACGGTCTCGCCGCCAACTGTTCCGGTCACTTCTCCTTCGCCGGTGCCAATGGTCAGCATGATCGAGCCGCCAGATTTGGTCGACTGGCACAGAGAAGGAATAACGTCCCGCTGCTGGGCAACGGACAGATGAAAAAAGCCATCCCAGCTGTAAATACCATCAAACTGACCGTTCAACTTCAGCTTGGTGATATCCTGAACTTTCCATTGCGCTTGCGGGAAGTGCTGGCGCGCCAAATCGATCATGGTTGGGGAATAATCTACGCCGACCAGATCATATCCTTTCTCCAGAAAATAGCCCGCTACCGGAATGCCCGAACCACATCCCAAATCCAGCAGCCTGCCACTGGCCGGAAGCGCCGATGCAAAGCGGTCTAGCCAGGGCTTTTCGTGGAGTGCATTGGACCTGATTTCATCCCAGTGGCGCGCTTGGCGTTCGTAAACGTCTTTGGTTGTGCGCTTCGCTAGCTCTATCGGGTCTATATTCTCACCCATCATCACCCCGCCCGAGGATGGGCATTCTGATATACATCCAGCAAATGCGCCGCATCAACCGCCGTGTAGACCTGCGTGCTGCTTAAGCTCGCATGGCCGAGCAATTCCTGCAGGCTCCGCAAATCCGCACCGCCAGCCAATAGGTGTGTCGCAAAGCTGTGGCGCAAGGCATGAGGTGTGGTCTTGTCCGACAGGCCCAGTTTCCCTCGAGCTTGTTGGACGACCCGGCGGATAATGTTGGGCGATAGCGGTCCGCCACGCTTGCCGCGGAAAATCGCTTTTTCCGGCACCATGATGTGCGGGCACAGGTCGATATATTGGCCAACCGCTTCGCGTACCTGCGGCAGTAACGGCACAATCCGCGTCTTGCCACGTTTGCCGGTTACACGCAGTGTATCGGATAAGGGCAGAGAGTCACCGGTCAGGTCAAGGGCCTCGCTGATCCGGAGCCCCGATCCATAAAGCAGAAGCAGCACCGCCCAGTCGCGCGCGCCGACCCAATCGCTGCTGGCGCTTTTGGCAATATCCTCGGCCATCGCGATGATATCATCGGGGAGGCCGGACGCGGGACGCCGCGCGTCACTTTGGGCCCTTTGATTTTCGGGATTTGCGCACCAGTATCATCAGCATCGCCGCCGACAAATTTCAGAAATGAGCGAATGGCGGATAACTCCCGTGCCGCGCTATTGTTAGTTAATCCCTCGCCGCGGCGAAAGGCGAGATAGGAGCGTATATCCGTCTGCTTGAGGGCCTTGATTTCCTTCGAACCAACGGCGCCGCCGATATGCTCCATCAGAAAAGCACAGAACCGTTCGGCTGTGGTCACATAGGCGCGCACTGTGTGCTGCGAACGACGCCGTCCTTCGCGTAAATGGCGGGAAAAGTCCTTCACAAGGGTGTTGGCGCTATCCATGGGCAGAATCTAGCAGCGCTGGCGGATAAAGTCCAAATATCCGATGCTGTGCTCCGCACTTGATGCGGAGCCTAGGGTTTGAGAGCGTGACAGCCATCCTAGGCTCCGCATCAAGTGCGGAGCACGTCAGCTATAATCTTTGGTAGCATCGCGTCGAGCAGCGGCATGCCTTTCGGTTTGACCGTAAGATGGTCACCGTCTCTCTCGACAAGGCCGAGACCACAGAGCTTCTGAACCTCCGCCTCATCGACCATCCCGGCCATTGCCAATCCGGTTTTCTCGGCCAACGTCGCCAAATCAACGCCTTCCCCCAGCCGCAGCCCCATCATCAGCGCTTCTGCGGCCTGAACATCGGGCGACAGCGCCTGTTCCACTTTCAACCCATTGCCATTGCGCTCCACCGCAGACAGAAAATTCTCCGGCTTCTTATGCCGCTCTGTCGCGGTGTTCAGCCGCCGTCCGTGCGCGCCGGGACCGATGCCGATATAGTCGCCATAGCGCCAGTAGGTCAGGTTGTGACGGCTTTCCTGACTAATGCGGGCATGATTGCTAATCTCATAGGCGGGCAGGCCTGCCGCTGTGGTTATCTCCTGCGTCAGATCAAACAGGTCCGCGCAATGATCGTCATCGGCGGGAATAAGCTGTCCGGTGCGCACCAATGTTTCAAAGCGGGTGCCAGGTTCAATCGTGAGCTGATAGAGCGAGAGATGGTCGGTGCCGAAACCCAGCGCCTGTTGCAATTCCGACTGCCATTCATCCAGCTTTTGGCCGGGACGTGCATAAATCAGGTCAAAGTTCACACGCCCGAAATTCCGCTGCGCCGTCGCAAGCGCAGCCAAACCTTCCTCGACATCATGTGCACGGCCTAAAAACGCCAGCGTTTGATCATCAAGTGACTGTAATCCCAAGGAAACACGGTTCACACCAGCGGACGCCAAGTCCGCAAATTTACTGGCCTCGACCGAAGAGGGATTGGCCTCCAATGTGATCTCGCATCCTTCTGTCAGTCCCCACAGCTTATCGGCTTCTGAAATCAGTTTCGCGACGAGCTGAGGGCGCATCAGCGACGGGGTGCCACCACCAAAAAAAACCGAGCTTATTCGTGGGCTTGGATTAACTTTATATTCATGTCTGAGATCGAAAAAGAGAGCTTTCTGCCATGCATCATGATCAACTTGATCACGCACATGGCTGTTAAAGTCGCAATAGGGACATTTGGCGATACAGAACGGCCAGTGAATATAGAGGGCAATCTCGTCACGGTCTGTCTGCTTCGCCGAAACGGGAGAGGACGGGTTATGAAGCATCGGGGAACCACTAAGCGTGGACGGTATTTCGTGCAAGCAGCAATGCTGGCACTATTGGTGGGTTGCGGTGGCGAAAGCGGCAGTCCTCCGGATGTAACGCTACCCGGATCTTCTGCGCCTAGCCCAACGCCTGCACCCACACCTACGCCAACACCGGCCCCGACGCCTACCCCGACACCTACGCCAACGCCAACGCCAACACCGGCCCCAACGCCTACACCCACACCCACACCCACCCCGACGCCGCCGAGCGGCTCTATGTTGCAGGTCATGCTGGCGGCTCACAACGCAGCACGCGCAGAAGTCGGTGTTCCCGCGGTAGAGCTCGACGCCGCGCTGAGTGCCGCAGCGCTGGATTATGCAGAAACACTCATCTCCAATGGACGGTTCGAACATAGTCCGGGGTCTTCGCGCCCCAATCAGGGAGAGAATCTCTGGGCAGGAACAGCGGGCGCATTTTCTTTCCAAAACATGGTGGATGGCTGGATCAACGAAAAGCAGTTTTTCGTTGCAGGAACTTTCCCGGATGTTAGCAGCACCGGCCGCTGGCAGGATGTCGGCCACTACACTCAAATCATCTGGCGGAGTACGACCAAGATAGGCTGCGGTATTGCCAGCGACAGCAGGCGCGATGTGTTAGTGTGTCGTTACAGTCCGCCAGGAAATTTCATCGGTAGGGCAGTGCCTTAACTAGGCCAGACTAGTCAAAGCAAGATTTTACCAGCTTTTCAAACGCATTGGCACGATGGCTCATGTCATGCTTTTGCTGTGGGTCTAATTCCGCAAAAGTTTGTTCAAAACCAATGGGTCGGAACACAGGGTCATAGCCAAAGCCCAGCTTCCCGCGCGGCGGCCAAACTAAATGGCCTTGCACGGAACCTTCGAATACTTCCGAATGTCCATCAGGCCAAGCAAGAGCCAAAGTGCAGACAAAATAGGCGCTGCGGTCGGTTTCTGGCCCAAGCTCGGACAGTTTGCCTTCGACTTTGCCCATGGCCATATACCAGTCGCGCCCCGGACCACCTTCATAGTTGGCTGCTTCTGCCCAGTCTGCTGTATAGACTCCAGGCGCTCCATTCATAGCCTTAACGCAAAGACCGCTATCATCAGCAAGCGCCACGCAATTTGCACCCTCCGCACTCGCTCGTGCCTTGAGTAGGGCGTTCTCAGCAAAAGTCGTACCGGTTTCTTCCGGCTCCGGTAAGCCTAGTTCCCCAGCTGATACAGGCTCGATGCCAAAGGGGGCCAGTAGGGCGCGAATTTCACGCACCTTGCCTTGATTGTGGCTGGCAATGACAAGCTTTCCGGGTTGCAGTTTGCGGTGTTCCGTCATGGGCGCGCTTATGAAACCGCCTTATCCTGCGCCTCGAAAATCTGGCCACAGCCAATTTTCGCCAGCCGCATCAACCGCATCAGGCCTTCGTCATCAAATGTTTCGCCTTCGGCCGTCGCCTGCGCTTCAGCAATATTACCATCGCCAGTCAGTACGAAATTGGCGTCGGCACCAGCATTGCTATCTTCGTCATAGTCGAGGTCAAGCACAGGGTTGCCGTTATAAATGCCGCAACTGATTGCAGCGATTTTCTGTTCAATTGGATCTTCGCTGATCAACTTTTCATTGAGCAGACCATTCACTGCCAGACGTAGCGCGACCCATGCTCCGCTAATCGACGCGGTGCGCGTACCGCCATCGGCCTGAATGACGTCGCAATCGACTGTGATCTGACGCTCGCCCAATTTTTTCATATCGACGACGGCGCGCAGAGAACGTCCAATTAGGCGCTGAATTTCTTGTGTTCTGCCCGATTGCTTGCCGCGTGCAGCTTCGCGGGAATTGCGGGTATTAGTGGCGCGAGGCAACATCGAATATTCGCCGGTAACCCAGCCTTCACCCTTCCCGCGGAGCCAAGGCGGAATGCGCTCTTCGATACTCGCAGTGCAAATGACCTTGGTATCGCCAAAGCTAATTAGGCAGGAGCCTTCTGCGTGTTTGGTATATTCGGTTTCGATAGAAATAGTGCGCATCTCGTCGAGCGCGCGTCCTGATGGGCGCATGTTTGATTCTCCTGTGGATTGCTTGGGTCATGTCTTAGAACAGGTAGCTGATTCTGCAAGGCTGGAATCAAATCAAAAATAACCCTATCTAATTGTTATGACTACAACACCAATCACAGAAATGACGATGCGTGCGCAGGATATTTTTCGCGTGGTGGTAGAGTCTTACCTCGACAATGGTGCTCCAGTTGGGTCGCGTACCATTTCGAAAGCCCCCGGGCTTGAACTCTCACCCGCCTCGATCCGCAATGTTATGCAGGACCTCGAAGAATTCGGTCTGCTCGCGGCTCCCCATACTAGCGCCGGTCGGGTTCCAACCGAAATGGGATTACGGCTTTTTGTTGATGGCATGATGCAGGCGGCGGAACCGTCAAAACAAGAGCGTGAGGCGATTGAATCACAAATTAGTGACCAAGGTCCGATTGAAGAGGCGTTGTCGGCGACGACGGCGATTCTGTCTGGACTGTCGGCCTGTGCAGGTCTTGTCATGGTGCCTAAACGGGAGCCTCTGCTGAAACAGTTCAGTTTTGTAAAATTGTCGGAAGGACAGGGACTTGCTATCCTTGTAGGCCAGGATGGCGGTGTTGAGAATCGTGTACTTGATTTGCCCATCGACATATCGGCGTCTGCTCTTATTGAGGCTGGTAATTACCTTACAGCGCAGTTTGGCGGGATGACACTTTCGGACGCCCTATCGCGTATTGATAAGGACATTCAAGCTGGTCGCATGGCTATAGACAAGGCATCGAAAGATTTGGTGCAACGCGGTTTTGCAACCTGGACCAAAGACCCGCTGGAGCGCCCCATGCTTATAGTGCGGGGACAGGCCAATTTGCTGGAGGACAGCGCGCTGGAAGATCTCGATCGGGTTCGGCAATTGCTTGATGAGTTGGAAGGTAAACAGGAAATATCACGTTTGCTGGATAACGCCCGTGATGCAGACGCCGCGAAAATATTTATCGGTGCAGAGAATAAATTATTCTCCCTTTCCGGCTCATCTGTGATAGCGGCCCCCTATAAAGATGGCGAGGGACAAGTGGTCGGCGTGGTAGGAGTTATTGGACCCACCCGCTTGAACTATGCCCGCGTCGTACCCATGGTAGATTTCACGGCGCAAACGCTGTCCAGATTGTTGAAATGAGTGACGAAATAATGAGTGATACAAGACCACAAGATAATGAAGATGCGAAGCTCGACGAAGCCGCAGCTGCAGAGCTGGACGGCGTGCCAGAGGCAATGAAAGAAGGCGGAGACGAGGGCTCCGACGAAACATCGCAAGATGACCGCATCGCGGCTCTTGAAAATGAGCTGGCCGAAGCCAAGCAGCAGGTTCTCTATGCGCAGGCGGAAACCCAGAATGTCCGCCGCCGGTTGGAGAAAGATGCGCAGGATGCAAAGGCCTATGCGGCGACCGGTTTTGCCCGCGATATCTTGAGCGTATCCGACAATCTTCAAAGGGCTCTTGCTGCCATTCCAAATGAAATTAAGAACGAAGAAAAATGGAAAGGCTTGATTGGCGGCATCGAAGCTACCGGGCGGGAGCTGGAAACCGTATTCGAGAAAAACGGCATCAAACGGGTGGCTTCCGTCGGCCTGCCGCTGGACCCCAACCAGCATCAGGCGATGGTCGAAGTTCCGACCGACGAACAGGAACCGGGAACCGTGGTGCAGGAAATGCAGGCTGGTTACATGATCAAGGACCGGTTGTTGCGTCCCGCCTTTGTCGGTGTGGCAAAGAAGCCTGAGTGATCTAATCTAGACGTCTTTGTCGAATTCCGGATTAATGCTTCGGCGGACAAGAGAATTTATGTCATCCTTCTGGGCTTTTTTCGACCGGAAATATGATCGTACAGCCAAAGGCGATATGATTGGAATAACGAATGACATAAACAAGACCATTATGAACGCCAGCGGACTATCTGATAAGGCAGTATGATCGGACCCTCGAGTGCGGATGGTACCATCGCTAAACCACTGGTAGATATTCAAGATAGAAACAGTAGACAACGAAAACAGGAATATGAACGCTATTACTTGCGTAAGCTTGCTTTTCATAGGAATCTCCGAAATCTATTTCTAAATTAGAATAGAAATATTTAATATCTCTTTACTGAGATTATCAGATCGGTCTTCTCGTCCAATTAAAGAGAACAAATTTGCTTAATCTAATGGCATATAGTTAGTTCTAAAAACTTCCCTTTTTGATCAATCGCTTCGTTCTTCTGGCTGATCCAGATATTGCATATTTCGCTTTAAGATATATCTTAGAAACAGCTTAGACATGAAAAGAAAGAAATATTATGCGATATGCAAACTATAATGATTGTGGATCAGGCTCTTGGCGCGGTAGAGGTTGGGGCGCTATGAACGGACAGAAATTTGCCCGCGCCTTTGCCGCGGCCGCCTTTGAAGGGGCGAAAGCCAAGCGCCGTGCGCGGGTTTTTCAGCGTGGGGAGTTGCGGCTGGTGCTGCTTCATTTGATTTCGCAGGAGCCGCGTCATGGTTATGACCTTATCCAGCAGATTGAGGAACTCACCGGCGGTCACTATGCGCCGAGCCCCGGAATTGTGTACCCGACGCTGACACTGATGGCCGAGATGGATCTGATTGACGAACAAGTCGATGATGGCGGCAAAAAAATCTACTCCATTACCGATGCCGGGACAGCTCTTTTGGCCGAAGAAGAGAAACATATTGCTGATATTCTTGCTAGATTAGAGGGCATCGCGCAAATGGATCAGGCGGCTGATGGCGCCTCTATTCGCCGTGCCATGAGTAATATGAAAAGCGCGATCCGTATCCGGCTTGCTGATGAGGAAAAGGGGTCTGAAAAAATCCTCGACGTTGCGGCGATTATTGATGAAGCCGCAAGCAAGATCGAGCGGATGAAATAAGAGTCACAGCTCCAGCGCCATCTGTACATTGCATCGGGCATAAGGGGTAGGCCACAGGTCATCGCCAGATAAATGCTGAAAGCCGCATCGCTCGTATAGGCGTATCGCGGCTTTCAGGTCGTTATTCGTCTCCAGCCAGATAGTGTCCGCTGCCATTGTCCGTCCTTCGGCAATTAGCGCTTCCAACACCGCCCGACCAATACCTTGCCCATGCAAGTCTTTACGAGCCGCCATCTTAACGATTTCCAGCCAATTGCGGCCATCTTTTGGATCATGATGAGGCGGCAAGATCGCGCCGGTGCCAACTACACGGCCATCCCATTCGGCAATGATGATCTGGCCGCCCGGTTTAAGGATAGTTGTTTCCAAATCTTCCAACTGATCGCGGTCGCTTTGCTCCAGGGTAAAAGATTCCTCGATCCAGTCGAGATTGAGAGCAATATAGTCCTGCTTGTCTGTGGCCGTATATCGGCGGGTTGTTAAGGTCATATCTTTCCCGGCATCAGAACATCGTGAATAACATAACCGCCATGATCGTACCAATGACCGGTATGACCACGGTCAGTGCGCCGACAGCGCCATAGGCATCTTTATGGGTTTCACCACAAACCGCTCGTATGGTGGTCACGACATAACCATTATGCGGCAGGCTATCGAGTGCGCCAGAGGAAATGGCGACCACCCGGTGCAGTTCGTCCGGCTGTGCGCCGACATCCAGATAATGCGGTGCGATCAGCGGCAGGGCGATGGTCTGTCCGCCAGAGGCCGAGCCGGTTAAACCGGCGATCACGGTCACCGCAATCGCTGCCCCGATAAGTGGGCTGCCCGGAATATTCTGCACCATGACCAACGCCTCCTGAAAAGCGGGCGACAGTTTGGCAACCGCGCCAAAACCGACGACGGCACAAGTATTGGTAATCGCGACCACCGCGCTGGTGGCCCCGCGCGAGAAGGCTTCGGGCATTGCCTTGAGCTTGCGGTAGCCGACCGCAAGCGCGACAATCGCGCCGGAGCCCAATGCCGCGACCAAGGCCCATTTATCGAGCGAGTTTTGCGGCAAAATAGCTGACAATGGCCCCATGTCCTGTGGATATTGAAATATCAGGAAGATGCCGAGTACAGCAGCTAGCGGTAGGAGACACAAGATCGGCGCAGGTAGGGTGCCATAATCGGTATTGGCATCATCAGTTTCTCGGCCAACAAATGTTTCACCATTCGCCACCGCTCGTTTCACCATCCAGTTGAGCCAAAAATGTCCGGCTATGGCCATGAAAACGGCAACGACAAGGCTGACTTCCCAACCGGCATAAGCGGTAGTCCCTAGAAATTCCATCGGGATCAAGTTCTGGATTTCCGGGCTTCCCGCCGTAGTCATTGTGAAGGTAACAGACCCGAACGCCAAAGCAGCAGGAATGAAGCGGCGGGGTAAATTAGCTTCTCGGAAAAGGTGGACCGCCAGTGAATAGACTGAAAAGGCAACGATAAAGACGCTAACTCCGCCATAGGTTAGGACCGCACAGGCAGCAACCACGGCGAGTACGGCATGTTTGATACCGATCTTTTCGATGATCCAGTGCGCGACGCTGGCGGCCGCCCCAGATGCGCCCATAATTTCACCAAATATTGCGCCGAGCAGGAACATGAAAAACCAGCTTTTGAAGAAGCTGACAAAGCCGTCCATATAGGCGGTGGCAAAATCCGGTGCGCCTTCTGCTGCAAGCGGTGGTAACCACGCCAAGCCACTGGTTGCGGCAACAATGGCGGCAGCAATCGGTCCGGCGATCAAAATATTTACGCCCTTCACTGTCATATAAATGAGCAGCGCGAGCCCGCCGATTAATCCGATTGCTGATATCATTGCGCTTTCACCCCTTGTTTTCACCATTCTATTGCAGAGGTCGGGAACGAGCGGCAAGGATCAATTTTGATGATGGGCTTAATCACCGGATTTGCAGAGAATTCCCGACGAAGTTTACAAAGTGCACGCAGTTCATTTGGTTGTTTGAAGCACCGCATTGATGCTTCAAAGTTCACACAAGTCTCACGATGTTCGACCCGTGAAGATTCCGATCATAATGGAGACAAAATTTCGGATAACTTATCACGGTAGCTTCGGTGTAGGAAAGCGAGAAGAAGCTTAATACGCCGTGCGATAAAGGAAGTGGAATGTGTGAAGTTAACAAGTTAAATTCTTTTAAAACAATAGTTTAATGAAAATTCAGCATTCTCATATTAACCAGATAAAACAGGTTCGCTGTTAACCTTTGCATAATCATCTGTTGGTATTTGTCAGTCCCAGATACCAGAGGCTCAAAAGGGCCAAGAAAACCGCCAGAGGGTCGAACATCCTAAGGCACTAACGTCGGGATTTTATTGGCAATGAGCGGCAAATCTGATCAACGGGAAATAATGGCAAAGTCGAAGCGGGGCGATCACCGGATATCTACGCGTACTGGCGTAGAAATTCTTGCAGAAGTCCGCGAGCCAGGTCTTGGACGCATTGAAGCGACGATTATGGATTTGTCGATGACCGGATTTCGTATGCGATGCATGACGCGGCTGACGGGTGAAAAAAATATTTTTATGGGGTTGCCATCTTTCGCCGCGATTGAGAGCAAAATATGCTGGATAGATGGCGATATTTTTGGTTGTGAATTTGTGCAAAGCCTGCACCCCGCTGTGTTTGATCATATTGTTTCAAAATACCCGACCCTGAAGCAGGCGGGTTAACCGAGCTCCGTCATATCGGTATTGCGCAGACCCGATAACAAGCTAGGCTTGGCTGGCAATGGCCAGTAAATTTTTTCGAAACGTCAAGACAATACTATTGTTTTTGCTGATTGTTGGCGGATCATGGGCGTTTGGACGCTGGGCGATTGATCCGGAAACGATCACGGTGAATGGTAAAACTGTGCAAGTCATTGACGGGGATAGCTTCAAAGATGCTGCCACCGAGTATCGCATTTACGGTATTGATGCGCCTGAATATCGCCAGCTCTGTAAAGATACGGACAATCGCAATTGGCCTTGCGGGAAATCGGCGCGGACTGCTTTGGAAAAGAGGTTAAGCGAAGGCCAATATAGCTGTGAAGTTCATGCCCGTGATAAATATGGCCGAACGATTGTGACCTGTTCAAGCGGTAACCAGGATCTCGGCGCCGCTATGGTCGAACAGGGGCACGCCATATCCTCTGATAGTTTTGACCAGGTAGTTTATGGTCGCGAAGAAGCTAGCGCCGAAAAGGCGAAGCGCGGTATTTGGCAAGGAAGCTTCGAAACACCGTCTAGTTGGCGCGCGTCGCATCCTCGATAGGTTTCTGAGACAATTGAGATGGGTTTATCGTGAGAGTTCTAGGTATTCCTGTCCAACGCGCAAGCGGATCCGCCATATGGGTCACCCCATTTAGCTCGTAGATATTCTCATATCCATAGCCATAGAGATTAATAAATGTTGGGATATTCAGCGCGAGCGGTGCCCGTTTTAGCGGAATGGGCGGGATATCATCACGGAAATTATTGTTGCAGTAGATCAGGATCGGCCGCGTTTTATCTCCCAACAACTTGGTAAGTTTTTCTTCGGTAAAGTCCGAAAAAGGTATGTTGATTGCGCCTTCAATATGGCCCTGCGCAAAAGCGGCCGCAGATCGGCTGTCGAGAATTATTGCATTTTGATCCTTCGCGATGGCGTTGAATTTTTTTAGATCGACCAACCGTTCTTGGCGATATTCGGAGAGTTCTTCGGTCAATTGAAGAAAGCCGGCATAGTCAACCTGTGGGAGAGTCCTTATTTCAGCAGTAGATAGCTGTTGTGCTATAACGGGTTGTAGCGAGAGCGCTGAAAGGACGGCAGCAGATGCGATGAGTGTCGACAATTTCATGATCTTTATCCCCATTTTCACAAACCAACTAAAATCTAGACTTTTCAGATTGCTAAAAGCTGAACCTGCACTAATTTACGGATTGTATCGGGCGTTGCACTTGAGTGAAATGAACCTATGGTCCTTTCACATATGCGAGCAGAATCGCAAACGGGGGAAGCGTGCACAATAATATTAAACCCAATTGGTTGTCGGAAATTGTCCGGCGCTTTTCCGTATTTGTTTATACGATCACTGGTTGGAAGGCGGTTCAGGAAAACCCAGCACCGCGAAAATGTGTAATTATCGCAGCACCCCATACCAGCAACTGGGACTTTATCTATTTTTTCGGGTTGACCAATAGCTTGAAAATCAACTCCTACTGGATCGGGAAGGATACGCTCTTCAAAAAGCCCTTTGGCGATATGATGCGGCGAATGGGCGGAATTCCGGTAGATCGTTCCAAATCTCAGAATATGGTTGATGCGATGGTCGCGGAGTTTAACAAGCGCGATGATTTCATTCTCACTATTCCGCCAGAAGGGACGCGCGGCAATGTGCGGCAATGGCGAACCGGTTTCTACTATATTGCGCTAAAAGCCAAAGTGCCGTTGATCGTCGGAATGATGGATTATGCCAAGAAAACCGGCGGACTGGGCCCGGAAATCGAAGTGACCGGAGACTATGAGGCGGATATGGCCAAGATCAGCAGCTTTTATCACAGCGTCACGCCCAAATATCCTGACAAGGCGATGGATGACATTGTGCATACTGCAGCCGACCCGGCATCGGGTGGAGGAAAATCAGGCAATAAATCATGAGTCTGCTATTGGCGCTCGGCCAGAATTTCATTCTGCTGGTGGGAATTATGATCATCCTCTGGCTGATTTCTGTCAGGATCCGTGATGTATCCTTCATCGACTCTTTTTGGGCTTACGGCATGGCGATCCTTGCTGGAGCGTCCATTGTGCAGGCGGGAAATACCGGCTGGCTTGGCTGGACGATATTTGGTTTGACGGTGACGTGGGGCGTGCGGTTGGGCACACATTTGCTATTGCGCTGGCGTAAGGAAGGAGAAGACCCTCGCTATGCGAAGATCATTAGCACAGCGATGAAGAAAAAGGGTTGGAGCTTTGCCAAAACGGCTTTGATCAAGGTTTGGGTGTTGCAGATTCCATTATTGTTCATGGTTTGCCTGCCAGCACAAATTGGTATATTCTTGGCGGAAAATCAGGATCTGAGTCCGGTCGCCATTATTGGCCTGGTTCTGGCTATGATTGGCATCACATTTGAAACTATTGGTGACGCGCAGCTCAGGACTTTCAAGTCCAATCCGGACAATAAAGGCAAAGTGCTTGATACCGGCCTCTGGCGCTATACACGGCATCCCAATTATTTCGGCGACTTTTGCACCTGGTGGGGTATCTGGTTGGTCGCCGCGCAAGTCGGTTGGCCAGTTTGGTTAGCGGTTGTAGGGCCGTTATTTCTGAGCTTTACGCTGACAAAGTGGAGTGGCGCGCCGATGTTGGAACATTCCCTGCGCAAGAACCGGCCGAACTATGTCGATTATATTGAACGGACATCCGGCTTTTTTCCGATGCCGCCAAAGACTTAGTCTCAGGCTGCTGCAGCGAGCACCTTATTCTCGATAATCTGAGCAAAGACATCGCTGTCTTGAGCGCCGGGCACCATGAACTTCTTGTTAAAGATGAAGGCGGGAACGCCGGAGATGAACCGGTCTTGCCATTGGGCTTCAATGGAACGAACCTCGGCGGCAAACATGTCGCTTCCCAACAGATCGCGGACGCGTTTCTCATCAAGGCCTACAGAGCCTGCGACTGCAATGAGCACTTCATGATCGCTGACATCTTTGCCGTCAGTAAAATGCGCTTTGAACAGGGCCAGTTTTAACGCTGTTTGCTTGCCTGTCTCACCGGCCCAATGCAGCACCCGGTGCGCATCGAAAGTGTTCACCATCCGCATGTTTTCATGGTAGCTAAATTCGAAATCGAGATCGCTCCCAGCATTGCGCAGCCGTTCGCGATTGGCTTTGCTTTGATCCGGTGTAGCGCCATATTTCTGTGCCATATGCTCATCAATATCTTGCCCTTCAGGAGGCATGGACGGATTTAATTCAAAGGCGTGCCAGGCAAGGGCGAATTGCGCTTTGCCTTCAAAGCGCTGCATTGCCTGTTCGAGCTTTTTATAACCGATAATACACCACGGACAGACGACATCGGAGACAATATCGACGGTAATCACCGGGGTCTCTGACATGACTTATTCCTTAAAAAATAGGATATGGGCTCAGTCTTTTTCTAAAGTACATTGCAACGGATGCTGGTTCTTACGCGCGAAGTCCATAACTTGCGTAACCTTAGTTTCCGCCACTTCGTAGCTGAATGTCCCGCAAACGCCGACCCCTTTTTGGTGAACGTGCAGCATGACCCTTGTCGCTTCGTCAATATCCATTTGGAAAAAGCGTTTGAGGACCAGCACCACAAATTCCATGGGTGTATAGTCGTCATTGAGGATCAGGACTTTATAGGGGTTGGGTTTTTTGGTCTTGGTCCGTGTTTTTGTTGCGATGCCAATATTGGTATCATCGCCATCTCCGGCGCCATTGTTATCTGCGCCATCATCGTCGTCCCCGGCCATAAGTTCAAGCGGCCGAGAGGCTTCGTTAGCCTGCAAGAGGAGCGGGTCGGCGTCAAATAGTGTGAGGGAGAGAATCTCTGCTTTAATCATGTTCGACAAGATATGGTATTTTAACCCCAGAGGGCAAGTGGCGGATTGATCAATCGGCGATGATTTTACGACAAACCGTCCGATTATTGCACAAATGAAAAAGGCCGCTCCCTCGGGAGCGGCCTTTTTGCGTGACGTTAAAAGCGGCTTAAGCGGCTTTTTTCATTTCCTTGCGGATGGTGCTGACGCGATCAGCGATTGGCTGATAGGCTTTGCCAGCCAATTTGGTCACTGCATCCACATTGTTCGACGTCTGGTCAACAACCCGGTCCATGCCGTTACGCAGATAGTCGGTCTGCTTGTCGAAAAAGTCTTTCGGTGTTGCAACACTGAAAACGCCTTGTAGAGCACGGCTGGCTTCAACGAAATTTTCACGGGTGTACTTGAGGTTGGTTTTGCCGATTTCCTGAGCGCCTTTAGCGGTGATTTTGCCGCTTTCGATCAGGGTCTCGATATTCTCGCGGTTGAATTCAACAGCGTTCTTGGATGCTTCAACAGCACGATCAGCAACGTCTTTAGCGCGTTCCTGAGCCGTTGCGGTCAGCTTCTCAAAGCGGTTACCGAGTGTTTCAGCAGCGTTTTTCGCTTTGTTGGCAGCTTTCGTGTTAGCGGCTTTGGTGTTCTTCGCTACGCGCTTCGTTGCGGTGGTGCGTTTTGTTGCGGTGGTCATTGTCTTGGTTCCTTTCTTAACAGTCTTTTTGGTCGTGGTAGCGGCGCGTTTTGGAGCGTCTTTGCGCTTCGTAACAGCTTTCTTCGGAGCCGCTTTCTTTGCTGCAGGCTTCTTTGCAGCGGGTTTTGAAGCCGTTTTGGTTGCCGCAGCAGCGACCGGCTTTTTAGCAGCGGTCGTCGATACGGTCTTTGGTGCTGCCTTGGCCTCTGCTTTTTCAGCAGGTGCCTTTTCAGCGGTTACGGGTTCTGCAGATGCAGCGGCCGCGTAAGCCGCCTCAGCAGAGAGGCTGGCGGGCTTTTTAGCAGCCGGAACAGCCTGTTTGTCGGTTGTATTTGTATCAGCCATCTTTGCTTCCATTTGTTTGTTGCAGTGCACAAATAGGGATGGAGGTCGGCAAAGTCAAGGAAAAATGTTGCACTGCAACATAAAGCGAATTTTTCCTATAAAATCTAATTTTGCCAATGGTCTGCGTGGATCTATATCTTATCCCTCTTTCGCGGGTTTATACATAATATACGCAGAATGAGCGAAAAAGTTCCATTATGCTGCCCTGCAATATTATGAGCTGCGTCTGCTGGCGACGCTAGCATCAGTCATGTGTTTGGAACCGAGTGATAAAGTCATGTTAATATCACGAGGCGCGCTCTGTAGGAAAGCATATATCAGATCAAATTAGCTGTGGTCACCACCGCCAACAATGAAAATGCAGCGATGCTGATATTGGCTGCTGCCCCAACCGATAGCTGGATCGGT
Source organism: Parasphingorhabdus cellanae (assembly GCF_017498565.1). Classification (NCBI taxonomy): domain Bacteria; kingdom Pseudomonadati; phylum Pseudomonadota; class Alphaproteobacteria; order Sphingomonadales; family Sphingorhabdaceae; genus Parasphingorhabdus; species Parasphingorhabdus cellanae. Next base: position 3,279,112 of record NZ_CP071794.1, read on the forward strand.
TTGGCCACTGCATCAAAGCGCGCTTCATAATCAGAATGTTCAGTGCCCATCATCCGGTCCCACCAGGTAAAATAGAGGCCGAAATTGCTGTTACCCTGACTATGGTGCAGGTCATGATGGGTTGTCGTGGTGATCCAGCCGACAAATTTGTTACGCGTCCAACCAGCGGGGAACAGCTCAACCCCGGCATGGCCCATGACGTTGCGGACAATCATATGGGCAAGGAACAAGAAGATCGCAAAAGGATACATGCCGTCGAACAGGATAGAGGCAGCAAAGACATAGATCGGCACAAAGGCAGCCTCGGTCATCGCCTCGAAAGATGAGAAGCTGTAAGCAGCCCAAGGTGTTGGCGTGCGTGACTTGTGATGATGCAGGTGCGAGAAGCGGAACATGGTTTTCGTGTGCAACCAGCGGTGCATCCAATAGAAATAGGCATCATGGGCCACGATCATCGCCAAAAGCTGAACGACGAATAGCGGCCAGATAATTTCACCGGTCATTACGGTGATCCAGCCACTCGCTTCCAGCAAGACGGTGCTGATGGTTGTCAGGCCGAAGACAACGACCGTCCGCATGGAAGATAGAAACTCACGTTTATAATCAGCAAACCCGGCTTGACGTGATTGAATGCGCCGCGCTTCGCTCCATTTGCCGAAGGCCCAGAGAATGAAAGACAAGGCGCCCGCAGCGATCAGGTAGCGGCCCAGATCGAAAGTAAAGGCGCCGATCATATGGTCGATTATGTCATTAAATAGTCCGGGCATCTTTTTCTCCATCAAAAGCGATATTGGTTTGATGAAGGCAAAGTGGCAGAAAGCCTGATCCGTATCGCTGCAATGCTGAAAAATGCTGTGCGATTTTGAAAATGATCAGACTATTTCAGTTTTGATCAATCGCTGATTTACGAAAATCACTAGGCGTTAGGCCAGTTTCGGCGCGAAATGCGCGATTGAACGGGGCAAGTGACCCATAGCCTAAATCCATCGCAATGGTCAGGATTGGCAGATCAACCATGGCGCGGTCGCTCAGTTTTTCTTTCGCTTCCGTGATTCGATAGCCGTTGAGGAACGACGAAAAATTGCGATGGCCAAGTTGTTTATTAATCAGCGCGCGGAGCCGGTGTTCCGGCGCATCAAGCTGCGCCGCCAGTGTCGCGATGGTCAGTGACGGGGTACGATATTGTCCTTCATCCATAGCGGCGATAAGTTTGTCATGGAGAACGGTTTCGCTTGGGGACAGATTTGTAGCTGTATATTTTCTGGCTGGCGAGTAGCCACGTTCGACCAAAACTTCGGGCTCCGCAATAAGTAACGCCGAACCGGCACACAAAACCAACAGAAAAATGAAAGACGCGTTTACGGCTGATGCTGCGGGCAGGATGTTATGGCCTCCATATAGCAATTCGAATAGCAGCACGCCGCCGACCTGCAAACCGATCAACAATGGCAAATAGGTGCTTATCAACCGGCGCTTTTCGACCAGATCATCCGCTCTTCCTCCAATAGCTATTACCAATAGATGTGCGATCAGGGCCAACGAGACAATGCGGATCGCATCAAATGTTAGCCATCGGCCATCCGCGGACAGGTTTGCGCTCGCCCATAGCAAAAATAAGATCAGCGAAGCGCCAGTCAGAATTTTTTTGTTGATCGGGCGTTCAAATAGTTCGTGGCCAAACACCCACGCCCAGATGGTAGTGGATACGGATATGAAATCGATCACCATGTCTGGAATACCTGCATCCGGGGCAAATCCAGACGAGTTAATAATATAGGCCATCGAGCTAACCAGCAATCCAATAGCAGCAATTTTGAGCCGCGTGCGTATTCTGCCCGCGATCAAGACAGCGATGATCATGATCTGCCCACCTATGGTGAGCAAACGCAATATTATATCGACCAATGCCAAGTCTATTCCGGCGATTGCTATAACCTTCCCTGTTACGTGCTATGCTAGCCCATCTTATTCAGTTCGCAACGGGAATATCATTGATACGTCCGTTCGGGCATTGTGCAGATTATTCTTTGGTTTATGAAACAGCTATGTGTAACAGCTTGAATATGCTGTGCGAACATCTCCTATGTCCCAACTGACATCCATCGCGACCGCTCTTCCTGACCATAAGATCAGCCAAGAGGATGTTCTGGCCGTGCTGGCAAAGGCGCGTGGGTCGGCTTTGCCCGCCCGATTGAAGCAGATATTGGGCAATAGCGGGATTGATCATCGATATATCGCCCGGGACCCCGACTATTATCTGAAGCAACGCAGCTGGCCGGAACGCGCGCAAATCTATGATGAAGTGGGCAGGACATTAGCGGAGCGGTCGGCCGCTGCGGCAATGGTGGCAGCAGGCCTGCAGCCAACAGACATTGACGTCATCATGATGATTTCGACCACGGGCACAATGACGCCTTCGATTCCGAGTCGTTTGATCGAGTCTATGGGGTTTCGTCAATCTGTGCAGACCGTTCCGGTTTTCGGCTATGGCTGCGCGGGCGGTATATTGGGGCTACGGTTGGCCAATGATCTGGCGGATGCCAATGGCGGGCAAAATGTGCTGATGATCTCGCTGGAACTGTGCAGCCTGTCGTACGATTATAGTCAGTTTGACAAGAAGAATATGATCGCAACTGCCCTGTTTGCCGATGGCTGCGCCGCTGCCGTTCTGACCGGTAAGGGCGGGCGGGGCACTGGACCATCTTTTCGGGCGTTCGATCAAAAAACCTGGCCAGACACACGCGATATGATGGGTTGGACCATTGGCGAAACCGGATTTGATCTCGTGCTCGCCCGCGATATCCCGACATTCGTGACCAAAGATTTCACGCCCTTTTGTGACGCTTTTCTGGCGGAACAGGGATTGGAAAAAAGCGATCTTGGCGAACCTGCTTGTCATCCGGGCGGCGGCAGGGTTGTGGAAGCCTTGGAAGGTTATTTCGCGCCAGAGCTTTCCGGCATCCCCGCAACCCGGGATGTGCTGAAACATCATGGCAATATGTCATCGCCGACCGTGTTATTCGTGCTGGAAAAACTACTCAGTGATAATCCTAAGAAACCTATCTTGATGACGGCGCTTGGTCCCGGCTTTACATCCGTACTGGGGATATTGGACCCGCAGGAACAGGTTGATGAATGATTTAGGCGCGATTTTTACCACTCCTCCGACCCTCGTCACATGGGTTCTGATCTACATTGTCGCACAGAGGTTGGGCGAACTGGTCTATGCGAACGGTAATACCAAGCGGCTGCTATCAGAAGGCGGCAAGGAATTTGGCGCGGATCATTATCACTGGTTCATTGTCCTCCATAGCGCGTGGCTGGTGGTTATTTTCCTGCTGGTTGATCCTTTGCTTGCGCTGAATCCAGTCCTGCTTGCGTTTTTCATTGGCACCCAAATCTTGCGCGTCTGGACTTTGGCATCCATCGGCCGCTGGTGGACCACACGGATTATCTCCGCCCCGCATTTTGACCGCGTCAAGCGCGGACCCTACAAGTTTTTCAGCCATCCCAATTATTTGGTCGTCGTTCTTGAAATTGCGATTGTCCCCCTGTTGATGGGATTACCATGGGTGGCGTTACTCTTCTCGATATTGAACGCGATCCTGTTGCGCCACCGGATTAGCGTCGAAAATGCTGTGCTCGCCCACCGCGGTTAGCAGCCTAATTCTCGGCTTTCCCATCAGTACCAGACTGAGCCGCTTCAGCAAGCGGTAGGTAGGCGGTGACTTTGATCTCGATAATTGCCTTTTCACCGCCGAACAGCTGGCTTACGCCGATGGCTGTCCACGCCGGATAGGGTGCTGGAACCCGTTCCTGTTTTACCGCCCACATCGGTCCAATATATTTATCGAGATCGGTGAGGTAAGATGTCACATCGACAACATCTCTCCAGTCGCCGCCTGATGCTTTCAGGATCATTTCTATTTCCTCAAAGGCGCGAACAACCGCTGGCGTGATATCGGCGTCGGTTTCGTCATCTTGTAGCCTGGCGACAACGCCCGATAAGTAAACCATATCGCCTGCTCGCACCGCCGGAGCAAAGCGGAAATTCTCGTAACTGTCTTTCAGTGTTTCAGGGATGATCACCTGTTTTTGCGCGCTGGCCGCAGTCGGGGCGTGGATCAGCACCATAGCGGCGATAGCGGTGAAGAATATAGCTTTGGCTTGGCGCATGGAAACTCCCCTTTCCGGCAAAGTTTAGTCGGAAAGGGGTTTTCGGGCAAGTTGGTTGGTCCGTTCTGCAAGTTAAAATCTGGCGGTTAGCTCTACCCCGTAAAATCGTGGTTCGGCCGGAATGAATGTGGGTATGCCAAAAGCACCGCCAGTGTTACCAGCATCGAGCAGATAATTTTCATTGGTCAGGTTCCTTGCAAACCCGGCTAGTTCGAACTGATCATTGGCAAAAGACATCCCAGCACGCAGATTGACCAATGTAACGGCATCCTCGCTAATCGCCGGATCATTCGGAATCTGAAAGAATATCTTGCTGCGATAGGTGATGCTGGGGGTCATGAAAAAGCGTGTGTTGTCATTAATCGGATAGTCGATCGTGAAGCCACCAGCGGCTTGTACTTCCGGTTGCAGGCGGAAACGGGCATCGCGAAAATTGTCAGCAATGTCGTCGGAATTGTCGATGCCGCCATCAATATAACCGATATTGGCAAATATATTGAGCCAGTCGGCCGCCTGAATGCCGACTTCTGCCTCCACACCAAAGTTTTTGGCACTACCGGCGCTTTGGGTTTCTGCCAGTCCGGTTTCGGGGTTGACCACGCTGACCTGAAAGCCTTCATAAGTCTGATAATAGACGCCCAGCGAACCAGAGACAGGGCCAAACGATCCTTTCAGGCCGACTTCATAATTCCATACCGTTTCTTCGGGAATGGCGGTGAAGTCTGCAATCGGTCCATTGGCGCTGCCCGTTGCATCAAGGTCGACGGTAGGGGAGCGACGGCCTTTGGAGATTGTCGCGAAGCCGTTAATATCGTCCGAAAAGCGATACAGGATGTTGAAACGCGGTAAGAAGGCTTGAAAACTGTCTTCTGTGCGGAATGTTTGTCCGGCTGTATCGGTTACCGGAAACAGCGGAATACCAGCAAGAACAGAGTTTGGAGCAAAGGCCCGATAGCCCGAGCGGCGCTTTTCAATTATCGCCCTTATACCGGCGGTGAGTTCCAGTTCTGGGATCGGGATCCAGGTACCATCGGCAAATACAGAATAGCTGTCATTTTTCCCCAGGTTTTCAAATTCCAGCGTATAGGGAATGGCGGTAACCGTGCCTCCTGTCAGCGCTTCTATGGCAGGACCAGCGGGTATCCCGTCCGCGCTGACACAGGGCACGCCGACTACCACTTGGCCTTGAAAGCACTGCAGGAAGCTTACCTCATCGGTGGCCAGCGGCACGCGCTGGTTGCTGTCTTCGCGGAAAATATTCCAGCCGAAGGACCCGCGAAAGGTCGAGCCATTATTATAGGAAAAGCGGGTTTCATGGCTCCACTGGTCCCCCTGCGCTTCCTCGGCAAATTCCAGATAGACCGCGGCCGAGCCATCCGCATCGAATATTTCATTGGAATCGAAATTGCGATAGCCGTTGACCATTGTCAGCGTCCAATCATCATCAAAATCCCACGAGAATGTGAAATTCGCATCATAGACATCCCGGATCAGGCCCAGTTCGTCGTCACCCAGAACTTCCGGGAAAAACGGCGATCCGCCAAGAAAAGCCGGACCAAAGGGATTGGCTGGACCTGCTGTCGTTGGCAGGGAGCCCGAAATGAAAGGCGTGCCGGAATTGCGTTGGCGATCATAGGTGAATATCAGATCGGCGGTGAAATCGTCGCTGGGGGTATAGCGCAGCGATCCCCTGATGCCGAGCTGGTTCTGGGCATAGAGATCATCCTGATTGGGCGCCAGATTTTCGACATAGCCGTCCCGCCGTTTATAGGCGAAGGCCACCCGCCCAGCAATGATATCCGACCCGGCGTTGAGATGGCCTGCGACCGTATAGGCATCAAAATTGCCATAGCTGCCGGACAGCTCTCCTGAAAAGCCGGCTTCCGGTTTGTTTGAGACGATGCTGATCGCGCCGACCGCGGACGCGGTTCCGAACAATGTCGCTTGCGGCCCCTTGATCACTTCGATCCGTTCGATATCATAAGCATCCTGATAAGAGCCGCGCGAGCGGGATATATCCACGCCGTTATAATATAATGTGACCCGGGGCGCTTGTTGCGACGATCCGCTGTCAGAGGTGATTCCGCGAATAACAATACCGGGGTTATTAGCGCTTTGTTCCTGAATATTCAGGCCGGGGATATAATTGGAAAGCTCGTCCAAATCTGAAACGCCCAGCTCGCGCAGCCGTTCACCGGTTGCAGCCGAGATAGTGATCGGCACGTCAGTCGAGCGCTGTTCGATCTTCTGCGCAGTAACGATAATGACATTGTCATCGGCAGCGCCACCATCTGCTGCATCAAGATTGTCTTGAGCGACGGCGGATACGGAATTTGCCGCAAAGGCAAGAGAGAGGGCGAGGGCGGGCAGGGAAGTCTTGGAGCGGGAGCGTTTTAACATCAAAATGAGCCTTTACTTGCAGCAGCGGGAGAATGACTGTGCAAGTGCAGCATTGCTGTTACGGCATCAGGTTATGCGTGTGACATATTGATGAAAGTCAGGCGTCTCCAATGTGACTGAAAGGAAAAATAGACCCAATTTGGGTTAATTCCCGTTTGTAACAGCCGTAACTGATTCCCATAGGCTGAAAGCACGTCGGGGGATGGGAAAGCTTGTTTAATATCAAGACATTGATTTGGAAAATATGCGCCGTCGGTTTGCTGATGGCTGCCGCATATCCTTATGGTTCAGCATTGGCGCAAACCACGTCTGCGCCTAGCGGTACTGTGATCAACAGCTATGCCCGGGTTGTTTCTATCTCTTCGACAACCGTCCAACTTTCTAGCAGCACCGGATTTACGGCCAATAGCCGAGCGCTCATCGTCCAGATGAAGGGGGCTTCCGTCACACGCACCGACAGCGCAGCCCATGGCGATATAACCGGCTATGGTAGTGCCGGTCGCTTTGAATATGTCAAAATTATCAGCGTTTCGGGCAATACCGTCACGTTGGAGGCGGCACCCTCGGTCGCCTTTAATACTGGCGGATCTCTTCAAATGGTCAGTGTCCCTGTATTCGATGGCGGATCTTTGAACCAGAATATCATCCCGCAAGCGTGGAATGGACAAACCGGCGGCGTGATCGCCTTTGATGTGACGGGAACCCTGACGCTTAATGCCAATATTGATGCCACGGGCCGGGGCTTTCTCGGCGGCGCATTGGCAGCTTCTACGCCTTTTGACAGCTGTGCCTCGGACCAGATAAACTATACTGGCCCGGTTGAAGCCGGCACAGGCAACAAGGGTGAGGGCATCGTCCCAAACGCAGCCGCTCACGCCGCCCGCCGCGGGCATAATGGCAATGGCGGCGGCGGCGGTAATATCACCGATGCTGGCGGTGGCGGCGGAGGAAATATTGGCGCGGGCGGGTTAGGCGGCCGTGAACTGGACGTCTGCGAAGATGATGGCGCCTTTGGCGGTCTCGGCGGCCAGACCCTCGATTATTCTCCCAATAACCGCTTGTTCATGGGCGGCGGCGGTGGTTCTGGGTCGGAAGTATCACAAGCCGCAAGCGGCGGTAATCGCAGCGGCGGCGGGTTGATTTTTCTTCGAGTGGGCCAGTTGGTCGGCGGGGGCGGTCAGATAATCGCCGATGGCCTGTCGGCGCTGCAGGATAATTTTAACGGTTCGGATGGCGGCGGCGGCGGCGGCGCGATTGCGGTGTCCGTGATCTCGGGCCTGTCTGGTTCTCCAGTCTTTCGCGTCACCGGCGGCGAGGGCGGTGATGAAGCCAATGACCAGTTTGCCCATGGTACCGGCGGCGGCGGCGGTGGTGGAGCGATCCGGCTATTCGGCGCGACCTGCGCAGCGATCACGCCGGTGGTCAATGGCGGTACCGCCGGGACCAGCGTGCTGGGGAATGATGCGGGTGATCCCAATTGGGGCGCTATTGATGGCGGTCCGGGCAATTGTCAGGGTAATTTCTCCGCGCTGGGTCAGACTTCACCGGTAGACCCGGCACGGTTGAATGTTGTGAAGACCTCTTCTGTCTATACAGCCAATGGCTCTAGCACCGGTTTCTCCATTCCCGCTGAAGATATGATCTATACCATTGTCGTGCAGAATGTCGGCGGCGGTCCGGCCGGAGAAGACAGTGTTTTCGTTATCGACCAGCTGCCCGCCCAAATCACCTTTTTTAACGGTGATATCGATGATGGTGGACCAGATAACTTCCCTGGCAGTGATCCCGTTGCCTTTGTCGACAATGGCAGCGGCCTTAGTTTTAACTATGCCAATGATGTAGCCTTTTCAAATCAACCCAGCATGCCGATTTCTTTTGCAGACTGCACTTATGAACCGGCCAGCGGTTATGATCCGGCCGTCACTTTTATCTGCATCAACCCCAAAGGTGTCTTTGCCAGACCCCAACCAACCGCGGAATTTACGATAGCCTTGCGGGCAAGAATTAACTGAAGATATTTGCGATTTTGAGCGTCACGTGGTCATCAGGCATTGCGGAAATTCGGCACATCGAAATTCTACAAATTATACGTGTTTTGGGGTTGAAATTCTGTTGAAGCGTTTCTTTTCATCGATGAACGGAGGCCTGTGTCCGGAGCAGGCGAAAGCGATCATGATTCTCGTCATAGCAGGACCATATCAGGCGCGCGGCGTGTAGGAAAGCGGGGTAAGCCGATCCCGAACGACACGGGCCTACGAATTTTTTGGGGTAGTGCAGGGCGGGGCCGCTATCTAGACTGGGGCGATCAAATGACGCCAGCACAGGTAGGCCTATGGCACAAGATTATGACGCACTGACCGAGAAGGAAAAGGCAACGCTGCGTTTGCTTGTCAGAGGGCATGACACCAAAACGATCGCCCGCCACCTGGACCTTTCGGTCCATACGATCAACGAACGGTTGCGCAACGCACGGCAGAAAATGTCCGTTTCCAGCAGCCGTCAAGCCGCCCGCCTGCTGCTCGACAAGGAAGGCGATCACCCCAGTTTTCTAGCGGACAAGATTTTGGGGGAAGCCGAAAGCACCAATGGCCTGTTAGCCCATCAAGCACCGGATACCGGTCATGGATCGAGGATTCCCCTCGCCATGCTGACAGGAGTACTCATCATGTCCCTCATACTTGCAACGCTCGCCTTTTCGTCCCTCTCGCAAAATGCGGAGCCCACCATCGAGGCGGCCCAGACGGAACCGGATACGCAAACATCATCCTCTGCGCTCGCCACTTCCGATGTTATCACATCAGCCCGGCAATGGCTGGCGCTGGTGGATCAGTTCAAGTGGCTCGATAGCTGGAACGCCACCGGACAGGCGTTCAAGGAGCTAAACACCAGCGCGGCATGGGCGTCGGCCGCTGGTGAGGTTCAACCGACCTTGGGGGCCGTGCTCTCGCGGACCGCAAGCAGCCAGGAAGCCGTTCCCGCACCGCCCCATGGATATGAAATGGTCAAATTCCGGACCAGCTTTGAAAACAAGCCCAATGCCACCGAGACCCTGACGCTGATCCGGGAGGACGCAAGCTGGAAAGTGGTGGGCTATTGGATCGAGTGATCCTCTACGCAGCGTCAGGCTGAACCGGGGGAGCTACCCGGATTGTCGTTATGGGCCATGCGGCGAGTGGTGTCTTCTATTCTCTCGGCACGATTTTCTATGTCCGCAAGGCGCAGCCGTTTCGCTATTCGATCTGGCATAGTTTCGTCATGATGGGCGGCGCGTCTTTCTTTGTCACCATGTGGGTGGCTTTGGTGGCTTGAGCTGTTGTGACAGTTTCTGCCAACCCCCGTCACCCTGAACTCGTTTCAGGGTCCATTTCTCCATTTCCACAGGCTGTGATTGGTGCACGATGGATGCTGAAACAAGTTCAGCATGACGATGGATGGTGTGTCATCTATAGTTTACATATCCATGTTAATGTTCCAAGAAGGTCGAATGACCACAACAGAATTTGATGCTGCCGAATATCTCGACAGCCCGGAAATGATTGCGACGTATTTGAAGGTCGCCTTTGAAGAAAATGATGCAGCCCTGATCCGCACCGCGCTGAACGATGTTGCGCGTGCCAAAGGCATGACGAGTATGGCGGCGGAGAGCAAGATCACGCGGCAAGCGCTTTACAAGGCGCTGGGGCCGAACGGCAATATGACGCTGGAGACTTTGCTGAATGTGCTGCGAGCCATGGGTGTGCGGTTGTCGGTTAGTGGGTGACTAAGAGCGATAAATATGCTGTCACTGCGGCCCGATCTCCAATGCCCATCTAAATGATTGTGACCCGATGTACCCCAGCCCCGATATGCAAGAACGCCGCGCCGATTTTATTGTCCACGGGATAGGATTGGTTTTTATCCTGTTGGCCGGTGCGGCCTTGTTCATTCAGGCCGCTGATCACGGCGTGGCGGTGATTGCAGCGGTCAGCACATATGTGATCGGCGTGGCGTTTTCTCACGTCATTTCCATGTTCTACCATTTGTCGCCTTTTCATGGTCGGCGGCTGGCACTGCGCCGGGTAGACCATGCCGCGATCTATCTGACTATCGCGGGCACTTTTACACCGCTGTTCGTGCTTGCCGGTACTCAGTTTAGCCTGTTCCTGCTAATGATTGTCTGGGCGCTGGCTATCCCTGCGATGCTGTACAAGATATTCGGCAAAAATCTGGATTCGCGCTGGTCGCTGGCGTCCTATCTCGGTTTGGGATGGATGGGCATTATCGGCGTGCCCGAGATGATGGCGCAACTACCCGGATTATCGTTATGGGCCATGCTGGCGGGCGGTGCCTTCTATTCTCTCGGCACGATTTTCTATGCCCGCAAGGCGCAGCCCTTTCGCTATTCGATCTGGCATAGTTTCGTGATGATGGGCGGCGCGTCTTTCTTTGTCGCTATTTGGGTCGCTTTGGCGGCGGGATGAACGGGCTGGGGCGCAGTCGGTGTGCGGGCAGCCAGCAGCCAGGAAGCTATCCCGCGCCGCCGTCCGGATATGACATGGTCAAATTCCGGACCAGCTTTGAAAACAAGCCCAATGCCACCGAGACCTTGACGCTGATCCGGGAGGATGCGAGTTGGAAGGTGGTGGGGTATGGGATTGAGTGATGGGATACGATGGTGTGCGTTTGGACAAATTGTCACCAAAGCGGTGAGTGTATATTCGCCGCAAACAGAGCGCACGAAACAGCAGGAAGTTTTTTGCTCGATAATCGACTGTTTGCAAAGATCAACTAGTCAGACATTTTACCCAAGCACTTGTTGGCGGCATCCTGGATGGGTTGCAAAACCTTGTCCAAAGCGAATTGGGTCGCTTCTATTGTCACATATCCTTTTTTGGTCAGTATCTTAAAAGTCTGATCATAATATGTGGCATGCGGTACTGGCGCCTCGGGGTCGACATCCGAACCAACTCCCAAAATATCGATTGGCCAACTGATCCTTTGCTTTTCGATTTTTTCAACCGCTTTGCGTAATTCAGGACAATATCGAGAATCCACCCGGGTTATTTTGACATGCTCGCGCAATATGGGATCAGGTGAGGGTAGCACTTCGAACATCTCGCGCTGGGTTATATTCCCGCGAAAAGTTTTGGGTGTGAGACCACGTTTTTCCAGGCCCTCGGTCAGAAGATGTGGATCAAAATTATTTTGCATCCAACTAGACAACAAGTTGGAGCCATTTTCTGCAACAGAGTAATAAGGAATATAGCCGTCGCGATAAAGATAGTGACAGTTTTCTCTCTCGGCCCATTGCTCTTTTTCATCACAATAGACCACGACCTGACCAATTGAAAAATATCCAAGATCGTTCCCTTTTTTGAAAGTCAGAAAAGGGTCGTCAGCCGGTCGTTTACCAGGTATTTTGTCCAATTCGGCCAGCACTGCCTCTGTTGCCAGACCTTGGCGTCTTTCAACGAACAGGCTCCACTCCTGATAAAGTCTGGCTGTGTCATAGCCGCGTACAGGCGATTCCAGATCGTCAGGAACAGGTTCCGGCGTTGGCGGGGCCGCGGCGGTCCCCGGTCCGAAAAGCAAAAAAGGGACGGTCATTGCTGTCGCAATCTTCGTTAAAAATCCGAATTTCATCGTCATAGCCTTTCAGAAAAATGGCGGGTTTGGACAAGCTCATGGATTTCGTGCCATGGCTTGTACAATTTCGGCGGGGCATATGCGTGGTGCACGAACCGGCGGATCAAATCGGCTCCAAAACTGCGCGATATCACTGTCCAGAATGTCTGCAAATTTGTCTCTAGCGATTACAATGACCTTCTATTCCGGGGGAGGGGGATAGGCACCAAATTTTTGCAGAAGAACATGAATGTCATCGATTTGTCACGAGATATACTATGTCATTTCTGAGGATCAATTTCGTTCAATAAGATTGACCGAAACTATCAAGTAACGGGCCGATCGCACTCAGAATGGTTACATATTCTGCCTTATGGATTTGAGGCAGATAACGTTTCGCCTCCTGCTTCATCAAAGGCGAATAGGATTATGCGGCTAAAAAACGGATGTCAGTGACGGTTGCAATGGTCGTGTATTTCTCCATTACCCTGCCCCAAGCCACCCTTGACCGCCAGCCGAATCCCCGCTAAGGGCCGCGCTTCTGTTGTGTCGGGTTCTCCCAATCCCGCAGAAAACTTACATAGGCAAAACACTCAAGGCGATTTGGCCACGAGAGTAACCCTAGTTTATCTAGATCCAATAAGGTGAAGACTTTATGCCAACGATTAATCAGCTCGTCCGTAAAGGGCGGGTGCCACAGAAGACGAAGTCCAAAGTGCCGGCCATGGAAGCCAACCCGCAGAAACGCGGCGTTTGTACCCGGGTCTACACAACGACTCCTAAAAAACCAAACTCCGCTCTGCGTAAGGTTGCCAAGGTTCGCCTGACCAACCAGCGTGAGGTCATCAGCTATATTCCCGGTGAAGGTCATAACCTTCAGGAGCATAGCGTTGTTCTTATTCGCGGCGGCCGTGTTCGCGACCTTCCCGGTGTGCGTTACCATGTGCTGCGCGGTGTTCTTGATACGCAAGGCGTTAAGGACCGGAAGCAATCCCGTTCCAAATATGGCGCCAAGCGTCCTAAGTAGTATTTTTCCGTCATTCCAGCGAAAGCTGGAATCTGCTTTGGGCCAGGTGGCCAATTTAAGGAGATCCCAGCTTCCGCTGGGATGACGAGTTACAAGATTTACGGAGTTTTATAATATGGCACGTCGTCGTCGTCCCGAGAAACGGGTAATCCTTCCTGATCCAAAGTTTAAGGATCAGGTCCTTTCGAAATTCATGAACAATCTGATGCAGGATGGTAAGAAATCTGTTGCAGAACGTATCGTTTATGGCGCGCTGGATAGCGTAGAAGCCAAAGCGAAAAAAGATCCGCTGCAGATGTTCCATGATGCGCTCAACAACATCAAGCCGGGCATCGAAGTGCGCAGCCGCCGTGTTGGTGGTGCGACCTATCAGGTTCCTGTCGAAGTGCGTCCTGAGCGTGCGCAGGCTCTCGCCATTCGCTGGATGATCAGTGCGGCGCGTTCGCGCAGTGAAACCACAATGGCGGCGCGTCTGTCTGGTGAAATTCTGGACGCTTCCAACAATCGCGGCAACGCGGTGAAGAAGCGTGAAGATTCGCACAAGATGGCCGAAGCCAACCGCGCATTTGCACATTACCGCTGGTAGCATTATATAGAAGCGCAGGGGTCGCAGACTCTCTGTAAATTCCTGCGCTTTTCACATTGTTGTATTTGTAACCAATCAGGGCTGGTCATCGCTGGCCCCTTTCACTATATGGGCGGCGCTATTTGGGGCCCCTTAATTCTGGAGTAAAGACTATGGCACGCAGCCATCCGCTCGAACGATATCGCAATATTGGCATTATGGCCCATATTGATGCTGGTAAAACGACCACAACGGAACGCATCCTGTATTATACGGGTAAGTCCTATAAAATCGGCGAAGTGCATGATGGCGCGGCGACGATGGACTGGATGGAGCAAGAGCAAGAGCGTGGTATTACCATTACCTCTGCTGCGACCACCTGTTTCTGGAATGCGGAAGACCGCAAGGGTCCTGAGCACCGGATCAACATTATTGATACACCAGGCCACGTTGACTTCACCATTGAAGTGGAGCGTTCACTGCGTGTGCTTGATGGCGCGGTTGCTTGTTTCGACGGCGTTGCCGGCGTTGAACCGCAATCTGAAACTGTATGGCGTCAGGCTGATAAATATAAAGTGCCGCGGATGTGCTTCATCAACAAGCTCGACCGGACCGGTGCCAACTTCAAATTCTGTGTCGATTCCATCGTAGAGCGTTTGGGCGCAACACCTGCTGTGCTCTATTTGCCAATCGGCATCGAAGCGAGCCTTGTCGGTTTGGTTGACCTCGTCAATCAGCGTTCGATCACCTGGAAGAACGAAGACCTTGGCGCTGAATATGCTTATGGCGACATTCCCGAAGACATGGCTGATGAAGCCGCTGAATATCGCGAGAAGCTTATCGAGCTTGCTGTGGAGCAGGACGATGACGTGATGGAACAATATCTGGAAGGCAACGAGCCTGATGCCGCGACCTTGAAGTCGCTCATCCGCAAAGGCACGTTGAACCAGAGCTTCGTTCCTGTGCTTTGCGGCTCGGCGTTTAAGAACAAGGGCGTTCAGCCCCTGCTCGACGCGGTTGTGGACTATATGCCAAGCCCGCTTGATGTTGCTGCTATTAAAGGCGTGAAGCTTGACGGTGAAACCGAAGATACCCGTCCATCCAGCGATGATGAGCCGTTTTCTGCGCTTGCCTTTAAAGTCATGAACGATCCGTTCGTGGGAACCTTGACCTTCTGCCGTATCTATTCCGGTAAACTGGAAAAAGGTACCGTGCTGAACTCGGTTAAGGACAAGAAAGAGAAAGTCGGCCGTATCCTGGAAATGCACTCCAATGACCGGAAAGACATTGAAGAGGCGTTTGCTGGCGACATTATCGCTTTGGCTGGCATGAAGACAACGACAACCGGTGACACGCTTTGTGCTCCGGAAAGTCCGATCATTCTGGAACGTATGGAATTCCCAGAGCCGGTTATCGAGCTTTCGGTTGAACCAAAAACCAAGGCTGACCAAGAGAAGATGGGCGTTGCGCTTAATCGTCTGGCTGCTGAAGATCCGTCATTCCGTGTGACGACTGACCATGAATCTGGTCAGACCATCATTAAAGGCATGGGCGAACTTCACCTCGACATTCTCGTCGACCGTATGAAGCGTGAGTTTAAAGTGGAAGCCAATGTTGGTGCCCCGCAAGTTGCTTATCGCGAGTCACTCGGCAAGGCTGTTGACACCGACTATACGCATAAGAAACAGTCCGGTGGTTCCGGTCAGTTCGCGCGTATCAAGTTTGAAGTCACACCCGGTGAGCGCGGTGCAGGCATTACCTTTGAAGACGAAATCAAGGGCGGTAACATTCCAAAGGAATATATCCCGTCGGTTGAAAAAGGCATGCGTGAAACAGCCGAAACCGGTTCGCTGATCGGCTTCCCGATCATCGACTTTAACATTCGTGTTTATGACGGCGCCTATCATGACGTTGACTCCTCGGCGCTGGCTTTTGAAATTGCGGCACGTGCTGCGATGCGCGAAGCGGCCCAGAAGTCTGGCATCAAGCTGCTTGAGCCGATCATGAAAGTCGAAGTGATTACGCCGGAAGATTATCTTGGTGACGTGATCGGCGATTTAAACTCTCGCCGTGGCCAGATCCAGGGTACCGACACGCGCGGTATCGCTCAGGCGGTCGACGCGATGGTGCCGCTGGCCAACATGTTTGGCTATGTGAACGAGCTGCGCTCTTTCACACAGGGCCGTGCACAATATTCGATGCAATTTTCTCACTATGAGCAGGTGCCGAATAATGTCGCAGAAGAATTGAAGGAGAAGATGGCTTAATCGCCGCTGCTCTTTTTACGAGTAACCGCGCTTACCTTTTGGTTCTGGCTCAAGAAAAAAGCCTAGAGGTTAAAAGGGTGTTGACAGATTTGGATAGTCTCGCCAAAGCGCGGCACAGACTATCAAGACGATAGAAATTAGAGGTAATATAAAATGGCAAAAGCAAAGTTTGAACGCAATAAGCCGCATTGCAATATCGGCACCATCGGTCACGTCGACCACGGTAAAACCACGCTGACTGCAGCGATCACGAAAGTGCTTGCTGAATCTGGCGGCGGGGAAGCCGTAGACTTCGCGAACATCGACAAAGCGCCTGAAGAGCGTGAGCGCGGCATCACTATTTCAACGGCACACGTTGAATATGAAACCGAAGCGCGTCACTATGCGCACGTCGATTGCCCAGGCCATGCCGATTATGTGAAAAACATGATCACCGGTGCTGCTCAGATGGATGGCGCTATCCTGGTTGTGAACGCTGCTGACGGTCCAATGCCACAGACTCGCGAGCACATCCTGCTTGCCCGTCAGGTTGGTGTTCCTGCTCTTGTTGTTTTCATGAACAAGGTTGATCAGGTTGATGACGAAGAGCTGCTTGAGCTCGTTGAAATGGAAATCCGTGAACTGCTGTCTTCTTACGACTTCCCAGGCGACGATATTCCTATCGTTTCCGGTTCTGCTCTTGCAGCATTGGAAGGTCGTGACGACAATATCGGTAAAGAAAAAATTCTTGAACTGATGAAAGCTGTTGATGAAGCTATTCCTCAGCCAGAGCGTCCAGTCGATCAAGACTTCCTGATGCCAATTGAGGATGTGTTCTCCATTTCCGGTCGTGGTACGGTTGTTACCGGCCGTGTTGAAACCGGCATCGTGAATGTTGGCGACGAAGTTGAAATCGTTGGTATCAAAGATACTTCGAAAACAACGGTTACCGGTGTTGAAATGTTCCGTAAGTTGCTCGACAGCGGTGAAGCTGGCGATAACATCGGTGCATTGATCCGCGGTGTTGCTCGTGAAGAAGTTGAGCGTGGTCAGGTTCTTTGTAAGCCTGGTTCGATCACACCGCATACCGAGTTTGACGCAGAAGTTTATGTGTTGTCGAAAGACGAAGGCGGCCGTCACACGCCATTCTTCGCTAACTATCGTCCACAATTCTACTTCCGCACAACGGACGTTACCGGTGAAGTTATTCTTCCAGAAGGCACCGAGATGGTGATGCCTGGTGATAACGTGACGATCGCTGTTAAGTTGATTGCACCAATCGCTATGGACCCAGGTCTTCGCTTCGCAATTCGCGAAGGCGGCCGGACAGTTGGTTCTGGGGTTGTCAGCAACGTAACAAAGTAATATAGGACTGCTTCGCCGCCCGGATTATTGATTCGGGCGGCCAGTTTTTCGCCGCTCCGGCTTCTTTTTGTAAAAGAGAATATCGGGGCGGTTTATTTTTGGCTCTTTGACATTGGTATAGGTTCATATGGAAACGCAGAATATTCGCATACGCTTGAAGGCATTCGATCATCGGGTTCTTGATCAGGCAACTGGCGATATCGCTGACACGGCTCGCCGCACTGGCGCGCTTATCCGTGGACCGATCCCAATGCCGACGCGCATCGAAAAATTCACCGTAAACCGCGGCCCGCACGTTGACAAAAAGTCACGCGAGCAGTTTGAGGTCCGGACTTATAAAAGGTTGCTCGATATCGTGCAGCCTACGCCGCAAACCGTTGATGCTTTGATGAAGCTCGACCTTGCAGCTGGTGTGAATGTAGAGATTAAGCTCGCTTAATGTGAGTGATGACGCTGCCCCCTGGTGAAAGCTAGTCAGGCAGTGGTGACATGGGAAACCGCCAGTATATATGCTGGGTCATGAGTCCCCCGTCTCGTTTGATTGATCTTCGGATCAGTGAAACACTTTAGCCCGGACGGGGCGATATTCGAAAATTTGGGCTGAGTATTTTGTAGCACGCCCGCTGGCAATTCCGCGACCGGGCCTCTGTAAGGAGAAATGATCGTGCGTACTGGCGTGATCGCGAAAAAAATGGGGATGACCCGCTTGTTTCAGGAAGATGGTCGGCATGTGCCGGTAACTGTCCTGTCCTTGGAGCAGTGTCAGGTTGTTGGAGCCCGCAAACAGGATCCGGATGGCTATTTCGCTGTTCAGCTTGGTGCAGGTGCCCGTAAAGCGAAAAATGTAAACAAACCACAACGTGAAGCTTTTGCAAAAGCAGAAGTTGAGCCGAAGGCTCGTGTTGCCGAATTCCGGGTTGAGAGCGAAGAAGGCTTGCTCCCCGTCGGCGCCACTATCACAGCCGACCACTTTATTGCTGGTCAAATGGTTGATATTCAAGGCGTTACCCAAGGTAAGGGTTTTGCTGGTGCGATGAAGCGTTGGGGTTTCGGCGGTATGCGCGCAACCCATGGTGTTTCCATCTCTCACCGTGCCCATGGTTCTACTGGTCAAAACCAGGATCCAGGTAAAGTCTTCAAGGGCAAGAAAATGGCCGGTCATATGGGTGCGAAAAACCGCACCCAGCAAAATCTGGAAATCGTCCGTACAGATGCCGCTCGCGGTTTGATCTTTGTACGCGGCAGCGTTCCCGGCTCCAAAGGTGGCTGGTTGCTGGTTAAAGATGCCGTGAAAGTGGCTCTTCCAGAAGGCGTTCCATTTCCGGGTGCCATGCGCCGTAATGCGGATGAGACAGCAACCGAAGATGCGCCAGCTGGCATGATCGAAGCGGATGCAGCGATCGAGCGTCCGGTCGGTCCAACTGATGCTGAAATCGCAGCAGCCGTTGCTGAAACACCGGCTGAAGAGAAGTCTGATGCCAAAGACGCTGATGCCAAAGACGCTGATGCTAAAGATGATGCAGGGAAGGAGGGCTAAGCCATGAAATTAAAAGTGAAAACCCTCGACGCTAAAGCCAAGGGCGACATCGATTTGAACGATGACGTATTTGGTCTGGAAGCGCGCGCAGACATCCTGCACCGTGTTGTTAACTGGCAACGTGAAAACGCACGCGGCACGGCCCGTGCTGTTCGTGAGCGTGGTGACGTCGCCCGCACTGGTAAGAAGTTCGGCAACCAAAAGGGCGGTGGTACGGCTCGTCACGGTTCTCGCCGCGCGCCGATCTTTGTTGGTGGCGGTAAAGCCCACGGTCCTCGCAAGCGCGATTTCAACCCATCGCTGAACAAGAAAGTTCGTGCGCTGGGTCTGAAAATGGCGCTGTCTGACAAAGCCAAGAACGACAATCTGGTGATCCTCGAAAATCTGGATATCAAAGAAGCCAAAACCAAATTGCTGATCGCGGATATCGCGAAGCTTGGTTTCGGCAAGTCAGCTTTGGTCATGGACGGTGATGCCGTGAATGATGCTTTCACCAAAGCGTCTTCAAACATTCCGCGTCTGAACGTGATGCCAGCCGCTGGTGCCAATGTTTATGACATTTTGAACCACGAGACTTTGGTGCTGACCCGCGCCGCAGTCGAAAAGTTGGAGGCACGCTTCAATGGCTAAAAAAGAAGCAGTAGACATTCGTCACTATGACGTAATTGTCGGCCCGCACATCACCGAGAAAACAACCTTGCTCAGCGAACATAATGCTGTGGTTTTCAAAGTCGCCAACACCGCGACCAAGCCGCAGATTAAAGCCGCTATCGAGGCGCTGTTTGATGTCAAAGTCAAAGGCGTGAACACGATGGTGCAAAAGGGTAAGACCAAGAAGTGGAAGGGTCGTCCCTACACGCGCAACGATGTTAAGAAAGCTGTCGTGACTTTGGCTGAAGGCCAGACCATCGACATCACCACAGGAATTTAAGATGGCTTTAAAATCCTATAAACCGACAAGTCCCGCACGGCGTGGTCTTATCCTGGTCGACAAGAGCGGCCTGTGGAAAGGCAAGCCCGTGAAGAAACTTGTCGAAGGCAAGCGCAAGACCGGCGGTCGTAACAATAAAGGGCATGTGACCTCACGCGGTATCGCGGGTGGTCATAAGCAAAAATATCGTCTGGTGGACTTTAAGCGCCGCAAGTTCGATGTTTCGGCAACGGTTGAGCGGATCGAATATGATCCTAACCGGACCGCGTTCATTGCCTTGATCAAATATGACGATGGCGAGTTGAGCTACATCCTGGCACCGCAACGCCTGGCCGTTGGTGACACTGTCATCGCTGGCGAAAAAGTTGACGTCAAGCCTGGTAACGCGATGAAATTGTCGCAAATGCCAATCGGTACGATCATCCATAATGTGGAAATGAAGCCAGGCAAGGGCGGTCAGATTGCTCGTTCTGCCGGTACATATGTCCAGATTGTGGGCCGTGACCGCGGCATGGTTATTGTTCGCCTGAACTCCGGTGAGCAGCGCTATATCCGCAGCGATTGCATGGGTACGGTTGGCGCGGTGTCTAACCCCGACAACTCGAACCAGAATTTCGGTAAAGCTGGCCGCACCCGTTGGAAGGGCCGTCGTCCTTTGACGCGCGGCGTTGCGAAAAACCCTGTCGATCACCCGCATGGTGGTGGTGAAGGTCGGACCTCCGGTGGTCGTCATCCCGTGACACCATGGGGCAAGCCAACCAAGGGCGCTCGTACCCGTAAGAATAAAACGACCGACAAGATGATCATCCGGTCGCGTCACGCTAAGAAGAAGAGGTAAGCATGGCTCGTTCCATCAAAAAAGGTCCATTTGTTGACCTCCACCTGCTGAAAAAAGCGCAGACCGCTCAAGAAGAGAGCAGGCGTTCGCCGATCAAAACTTGGTCGCGTCGTTCCACCGTTCTTCCTGATTTTGTTGGTCTGACTTTCAGCGTTTATAACGGTCAAAAATTCATTCCGGTTTCCGTGAATGAAGATATGGTTGGCCACAAGCTTGGCGAGTTCGCTCCTACGCGTAACTATTACGGCCATGGCGCTGACAAAAAAGGCAAGAAATAATGGGTAAGGCATCATCACCCCGCCGCGTTGGCGACAATGAAGCTTTGGCTGTTGGCAATTCCATTCGTGGTTCTGCTCAAAAGCTGAACCTTGTTGCACAGCTGATCCGCGGCAAGAAAGCGGAAGACGCTTTGAACATCCTGTCCTTCTCTAAAAAGAGCATGGCCAAAGATGTGAGCAAGGTTCTCGCTTCCGCCATCGCCAATGCTGAAAACAACCACAACCTGGATGTTGACGCATTGATCGTGCACGAAGCCAGTGTCGGCAAGGGCCTGACCATGAAGCGGTTCAAAGCGCGGGCTCGTGGCCGTTCGGCGCAAATCCTGAAACCTTTCAGCCGCGTGCGCATCGTTGTTCGCGAACATGAAGAAGAAGAGGCGTAAACCATGGGTCAAAAGAGTAATCCTATCGGGCTTCGCCTGCAGATTAACCGGACTTGGGATAGCCGCTGGTATGCGGAAGGGTCCAACTATGGCGATCTCTTGATGGAAGACATCAAGATGCGCAAATATATCCTGGATACCGTGCCGCAGGCTGCGATCTCCAAGGTAGTGATTGAGCGTCCCGCCAAAACTTGCCGCGTTTCTATCTATGCTGCCCGTCCCGGTGTTATCATCGGTAAGAAGGGCGCGGATATTGAAAAGCTGCGCCGCAAGCTCAGCGAAATGTCTTCCAGCGATGTGTCTTTGAACATTGTTGAAATTCGCAAGCCAGAAGTGGACGCGCAATTGGTGGCACAGGGCATTGGTGATCAGTTGATCCGCCGTGTTGCTTTCCGCCGGGCGATGAAACGCGCTGTTCAGTCTGCTCTGCGTCTGGGTGCTGAAGGTATTAAAATTGTTTGTGGTGGCCGTTTGGGCGGAGCAGAAATTGCCCGCGTTGAATGGTACCGTGAAGGCCGCGTGCCGCTGCATACGCTGCGCGCCAATATCGACTATGCAGAATATGAAGCGCTGACCGCTTACGGCATTATCGGTATCAAGGTCTGGATTTTCAAAGGCGAGATATTGGGTCACGACCCGATGGCTCAGGATCGGTTGATGGTGGAAGCACAAACTTCCGGCGTTCGCCCCTCTCGTTGATTTTTAGGGAATAGGTAAAGCATCATGCTGCAACCAAAGAAAACAAAATTCCGGAAGGCTCACAAGGGCCGGATTAAAGGAAAGGCGCCAGGCGGCACGACGCTGAACTTCGGTTCTTATGGTCTGAAAGCTATGGAACCAGAGCGGATCACTGCGCGCCAGATCGAGGCGGCTCGCCGTGCGATCACGCGTCACATCAAACGGCAAGGTCGTTTGTGGATCCGTATCTTCCCAGACGTGCCGGTTTCCAAGAAGCCTGCTGAAGTCCGTCAGGGTAAAGGTAAGGGTTCGGTTGAATATTGGGCTTGCCGGGTAAAACCGGGCCGTATCATGTTCGAACTGGACGGTGTTCCCGGCCCCATTGCTGCGGTTGCTTTCGAGCGTGCGGCGATGAAGCTTCCTATCAAGACAAAAGTTGTGGCTCGCCTTGGCGATACGTCACATTTGGAAGGTTAAGGACATGAGCAAGACAGAAGATTTGCGGACCAAAACCGACGATCAGCTTGAAAGCGATCTGGGCGAGTTGAAGCGCGAGGCATTTAACCTGCGTTTTCAAGCTGCGACCAACCAGCTCGAAAAGCCAAGTCGGATGCGGGAAGTGCGCCGCACCATTGCGAAGATTAAAACCCTGCAGAACGAGCGCGCGAAAGCGACGCAAGCAGAAAAGGCGTAAGGAACCGATATGCCAAAACGTATTCTCACCGGCACGGTAGTGTCAGACAAAGGCGACAAGACTATTGTCGTCAACGTCGAACGCAAAGTGAAGCACCCGCTTTACGGAAAAATTATGCGGCGGTCTAAAAAATACCACGCGCATGACGAAAAGAACGAGATGAGCACGGGCGAAACCGTGCGCATCGAGGAAACGAAACCGATTTCCAAGCTGAAAACTTGGAAGGTGTTGGAACGGGTTGGCGCTGCTGCTGCTCCTGCAACACCAAAGGTTGCTGAAATTACCGCTGAAGACGAAGGCGAAGTCAAAGCCGAAAGCTGACGGCTTGCCGTCATCCCAGCGAAAGCTGGGATCTCCCGATGGGGGGCACCAAGAGTTAAGTTGATCCCAGCTTTCGCCGGGATGACGAGTTTAAGAACTTCCGGGATTGGCCGGAACAGAAAGAAGGAATTGGATCCATGATCCAGATGCAATCGAACTTGGAGGTCGCTGACAATAGCGGAGCCAAACGCGTGCAGTGTATCAAGGTGCTGGGCGGTTCCAAGCGCCGGTTTGCTGGCGTTGGCGACATTATTGTTGTGTCGATCAAGGAAGCGGCTCCGCGCGGTAAGGTCAAAAAGGGTGATGTTCACCGGGCTGTTATCGTGCGCACTCGCAAAGATATCCGCCGTAAAGACGGTTCGGTTATCCGCTTCGACACCAATGCTGCTGTGTTGGTCAACAATGCGAAAGAGCCAATCGGCACCCGTATTTTTGGCCCTGTGGTTCGCGAACTGCGCGCCAAGAAACACATGAAAATCATCAGCCTTGCGCCGGAGGTACTATAATCATGGCCAATGCAAAGATTAAAAAAGGTGATACCGTTGTTGTTTTGTCCGGCAAGGATAAAGGCAAATCCGGTGAAGTGACCAAGGTTATGCCAAAAGACGGCAAGTTGATCGTCGCAGGCGCCAATGTTGCCGTGCGTCACCGCAAACCCACTCAGGCCAACCCGCAAGGTGGTCTGGAACGCCGTGAAGCACCGATGCACATCAGCAAGGTTGCTTTGGCCGATCCAAAAGATGGCAAACCAACGCGCGTTCGCTTTGAAGAGAAAGACGGAAAAATGGTCCGTGTGGCTGTGAAATCCGGGGAGAAAGTCGATGGCTGATAAAGATTTGCCGCGCATGCGCAAAAAATATGACGGTGAAATCGTCAAAGCGATGCAGGAAAAGTTCAACTATTCCAATCCCATGGAAGTGCCAAAGATCACGAAGATCACACTGAACATGGGTGTTGGCGAAGGTAGTCAGGACAAAAAGAAAACCACTACGGCTGCGGCTGAAATGGAACTGATCGCTGGTCAGAAGCCTGTCATTACCAAAGCGAAGACATCCATCGCGACGTTCAAGCTGCGCGAAGGCATGCCGATCGGTTGTAAGGTGACATTGCGCCGCGAGCGTATGTACGAATTTCTCGATCGTCTGATCACGGTGGCTATGCCTCGTATTCGTGACTTTCGCGGGCTGAACCCGAAAAGTTTTGATGGCCGTGGCAACTTTGCCATGGGCATTAAAGAGCAGATTATTTTTCCTGAGATTGCTTATGACGACATCGACGTGGTGCGCGGCATGGACATTATCGTGACGACAAGCGCGAAAACGAATGACGAAGCTCGCGAGCTTTTGAAACTATTCGGTTTCCCGTTCCCGCAGGAAGAAGAAGAGCAAGCAGCGGCATAATCCGCGAGAGATAATTTTTTAAGTTTCCGGTTTTCGGAAACACGCAAGAAAGGAAGAGAACTTAAGTCATGGCGAAACTGAGTTCCATTAATAAAAACGAACGTCGCAAGAAGCTGGTGAAGAAATATGCCGGCCGTTATGCGAAGTTGAAGGCGATGGCCAACGATCAGTCTCTTGACGAGACCGAGCGTTTGATGGCGCGTCTTAAAATGGCGGAAATTCCGCGCAACGGTAATCCAACCCGCGTGCGTAACCGCTGCGAAACAACAGGGCGTCCGCGCGGCTATTACCGCAAATTCCGCCTCTGCCGCATCGAGCTGCGTGATATGGCCAATAAAGGCCTTATCCCCGGCGTAACGAAATCCAGCTGGTAAAGGGAAGATAATATGGCTTTTACCGATCCCTTGGGTGATATGCTCACCCGTATCCGTAACGGACAGCAAGCGCGTAAAGACAGTGTGGTTTCACCTGCTTCCAAATTGCGCGGCGCAGTCCTCGAAGTTCTCCAGCGCGAAGGCTATATTCGCGGCTACAGCGAAGAAGAGGTGAATAAGCACCCCGGTCTTCGTATTGAACTGAAATATTTTGAAGGCGAGCCGGCTATCCGCCACGTGGCCCGCGTTTCAAAGCCTGGTCGCCGTATCTACAGCGGTTCAAGTGAACTGCCGACCGTACGCAATGGCCTGGGCATCACAATCGTTTCGACGCCAAAAGGTGTTTTGTCTGACGCAGAAGCGCGCAGCCAGAATGTCGGCGGCGAAGTACTCGCAGAGGTGTTCTAATGTCTCGTATCGGCAAAAAAGCAGTAAGCATTCCTGATGGCGTCACCGCCACGATGGAAGACGGTCTGGTCAAGGTCAAAGGACCAAAGGGCGAGCTTTCAACCCCTATGGTTGATGATCTGAGCTACGAGCTGAGCGATGGCGGTTTGTTGGTGACTCCAGCAAATAAAACCACCCGTGCACGCGCCTATTGGGGTATGCAGCGGACGCTCGTTCAGAACCTCGTCGACGGTGTGACCGAAGGCTATACCAAGGTGCTTGAAATTAACGGTGTTGGTTATCGCGCCGCGGTGAAGGGCAAAGTCCTGAACCTGCAGCTTGGTTTCAGCCACGATGTCGATTTCGACATTCCTGAAGGCATCACCATCAAGACCCCGGATCAGACCACGGTCGAAATTTCCGGCATTGATAAGCAGCAGGTTGGTCAGGTCGCCGCAGAAATTCGGCGCTGGCGCAAACCAGAGCCTTATAAAGGCAAGGGCATTAAATATCGCGGCGAATATGTTTTCCGCAAAGAAGGGAAGAAGAAATAAGCCATGGCTAATATTTCTCTATTCAAACGGCGTCAGCAACGCGTTCGCACTAAGCTGCGGAAGCGCGGGCTCACAAAGCCTCGTTTGTCTGTGCACCGCACAGGTCGTCATATCTATGCGCAGGTCATTGATGATGCAGAGGGCACAACTGTTGCTGCTGCCTCTACAATCGACAAGGCGTCGAAGGTAAAAACCGGTGCCGACAGTGCAGCGGCAGCCGATGTGGGCAAGCGCGTTGCAGAAGCGGCGAAAAAAGCTGGCATCAAGGAAGTAATTTTTGACCGCGGCGGTTTCCTTTATCACGGACGTGTGAAGGCTCTTGCCGACGCGGCCCGCGAAGGCGGATTGGAGTTTTAATATGGCTGATGAGAACAAAACACCAGAAGGTGCAGCGCAGCCCGGTACCACCGGTGAAGGCAATCAGCCCGAAGCTGCTGTAGCACCTGCAAACAAAACTGGCGGTAACGAACGTCAGGGACGCGGCGGAAATCGTGGCGGCGGTAACAACCGTGGCGGCCGTGATGGCGGACGCGGTCGTGGCCGTGGTGGTCGCGGTGGACGTGACAATGATGGCGGTGAAGAGCTGATCGAAAAATTGGTTCACATCAACCGTGTTTCCAAAACCGTTAAGGGCGGTAAACGCTTTGGTTTTGCCGCATTGGTTGTGGTTGGCGACGGCAAGGGCCGTGCCGGTTTTGGTAAGGGTAAAGCGCGCGAAGTGCCTGAAGCCATTACCAAGGCAACCGCTGCTGCGAAGAAGAAAATGGTTCGCGTTCCATTGCGCGAAGGCCGCACCCTTCACCATGATGGCAAAGGCCAGTTTGGTGCCGGTAATGTGACCTTGCGTTCGGCGCCTCCAGGGACCGGCATCATTGCTGGTGGTCCTATGCGTGCGGTTTTCGAAAGCCTTGGTGTTGCCGATGTGGTGACCAAGTCCAACGGAACATCCAACCCTTATAACATGATCCGGGCGACCTTTGTGGCACTTGGTGAACAGACCAGTCCCAAGGCTGTATCCCAGCGGCGCGGCAAGAAAATTGCTGACCTGCTCGGCCGCGGTGGCGCTTCTGAAGCAGAGGCTGAGGCCGATGCTGCAGCAGTTACGGAGTAAGGCATAATGGCTAAAGTGAAAATCAAGCAGATTGGTTCGCCAATCCGTCGCCCCGAAGAACAGCGCAAGACGCTGATCGGATTGGGCCTCAATAAAATGCACCGTGTTTCCGAATTGGAAGACACACCGGAAGTGCGCGGCATGATCCGTAAGGTGCACCATCTTGTAGAGGTTGTTGAAGGGTAAAACCTGACACGACCGTGCGAATAAAAGCGAAAGCGAGTACACGACATGAAACTGAACGAAATTAAAGATAATGACGGCGCGCGCAAATTGCGTACCCGTATTGGCCGCGGCATTGGCTCCGGCAAAGGCAAAACCGGCGGACGGGGTCAAAAGGGCCAGAAGTCTCGCTCCGGTGTTTCCATCAACGGCTTTGAAGGCGGTCAGATGCCCCTTCACATGCGGCTTCCCAAGCGTGGTTTCAACAACCCGTTCGGCACCGACTATGCTGAAGTCAATCTCGGCATGATTCAGAAATATATCGATGCCAAGAAGCTCGCCAATAAAGGCACGTTGGATCAGGCGGCCTTGAATGCAGCGGGCCTGACTCGCGGCGGCAAAGACGGCGTTCGTCTTCTCGCCAAGGGTGAAATTAAAGCGAAAATTACCATTGCGGTGGCCGGCGCTTCCAAAGCAGCCGTCGAAGCAGTCGAAAAAGCAGGCGGCAAAGTAGAAATACTGGCTGGCGCAGCGGCTCATCGTCCAAAAGGCGAAAAGAAAGCCGTCGCTTCCAAGCCTGCTAAAGAGAAAAAAGCGGCAAATAGAGCCAAAAAGAAAGATTGATTTACCCAATCAATGGCCCCGCTAGGCATTAGAGCCTGGACGGGGCCTTTCTTTTTTATCCGTATCGGTTGCGCTTGGTGCCTAAGAGCCTTGTTTTTCGGGCAGCAACATCCGATATGGGATCGATGCATTGATTTGGAGACGGATTGTCTTCATGAACGGCGGGGCAAGGAACTACTAAAATGGCATCAAAAGCCGATCAGGTCGCAGCAAATTTGAGCCTGGCAAAATTCGGAGAAGCAACCGAACTTCGTAAACGCATCTGGTTTACACTGGGCGCACTGGTGGTTTTCCGCCTGCTCAGCTTCGTACCACTTCCTGGTGTCGATCCCGTCGTATTGGCGGATCTTTATGATCAGACCCGCGGCGGTGTTCTCGATATTTTCAACACATTTTCCGGCGGTTCGCTGGAGCGGATGAGCCTCATCGCACTGGGCGTGATGCCCTATATTACCGCATCTATTGTGGTGCAGTTGGCTGCAGCCTTGTCGCCGACATTGGCTGCAATCAAGAAAGACGGCGAAGCGGGCCGCAAAAAACTCAACCAATATACGCGCTATGGTACGGTCGGTCTGACCGCGATTCAGGGCTATTTCATTGCCGTTGGGCTGGAGAGCTTTGCCTCGCAATCCGGTCTGCAAGCGGTGGTTAATCCCGGCATGGGCTTCCGTGTCGGCGCGGTGATAAGTCTTGTTGGTGGTACGCTGTTTCTGATGTGGCTTGGTGAGCAGATTACCAGCCGCGGTATCGGTAACGGTATCTCGCTGATCATCATGGCCGGTATTGTGGCGCAAATGCCGACTTTCGTCGGCAACCTGATGGAAGGCAGCCGCACCGGTTCGATCGGCGCGCTGACCATTGTCGGTTTGATCGCCATGGTAGTAGGCTTGGTATTGTTCATCAGTTTCATGGAGCGTGCGCAAAGACGCGTGCTCATCCAATATCCCAAGCGCGCCACGCAAAATGGCGTAATGCAGGCGGACCGCAGCCATCTTCCCTTGAAGGTGAACACTGCCGGTGTGATCCCGCCAATTTTCGCATCCTCGCTCTTGTTAATGCCACTGACGGTTAGTCAGTTTGCAGGCAATACAGCCGCAGGCGAAAGCACCGGTGGCGATTTCATTATCGCACTTAACCAATATCTCGCTCATGGACAGCCGCTTTATATGGCGTTATATGCTGCCGGAATTATCTTCTTCTGCTTCTTCTATACCGCAGTTGTTTTCAATCCCGAAGAGACGGCCGATAATCTCAAGAAAAATGGCGGCTTCGTACCCGGTATCCGGCCTGGTAAAAATACATCGGACTATCTCGATTATGTGTTGACCCGCATCACGGTCGTTGGCGCTGCCTATCTCGCTTTTGTTTGCGTTTTGCCAGAATATGTCATGGCGCAGACGAACCTGCCGCTCTTCTTCCTGGGCGGTACCAGCCTGCTGATTATCGTCAACGTGACTGTTGATACCGTGACCCAGATTCAAAGCCATTTGCTGGCCTTGCAATATGGGGATTTGCTGAAAAAAGCGAAACTCAAGGGCGGACGCCGGAAGCGCTAAGATTTTTCTCCCGGATATTTGAAGTTATAGGGGACAGTAACTTATGGACATCATACTGTTGGGACCACCGGGCGCCGGCAAAGGTACGCAAGCTGGGCTTCTCGAAGACGAACATGGTATGGTCCAACTGTCCACTGGTGACATGCTGCGCGCAGCGGTCAAGGCCGGTACCGAAGTTGGTCTGAAAGCGAAAGCTTTGATGGACGCTGGCGAGCTGGTGCCCGATGATGTGGTTTCGGGCATAATCGGCGACAGGCTGGACGAGCTCGGTCCTGACAAAGGCGTCATTTTCGATGGTTATCCGCGCACCGAAGCGCAGGTCCATTCGCTGGATGACATTTTGACAGCGCGCAACCGCAAACTCCACCATGTTATTGAACTGGCTGTGGATGTTGAGGCGCTGGTCGAACGTATTACTGGTCGTTTCACCTGTGGAAAATGCGGTGAAGGTTATCATGACACGTTCAAACAGCCCGCTAAAGAGGGCGTTTGTGATGTTTGCGGTTCAACGGAATTCAAGCGTCGCCCCGATGATAATGAGGAAACTGTTCGTACACGGATGAACGAATATCGCGCGAAGACCCAACCGATTCTGCCAATCTACGAAGAACGCGGTATCGTTAGCAAGGTTGACGGCATGGGCAGCATGGAAGCGGTGAGCAACGCAATTGAGGCTGTTCTCGCACTAGACTAATCTCCTGGTCTACTGGCTGATAAGCATTGCCAGCCACACGGTCGAACACTAGTCTGTCGCTCAACAGGGGGAGACGTTTTTTGTTTCGATTCATTTTATTACTCACCGCCGTTATCGGCACATCAGCGGCTCAGGCCGAAGTCACCAACACAGCTGAAAATGGCTTTACCGTGAAACATCTGAAGGTGGTCAACGGATCGCCGGAAGAAGTATGGAAAACCATCATTGCGCCCGCACGGTGGTGGAACGGGGAGCATAGCTTTTCCGGCAATGCTGACAATTTCTATCTTGTCGCTCAGGCGGGTGGCTGTTTCTGTGAATTGTTGCGCAAAACAGATGCAGACAACATAAAATCTGCCGAAGGCAGTGTACAGCACATGCGGGTTATCTTCGCGCAAAACAACAAGGCACTTCGGATGTCGGGCGCGCTTGGTCCGTTGCAAGGTGAGGCAGTGACGGGGACGCTCACCATTGGTTTGAAAGCTGATGGCGAAAAGACGGGCGTATCCTTTGTCTACAAAGTTGGCGGCTACATGGAATTTCCGGTCGATCAAATCGCACCCGCTGTGGACGGTGTCATTGGTGAGCAACTGACGCGGCTAGCCGCTCTCTTCGCGGAAACCGAAGAACCTGAAGCAGAGCCGGAAAGCGATCCGGAGGAAGGCGAAAAAGCTGAATAAATAGTTTAGAATATCAAGGCTTTACCTCTTAGCGAAATTGTTCTTATTATGGTTGCATAAACGGTTGCGATTCGAGGGCATCGTGACTGATAACGGGCGCGTAGATAAACACCCAAAGGGGAGTAAGACGATGGCCGTTTCCGATCATGTAGATTTTCCAACATTCATGGAAGGCGTAAAAAAGCGCAATCCCGGACAACCTGAATTTGTTCAAGCTGTGCAGGAAGTCGCGCAGGATATTTATGGCTTCATGGAAGATAAAGAGGCCTATCATAGCGCCCAGATCCTTCGCCGTATGGCCGAGCCTGACCGGGTTGTGTCTTTCCGCGTATGCTGGGAAGATGATAATCATAATATTCGTGTTCAGCGTGGTTGGCGGGTGCAAAATAACAATGCCATCGGCCCGTATAAGGGCGGCATCCGGTTTCACCCCAGCGTAACCGAAAGTGTCCTGAAATTTCTCGCTTTTGAGCAGACTTTTAAAAACTCCTTAACCGGCCTGCCTATGGGCGGCGGCAAGGGCGGTGCTAATTTCAACCCGAAAGGCAAGTCGGACGCAGAAGTCATGCGGTTCTGCCAGTCATTTATGACCGAGCTTTATCGTCATATTGGTCCTGATACCGATGTCCCGGCAGGCGATATTGGCGTTGGTGGCCGCGAAATTGGGTATATGTTTGGCCAGTACAAGCGCATCACCAACCGTTGGGAGGGCGTGCTGACCGGCAAGGGTCTGGAATATGGCGGCTCGCAAATGCGGCCCGAAGCCACCGGTTATGGAGCGGTCTACTTTCTTGAAAATATGCTCAAGCATAAGAATGACAGCATTGATGGTAAGACAGCGGTTATTTCCGGTTCCGGCAATGTTGCAACCCATGCTGCCGAGCAGATCACCAAGCAAGGCGGCAAAGTTCTGACCTTGTCTGACAGCGGCGGCTTTATCCACGATCCTGATGGGATCAATCAGGAGAAGATTGACTGGATCAAGGATCTCAAAAATAATCGCCGCGGGCGGATTAGTGAATATGTCGATGAGTTTACAGGCGCTTCCTATCATGACGGCGAGCGTCCTTGGAGTGTGGCTTGTGACGTTGCGTTGCCCTGCGCGACACAGAATGAGCTGGAGAAAGACGAAGCCAAAAAACTGGTTGATAATGGCGTGATGGCAGTCTCCGAAGGCGCCAACATGCCGACCACGCTGGAAGGGGTTCATATCTTCCACGATGCCAAGATCATGTACGGTCCGGGCAAGGCAGCCAATGCTGGCGGTGTTGCTGTTTCGGGTCTGGAAATGAGTCAGAACGCGGAACGCATCAGTTGGGATAATGAGCGGCTCGGCAACATGCTGACCGATCTGATGGAAGGCATCCACGAAAAATGTGTGGAATATGGCGATCAGGGTGATGGCTATGTCGACTATGTGAAGGGCGCAAATATCGCAGGCTTCAAGAAAGTCGCAGATGCTATGCTGGCTTACGGGGTCGTTTAGGCGCTTAAGCTGCGTTTCCAAAATCACGGCAGAGCATTATAATCTTGCCTAACCAGATACCATCGACCAGATATTGGTCGATGGTATCTATAAAACCGACCAAGCCACCGCGATTGCGGCGAAAGCTGAAAGAGCCTTGTGAAATAGGCTGGTGTGAACTGGTAAGTCTGCCCGAACTGGGTATCAAAGATATTCATGCTAAAATTGATAGCGGAGCGGCAACATCATCGCTGCATGCTGTCCGCATCAAACCGTTTGAGCGTGATGACGAGCAATGGGTAGCCTTCACCATTCCCAAGTCGCCTGAGTTTTCAGCGATTGATTGTGAAGCCAAGCTCGTTGAAAAACGCGCGATCAAAAGTTCTAACGGGCGTACGCAGCAAAGATATGTTATCGAAACAATTATGCAACTTGGTCCGCTTACATGGGTGGGGCATATGACACTGGCGAACCGCCAGTCGATGGCCTTTCCGGTGCTGGTAGGGCGGCGGGCTCTGAAAAGAGGTTTCTTGGTCAATAGCGCCAAACGCTGGTTGCTCGGGCGACCGGTGCCGAAGACAACAACAAAGGAAATATAATGAAAATCGCAATGCTCGCCCGTAATCCAAAGCTCTATTCCCACAAGCGCCTGGTTGAGGCAGCGGAAGAGCGCGGGCATGAGATGCATATATTAAACACCCTGCGTTGTACCATGAACATTACGTCACACCGGCCATCGATTTTATATAATGGCGAAACAATGAAAGGTTTCGACGCGGTCATTCCGCGTATCGGCGCCTCGATCACTCACTATGGTCTAGCTGTGTTGCGTCAGTTTGAAATGATGGGTGTTTGGCCGCTCAATGAGAGTGTCGCAGTTGGGCGTTCGCGCGACAAGCTGCGCTCAATGCAGATTTTTGCCAAGCACGGCCTGGGCCTGCCGGTCACGGCCTTTGCCCATGATCCAAAGCAGACTGAGGAAGTGTTGAAGATCGTCGGCGGTGCGCCCGCCGTGATTAAACTGCTTGAGGGAACGCAGGGCATCGGGGTGGTGCTGGGCGAAACCGCTAATAGTGCGAAGTCAGTTGTCGAAGCGTTTCGCGGCCTCAACGTCAATATTCTTGTTCAGGAATTTATCAAAGAGGCTGGCTCCAGTGATATCCGGATTTTCGTGGTTGGTGGGAAGGTCGTCGCGGCGATGATGCGGACGGGCGCTGAAGGTGATTTCCGGTCCAACCTGCATCGCGGCGGTAGCGCCAAGATGGTGAAGATTACGCCGGAGGAACGCTCGACCGCGGTGCGCGCTGCCAAAGTCATGGGGCTGAACGTGGCCGGCGTCGATATATTGCGTGCCAATCACGGCCCGGTAATCATGGAGGTGAACAGCTCACCCGGACTGGAAGGCATCGAAAATGCGACCGGTAAGGATGTTGCAGGCCAGATTATCGACTTTATCCAGGCCAAGGCCAGCTCGGGGAATACAAAGACAAAAGGGAAGGGTTAGATAACCTCATCCTCGTCGAGAAGTTGATCGCTGGTAATTGCATCCTCGATTTTCTCAAGCCGGTCGCCAACTTCGCTAAATTTTTGAACCTGCGCGATATGAAGCAGCGCGTCACCCTGATTGACCACGGGCAGGTTGGAATGACCAATTACGATGCCGTCAACCGGGGAGGCTATGGCTTCTTCTTCATCCCCGAAAATATCGCTGACATAGGCGACGATTTCTCCCTTGCGCACTTGCGTGCCGGATGGCGCTGTCAATCGGCAAATCCCGCCCCTTGTTGACCGGAGCCACGCTGTGCGTGTCGCCTGCGCGGATGGAGCGCCCCGTTTCCCCAGACGCTTTGTCTGAATGATATCGAGCTCGCGTAAGACCCGTAATACGCCGTTTACGCCGGTCAGTACCGAGAATTCATCAAAACGCAGCGCCTCACCGGCTTCCATCAATAGCATATCCACGCCGGCCTCGCGGGCCAGCGCACGCAATGACCCGGGACGCAATTCTGCCTCGATTACCACCGGGGCTCCAAATTCCATTGCGAGAGCCTTTAACTCCGCATTACCAGAAGCAACGCGAATTTGCGGTAGATTATAGCGGTGCAGGGCGGCACTATGAATGTCGATTCCAAGCGAACAATGCCCGATAATCTCGGTAGAGAATATGTTCGCCAATTGAGATGCCAGCGATCCTTTTTCGGTGCCGGGAAAAGAGCGGTTCAGATCGCGCCGGTCGGGCAGGTAGCGGCTATGTGTGATGAAGCCGAACATGTTGACGACGGGCACAAAGATAACGGTGCCCGCCATCCGCGAAGCGTTCAGCTTTTTCATGACCCGGCGGATGATCTCTGTTCCGATAATTTCGTCGCCATGGATGGCTGCACTGACGAAAATAGTCGGCCCCTTACGCTTGCCGTGAAAAACACGAACTTCGAGATTGGCCTGCATCCCTGCGGAGAGGTCGCTGATCGGGATGGCAATGTCCCCGATCTTTCCTGGCGCGACAGTTGTTCCGGCAATTTCAAACAGGTCGTGTTTATTTCTGATGGTCATGAAAATTCCTAAAAAGAACCATATGCAGTCAAACGCTATGCGGGCCGCAATTGCCAAAGTGCAAGATAAAAGCCAAAATGGGAAAATTGGCAGTATTACGGTGCTTGACACCACCGCCGACTCTCCCTATTTGAACTGTATTCGAAATCCAACACAACCGGCAACGCTTTCGTGGCGTCCGCTGGTTTTGTGCGTTTTGGATGTGATTTTAACAGCTTAGCGATGAGATAGGGGCCGGCGAATCGGTCTCTGTGGAGCAGGAGAAAAATATTGGCACGTATTGCCGGGGTAAATATCCCAACAAATAAGCGCGTAATTATCT
Source organism: Parasphingorhabdus cellanae (assembly GCF_017498565.1). Taxonomy (NCBI): domain Bacteria; kingdom Pseudomonadati; phylum Pseudomonadota; class Alphaproteobacteria; order Sphingomonadales; family Sphingorhabdaceae; genus Parasphingorhabdus; species Parasphingorhabdus cellanae. Next base: position 3,314,037 of record NZ_CP071794.1, read on the forward strand.
CGCTTACCTATATTCACGGTATCGGACGCACGAAAGCGGCCGAAATTGTCGAAAAATTGAAAATCGATCCTGCCCGCCGGGTTCAGGACCTTACCGATCAGGAAGTTTTGCAAATTCGTGAAACCATTGATGCGGATCTGACCGTTGAAGGTGACTTGCGTCGCGAGACCGCAATGAACATCAAGCGTCTTATGGATCTGGCCTGCTATCGCGGTCTTCGTCACCGTAAAGGACTTCCCGTTCGCGGACAGCGTACGCACACCAATGCGCGCACCCGTAAAGGCAAGCCCAAGGCTATTGCCGGTAAGAAAAAATAGGACAGTCTTTCAGGACTTGTCTCTTCTGGATATTAGGTAGGAATTGATCACATGGCACGCGAACCGCAGCGCATTAAGAAAAGCGCGCGCAAAAATATTTCGGCAGGCGTCGCGCACGTCAACGCCACATTTAACAACACGATGGTCACCATCACCGATGCACAGGGCAATGCGATAAGCTGGTCCTCTGCGGGTATGATGGGTTTTAAAGGCTCTCGTAAATCTACGCCTTACGCGGCGCAGGTTGCAGCAGAAGACGCTGGCAAAAAAGCAGCTGACCACGGTGTCCGCACCCTGGAAGTGGAAGTGAAAGGACCTGGCTCTGGCCGTGAATCCGCACTTCGCGCGCTGCAGGCCGTCGGTTTCACCATTACATCGATCCGCGATGTTACGCCGATCCCGCATAATGGTGTCCGTCCGTCCAAACGTCGCCGCGTCTAAGCCGCTCAAGTTTACGGGAACTATCCGGCCGGTAGTTTCCAATTTTTGGTAATTCAGAGTGGTAACGGTCCAACCCACTCTTTGAACTCACTAGGGGAAGTCCATGACTGTCAATATGAAGAACTGGCAAGAACTGAAGAAGCCCAATGTTCTCGATATAAAATCCGGTGGTGATCCCAAGCGCAAAGCTACTTTCGTAGCGGAACCTCTTGAGCGCGGCTTTGGCTTGACCATTGGTAACGCACTACGTCGCGTTTTGCTGTCATCGCTGCAAGGCGCTGCGGTTACCTCGATCAAAATCGAAAACGCCCTGCATGAATTTTCGTCGCTTCCGGGCGTACGTGAAGATGTCACCGACATTGTTTTGAACGTCAAACAGATTGCTCTGAAGATGGAAGGTGAAGATGCCAAGCGTCTGCAGCTTTCCGCAACGGGTCCTGCAGAAGTCACCGCAGGTGACATCGCCGTTTCCGGCGACATCGAAGTGATGAACCCGGATCTGGTCATCTGTCACCTTGATGAAGGCGCGTCGTTCAACATGGAACTGACCGTCAATGTTGGCAAAGGCTATGTTCCAGCGGTTGCTAACCGTCCCGCAGACGCGCCAATCGGCTTGATCCCGGTTGACTCGCTTTATTCGCCAATCCGTCAGGTTTCCTACAAAGTCGACAATGCCCGCGTTGGTCAGGAGCTCGACTTTGACAAGCTGAACCTCACCATCGACACCGACGGCACCGTGACCCCGGAAGATGCGATTGCCTATGCAGCCCGCATTCTTCAGGACCAGTTGCAGCTGTTCGTGCATTTCGAAGAAGCTTTGGAAAGCGTATCATCGCCCATCGGCATGGCCGCAGCACAGAGCCAGCAGGAAAGCGATGCCAACCAGCTCAACCGTTACCTTCTCAAGAAGGTCGACGAGTTGGAACTGTCCGTCCGCTCGGCAAACTGCCTCAAGAACGACAATATCATCTATATTGGCGATCTGGTGCAGAAGACCGAAGCCGAAATGCTGCGCACGCCGAACTTTGGTCGCAAGTCCTTGAACGAAATCAAGGAAGTGCTGTCCAGCATGGGTCTGCGTCTGGGAATGGATATTCCTGGCTGGCCGCCCGAAAATATCGAAGAAATGGCCAAGAAGCTTGAGCAAGAGCTGCTGGGTTAATTTCTCCCTCGCCCCTTTAGGGGAGAGGGATGCAAAGACTTGCGAACTTGTTCGCTAGTCTGCGCTGGGAGAGGGGCAGTGAGTTTTCCCCTCTCCAAGTTTTGCTAGGCAGCGATGCTGTCAAGCGCCACTATCCTCTCCCCTAAAGGGGCGAGGGTAAAAAGGGAAAATTGGCCGACCCTTTGAACCGGCCTGCTACGAGCTACCTCATACGGGCTCATAACGAACGGAGTATAGAATATGCGTCATAGAATGAAGGGCCGCCGTATGCAGCGGACCGGTGCTCACCGTCAGGCTTTGCTGAAAAACCTGTCTGCGGCACTGATCAAGCATGAGCAGATCATGACAACCCTGCCCAAAGCCAAAGAGATGCGGCCTTATGTGGAAAAGCTGATCACGCTGGCGAAAAAGGGTGGCCTGTCCAACCGTCGTCTCGCGCATTCGCGTTTGATGGACGAGACCCAAGAAAAGAAACTCTTCGGTGAGCTGGCTGAACGTTATGCCGACCGTAGTGGCGGTTATACCCGGATTATCAAAGCCGGCTACCGTGATTCCGATGCTGCTGCGATGGCGGTGATCGAACTGGTTGATCGTAACGAAGAAGCAAAAGGTCAGGACAGCGGTCCAGACCAGAATGCTGAGGAAGATTTCGAAGAGGCATAAACCCCTTCACTTAGACACAGTTTCAATTGATATTAGAGGCTGCGAGCGATAGGCTTGCGGCCTCTTTTCTTTTGTTTCCATTGTATGGGGAATTTTATGCGTATCACGGGTCTCTTCGCGCTGGCGCTGGCCAGTAGCACAGCAATTATTTCCACTCCGGTTTTGGCACAAGCGGATGCAATGACGAAAGATAATGCCCTGACCTATCCTGAGACGAAGACCGTAGATGTTGTGGACGAGCAATTTGGCGAGAAAATCGCTGACCCCTATCGGTGGTTGGAAAATGATGTTCGTGAAGATGCCGACGTCGCTGCCTGGGTCGCGGCTCAAAATGCTGTCACAGATGGTTATCTAAAGACAGTAGAAGGGCGCGAAGCCTTGGCGGCATCGATGACGAATCTGTTTAACTATGATCAGCTGGAGGTGCCGGTAGAGGCGGGCGGAAAGTTTTTTTACGAGCGCAAGAGTGGCGGACAGAACCAGGCGATATTATATGTTCGCGACGGCGAGGATGATGAAGAGCGCGTGTTGATCGATCCGGCGGAATGGTCAGAAGATGGCGCAACCGCACTGGCAGAATGGAAACCATCAGAAGATGGCAGCTTGTTGGTCTATGCTATACAGGACGGCGGATCCGATTGGCGTACGTTGAAAGTGATGGATGTTGCAACCGGTGAGATAAAGCCGGATTCCGTCGAATGGGTTAAATTCTCCAATCTCGCATGGATGCCCGGAAATAGCGGGTTTCTCTACTCCCGTTTCCCGGAACCCCAAGAGGGCGAAGCGTTTCAATCGCTGAACAAAAATCACACGGTCTACATGCATATGCTCGGCAAGAAGCAGAGCAGCGATATCAAGGTTTATGCGACGCCGGAAAAGCCAGAACTTAGCCATACGGCCGAGGTGACATCGGACCAGCAATGGGTGGTCATTACATCATCTTCTGGCACCGATGATCGTTATGAAATTACCCTGGTCAAAGTCGATGCGAAAGAGATTGAACCGCGCAAGCTGGTGGAAGGCTTCGACAATAGCTGGTCCTTGATCGACGGGATTGGCGATACGCTGTATTTCGCAACTAATAATGACGCCAAGCGGTTGCGGATCATGAAGACGGATCTTTCGAAACCAGAAGATCGCGATGTCATGTGTGATGGTCCGGATGCTGAAACAACGACGTGCAGCAAAATGGAATATGTTTGGACCGAAGTTGTTCCAGAACATGTCGCCACGATCGATAACGCGGCAATTGTCGGTGATTTGCTCGTGGTCGATTATATCGATGATGCCAAAAGCAGGCTCGAAACATTTGCGCTGGATGGCACGCCTAAAGGTCTGGTCGATCTTCCAGGGCTAGGGACGGTTGCTGGCCTCAACGGTTCTGCGAAATCGGACAAAGGCTATTTCGCATTTGGCAGCTTTAATCAGCCCAATACGATTTATAGTTTCAGCGATGCTGGCAGCGCCGAAATCTGGTCCAAGCCCGAGCTGCCATTTGATCCCGATACTGTCCAAGTCACGCAGCGCTTTTACGAAAGCAAAGACGGCACCAAAATCCCTATGTTCTTGGTCCACAAGAAAGATCTCGATCTCAGTGAAGGCGCACCGACCTTGCTCTATGGTTATGGCGGGTTCAACATCTCCGTCCTGCCCGGTTATAGCGCGCCCAAAATGGCTTGGATACAGGCGGGCGGTGTCTATGCCTCGGCCAATCTGCGCGGTGGCGGGGAATATGGCAAAGAGTGGCATGATGCTGGTCGTCTGCAGAACAAGCAGAATGTGTTCGATGATTTCATTGCCGCCGGCGAATATCTGATCGCAGAGGGCATTACGCCGAAAGATGGTCTGGCGATTGAAGGACGCTCCAATGGCGGTTTGCTTGTCGGGGCGGTGATGAACCAGCGGCCGGACCTGTTCACGACGGGCCATGCGGCGGTTGGCGTGATGGATATGCTGCGCTTCGACCGGTTTACCGCCGGGCGGTATTGGGTCGATGATTATGGCTATCCCAGCAAGGAAGCGGATTTCCGCAAATTGCTGAGCTATTCGCCCTATCACAACATACAAGATGGCACGAATTATCCGGCTTTGATGGTCTCAACCGCTGACACCGATGACCGCGTGGTTCCAGGGCATAGCTTTAAATATACCGCCCGCTTGCAAGCGCTGAACACCGGTGACAAGCCGCATCTGATCCGCATTGAAACGCGGGCAGGGCATGGCAGCGGGAAGCCAACCGATAAGTTGATCGAGGAATATTCCGATATTTATGGCTTTATGGCCGATGCGGTGGGGCTGGAGGTTGGCGAGTAGGTTTTCGCTCGATATCGTTTTGGGGTTTTGTCCGACATAATCCCTTCGTCCTGAGCCTGTCGAAGGACGGTTATCGATGATCTCTAGATGTCCTTCGACAGGCTCAGGACGAAAGGTTGATGATATGAGTGGGTTGGCTGAAAGAGCTGGCCTTTAAACGTCGAGATTCGCCACATTCAGTGCGTTGTCGACGATAAATTCCCGCCGAGGTTCGACAACATCGCCCATCAGTTTGGTGAATATCTCGTCGGTTACGTCCGCTTGTTCGACCGTCACCTGCAGTAGGGAACGCACTTCGGGATCCAGCGTGGTTTCCCACAGCTGTTCCGCATTCATTTCGCCAAGCCCCTTATAGCGCTGGAAGGATAAGCCTTTGCGTCCGGCAACCAATACCGAGTCCAGTAACTCGGACGGACGCGTGATCAGCGTACCTTCTGAGCCAATGCCGTCTTTATCGTCGACGTCTTCCGCTGACGCTTTCACCAGACGGCTGCTGGTCGCATAGGTCGCACTCTGTTCAGAGGCGAGGCTGTGCAATTTGCGCGCCTCCGCGGATTCCAGGAATTTGGCTTCGATGATATGATGGTCGGTGACCCCCCGCCATAGCCGCTCGAAAAGATAGCCACCTTCTTCGGAAACGCTGCCCGACCAGCGGCCTTCCTCGTCTACGGCGTCCATCCATGCCGCAGCGGCCTCCACAGCGGCTTGCCGCTCGGAGGGGCCATGTGCGGGATTGAGTGCGCCGGTCAGCGCCATCGCTTCGACAATGGTGCCATCATAACGGCGCGGAACATAGGCCATGAGCGAACGCATGCGCCGGCCATGTTCGACCAGACTGCGCAGGTCTTCGCCCGATCGCGCACCTTCGTTCGTCTGCAAAATCATGCTCTGCAGGCCAGCATCAACCAGATATTGGTCCAGCGCATTATCGTCTTTCAGATAGACCTCGCTCTTGCCTTTGCCGACTTTATACAGCGGTGGCTGGGCGATGTAGAGATGCCCGTTTTCAACAATCTCTGGCATTTGCCGATAGAAGAAGGTCAGCAGCAAGGTCCGGATATGCGCGCCATCGACGTCAGCATCGGTCATGATGACAATCTTGTGATAGCGCAGCTTTTCAATGTTGAAATCTTCGCGCCCAATACCCGTGCCCATCGCCTGAATTAGCGTGCCGACCTCTTTGGAGGATAGCATCCGGTCAAAGCGCGCACGCTCGACGTTCAAAATCTTACCTTTGAGCGGCAGGATCGCCTGATAATGCCGGTCGCGGCCCTGTTTGGCGGAGCCACCAGCGGAATCACCCTCGACCAGGAAGAGTTCGGATTTCGCCGGATCGCGTTCCTGACAGTCGGCCAGTTTGCCGGGCAGGGAAGCAATATCCATCGCACCCTTACGCCGCGTCAGCTCACGCGCTTTCTTGGCCGCTTCACGGGCCGCAGCGGCGTCGATCACTTTTTGCACCACCATCGCGGCATTTTGCGGGTTTTCTTCCAGCCATTCCGCCAGCTTGTCCGCCATCAGACTTTCCAGCGGCTGACGCACTTCGGAGGATACCAGCTTGTCCTTGGTCTGTGAGCTGAACTTCGGATCCGGCAATTTGACCGAGACAATGGCAGTCAGGCCTTCGCGCATGTCATCGCCGGTCAGTTTGACTTTCTCTTTCTTGAGCGCGCCAGAGCTTTCGGCATAGTTATTCAGCGTCCGGGTTAGCGCCGAGCGGAATGCCGCCAAATGGGTGCCGCCGTCGCGCTGTGGAATATTGTTAGTGAAACACAGCACATTCTCATAATAGCTGTCATTCCATTCCAGCGCGACGTCGATGGTAACATCATCGCGCTCGCCATGAATCGCAATCGGATCAGGAACCAGAGCGGTTTTGTTCCGGTCAAGATACTGAACAAAGGCCGCAATGCCGCCTTCGTAGAACAAATCGATTTCCTTGGCTTCCTCGCTCCGCTCGTCACGCAGCAAGATATGGACGCCGCTGTTCAGAAAAGCGAGTTCGCGATAGCGATGTTCGAGCTTTTCAAAGTCAAATTCGGTAATCTTGAACGTGGCGGGAGACGGGAAGAAAGTTACCCGCGTCCCCTTCTTACCATTGGCATCGCCAATGACTTCTAGGCTGCGCACAGCATCGCCAAATTCAAAGCGCATATTATGCTCTTTGCCATCGCGCCAGATATTGAGTTCCAGCCATTCGGACAAGGCATTAACCACCGACACACCCACACCGTGGAGGCCGCCAGAGACCTTATAGGCGTTGTCGTCTGACGTATTTTCAAACTTTCCGCCCGCGTGGAGCTGGGTCATGATGACCTCTGCCGCACTGACGCCTTCTTCTTTGTGCATGCCAACAGGAATGCCGCGGCCATTATCTTCCACAGAGACGCTGCCGTCGGCGTTTAGGGTGATCAGAATCAGGTCGCAATGACCAGCGAGAGCCTCGTCAATTGCGTTATCCGACACCTCAAACACCATGTGGTGCAGGCCCGATCCATCATCAGTATCACCAATATACATTCCAGGCCGTTTGCGAACCGCATCAAGCCCTTTGAGGACCTTGATGGAATCGGCGCCATATTCGTTTTTATTGGAAGTATCGGGAGCCGTTTCCGGGCTATCCGGGGTGTCATTTTCTGTGTTTTCACTCATATTTTTCTTTTAGACCTTTAGGCCTTGAAACCCAAGAGATTTGTTAGAAAATGAGATATTATATTCCTTGTTTTACAGGTGCTTAATTCGCTTTCGATGATGCCTATTGATAGCATCTATTCTCGTCGATGAAATGCTGGCCTAGAGCCTGATTTCATAAGGAGAATACCAAATGAGTAATCCCGCTGATATCGTGCCTTTTGCAAAGACAATGGGCATCAAGATCACAGAAATGACCAAGGAAAAAATCCTTGGTGAAATGCTAGTGCGGCCTGAAATATGTACTGCCGGTAATGGCCGCGAAACGCCATCTATCCATGGCGGTGCAGTGATGACGTTCGCTGATGTATTGGGTGCTTTTGGCGGGTTTGCGAATCTGCCAGAGGGAGCGAATGGTACGACCACATCCGAAAGCAAGACCAATTTCCTGAACGCGGCGCCAGAGGGGCAGATTGTTTATGGCGAGGCTGTGCCTTTGAAAGTGGGAAAGCGGCAGTCTGTCTGGCAGTCGCGATTATCGCTTGAAGACGGGACATTGGTTGCTGTGGTGACCCAGACCCAGATCGTTCTGTAGGCCAATTGATCATTCGAATCTTTCCAAATGCCCGCAACATGGTCTAGACCATGGACATGATGAGAATTCTATTCCCCGCTGCGTTAATCTGTTTCGCTGCCAGTGCCTGTTCCGAAACCACCCAGGTCAGCGATGACTTGCAGGAAAGTCAGACCGATGCGTCCAATCCCACCGGCCGGACCGAGCGGGTCGGCGCTAATCCCGGTGAACGGCCTGTCCGCATTGGCGAAGGCGGCCCGCGTTTTGATGCGTGTCAGGCGATGGGACGCGTGACGGGTCTGCGTCAGGCCGATCTGGATGTTCTTATTGCGCCATTTGATGCGGCAGAGCGTAAGGCAGGATTGTCGGCCGGACAATTGGTCCACATCTGCACCCGCAGTCATGACCAGCAATGGTTGGGGATTGTCTATGACGATACGGCACCAGCGGAAGGCGACAATCCGGCAGCCAATGGATCTCAGGATTGCGGCGTCTCCTCTCCGGTACGGTCCAAACGAAACTATGACGGTCCCTGCAAAAGCGGCTGGGTCGAAAGCACGTTTGTGAAACTGGTAGCCGGTTAGTCTGACGCCGCGCCCTGATTCTTAAAGACTAGTTATTCTGTATCGATCTTTCGATATCCTTGATCGACGAGTTGATCAAAGTCTTGTCCATTTCCAAGACGATCTTGTCGGTGACTTCCTTGTGCAAAAGCGGCCGCATTTCGCCAAGGCTGCCGGGGTCAGCGGCCAAAACCAAGCTGTCAAACTTTCCGTTATTGGAAAGGTCATAAAGATGATGGGCAAGCTGTTTCGAAAATGTTGCTTCATCTGTTTCCCGGGCGGAGGAATCCGGCACAAAAGAACCAGATGGTCCCTCTGAAGCCAGATTTTTTGGATTGATGGTCCCCTCAGCCCGCAATTTGATTTCATCATCTTTGCCGACATTCCGATAGAGCTTGGCTTCGGCTCCGGTCGCAACAACGACCAGACAATCCGTTGGGATGGTTGAATTTGACATTAAATTTCCTTTGTTTGGGAGAGTGAATGTGGTCGGAGGTTTTAAACACCATAGATTATACGCTTTGTTCCGCGGGTTGTTCCGGCATTGGAATGGCGACGTTGCGGAGCAGGGTGCTGGCGGTCAGGTCGCCGGCAACATTGACACTGGTGCGGCTCATGTCGAGCAGCCGGTCGACGCCCATGACGATAACCATCCCGTCCGCAGGGATACCAAATCCGGCCGCTACGCTGACCAGAATGGCAATGCTAACGCCCGGCGTTCCCGGTGCGCCGATGGAAGAGGCAACGAGAGTCACGGTCATCAATATGATTTGTCCTCCGCTTAATTCGATCCCAGACATTTGGGCTAAAAACAGAATTGCAACGCTTTGATAAAGGGCTGTCCCGGCCATGTTCATGGTTGCACCCAGCGGCGCGACCAGATTTGCGACTTCGCGCGGTACGCCCAGCTTTTTGGCCGATTGTACGGTGCTCGGCATGACCGCAGTGGAACTCGATGTGGAAAAAGCGAGTAACAACGTCTCTCCGGTATTTTTGAAAAACGCGATCGGTCCGACCCGGGCGAAAATGGTAAGAATAATAAGGTATAAAAGAAACAGCAGGAACAGGCCAAGAAGGACAGTGCCGACATAAGCGGAAACCCCGATCAACGTATTCAGGCCGATCCGCATAACCAGCTGTGCCATCATGCCGAAGACAGCGAGCGGCGCGAGATACATCGCCCATTTGACGATCGTCATACAAATGGACAGCAGCGCATCCAGAACCGAGAGGAACGGCGCGATCCGGTCGCGGGTGACTTGTGTCGCGGCAATGCCCACCAGCAACGCAAAAGCCACAATCGCCATGAGGTCACCCTGTACGATGGACGCGGTTGGATTGTTGGGCAGAATACCGGAAATAATCTCCGGCGCTTTACCGAGATCAAAGGACGCTGGCTCGCCTTCCGGTATTGCCGTATCTGAGGCAGTGGTGAGTGACCCAACGAGGCCTGATCCCGGCCGTAAAATGCTCGCCAGCGTAATGCCGATCGCCGCGGCAGCGAAGGTTGTCGCCAGAACGAAGCCTGCGAAGCGCAGGCCAATCCGCTTCAAGGCTTCGCCAGATCCGCTGCCGGTCAACCCGCCGATGATCGAGGCAAAGACGAGTGGTACCAACACCATTGCGATGAGGCCGAGGAACAGCTGCCCGGGAAGCGCTAACCAAGCGCCAAGCCAGCGTGCTGTCTCGGCCGAAACCAGACCGCCTTCGGGACCGAGCAACAGGCCCGTGGCAATACCGAGAATGAGTGCAACGATAACCTGTGCCCAAAGCCGGGTCCGGATCCAGCTGCGCATCTTGGCGGATTGCTGGCCGAGATGAATGCGCGGCAACTCGGGAAGCGTGGGTATCGGCATGAATTGCTTTCATTGCGAGATTTTGAGTTTGCGATAATTGAGACCGCGCAAGCTCTCCTGCCATCTGTGAGGGCGGGCAATAGGTAATATCCCTGATGGCCGGGAGAAGATGGTCAGAGCAAGATGCACGAGGAGAAGACGTTAAGAGGAAATGGCGGATTGCATTTTTCGCCATGATGCATGAAACAGGCGGGCTATGACAAAAATTGAACCTATCGCCTATCTTGAACAACCATTTGGTCATCTTGCCGATCTGATCAATGCGCATGCCGCCAATCAGCCCGACCGTTTTGCCCTGGATGACGGCGAAGAAAAACTGACTTGGGCGGAAACAGCCGCATTGGTCAACCGTGTCGCTGCGCAGCTTCAGGCGGACGGTCTGGCAAAGGGGCAGGCCGTTTCGATTCTCGGGACGACAACCATCCGTTACGCCATCGCCTATCTGGCTGCCATAGTTGCCGGCGGTTGCGCGGCCCCATTGACAACTTCCGCAACACCAAAACAGCTGGCCAATATGATGGCTGATAGTGGAGCGATGCATTTATTTGTGGATAGCGCCAAGCGAGCGGAACTTTTTGAGAGCGGAATAGACTTGCCGCCGATCCAGCATATCATGATGGATTTGGCAAAAGATGACGCTCCGTCGATGGACGACTGGATGGCAAATGAAGGCGCTAAGCCGAAAGACCCCGACGTTGGCCCCAAAGATCCATTCAACATCATCTATTCCAGCGGCACCACTGGCACACCCAAAGGCATAGTACAAAGCCGCCAGATGCGCTGGTACCAAATGGCTGTCGGCGAAAACTCCGGCTATGGTGGGCCGGGCCAAGTCTCGCTGTTCTCCACGCCGCTTTATTCCAATACGACGCTGGGTATTTTTGTCGCAACCGTTGCCTATGGCGGGACATCTATTCTTATGCGCAAGTTTGATTGCCAGCGCTGGCTGGAACTGGCGCAGGAAAACCGCGCGACACATACCATGCTGGTCCCTGTGCAATATCAGAGGTTGATGGATTTTGAAGGCTTTAACGATTATGATCTCAGTCACTTCACTCATAAATATTGCACCAGTGCGCCTTTTTCGGCCGAACTAAAGGCAGAAGTGATCCAGCGCATGCCCGGCGGGTTGATCGAGATTTACTCAATGACGGAGGGCGGGGTGGTCTGCATCCTTCTGGCACATGCTTTTCCAGACAAGCTGCACACGGTCGGTATAGCCTGGGGCGGCAGTGAAGTGATCACGGTCGACGAAGACCTGAATCGCCTGCCGCCTGGCGAGATGGGCGAATTGGTCGGGCGCTCCCAGACGATGATGAGTGGGTACCAGAACCAGCCGGAGAAAACCGAAGAAGCGAGCTGGTATGATGAAAATGGCGATCGCTGGCAGCGTATGGGTGATATTGGCCGGGTCGACGAAGATGGTTTCATCACCCTGATGGGCCGCTCCAAGGACATGATTATCTCCGGCGGATTTAACATTTATCCGCGCGATCTTGAAGAAGCATTGATGGCTCAGTCCGATGTGGCTGATGCTGCGGTTGTGGGTATCGATTCCAAGCAATGGGGTGAGACACCAGTGGGTTTTGTTGTGACGGAAGAGGGCATTTCGCTGGATTTGGAAGCCTTGAAAGAGGCGACCAATGCTGAACTCGGCAAGACGCAGCGCCTGTCCGAACTCTACCTGATCGATGAATTGCCGCGCAGCCATATTGGCAAGATTCTGAAAACCGAATTGCGCGATATAGCCCAGCAAGCGGCGCCAGTGGCCACCGATTAACCACATTTGTAAAGGCTTTATTGTCGATAATCGTTACATTTATGACATGGTTAACATTAATTTAACCAAGTAATATATTGAAAAGTAACGCTTGTGTGAAAATGGCATAACGCCTGCTTCTGTTTCTCGTGAACCGGTTTGGTCTGTTCAGACATTAACGCTGATCCGTCCCGGAGCCGACTGATGAAATGATGAATAACAACAGGGCAAAATTCATGCGCAAGATTACTATAGCAACTTTGACCGCCATTGGCCTGGCCGCCGCTTATGCGACGCCGGCATCTGCAGGTGTTATTGATTACGCCGCAACCAACTACACTGGCGGCTCTTGTAAGCATGGTCTTTATACCGGTAACACCGGTCGCGGCTGCAATCGCAGATACTCGTTTCAGGACGGCACGACGTTCAGCCACGATACCGACGCGCAGACAGCGACGTTGACAGGAACCGCAATCAATGGAGCCGGGCAGGTAGCAACCCTGGACCTAAACTTCAGCAATTTTTTGGAAACCATCGACGGTACGAATTTTGACTATAAAAATGGTGGCGGCAATTTTAATCCTGCTACCGACACACCGGATATAGATTTTTTCACCAGCGGATCAGGAACAATCAGCATTGATGGGGCGATTTACACGGTGAACCCCAATGATCCTTTTGCTGGCAACACAACATTACAGTTCGGCAATGGCGCGAATGATAAGAACAAGAAATTTGGTGGTTCGGCTTGGCTAAATATTCTGAACCCTCATGGTCACGCGGTTAAACATTGGGATATTAACTTCAATCTCGACAAAATCGCATCTGAAGTTCCAGAGCCTGGCACTTTGGGTCTTCTTGGTTTGGCAGTTGGCGGTTTATGGGCAGGAACCCGGCGGCGCAAGGCGCTCGCTGCCTGAGCAGCCTCATAATCTTCAACTGAAACCGGGTGGCCCAATCAGCGCCCGGTTTCTTTTTGCCCTTTTTCCACTTTGGCTCAGGCTTAGGCCTTTTTAAAGGCTTTCTCCGTTAACAGAAACGGATGTTGGATCGGCCTAAACCCTCTATAACTGTTCCCCTCGCAGCGATAACACTCTTGCTAAGTGCTTGCGCGATGGGAGGCGGCGATCCGATGACTGATGCCGAGGCTGCGTTTGCTGACAATGATTATCGCAGCGCCCGTATCTATTTGCTGTCTGCACTGAAAGAAAATAGCGCTGATCCAAAAGCCAACTTGCTGTTCGCCAAAACCCAGCTACGCCTGGGTGATGGTGTCGCGGCAGAGGCGGCACTGAAAAAACTGGCCGATAATAAGGAATACCGATCGGAAGCACGTATCCTGATGGCACACGCGCTGTTTTTGCGCGATATGCCAGCGCGCGCGTTGGCGCTGACCGAAAACCCCGATCCAGACTATGCCAGTCTTGCCTATTGGGTAAAGGCGCAGGCTTTGTTACAACTGGACCAGAAAGAGGGGGCTGTGGCCGCTCTATCAGAGGGTCTTGCCGCTGTACCCAACGATCCTGTTTTATTGGCTTTGCGCGGCAATTATGAAATGGACAGCCGCAATATCAGCGCTGCACGCCGTACCGCAACGCTCGCGCTTAAATATGGGCCGGACAATCTTGATGCGCTGCTTTTATCTGGCCAGTTAGCATTGATGCGTCAGGATTTGCCTGCCGCAAAAGTCGCTTTCGACAAAGCGCTGAAGCTTTATCCCGATAGCATCACGCCGCTTTTTTCCGTGGCCGCGGTTAACGCTGATCTGGGTAATGACAAGGACGCTAAGGCCGGTCTGAAACGCGTGCTGGAGCTGGCGCCCGGCCATCCCATGGCGCTCTTTCTGATGGCCCGATTGGCCTTTAATGATGGCAATCTTGATCGCGCGCATGACTTGGTTCAGGGAGCTGGAGAAACGCTTGATGACGTTCCGGGCGTGACGCTGCTGCGAGGCGAAATAGCTTATCTGAAAGGTAATCATGAACAGGCAATCGACCAATTGCGGAGATTTCTGTCGGATATGCCTGGCCATGTTCAGGGCACTACAGTGCTGGGCCATGCCCTGGCAGCGACCGGTAATGAGGCGGAGGCTTATCAGCTGGTCAAACCGGCTGCGAACCGGGCGAATGCAACACCGCAACTATTGGCACTGGCAGCAAAATTGGGCAAAATCCAAAACGACCCGGCGGCGACCAGTTTCGCCCAGCGCGCTGAGGCAACAGGCACTCGCGAGGATATTGCGCTGAAAATGACGGAGGCTGGTGAGGCCATAGCGAACAAGAAATGGCAAAAAGCCGATGCTATCTATGCCGATCTGAGGGCCTCTGGCTTGATCAATAATGCGATCATCATGAACAATAGCGCATTGGTCCAGCTGGAGCTGGGCAATGAAGCGCAAGCGGTCAAATTTGCTCGTGCCGCAGCCGCATTGACGCCCGATGATCCTAATGTGTTGGACACGCTAGGCTGGACTTTGCTGCAATCCGGGCAAGACAAGGCCGAAGCATTGAAGCTGCTGCGGCAAGCATCGGCGCGGGCTCCCGGCAATTTGGAAATTCGTTGGCATCTTGCGAATGCGCTGGCGGCCAACGGGCAGGCGGGAGAAGCCAAACAGTTGATTTCCGGCTTGAAAGCCTTTGCAAGTTCCGATCAACAGGCGCAAATTGACGCGCTGCTCGCCCGGCTTTAACTCTGACCACAAACTTTATAATCCGCCCTACAATCTATAGACTCTTCCCCCGCGTCAGATTAAGCGCATTTCATGTCTATTGCTCATGAAGAAACCATATTGATTGTCGATTTCGGCTCTCAGGTCACGCAGCTTATAGCCCGCCGGGTCCGTGAAGCGGGGGTCTATTCAGAGATTGCTCCGTTTAACAATGCGGAAGACGCGTTTGAGCGGATGAAACCCAAAGGAATTATCCTGTCGGGCGGTCCATCCAGCGTTACAGATGAAGGCAGCCCGCGTATCCCGCAAGCGTTTCTTGATGCTGATATTCCGGTGCTCGGCATATGCTATGGCCAGCAGGTTATGACCACCCAATTGGGCGGTCAGGTTGAAGGCGGCGAGAGCGGCGAATTTGGCCGCGCCTTTATCGAGATTGCCGAAAGCTGCGTATTGTTCGACGGCCTGTGGAAGGTCGGGGAGAAGCACCAGGTTTGGATGAGCCACGGCGATAAAGTCACCGAATTTGCCCCCGGCTTCCGCATCGTCGCAACCACAGAAGGCGCGCCTTTCGCGATTATCGCGGATGACGACAAACGCTTTTACGGCATGCAGTTCCATCCCGAAGTCGTGCACACGCCCGATGGCGGCAAGTTGATTGCCAATTTTGTTCGCCATGTCTGCGGCTGTGCCGGCGACTGGTCGATGGCAGAATTCAAGGCGGCCAAGATCAAGGAAATCCGCGAGCAGGTTGGCGATGGCAAAGTCATTTGCGGGCTTTCGGGCGGTGTCGACAGCGCGGTCGCCGCTGTGTTGATCCACGAAGCCATTGGTGAACAGCTGACCTGTGTGTTTGTCGATCACGGCCTGATGCGCATGGGTGAGGCGGATCAGGTGGTGAGCCTGTTCAAGGGTCATTATAATATTCCGCTGGTGCATCTCGATGTCGAGACATTGTTCCTCAACGGCCTGAAAGGCGAGGCGGACCCGGAAAAGAAGCGCAAATTTATTGGCAAGACCTTTATCGATGTGTTTGAGATTGAAGCAAAAAAAGTCGGTGGCGCAGATTTTCTTGCGCAAGGGACGCTCTATCCGGATGTGATTGAGAGCGTGAGCTTTACCGGTGGACCCAGCGTGACAATCAAATCGCATCATAATGTCGGCGGCCTACCAGAACGCATGAATATGAAGCTGGTCGAACCGCTGCGCGAACTGTTCAAGGACGAAGTCCGCGCATTGGGCCGCGAACTCGGCCTGCCGGAAATTTTCGTCGGTCGCCATCCGTTCCCCGGACCGGGTCTAGCCATCCGTATTCCTGGCGAAGTGACCAAAGAGCGCTGCGACATTTTGCGCAAAGCGGACGCTATCTATCTGGAAGAAATAAGAAATGCTGGTTTGTATGATGCGATCTGGCAGGCCTTCGCAGTGCTGCTCCCGGTCAAGACCGTGGGCGTGATGGGCGATAGCCGCACCTATGACAATGTCTGCGGCCTGCGTGCTGTAACCAGCACCGATGGTATGACCGCCGATGTCTATCCCTTTGACGCGAGTTTCCTGACGCGGGTTTCGACGCGGATTGTGAATGAGGTGAAGGGGATTAACCGGGTGGTTTATGATTATACCTCGAAACCTCCGGGGACTATTGAGTGGGAGTGAATGGAAGTCATTGGCTTCGTTTGCATTTTTCATTGCGATTAGCTCGTTATTTGACGGTCCTTCGACAGGCTCAGGACGAACGGGTAAGGGGTTATAAATAAAAGAGGAAATATCGTCATGAAAGCCATTCAACTTCAAGCTCCGGCATCGCTCGACAATCTCAAACTCGTCGATCTCCCCGATCCGGCCGCCCCCGGTCCCGGCGAAATCGCTGTCCGGTTGCGCGCCTCAAGCCTCAACTATCATGATTATGCAGTGGTCAAGGGCATGCTGCCAACCGCCGAAAACCGCATACCGATGTCCGATGGCGCGGGCGAAGTGACGGCCGTGGGAGAGGGCGTGACCGCGTTTAAAACCGGCGACGCCGTGGTTTCCACCTTCTTCCCCGATTGGATAGACGGCGCTCCGCCCGAAGGCGGGTTTCAGCGCGTGCCTGGTGACGGGATTGATGGCTATGCCTGTGAGCAAACGGTTGGCCCGGCGACAGCCTGGACGCATGCACCAAAGGGCTATAGCGCCGCCGAATCGGCAACCTTGACCTGCGCGGGCCTAACCGCCTGGCGGGCGTTGTTTGTCGATGGCTGCGTGAAACCCGGCGATACTGTGCTGGTGCAGGGTACGGGCGGCGTGTCGATATTTGCGCTGCAATTTGCCAAGGCGGCTGGGGCTACGGTGATCGCAACGTCGTCCTCTAACGAAAAGCTGGAGCGGCTTAAAGCGATGGGCGCGGACCATCTGATTAATTACAAAGAGGTAGAGGCCTGGGGACCAAAAGTGCTCGAACTGACCGGTGGTGCGGGCGTTGATTGCGTGGTTGAAATTGGCGGTCCCGGTACGCTCGACCAGTCGATGATGGCGACGCGTATTGGCGGCCATATCGCGCTAATTGGTGTCTTAACCGGTTTTGCCGGTCCAGTTCAAACAGCTATGCTTATGGCGAAAAACCTTCGTGTTCAGGGCCTGACCGTCGGCAGCCGCGCGCAGCAGATCGATATGATCGCGGCCATTGAGGCCAATGGCATCAAGCCGGTGCTCGACAAGCATTTCGCGCTGGCCGACTTGGCCGACGCTTTCCGGCATCAGGAATCCGGTGCGCATTTTGGAAAGATTATCGTCGATATCTAACGGGCGTTTGGGGCAACCCGTAGCTTTAAAGACGCAATGTTCTTGTCATGTTCGCCAGTTCAGGGCATCTTTAAAGCATGCAAGTGACTTTCGATTTCGATTCCCGCCCCGCCTTGCTGGATCGCATCCAGCAGCAATTAATCGCGCGTTTCGGGCGGATTGTGCGCCCTGCGGAAAAGCGCCGCGATCCGGTTTGGACAGTGGTACAGGGGGTGATCGGAGCACGGTCGAAAACGGCTGTGTCTAACGCTTCTACCGATCAATTGTTGGCTGATTTCGGCACTTGGGAAGCGGTAGCAGGGCTGCCTCTAGAGATACTGACCGACTATCTCGCCCATCAGACTTTTCCAGATCTTTCAGCAAGTCGCTTAAAGGATTGTTTGTCGGAAATCATAAATCGATGCGGAGCCGTTGACCTGTCCCTTCTGGCGGAAATGAAAACCGCAGATGCAATGACGTGGCTCGAATCCCTGCCTAGCGTTGCACGCAAGATCAGTGCGGGCGTCGTGAGCAACAGCACGTTGGAGCGCAAAGCACTGGTGATCGACACGCACCATCGCCGCGTGGTCCAGCGCATCGGGCTGGTGCCGCCCAAGGCTGATACGACACGTGCCTATGATATCCTGATGCCGGTCCTGCCGCCTGACTGGTCAGCGGCGGACATTGATGAACATCACCTGTTAATCAAAAGGCTAGGCCAGACGCATTGTCGGCCCTCCCGTCCGAATTGTGCCGACTGTCCGGTGCGCGGCGATTGCGAGACTGGGCAGGTTTCCGGAAAGCAGGCATCGTGAACACCTGTTCTTCGACACGGCAGGCCGGGGCGGATGATCGCGATGCGGTAGTATCGCTTTGGGAAGCCTGTGGTTTGACTCGCCCATGGAATGATGCTGCCGCTGATTTCAAACGCGCAGTGGATGGCGCTACCTCTGCTATCCTGTGCTTTGAGGAGGACGGAAAACTGGTGGCGACAGTCATGGTCGGTGATGATGGTCATCGCGGCTGGGTCTATTATCTCGGTGTATTGCCAGATGGCAGACGGCAGGGACTTGGGCGTCTGATGATGGCAGCAGCCGAATCATGGCTGCGTGAACGGGGCGCGCCAAAAATCCAGTTGATGGTGCGCGATGACAATGAACAGGCCATCGGATTTTACAAGGCGTTGGGATATAAATTGCAACCGGTTGTGACCATCGGACGGCGGCTGGATTGATGGATAACCCGTCCCCCGCCATCATCCGGCAATTGTCTCCCGCAGATACAGAGCTCGCGCGCGAACTGCTTTATGTTTTCGGGAAAGCGTTCGAAGATGAAAAAACCTATGATCCCAAAGCTTCCAGTGAGTATTATCTGGGAAAATTACTGACCCGGAATCATTTCATCGTCTTGGTCGCACTTGTCGATGGCGAGGTAGTAGGCGGAATCGCTGCTTATGAAATGGAAAAGCTTGAGCAGGAACGGTCCGAAATCTATCTCTATGATCTGGCGGTACTGGAAAGGCATCGCCGCCGCAATATCGCGACCCAGTTGATTGATGCCTTGCGTGCAATCGCAGTGGAGCGAGGAGCAGGGGTCGTATTTGTCCAGGCAGATAAGGGTGATGATCCTCCCATTGCTTTATACAGCGGTCTTGGAACCCGAGAGGATGTTCTGCATTTTAACATAGAACCGAAAAAATAATCTCCAATAGTGCTGTCCTACATTACAACGAATCGCTAAATACCGGGCCATGCTGGCCTTGTCTTTCTTCTCCTTCCCGTTTTTTATGAAATATAAAAATGTCTAAAAAGCTGATTGCCACCGATCAAGTCGAAACCGTCTATCGCCGTCTTGCCAAAGCGATGCCCGGCCGCACAAAAAATGCCAAGGGCCCGAAAGGGCAGCCGGATGCTTTTCGGTCTTGTATATCCTGCATGCTTTCGGCCCAGTCGCTCGACCGCAACACTGCTAAAGCATCACGGGCATTGTTCGCGCTGGCCCAAACACCGGAAGACATGCTGGAGCTCGATGATCGCGACATTGCTGCGGCAATCAAGCCGTGTGGGCTTTACAACAACAAGACCCGCAATATCCGTAAATTTTGCGAGCATCTGCTTGCCGAACATGCTGGTATAGTACCTAATACGCGCGACGGACTCTTGTCGCTTCCAGGTATCGGGCGCAAATGTGCGGATATCGTGATGAGCTTTACTTTTGGCGCTGATGTCATCGCGGTGGACACCCATGTTCACCGGGTCTGTAACCGGATTGGTCTGACCGATGCGAAGGTTGCGGATAAGACCGCGCAACAATTAGAAGAGCGAAGCCCCGATTGGGCTTTGCAAGATGGACATTTCTGGCTTATTCAGTTCGGCAAGAAAATCTGCACATCCCGGAGTCCGAAGTGCGACCGGTGTCCCGTTAGCG
Organism: Parasphingorhabdus cellanae; assembly: GCF_017498565.1. Taxonomy (NCBI): domain Bacteria; kingdom Pseudomonadati; phylum Pseudomonadota; class Alphaproteobacteria; order Sphingomonadales; family Sphingorhabdaceae; genus Parasphingorhabdus; species Parasphingorhabdus cellanae. The sequence continues at coordinate 3,334,168 of NZ_CP071794.1, forward strand.
ACATTTGTCTCTGGTTTGCTGCGCAAAATAAATAGGGTGAATATGATGGCTAACGAAACGAAAATGTACGGAATTTCCAACTGCGATACGATTAAAAAGGCACGCAACTGGATGGAACGGAACGGTATAAACTATGTCTTTCACGATTATAAAAAATCCGGAATTACAAAGGATATGCTGGAGTTATGGGTGATGCAGGTTGGCTGGGAGCCCTTGCTCAACAAGCGCGGCACGACCTTCAAGAAATTGCCGGACATGATGAAAGAAAATATCGACGAAAACAGCGCGATCATGCTGATGGCGGAAAATCCAAGCATGATTAAACGGCCGGTGCTAGAACATGGTGATGAATTGGTAGTCGGCTTCAAAGCAGCGGACTATGAAGCGGCTGGATTGACAGCGCGCAACAGCTAGGGCGGCAGCCGTGCCGACCATCATGTCTCACGCAGCGGTCCCGATTGCCGGAGCGTTGCTGCTAGGGCGAAGTCGGTTATCGGTTCCAGTGATCGCCATGGGCATTGTTTTTGCGATGCTGCCAGATGCGGATGTCATCGGTTTTGGTTTGGGCGTCGACTATGCTGATAGCTGGGGCCATCGCGGTGCAACACATTCGCTCGTGTTCGCGGCCGTGGCGGCCCTGCTTACGGTCGCGCTGATCCGCCCGCAACGCTATATCATTGCGGGATTGTTTCTGTTCGTGGCCATGGCATCCCACGGTTTGCTCGATACGCTAACCAATGGCGGCTTGGGCGCTGCCCTATTCTGGCCTTGGGACGATGCCCGTCATTTCGCGCCATTAACACCAATTGCCGTTTCGCCGATTGGGATATCGGATTTTATCTCCGCGCGTGGCATGAAAGTGTTACAATCCGAAGCTATATGGATTTGGACGCCTCTGGCGGTGTTGGTTGGGGCGGTGCTGGGTCTGAAACAATGGAGAATGAGATGGTTACGGCAAAATGGAATGGTGCAATAATAGCGGAAAGCGACGATACCGTAGTAGTTGAAGGCAATCATTATTTTCCGCGCAATGCTGTAAAAGCGGACATGCTGACGAGCAGCGATAAAACCAGTTTCTGTCCGTGGAAAGGCACTGCATCTTATCACACACTTGTTGTCGATGGAGAAACCAACGCTGATGCGGCTTGGTATTATTCCGAACCGAAAGACGCTGCGAGCGAGATCAAAGACCGGATCGCCTTTTGGAATGGCGTGGAAATATCCGGTTGATGTTCAGGCGCATTCTTCTGACCCTATCGTTGTTGGCCGCGGTCGGCGCCTGCAGTACCGAAATCCAGCATAGTAAGGATAGTAAAGTGAATGTCAGAGCTGTGCCAACGCTAAGCGGCGAAACGCCCATTGTAATCGCCCATCGCGGTGCCAGTGGCAATGTGATCGAACATACGCTGGAGGCTTATCAACGCGGTATCGACGACGGTGCTGATTTTATCGAGCCGGATCTGGTACTAACCAAAGATGGCGTTCTGGTCGCGCGGCATGAGAATGAAATTAGCGGGACAACCAATGTAGCTCAAAAGCCCGAATTTGCCGATCGTAAAACGACCAAGATAATTGATGGCCGGGGTTATACTGGCTGGTTTACCGAAGATTTCACGCTTGCGGAGCTAAAAACGCTGCGGGCCAAAGAGCGATTGCCGGAATTGCGTCCAGCCAATGCGCAATATGATGGCGATTTTGCAATTCCGACCTTTGAAGAAATATTACAGCTACTGAAAGAGCACGAAGCCAAGGCGGGAGAAAGAATAGGGGTTTATCCTGAGACCAAGCATCCGTCTTACTTCACGTCTATTGGCTTAGCCCATCAAGGAGCGCTGCTCGAACTATTGAACAAATATGGATTTGATGGTGCCGATGATCCCGTGTTCATTCAGTCGTTTGAAGTCGGCAATTTACAGCAATTGGCTACAAAAACAAAAATCCGGTTGGTGCAATTAGTCGCTGATCAAGGCGGTCCGCCAGACCGCAATGATCTCTCTTATGCTAATATGGTTACGCCCGCAGGACTGGCCGAGATCGCTAAATATGCGAGCGGCTTGGGACCATCGAAATCGCTGATCATCGGTCGTGATGCGCAGGAGCGCCTCGGACAACCCAGCAGCCTGGTTGCTGATGCGCATGAAGCGGGACTTGTTGTGCATCCGTGGACCTTTCGGATCGAAAATGTGTTTCTGCCATCCGAATTTAAAGGCGGTTATACTGATTCTGCCAACGGCGATGTTAAGGCTGAAATCAAAGCCTATTTGGCCACAGGTATCGACGGTCTATTCAGTGATAATCCAAGGGAAGCAGCTTTGGCGGTGGATCAGTTTGGAACCGAATAGTAGCGCCGAACAGTCACCGCATAGATGGTCACTGCAACCCCCATTAAGGCAGCGCCGACAATGAATGGCGCACCCGGGAAATAATACCTCTGTTCGTCAGTATAAGCATCGAATACTAATGTCATCATGGGGCCAAAGGTCGATGTGAGGCTGATCATGCTGGCCTTATTGTTTTACCGGAGTTAATAAGCGAGCTATGTCCACTACTTACACACTCGACACGTCCACGAGCCGTGCCAATCCCACGCCGCAGCCAATGAAGCGGCTCTCTGTACCAAAGATTCAGCGCCGCAAGGTTGATGGTGTTACGGCAGAACCGGTGGTGATGCTGACCGCATACACCGCGCGAACGGCGCAGCTTTTGGATGCACATTGCGATATGTTGCTCGTCGGCGATTCTCTTGCCCAAGTCATTTACGGTCTGCCTTCCACAATTCCTGTTACTTTGGAAATGATGTGCAATCATGGTGCGGCGGTCGTGCGCGGCAGCTATCACAGCGTTGTTGTGGTCGATATGCCGTTCGGATCCTATGAGGTATCTCCACAAGTCGCTTATGAGAATGCTGCGCGGATTTTGAAAGAAACTGGTGCCGCTGCGGTTAAGCTTGAAGGGGGGAAGGTGATGGCAGAAACCGTTCGGTTCTTAGTGGATCGCGGCATCCCTGTGGTTGGTCATGTCGGCCTAACACCGCAAGCCATAAATGTACTGGGCGGTTATGCAGCCCGCGGCCGCAGCGAAGCTGAGGCCAAGAAAATTGTGGGTGACGCAATTGCACTAGACGAAGCTGGTGCTTTTGCGATCGTTTTAGAGGGCGTGTTGGAACCCATTGCGATAGAGGTTACTGAATCGGTCGAAGCCATAACTATCGGCATCGGTGCGTCGGCCCGTTGCGACGGCCAGGTATTGGTAACGGAAGACATGCTGGGTATGTTCGAACGCACGGCACGATTCGTGAAACGCTACCATAATATATCGGAAAATATTGTGCAGGCCGCTACCGATTATGCCAATGAGGTTCGTAGTCGCAGTTTTCCGGGGCCAGATCAGCTTTATCAACCGAAAACATAGCCGAAAGGCGAGGCAATATAACCAATTGTTCAGCATATGGAAATGGACGATATACTTGGACTTTTCGCACACCATCGGTAAAGGACATGCGATGAAATTTTGGGGCCAGCTTTGATGCTCCCTGACTTGCGCAGATTTTGAAGGAGGCCGGGTTGGCCAAAGACGATAAAAATACACCAGAAGACAAATCCGATCGCAGCGAACAGGTGTTCATGCGTGAGGTTGATGATGCCGTTCGTGAAGATGACCTGAAGAATTTTGGTCGCCGCTATGGCGTCTGGATTGGTCTAGCTGTTGTCGTTGGCTTGGCTTCGCTTGCCGGTTGGATATTTTATAACAATAGTCTCGACGAAGAATCCGGTGTGCGCAGTGAGGAATATGTTGCGGCAATAGATAGTGTTAAGCGTAATAATCTCGACGGCGCTTCTAAGGCATTGGAATCGCTAGAAGGTGCGAATCAAAAAGGCTACCAAGCTGCGGCAAAGTTGATGCAAGCTAATATCGCCTTGGAAAAGCAAGACGCGAAAGCAGCCATCGCAGGCTATCAAGCGATTGTTGTGGATGCTGACCTGCCAGAGCCTTTTCGTGATCTGGCTCTGATCCGACAAACAACGGCGGAGTTTGACACATTAAAGCCGCAAGAAGTGATCGATCGTTTGAAATCACTCGCCGTGCCCGGCAATCCTTGGTTTGGCAGTGCTGGTGAGATGGTAGCGCTGTCTTACTTGAACTTGAATAAAGCTGACCTTGCCGGACCATTATTTGCGCAACTGGCCAAGGATGATACCGTTCCACCGACTATCCGTTCCCGCGCTTTGCAAATGGCGGGTGTACAAGGAATTGACGCCGTTGAACTGGATACCGACGGAGAAATTAGTGCTACCGCGACGTCTGCAGATATATCTGCCTCAGCGGCCAGTGAGGGAGAAGCAGAGTAATGTTTTCGGCTAAAAATAAGTGTTTTGCCAAGATTTGTGCGGGACTGATAACTGTTTCCATATTGTCCGGTTGCTCAATATTGGGCGGTGACGGCGATAATGAAAAAGCCACTCCAACATTGGGTAAACGCACCAACATTTTGACCGGCGAAAGCGGTGCGGCAGTCGATCCTGCTCTTGCGGGCATCCAAGTCATCGTTCCTGCTCCTCGAGCCAATGCGGACTGGGCTCAATCTGGTGGTAACGCGGGTAAATCGGTTGGCCATGTCGCTTTGGGTTCGGCATCGACCCGGGTCTGGACGGCAGATATCAGCGGGACCAACAAACGCGAACGTCTGGCTGCTGCTCCTGTTGTAGCTGGTGGACGTCTGTTTGCGGTGGATACCCAAGCCACTGTGCACGCATTTGATGCTGCTACCGGTGCAAAGGCTTGGTCCACACAAATGGAAGTCAAAAGCGATGGCAAACCATCGCGGTTTGGCGGCGGTGTAAGTGCCCAAGGAACAACGGTTTATGCGACCAATGGTGTAGGTGACGTTGTCGCATTGAGCGCGGCCGATGGAAGTCAGCTCTGGAAAGTCCGGCCTGCCGGTCCATTGCGCGGTGCCCCGACGATTTCGAATGGCAATGTTTACGTGATGACGCAGGATAACCAAATTTATGCTTTGAGTCAGAGTGATGGATCGGTCCAATGGAACGAAGCTGGTACGGTCGGACTTGCCGGTATCTTCGGGGTGGCTGCTCCGGCTGCTGCGCAGGGCACCGTGATAGCCGGTTATTCATCCGGCGAGCTGACGGCTTATCGGTATGAAAACGGACGCAATCTGTGGAATGACGCTTTGGCGCGGACAAGTATCTCCACATCTGTTGCGACTTTGTCCGACATTGACGCCGATCCGGTGATTGATCGTGGTCGTGTATTTGCTCTAGGCCAAGGGGGCCGAATGGCAGCTTACGAGCTCGTAACCGGTCAACGTATCTGGGAATTGAACATAGCCGGTATTGCCACGCCGGTTATTTCGGGAGAATGGGTATTTGTTCTCACTGATGACGCGAAACTGCTTTGCATCGCACGACCAACCGGAAAGGTACGGTGGATTAGCCAACTGGCGGCCTATCGTAACGAAGAAAAGAAAAAAAATCCGATCAATTGGACGGGGCCGGTGTTGGCTGGCAATCGCTTAATCGTCGCTAGCACGGAAGGCGAAGTCGTCTCGATCTCACTTGGCGAAGGTAGCAGCACGACCTTGGTTGACCTGAAACAGGGTGTTTCATTGCCGCCCGTCGTTGCCGGCGAGATGCTCTATATATTGGACAATAGCGGCCGCATTTCTGCGTTCCGGTAAAGGTCTCAAGTAAGGAACGGGAACAGCCATATGCTGCCCAATATTGCAATTATCGGGCGGCCCAATGTTGGCAAGTCCACGCTGTTCAACCGGCTCGTTGGCAAAAAGCTTGCGTTGGTCGATGACCGCCCCGGTGTGACCCGTGACCGGCGTGAAGGTGCGGCGAATCTGTTGGGGCTTGAGTTCAACATAATCGATACTGCTGGCTATGAAGACGAAGATGCCAAAAGCTTGCCAGGTCGGATGCGGCATCAAACGGAACTGGCAGTTGCTGGAGCGGAACTGGCTCTGTTTGTTATTGATGGCCGTGCTGGCCTGACGCCGCTGGATGAAGAGATTGCGCGCTGGTTAAGGGGTTCCAAGACGCCAGTCGTTTTGCTCGTCAACAAGGCCGAAGGAAAAGCTGCCGAATCCGGAATTCTGGAGAGCTATGCTCTCGGCTTTGGCGACCCGATCCCCCTAAGCGCAGAACATGGCGATGGGATAGCCGATCTGTTTCAGGCAGTGCGCCCTTATGTAGAAGCATTTGAGGCAGCTTCGCAGGACGAACCTGTGGATGAAAGCGCGCCGTTGAAATTAGCGATTGTTGGTCGGCCCAATGCTGGAAAATCTACCTTGATCAACAAGATGCTCGACGAAGATCGTCTGATTACCGGGCCGGAAGCGGGAATCACCCGCGATAGCATCGCTGTTGAATGGATCTGGCATGACGATGCGCTGACGGAAGATGAGAAGCTAGACGGTATTGAAGCGGATCGCAAGGTTCGGCTGATCGACACAGCCGGCATGCGCAAGCGCGCCAAGGTGAACGACAAGCTCGAAAAATTATCTGTCGCCGATGCTAAGCGGGCGATTGATTTTGCCGAAGTCGTAGTACTTTTACTGGATGCGACCAAAGGCCTTGAAGCGCAAGACTTGCGGATTGCAGATCAAACCATTCAGGAAGGGCGCTGCCTGGTCATTGCGATCAACAAATGGGACGTTGCCGAAGGGCCAAGCAAATTGTTCAACGGTATTCGCGCGGCTCTGGACGATGGCTTGGCACAAGTTCGCGATGTTCCGCTGATCGCGGTCTCCGCCTTTACCGGTAAAGGAATTGATCAGCTGATGAAAGCAGCATTCAACACCCGCCGTGTCTGGTCGCAGCGGGTTCCTACCGGTAAGCTCAACCGCTGGTTTGAAGATGCGATCGAGGACAATCCGCCACCAGCACCAGGTGGGAAGCGCATAAAGCTGCGTTACATTACCCAGGCCAAAACCCGGCCGCCATCCTTTGTGATTTTCGGAACCCGGGTTGACGACTTACCTGAAAGCTATCGCCGATATCTGACGAATGGTGTTCGCAGAAAGCTCGGTTTTGGCGGTGTGCCAATAAGGCTGATTATACGGTCTCCGAAAAATCCCTATCATGAAAAGGACTGACCGCCACAGGCAACTTCCCCTTTACCCGAGGTGCATGGGCGTGATGGTTAATTATTTTTCCATACTGATAACCAAGTCTTTACAGTTTGGGTTCTAGACTTGAAGCTAAGAGTAATACGCAACTACTTCTCTTAAGGACATGATCTTTGGCGCAGCTTGATAGTGAACTGATTGATTGGGCGGTTTATAGCGAGACACGGTCTTCGCTAGGGCCTGATTTCGTTCGCATATTGGGCTATTTCCGGGAAGACGGAACCCAATCCATCGTAAAAATCGAAGCCGCAATGCGATCGAAAGATGCTGCTCAAATCATTATGCCAGCGCATAAGTTGAAGGGCGAGTCCATGCAATTCGGCGCGATCCGACTAGCTGCGGTGGCCGAACTAATCGAGATGACTGCGCGAAAGTGTGTTGAGCATCATGAAGCACCCGATGAAATAATCGAACAAGTCGTTGGTTTGCGACCATTATTTGAAGAAACACTGCCGATATTGGAATATGAATCAAGCCCAGTTGTGCAGCGTCAGTCTATGGGATTCGGACGCCGATCATCTAGTCTTGGCAATCATATCACTAACAGCTGATTTGCTTATTCAGCCGGTTCCGACTGCAGCTGGACATAATTTTCGATGCCCATGCGTTCAATCATATCAAACTGCTTCTCTAGCGTATCGACATGTTCTTCTTCGCTTTCCAGAATTTCGGCGAATAGATCACGTGTGACATAGTCGCGCACTTTTTCGCAATATTCGATACCATCTTTCAGCGGCGGCAGTGCTTCATGCTCCAGCGCGAGATCCGCTTTGAGTATCTCTTCTACGGACTCACCGATCTTTAGCCGACCGAGCAACTGGAAGTTGGGCAGGCCGTCGAGAAACAAAATGCGTTCGGCCAACTTGTCCGCATGTTTCATCTCATCGATGGATTCTTCATATTCGAATTTGGCGAGTTTGCTAACGCCCCAATTATCCAGCATCTTGCTGTGTAGGAAATATTGGTTGATTGCAGTAAGCTCGTTTTTCAGTGCTTCATTCAGATAATCAATGACTTTTGCGTCACCCTTCATGGTGTCATCCTTTTCGGTGGGGAATTCTATTGGCTAACGCTATACACGAGCGCAGCACTGTAGGAAAGAGCTAGTTCCCGAGAAAAGGCAATTATTTCAGTAGCTTGATAAAGAGAATGCTAAGCGGTCGCAACTTCATTTTCGATAATGGTTCGCGCAAACGACAGACACTGACCACATTTAGGCTTTCTGCCCAGCTGAGCGTAGACCTGGCTTGGCTTCTCAGAACCGCTGCGAACCGCGGCCCGGAGGTCTTTTTCTTTAATCGCATTACAAACGCAAACAACCATATCGGCTCCTTATGCGAATCGTATATAGCTAATGAGAATAGATCGCAATAGCAAAAATGCCAATCTTATTCATGTAGTGCTGATTGTCATCGGTTGTCTTTCTCGCCGCGCTAAGGAGCGCCATGTCCATTCCAGTGGCCCATAACGATACCGCATCAGCCAAGGCTTGGACCATAGCAGCATGGTGATCCAGCTGCTGAGGACCAGCAAAATCATCTGCGCCCGCCCGACAGTTCCGAACAGCCCTAAGCCCCAACCGTAAAACAGGAATGCCATCACTACACTGGCACCAAGATAGTTGGAAAAGGCGACCCGCCCCGCAGCGGCAACACGGTGCAGTAGCGGGTGAGCAGCAAACCGCTGGATCAGAAGCATCAGCAGTCCGATATACCCTATGGCCATTAATAGTCGTGGCAAGCTGGACCAAGCTTGGGTAACATTCATCATAATGATGATTTCAAAACCTTGATTTGCCGCCAGCCACGCAAGGGCTGCGAAAGTTAAGCCTCCGATAAGTGTGCCCCAGACACCAATGCGAACATAAGTTTGACGGTTAGCTTGGCCAAGAAGAAATCCGGACTTATAAAGACCCATACCAATCATCATCAACGGGATGGTTTCGAAAGGACCGAGAAACAAGTTTTTCACCGGTGTCAGGACTTGATTGGTCAACTTGTCGATGAGAATTTGGCTGAAAGCCCCTTGATACAAGGCGGTTTCCTCAGCGAGAGACTGAGCTGAAATACCAAATTCTTCCATCATTGTGGCAAATTCATCAATAATTTCCTGGCTGGCATTGGGTTGCGCCGCTTCGCTCTGTAGAAAAAACATTGTGCCCATGCCTATGGCCAGCAGGACGGAGCTAATGATATAAGCCAGCACACCGCCCTTAATCAGTTTCTCGCCCGACCAGTTACGGAACAGATATGCGACTGCGCCGGATACGGCATAGAGGAATAATATGTCGCCCCACCAGAGCAGATAAAAATGGCAAAGGCCGAATATCGCTAACCAGAACATACGAGAGTAATGGACCTTTGCGGGCGATTGCCCGCTCACGGTAGCGCGCTCAATCACTAGCATCATGCTGGCACCAAATAGCAGTGAGAATATTGCTCGCATTTTTCCGTCAAAAAAGATGAACGAGCCCGTCCAAGCTGCAATATCGGAAAAGCTACCCGGCGTGCTGATAATCGGGCTGATATACGCCATTTCGGGAAAACCAAAGGTGGTTATATTCATCCACAAAATACCCATGACCGCAAAACCGCGGAGAGCATCAAGGGTGATATGGCGGGTTTGAGTGGTCGTTGCGTTCATCAACACATCCTAACTGTATTACACATATAATACAGGCTTTTATAGCCAGCTAGCTATGGCGTCCAGCGGTTTCTTGATTGTGGCATGAACGGGTATGGTGGCATCAGGTGCGGCCTTCCCAACGACCAGCACCATCATCGGTTTTTCATTGGTCGGACGCTCACACAGCGCGTTGAGAAACTTCATTGGATTGGGCGTGTGGGTCAGAGTGGCGAGGCCTGCGTCATGCAGTGCAGTGATCAACATACCGGTGGCAATGCCGACGCTTTCGTTGACGTAATAATTCTGCTTTATCTCGCCTGGCATCATACCGCCCTTACGTTGGCCGAATATGACAATCAGGTACGGCGCGGTTTCAAGGAAAGGTTTGTCCGCATCGGTGCCGAGCGGACCGAGCGCTTCGAGCCACTCGTCACTCGCTTTGTTATCATAAAATTCCCGCTCTTCCGCTTCCGCGGCTTCGCGCAACGCCTTTTTCTTATCCGCAGATTCGATGACTGCAAAATGCCATGGCTGATGATTAGCCCCATTGGGCGCCGTCCCGGCTGCGAGCAGCGCATTTTCGATGACCGCTCGAGGAACCGCTTCGTCGGTAAAATACCGACAGGTGCGGCGGACTTTTAGTGCATCATAAAAGGTTTTTGACCGCGCGATGCGCTCTTCATCGGTATAATCGGGAAGCTCGGTATAGGGCAGGGTGTCATGTGGCTTCATCGCGGATTTCCTCGGGATTATGCAGATTTTAGTCAGCAACACTGCGCGTAATAAAATTTCAAAGTTCACACAAGTCTCACACCTCTCATCGCTGGTGTAGCGGGCAAACCAACGTGCGATCTTTAGATATAGCGCATAGTCATTGGATGAGGGGTAGGAAAGCGAATATCTGTTATTGACATTAGTGTTAGTAAATGGTAGCAAGTTGCCAACAATAGACAATAAAGCGATTCTTTTATGAAAATCTCTCCTGCTGATATGCCGCTGTTAAATACGGATCATAAGACACCTAATATCCGTCCCGTGAAGGCTTTTCGTCATTTCCGTAAGTTGATTGCGGATAAGGAAGACACGGCGGAGGTGTTTCACATTATCGAGGCGCTCGCGGGCAAGGCATTTATTCGCAATGCCAAGCGCTTTTTGAAAAGTCCGCATGCGCAGGAATTGATGGAGCGTAATGTCGACTTGCCAACCATGCTGGACGATCATAACAAATTGCGCCAGCTTCCTGCCGATAGCTTGGGGCAAGCTTATGTTCGCTTCATGGAAAAGGAGGGGCTCACCGCCGCCGGGCTAGTGGCTGAATTTGATCGCTATGGTTCGGACTATCAAAAGCGCAATGATGTTACGGAATGGTTCGGCGATCGGATGCGCGACACGCATGATTTGCTGCATGTGCTAACCGGCTATGGCCGCGACGCGTTGGGCGAACAGTGCGTATTGGGTTTCACCTATGGCCAGAATCCCAACCTTGGGATCTTATTTATTGCTTATGCCGGTGCACTGGAAATGAAGAAGCAGTCTCCTTCTAATGCCCCTGTGTTGAGAGCCGTCCGTGAAGGGCAAAAACTCGGCAAAGCAGCGAAAAGGCTCGCCTATTATGACATAGAGAAAATACTCGCTATGCCGATCGATGAAGCGCGGGCATTTTTGAATATCGGTCAGCCAGTATATTACAAACAGGCACATGTGGCCTATGAGGCCAAAGGCATTGATCCATATAATCTGCTGGGTCAGCCCGCTTAGGATGGCGATAATCGCTACTGGGCCGCTTCGATTTTTCTGACCATTGTATCATATCCCTTGATCGACTGCTGAATTTCGCTTTTGGCACTGGTCAATTTTTGTGAAGATTGCTCTACTTTTTGTTCTAGCTGATTGGCGCGCGGTCTGATCTGCGGGTTGGAGCGCGACCACATTCTGAGATCAGAAAGCGTCTGGTCGACTGCTTCCTGTGCGGCGGCGACTTCAGCTTCGGCGGCTTCCGCCTGATCGCGAACTTCTTTGGCTTGCAATTCAACCTCAACGCCAAATGCGCTGAAGCGGCCAATATTTGTTTTGCCTAGCTGCTCCCCGAACTGGATCGGGAAAAATAGGAAAAAAACCACTATGCCTAAAACGAACAAATCGCGGATGAGCACAAGCGCGTTTTTGCCAACCTCTGTCCAATGCAATTCTGTCATGATGCCATCCTGATATTAAGAAAACTGTCAGAATCCATGTTACACAATCTTTTACTGTAGCTCTTTGCGAATTGTCAGTTTTAGCCAAAGCTGGTCCAGAAGATCCGTCATTTTATGCAGTCATCTTAGTGAGTTTTAAGCAAAACTAGGGTGATCGATCATCCATGTGGACGGTAATACCACCGATCTGGCAGGAAACCCCCATTGCGATTGTTCGATATTTAAGCAATATAAGGACAGGGTCGCCCGAATTCCCGGCTTCGCGTTCCGAAAGGATGTGGCTGGTTTGAAGAAGGGCATTGTCATGCAAATGCAATTTGGACTGGTTTTGGTCAGCGCGATTCTGCTTTCCAGCTGTGCGGAACATCGGCTAGTGGTCGAGCGGCCCAATCCCGATGGCGAGCATGCTGTTGTCCAGAGCAGCGCCTTCCTATTGCCCAAAGGTCAGCCCCGCAACGTCGCCGATTGCCAGACGAACTTGATCGACGAGGTGCGTGTAAAAACGAATTTTGGGCAATCTTTATTATCGGTACTAACGCTGGGCTTCTATCAGCCGGCCACTATTGAATATTTTTGCGCCAAGGTCCCTTCGGATGAAGGCAGCACCGACGAATAGTCCGCGACACATAGCCGGACGGGAGAAACATGATGCCCCCCAATCAGATTCAGGTGAACAATAATATTGAATGGGTGAACCATCACTTCAATATCAAGGTTCCGATTGCCAAGCGCCTGAGAGTGCATAACGAAAACCCGACGCGCGCGACCATGTCCGGGATGCGCGCTACAGCGGCGCGGCTGCAAGGGATTATTGCCGATGCGTTAGCGGCCGGCGTGCAAATCCGGGCCTGTGGATCGCGTTGGTCCTTTTCCGATATTCCCGCGGTCAAGGATGGCTGGGTGGTGGAAACCGCCAATCTCGACTGGACGTTTAACGTAGGGGCGTCAGATGTTGATCTGGCGAGTGCGACGTCGCGGGATGATCTTTATCTGGTGCAATGCGGAACAAATATTTCGAAAATAAACGAGCGGCTGGAAACCAAGACGCGCCGTCGCGCGTTGCGGACGTCCGGTGCGAGCAATGGCCAGACAATCGCTGGTGCCATCGGGACCGGCGTGCATGGCTCGGCTATCGATGTTGGTGCTATGGAGAGCGAAGTCGCGGGTATCCAGCTTCTGACGGCCACCCAAAATCTATGGATTGAACCGGCCAGAGCCCCGGTAATGACAGCGAATTTCGCGGCTAAGCTTGGCGCGACGCTGGTGCGTGACGATGCGAAATTTGATGCTGCACTGGTCAGCTTGGGCGCGCTCGGTATCGTTCATTCGGTGATGCTGCGGGGGACGGGGCGGTATCTGCTCAACTCCTCAATGCTGCATATTCCCTTTGGCCAGTTGCAGGGCGCGCTAAACATGCTCGACTTTAGGGGCTCCGGATTGCCGGATCAGACTCGCAGGCCCTATTTCTTTCAGGTGATCCTTGATCCCAGTAAAATGGATATTGGCTATACGACGGTGCGTTACAAGGAATTGTGCCCGCCCGGATACGGCGCCGATTATAACCTGAAGTCCGAAGCGGAGCCGGGAACCGATCTACCGCGCCTGATTGCCTCGGCGATAAAGATGTTTCCCGACTTACGAGATACGGCGACTAGTTTGCTGATCCAGAGTGAACTTAAAGTGCGGTCGGACAGGCCGCATGAATGGCGACTGCCCGGTGAGACCTATAGTTTCACTAGCGCGCGCGAGGGGATTGCGAGTTCCGGTTTTGCTGTGCCGATTGCGCAGGTTACGACCGCGCTCGAAATCATGCGTCAGGCGTTTCTAGTCCACAAAAGCGCCCCGGTTGTGTTCACTTGTCGCTATGCGCAAAAATCGCCGGGCATGATGGCTTTCACCCGCTATGACCCCAGCTGTGTTATCGATATTGATGGTATCGACACGCCCGCAACGCGCAAGTTGATCACGCTGGCCGGTCAGCGCCTAGAGGCGGCGGGCATGCCTTTCACCCAGCATTGGGGCAAGATGCACGATCTCACCAAGGCCCGCGTAAGGCGCGGCTATGGCGGCAGCGTGGATCGCTGGAATCAGGTGCGCAAACTGCTGCTGCCCGATGCGGCCGAGCGCGATGCTTTCTCCTCGCCGTTTCTGGATGACGTAGGGCTGAACGCTTGAGAGCTTAGTCTTTCATCCAGTCGCGGAAGAAACTGTCACTGGCTTCACGGAGGTCATTGGCATCCAAAACAAACATTTGATCAATACCAAGACCAAAACCGCCCTTAGTCTCTCCAATCCTTTGAATTTCGACACCCGAAGATGATGCTTCGGAAGTTAGCCCTTCAGGGTCGCTTGTAGATACTAAATACCGGCCTTGGCCCTCACCGAATAACCATTGTGTCAGCGTCAGATTGGGATCATGTGATGATAACAGCGCGCTCACACCTCCAGCTAGAACCATCTCAGCAACCGCTACGAACAAGCCGCCATCGGAAATGTCATGAACAGCAGTCACATTGTCACTACCGATCATTTTTCTTACGAAGTCACCGTTAGTTTTCTCCAGGGAAAGATCTATTATCGGAGGAGCGCCGTCTTGGCGCCCGTGAATTTCACGCAGCCATGTTGATTGGCCAAGTTCCCCTGCATTTTTGCCTACAACGAAAATAGCTTCTCCCTCATTTTTAAACCCGATGGTCATCATCTTGTCGAGATCATCAATCAATCCCACCGCGCCAATAGCAGGCGTCGGCAGGATCGCATGGCTCACGCCATCTGCGCCAGTGGTCTCGTTATACAAGCTCACATTGCCCGACACGATTGGCATGTCGAGCGCTTCACAGGCCTCCGCCATGCCTTCGATACAGCCGACAAATTGTGCCATGATATGCGGTTTTTCGGGATTGCCGAAATTCATGCAATCGGTTGTCGCCAGCGGTTTTGCCCCGACCGAGCAAAGGTTGCGATAGGCCTCCGCAATCGCCTGCTTGCCGCCTTCAACCGGATCGGCCTTGCAATAGCGCGGCGTGCAATCGGTGGTGATCGCTAGGCCTTTGTTGGTGCCATGGACGCGGACAACGGCTGCGTCTCCGCCGGAGCGTTGTGCGGTGTCGGCACCGACCTGGCTGTCATATTGCTCCCAGATCCAGCGGCGCGAGGCGAGGGCAGGGCTTGCCATCATCTTCAGCAGGTCTGCGCCGATATCGGTGCTTTCGGGAATGTCGCCGAGCGGTTGGGTCGCGACATGCGCCTTATATTCCTCCTGCGTCAGATGCGGCCGGTCATAAAGCGGCGCATCGTCGGCGAGTGGGCCAAGCGGAATGTCGCAAACCGTCTCGCCCTTGTGGGTCAGCACCATGCGGCGGGTATCGGTCACTTCGCCAATCACGGCAAAATCCAGTTCCCATTTAGTGAAAATCGCCTCGGCCATTTCCTCGCGGCCGGGTTTCAGGACCATCAGCATGCGCTCCTGACTTTCGGACAGCATCATCTCGTAAGCGGTCATCCCAGTTTCGCGGCAGGGCACTTTGTCCATATCGAGAATTATGCCGACCTCGCCATTGGTCGCCATCTCGACGCTGGAGCTGGTCAGGCCAGCCGCGCCCATATCCTGAATCGCGACAATCGCGTCGGAAGCCATAAGTTCCAGACAAGCCTCGATGAGCAGCTTCTCGGTAAACGGATCGCCAACTTGCACTGTTGGGCGCTTTTCATCGCTGTCGTCATCAAATTCCGCGCTGGCCATGGTCGCGCCATGAATGCCATCGCGGCCGGTTTTGGAACCGACATAGACGATGGGGTTACCAACGCCGCTGGCAGCGGAATAGAAAATCTTGTCCGCATCCGCAACGCCCACGGTCATCGCATTGACAATGATATTGCCGTCATAGGCTTCATGGAAATTGGTTTCGCCACCAACCGTGGGCACGCCCACGCAATTGCCATAGCCGCCAATGCCAGCGACCACGCCTTTGACGAGATGCTTCATCTTGGGATGTTCGGGCCGTCCAAAGCGCAGCGCGTTCAGGTTCGCCACCGGCCGCGCGCCCATGGTGAACACATCGCGCAAGATACCGCCTACGCCGGTCGCGGCGCCTTGATAGGGCTCTATATAGGACGGATGGTTATGGCTCTCCATCTTGAAGATGGCGGCCTGACCATCACCAATGTCGATGACGCCGGCATTCTCACCCGGACCGCAAATGACTTGAGGGCCGGTCGTGGGCAGCTTTTTCAAATGCAGGCGAGAGCTTTTGTAAGAACAATGCTCGGACCACATGACCGAAAAAATGCCAAGCTCGGTGATATTGGGCTCGCGACCGAGCGCGTTTAATATACGCTGATATTCCTCTTCGTTGAGGCCATGTTCGGCAACAATTTCTGGTGTGATTTTTTCAGCGGTGCGCGAGGATGTCTGTGTCATGAAAACCCTTTAACGAGCCGTCCCGATTCCGCCTAGTGCGAATTATCAGTTTTGCAGAACCCATTGCATTCGACGAGCGGTTATGGTTTCATAATGAAACTGAAATACCGTTTAATGGCTGGAATATCAATATGGAAAAAATGGTTTTGGTCATTGGCGCGGGCGATGCCATCGGTAGCGCCATCATGCGTGCCTTTGCCGACAAGGAATATGTGGTTTGCGGTGCGCGGCGCGGCGGAGAAAAACTGGAACCATTGGTTGAAGAGCTAAGAGCCGCTGGAAAACAGGCCTACGGATTTTCATGCGACGCGCGCAAGGAAGAGCAGATCGAAGACTTGTTTGCTCAAATCGAAGCCAATATTGGGCCGCTCGATTGTGTGGTTTTCAACGTCGGTGCGAATGTGCCGATGACCATCCTCGACACAGATACACGGAAATTTTTCAAAATTTGGGAAATGGCGACCTTCGCTGGATTCCTGACAGGACGGGAAGCCGCACGTGTGATGACAAAGCGCAGACAGGGCTCGATCATCTTTACCGGCGCCACAGCCAGCATGCGTGGCGCAGCAGGCTTTGGTGCCTTTGCCAGCGCCAAGGGCGCTCTCCGCAATATGGTGCAAAGCCTCGCCCGCGAAATGGGGCCGCAAAATATCCATGTCGCTCACGTCGTCATTGATGCAGCCGTTGATACAGATTGGATCAAAGGCATGTTGCCCGATTATGAAGAGCGCAAAGCCAATGATGGCATTGTGAACCCAGACGACCTTGCGCAAAATTATGTCATGCTACACGAGCAGCCACGCAGTGCCTGGACTTTCGAAATGGACATCCGGCCGTGGAATGAAAAATGGTGATAGGGGAAGACAAATGACCAAAACGATAGAGCTATGTTTCGATTTCGTTAGTCCAAATGCCTATCTTATATGGTTTCCATTGAAGGCGTTGGCCGAAAAACACGGCGCCAGCATAGAAATCACACCAGTGTTTCTTGGCGGTATGCACAAGCTGACTGGAAATGCACCGCCGATGATCCGTGATGCAGAAGTAAAAGGCAAAAATGCTTATGCTATGTTGGAGATGACCCGATTTATCGCTAAGCACGGCCTTACCAAGTGGCAGATGAACCCATATTTTCCATTTAATTCGATCACATTGCAGCGCATGCTCGTGGCTGTTGACACTGATAAGCGCGGCCAACTGATCGACACATTGTTGCCGCCCATATGGGAACAACAGCTAGATGTGACCGATGTCGAAGCGCTAGGGAAAATCGTTCAGGAAGGTGGCTTCGATGCGCAGGACCTTTTTGCAAAAACGCAAGACCCTGTGGTCAAACAAGCGCTAATAGACAATGTCGAAGGGGCGGTCGAGCGCGGCGCTTTTGGTATTCCCACCATGTATATCGACGGCGAAATGTATTTTGGCAAAGAACGCTTGGGACAAATGGACGAACAGTTGTCTTCTTAGCTGATCCCGCCACTCTTAGGGTTTGACGACCAAATTTCCGAGATGCTTGCCATTGAACAGCATGAATAAAGCCTCGGGGAAATGGTCAATCCCTTCGACTACATGTTCCGGCAGAACAAGCTTACCAGACCGCATTAGTTCCGAAATTTCGGCTATCGCTTCGGGATATTGGGCCGCATAGTGACTGACCACAAAGCCGCGCATGGATGCATTGCGCTCCGCCAATCGCAGATATAATTTCGGACCGCGCACATCTTCGAGATGTTGATATTGTGAGATGGCACCGCAAATCACAACACGGGCGCCCGACACCGCCAGATTATCGAGCACATTGTCGAGAATCTCACCTCCGACATTATCAAAAAATACGTCCACGCCATCTGGTGCCGCCTTTGCCAATGCTTCGGCCACATCCGAGCCTTTATAGTCAATCGCGATATCCGCACCCAGCGTATCGGTGAGATATTTACACTTTTCCGGGCCACCCGCGATGCCAATGACAACGGCACCTCGCGCTTTAGCCAATTGCACGACAACAGACCCTACTGCGCCAGCAGCGCCCGATACGACAACCACATTGCTCTCTTGCACCTCTCCAACGGCGACTAATCCTACCCACGCGGTCAACCCGGTGGTGATACCTAGCTGTCCCGCAAAAGCCGATGGTTCTATACCATGCTCGGGCTCCACTTTGGTGGCTGCACTATCGGTTAAGAGGGCGTGCGTTTGCGCAGACATCAGGCCATAAACCCAATCGCCAATTGCCAGGTTTTTACTATTCGTCTCGACAACCTGACCGACACCAAGTGCTCTAATAGTGGTTCCTATATCGCCAGTCTTGTGCATGCCTTCGTCGTTCAACGTCGTGCGAATCCATGCGTCCATCGATAGAGTATCAACCTTTGCAACAATATGACCTTCGGGAATATCTTCGATACTGACGTCTTCAACGCCGAAGTCATCTATGGTCGGCATGCCATTTGGCCGTTGTTTTATGAAAACTCTGCGGTTCTGTATAGCGATGACCGAACTCCTACCTCTGGTTGTAAAGCGCCATGGTCTGTATGGATAAGTGGCCGTGTCACAAGTAACATTTTGACTAGCTGAGCTGTCGCAATTCCACCTGCGCTCTCTGTCGTAACCGAAGAAATAGGCTTGCTCGGCCCTTGCCAATATGCTGATGAAGGCGGTATGGACTCCCCCTGCAAAAATATCTGCGCGATTGATCGTCCGACAGGTCTTTGCGTGGGTTGTGGGCGTACCTTGTCTGAAATCGGGGAATGGGCTTCCGCTCCGCCAGAACGGAAACGACAGATATTGTCAAAATTGCCAGAGCGAATGCGGAAGATCGGCAAAATTGCAAAGCAATGATGACTGTTATGGAGAGGCCAAAGTCACATTGATATACTGATTTAGTGCATCAACAAAAACACGGGTTTTGGAAGGAAGATGTTGTCGATTGGGATAAACAGCATAAATTGCTCGACTATCATTTCCAATCCTGTCTTCTAGAATTGGTTTCAGTTTTCCGGCCGCAATCTCAGAGGAAACCAAAAAGTGGGCAAGACGAGCAATACCCATGTTTTGCAACGTCGCGGCCTTTACCGTGAGACCAATTCCAGAAAACACGCTGTTAATGCGGATTGTTTCGCCTTTATCGCCGCCATCGAACGTCCATTGGTCATTGGTCTTACCTTTGGCATGGATCGTCAGGCAACGATGGTGACGAAGATCGGCGGGAACCCTTGGCGTTCCATGCTGTTCCAGATATTCTGGCGAGGCGCATATTATCCAAGGATCGTCAATCAGCTTACGGGCAATAAATGAGGTTTCCGCCGGCCGATCAAATAGCAACGCAGCATCCACTCGTTCATTCAGCAAGTTAATCCCACCATCGCCTTGCAATAATAACACCGATACTTCCGGATAATCCTGAGCAAATTTCTGGAGAAACGGAACCAGGACTTGCAACGACAGTGCATCAGATGCAGCGATGCGTAGAACGCCTCTAGGTACGCTGCTCAAGTTTCGCGCGGTATCTTCGGCATCCTCAATCTCTGCTAAAATATTTTCACATCGGTCAAATAGGGCATTTCCGGCTTCGGTCAGCGATAAAGTACGGGTCGTGCGGTTAAATAATCTGACACCCAACCGATCCTCAAATCGGCTGATTTTTTTGCTTACGCCCGATGGCGTCAATCCCAGTCGGCGTCCTGCTTCAATGAAGCTTCCCGACTGCACGACTTCCGTGAAAACAGACATTTCATTTGTCGAGTGCATAGCCAATTATTGATCCAATTAGTGATTTTTTGTCAATAATAATTTTCCATAAAGTCCATTTATTCATGCTGTAAAACCCCCTATTTGCCAGCTGATGAGAGGCAGTGGGTCATATCAGGATCGACTTTCACATCGGTTCTTCCGCTGCGGCGGATGGCTCAGCCTAATGCCCCACCGGTCGAGCCAGTTTACTGACGATCAATTCGTCGATGAGACACAGATCAAATAAAGTGACTTGGATGGCTGTACAGGAATTAAAGCATGGAAGACGAAGTGGTCGCGTTGATAAAATCCGGCATGAAGCTGAAATGCGGACATTGCGGGCAGGGTAAGCTGTTCAGAAGCTATTTGAAATTTCATGACAATTGCCCGCATTGCCGTCAGGATTTGACCGTTGCTGATACGGCCGATGGACCAGCCTTTTTTGTTGGGTTTTTTACGATGATTGTTTTTGCACCGATTATATTGGTGCTTGTTCAATCTGTAGAAACTGTATTCGCCAAGATAACAGCCTTTATCGTGGGCATATTGGTTTGTGCTGTCGTTTGCCTTGTCCTGCTACCACCCGTCAAAGCGATATTGCTGAATCTGCAAATCAATTATGATTCGGGCGAAGGGACGACTGAGAAATGAGACAATCGGTGGCTGTAAATGACAGGCCCAAACTTTCCTGACTTAGACTTTCACGAACTTTAGCACGAGATAGGCTGTCAGCGCGGCGGTCACGCCCGTCGCAAAAGTTCCCCAAGCAATGTCATAAAGGGTGATTTTAGTCGACCAGACTTTAAGCACCGCCTGACTGGTGAGGTCATAGGTTGCATAAGCAATCCCGCCAAATAGGGCACCGTTTAGCAATGCAGTTGTCCATTGACCGCTGACGAGAGCGGGTTTGACGCCGAACCAGATGATTCCAAATAAGTAGATCAGATAGAAAGCCAAGGCCGGCAATTTGCGGAACTCATCAGCCATGATCTCGCCGATCACGGGGCGGTACAAGCTATTCGCCATATTCGTAAGCCATAGGAAATCAAGGATACCAAAGATGACGGCAGCGATAATATAGGCGATGACAAATTGGGTCATGTTTTTTCCTGTTTTCGGGCCCTTTTAGTCAGGCGTGTTTCAAGGTCCTTGTCCGACCCACAAATGCAGCTGCAACTGATGCAAACGTGAAAGCGATCAATGCTGTCACCATCATAACTTCATCAGCTGCTTCCGGTTCCGGTGCGAACCAATTAAATGTTTGAAATACGAGCAGCAATATGACCAGAAGCACTAAGGCGAGCTTTGAACGCGGGGCCGTTGATCGTGTTCGAAACACGAAAAAACCAAGCGCCCCAAAGGTGAGAAACAGCTCCAGCGGCATGGCTATGGCCGGGTAGTTCCAGAGGCCAAAACCCAGATTTGGCGGCGATCCTGCCAGCGTCAGATCTGGTGCGTGGACCAGTAAATCAAGTAGCCAATGGGAAAAGACAACTGCGCCGCCAATTAGCGCGCCGGTCTTGTTGCGGGTGATCAACCAGATCAGTAACGCAAAGCCCAAAGCCCAGACACTGCTGCCCAGCAAGCTATGCGTATAGGGCATATCATAGAGATCCAGCGGATTCATAACTGTCATGCCGGGTGTGATTCGGAAATTCTCGATACCGAATAGAGCCAGCCCGAAAAAACCAAAGTCCACCAATTGCCCGGCGACAAATAATGTACCGAGGCCTGGTGCTTTTGGATGAGTTGCTGCGACCATTGCTGGCGCGAAATGCCCGATGAACATTAAATCCTCCCCCGTCGCAACTGATCCTAACCTTGATGCTGGTAAATAGCTAGATCAGGACTTGGATATCGAAACTGATGAATTTGCGGTTTCGGGGCCTTGACCGAAACCCAAAGCAGCGTCATTGGAATGAACATGAGTGAAACGGCCCAAAATAAATCCGACGACGACGCTAACTTGAATTTCGAAGATGCGCTGAGGCGTCTGGAAGATATTGTCAGAAAGTTGGAAAGTGGCGATGTGCCTCTGGATCAATCGATCGCGCTCTATGAACAAGGCGAAAAGCTGCGCGGACTTTGCCAGAAACGCCTGGAAGATGCGCAGGCCAAGATTGAGAAAATCACACTCGACCGCGATGGCAAAGCCCAAGGCGTCACCGCCTTTGACGCGGATTAACAATGCCTGCCAATAATAATATGGACCTGCAGCTGGAAATGTCTCGCGTCGCGAGCGCGGTTGATAAGCAGTTTGACCTAATGTTGGTGGTGCCTGATGACGCCCGCGCGCAACTTTTTGAAACGATGCGCCATGCCGCGATCGGTGGCGGAAAAAGATTGCGACCGTTGTTGGTTATGGCAACATCACGCCTGTTCAATGTCGATGAAAATTGTGCCTTGCGCGCTGCAACGGCTTTAGAAGCGCTACATGTTTATTCGTTAATCCATGATGATCTGCCTTGCATGGATGACGATGATATCCGGCGCGGGAAACCGACGGCCCACAAAGCTTATGGCGAGGCACAAGCTGTTCTTGCCGGCGACGCACTACATGCTTTGGCGTTTGAATTGCTGGCAGATGAAAATACGCATAGCGATCCATTTGTTCGCGCTGAAATGGTTGCCTGTTTGGCAAAAGCAGCGGGGCCATCCGGTATGGCCGGTGGGCAGATGATGGATCTTGTCGCGGAAACCGCAACCTTTGATTTGCCGACCGTGACACGGTTGCAACAACTGAAAACAGGCGCTTTAATTAGTGCCTGCATTGAAATTGGTTCGATTTTGGGCCGCGTCCCGGTGGAAGGCAGAACGGGACTGCGCGGGTACGCCCATAATCTTGGGCTCGCTTTTCAGATTGCTGATGACATTTTGGATGTTGAGGGTGACGAGGTGCTGACAGGTAAAGCACTGCATAAAGACGAAAAGGCTGGGAAGCAGACATTTTTGAGCCTGATGGGATTAGACCGGGCCAAGGAACAGGCGCAAATGCTGGTCGATCAAGCCAAATCGCATTTAAATGGTTATGGCGAGGAAGCTGATTTGCTTCGCGCTATTGCCGAATTTACGGTTCAACGGGACCGGTAAACGCTGTTAGGAACTAAGGTTCCTAAGGGGGAGATATTATGAGAGTAGGTATTTATCCTGGGACTTTTGATCCTGTCACACTGGGACATATGGACATTATTCAGCGCGGCACACGGCTGGTAGACAAACTGGTCATTGGCGTTACGACTAACCCTTCGAAGTCTCCCATGTTTTCTTTGGAAGAGCGGCTTGAAATGGTCCGCCGTGAAACAGCAGATCTAGGCGATGCGGTGGAGGTTGTTGCTTTCAACGCGTTGCTGATGAAATTTGCTCAAAAACAAGGGGCAAGCGTCATCGTTCGTGGTTTAAGGGCTGTTGCCGATTTTGAATATGAATATCAAATGGCGGGCATGAACCAACAATTGAATGACGAGATTGAAACTGTGTTTCTGATGGCTGATGTGTCGTTACAGCCAATTGCATCACGGCTGGTCAAGGAAATCGCGATGTACGGAGGTGAGATACACAAATTTGTATCGCCCAAAGTTTGTGAAGAAGTGATTGCGCGCGTTTCCGAGATTGGTTTGAAGGGCGAACAATAATCAGGTTTTGACAAGCAGTTCATTGCGGCGAAAGCATATCTCGTCCAATAGGCAGCAATATTGAGATCACGAGATCAAAACGATACATAGTGATGACCAACGAACAGGTGAGTAGTTATATATGCTAAGCAAATTTATTGTTTCCTTCTTTGCTTTCGCAATGATGAGCAGCGGCGCGATGGCTCAGGAAGAGACCGCTCCGACTGCACCGGCTCCGGCCTCTGTTCCTGCTGAAGAGAATATTTTGCATCTTGATCTCTCCACTGGTGGCCGAGTGACGATACAGCTTTATCCGGATATGGCACCCAATCACGTAGAACGCATCAAGACGCTCACGCGCCAAGGGTTTTATGACGGTATAATTTTCCACAGAGTCATTGAAGGTTTTATGGCGCAGACTGGTGATCCGACCGGTACCGGCACCGGCGGTTCCGAGCTTCCCGACCTGACAGCCGAGTTCCATGCGTTTCCACATTTGCGGGGCGTGGTCTCGATGGCGCGTGCAGAAGGGGAAAACAGCGCAAATAGCCAGTTTTTCATCGTATTTTATCCGCGATTTGCGCTTGATAAGAAATATACGGTTTTCGGTCGCGTGACCGGGGGTATGCAATATGTTGATAAGATTAATCGCGGCGAGCCGCCTGCGAACCCAAGTCGCATTTTGCAAGCATCCATCGCAGCCGATGGTAAAGCCCCTCCAGCAGCGGGCGCATTTTCACCGATACCGGAAAAAGAAATTTCAGTCGACGATCTGAACGCTCCGATTGAACCATAGGTTTTTTCCGTGCGCGTCGATCTCTTTGATTTTGCGCTACCACAGGAGAATATCGCTTTAAGGCCCTCTGCTCCAAGAGACAGCGCGCGATTGCTGAGCGTCTCGGGACCAGAACAGTTATCTGATCATGTGGTAAGCGATTTGCCGCAGCTTTTATCCCAGAATGACATATTGGTTTTTAACGATACAAAAGTCATTCCCGCACAGCTTGAAGGTAGCCGGGGCGAGGCGAAAATTGGCGCGACCCTTCATAAACGGGTCGATCTCAGGCGCTGGCAGGCGTTTATTCGCAACGCCAAACGACTAAAAATTGATGATGTTGTGGATTTCGGCCAGGATGTCTTTGCGCGGGCTGAAGAGAGATATGCTGACGGGAGCTTTCTTCTCCACTTTCTTGGCGAGGAACCGGTTGAAGTCCTGCTCGGAAGGGCAGGCACCATGCCGCTGCCGCCTTATATCGCGAGCAAACGGGACATTGATGAGCGCGACGCTGAGGATTATCAGACGATGTTTGCCCGCGAAAAAGGTGCGGTAGCTGCGCCAACAGCCGCGCTGCACTTTACCGACAGGTTAATAGCGGCGCTTGATGATGCCAGAATCGGGCGTGAAACCCTGACCCTGCATGTTGGCGCTGGCACGTTTCTGCCGGTTAAAGTGGAAGAAACTGATGACCATCAAATGCATAGCGAATGGGGTAGAATCGAGTCCGCGACAGCCGATCGACTCAATCGGGCGCGCGAAAAAGGTGGGCGCGTGATTGCAGTCGGAACGACCAGCCTACGCCTGCTGGAAAGTGCGACAGGGACTGATGGTATCATCCAGCCATTTGAAGGCGACACGGACATATTCATTACCCCTGGCTATCAGTTCCGGGCGATAGACGGGTTGATGACGAATTTTCATCTGCCCAAATCCACCCTGTTCATGCTGGTCAGCGCGCTGATGGGGCTAGAGACGATGCAGGCGGCCTACGCCCATGCCATTGCCGGAGGATACCGGTTTTACAGCTATGGGGATTCCAGCTTGCTGTTGCCGTGACCGGTTAGCGGTATTGATGACCAATGGTGACGAGAGCCCATATCGAAACGGCATCCCATCGTTACTCGTTCCATTTTCGATAGCGACAAGCGCGCTGCGGATAAATATTTCCAGCTTCATTTCCCAGATTGAATATTTGCCAACACTTTTTGCGAAATCGCAAATCCATTGCTGGAATCGATGGCAGAGGCGGTCACCGATAAGTGGCGACCCGCGCCACCTGATGAAGAGACGAGAACCATGCCAATATATAGAAATTGCCTGCCGCAATTGGACGCTGGGATTTTTCTGACAGATGGCGGTATTGAGACGACCCTGATTTTCGAAGATGGGCTCGATCTGCCGGATTTTGCGGCCTTTCATCTGTTAAAGGACGCCGCCGGACGCGACGCATTGTGTCGCTATTTTCACCGCCATGCCGCAATCGCGAAAGCGCATGGCGTCGGCTTTATTCTGGAAAGCGCCACCTGGCGGGCCAGTGCCGACTGGGGGGCCAGGCTTGGATATAATGAGTCGTCGCTCGCGGAGGCGAACCGGCACGCGATCAAGTTGCTTGTCGAATTGCGAGAGGAGCTTGCAACAGCAAGTTTTCCGATGCTTATCAGCGGCTGTGTTGGCCCGCGCGGCGATGGTTATGATCCGGGTGCCCTTATGAGTACGGCTGAGGCTGAGTTTTATCATCGACAACAAATCTCTGTATTTGCCGACACAGAGGCGGACATGGTGACCGCGATAACGATGACCAACGTCAACGAGGCAATCGGATTGGCGCGCGCCGCTGATTCACTGGCTATACCGCACGTCATCTCATTTACGGTCGAGACCGATGGTCGATTACCGACAGGTCAGTCACTTAAAGAAGCGATTGAAGAGACTGACGCAAAAACAGGAGCCGCACCCGCCTATTACATGGTCAATTGTGCGCATCCGACACATTTTGATCAGGTTCTAGATGGCGGGTCCTGGATTGACCGATTACGCGGCCTGCGCGCGAATGCCTCAACATGCAGTCATGCTGAGTTGGATGAGGCGGAAACGCTGGATGAGGGTGACCCCTTTGACTTGGGGCAACGTTATGCCGCGCTGCGGGCGCGCTTTCCCCAGATAAATATTTTGGGCGGCTGCTGCGGAACCGACCATCGCCATATCAAACAGATCGCTCTAGCTTGTACCAGTGGCGGGGCAGGCTTTGAACAAGAATAAGGATTTTATATGTGCATACCAGAAGTGAGCGTCGCGCAAGCCGCCGATCGAACCGAATTGATTGACACATTGGTTCTGGGCTTCGCGGCGGATCCTATCGCCCGATGGGTTTTGCCCGAAACCCACACGTACTTGACCTGCATGGGGGCATTTTTTGACGGTTTTGGCGGCAGGGCCTTTAACCATCAAAGCGCCTTTGTTGCCAATAGCGGTCAGGGTGTAGCGCTTTGGTTACCACCTGATGTCGAACCCGATGAAGAAGCGATGGATGCGGCGCTTGAAAATCATATTGCCCCTGAACTGGGCAAGGATTTCGCGATGATGATGAAACAGATGGGGCACTATCATCCCGATGAACCCCATTGGTATCTCCCCGTCATAGCCGCCGACCCTCAATATTTCGGGTGTGGCTTGGGCGGTGAATTGATGAAACATGCCTTGCGACGAGTCGATGAAGACAGGTTGCCAGCCTATCTCGAATCGTCCAATCCGCGTAATATATCACTTTATGAACGTCATGGTTTTGAAGTGGTCGGCGAGATTCAAGTCGGTAAGTCGCCGGTAATGACGCCGATGATTAGAGCTGCGCGATAAGGCCATTGGCGCAGAAGAGATATTGATCAATCAGGAAAAAAAGGGCGGTTCAATCGAACCGCCCTTTCAAAGACTTATATTTTAACGGCTTAGCCTTCAGCAGCAGCGACTGGAACTGGCGGATCATTGTCAGCCACTTCGGTCAGCGAACCACCCTGCGGTTCACATTCGCCGGCTTCGGTATATGTCCAGGCATTGCCTTGATAATCGACAACGGATGTGCCGGCACAGCTCGTACCTTCGCCAGCGGCGCAGTCATTTTCGCCGGCTTTTGCGATACCAAAACATTTTTCTTTTTCGGCGGCAGCCACTTCAGTAACTTCTTCGCCGGTCGCTTCTGCGCCTTCGGTTGCTTCGCTAGCGCCACCGGAACAGGCGGAAAGGGCTGCGGCTGCGATCAGCGCGGTTGCGGCTGAACTTAATTTCATTGTCTTTGTCATATTCTACTCCCGATTTTGGTCTTTGAAAAACTGCTACCATCCTGCACAGTTACTGAGGGATTCGTACAAGACGGCCCTTTGGTTACACCATAAGGTAAAAAACACAAAATTCTTTGTTTTTGCGGGCCTTACTTCGTTGATTGGAACAAATTTGAATGGATGACCGTTTTTCTTTTTCGATCGCTGCCACCGATGGCAAGGCGCGCACCGGAAAAATCGCGATGCAACGCGGGGACATTCGCACACCAGCCTTTATGCCGGTGGGGACGGCTGCGACAGTCAAGGCAATGAAACCGGAAACGGTGCGTGCAACCGGCGCGGATATCATCTTGGGCAACACATATCATCTTATGCTTCGGCCTGGCGCGGAGCGGGTAGCCAAGCTCGGCGGCTTGCACAAATTCATGAATTGGGAGCGGCCGATCTTGACCGATAGCGGTGGCTATCAGGTGATGAGCCTGTCGGATCTCACCAAGATGAGCGAAAATGGTGTGGAGTTTCAAAGCCATTTGGATGGATCACTCCACATGCTGACACCGGAACGTTCGATGGAAATTCAACGCCTGCTCGGCAGCGATATCGTTATGGCTTTTGACGAATGCACCAAAAATGGTGCAACTCGCAAGGAAGCGGTCCTGTCTATGGAGCGGTCAATGCGTTGGGCCAAGCGGTCCCGGGATGGTTTCGACAGCGGCAAAGACCATGCTAAAAAGGCGGCGCTTTTTGGTATTCAGCAAGGGTCTCTGGATAAGGATATCCGCGCCGCTTCTGCTGAAGCGCTGATCGAAATCGGTTTTGATGGGTACGCGATTGGCGGATTGGCTGTGGGCGAGGGACAGGAAGCAATGTTCGATGTGCTTGATTATGCGCCCGATCAACTGCCGACTGACAAACCGCGCTATCTGATGGGCGTTGGCAAGCCGGATGATCTGGTCGGGGCTGTCGAGCGCGGCGTCGATATGTTTGATTGTGTGCTGCCGAGTCGATCCGGGCGCAATGGTCAGGCTTTTACCGAGACCGGTCCGATCAATATCCGCAACGCAAAATTTGCCGAAGATCTGGAGCCTTTGGACGCAAGTTGCGCTTGTCCTGTTTGTCAGACCTACAGCCGCGCCTATCTCCACCACCTGATCCGGTCAAAGGAGATATTGGGGGCGATGTTGATGACCGAGCATAATATTGCTTTTTATCAATCACTAATGGCCGGGATGCGAGGCGCCATAGCGGGCGGCGTTTTTGCTGCCTTTGCCAGCAATTTCCGCGGGAAATATCTGCCGCAATGATAAAGGGGCTCCCTGAACCAACTGACCTGAAAGATGCGATGAAGCGCGCGCAGGACCATGCGCCTTACCTGGGCATGGCCATGGAGGTTCAGCCGGAGCTGACAGCATTGCTGGCGGAAGAGAATTTGAAAGCGGCCCTGGTATTTGTAAACGAAGCCGGAGCCGGGGCAGAAAATGTCCGCCAGAAACTAAGGCAAGAAAAGCGGGCACTTGCGCTGACATTGGCTGTGGGCGATTTGGCGGGACGGCTGAGTTTGACCGAAGTTGTTACGCAGCTTTCGGATTTTGCCGATCGCGCGCTGGATGAAGCTTTGGCGGATATTTACGCAACCCGTTATCCGGACGCTGAT
Source organism: Parasphingorhabdus cellanae (assembly GCF_017498565.1). Classification (NCBI taxonomy): domain Bacteria; kingdom Pseudomonadati; phylum Pseudomonadota; class Alphaproteobacteria; order Sphingomonadales; family Sphingorhabdaceae; genus Parasphingorhabdus; species Parasphingorhabdus cellanae. The sequence goes on from NZ_CP071794.1 coordinate 3,363,602, forward strand.
CCCAAGGGCCTGGCGGTCATCGGTCTGGGCAAGCATGGCAGCCGGGAATTGAACTACTCGTCCGACATCGATCCGATCTTCATTTATGACCCTGACAAAATACCGATCCGTGGCCGCGAAGAACCGAGCGATGCGGCGCGGCGCGTTGGCCAACAATTGGTAGACGCTCTTAACGCGCGCGACGCGGATGGTTACGTTTTTCGGGTTGATATGCGGCTGCGGCCTTCACCAGAAGTCAGTCCAGTGGCGCTGCCGGTCGAAGCGGCGATAAGCTATTATGAATCCAGTGCGCTGGCATGGGAGCAGGCGGCGTTTATACGCTCGCGCTTTGCGGCAGGGGACGGTGATCTCGGGCGCTATTTTCTGGAGACAATCAATCCCTTCATCTGGCGACGTTCTCTGGACTATGGGGCCATTCGCAATATTGGCGCTGTATCCGTCCAAATCCGCGATCATTATGCTGCGGGGCAGAAATTTGGTCCCGGATATGATCTGAAGCGCGGACGTGGCGGTATCCGCGAAGCGGAATTTTATGCGCAGATGCACCAATTGATCTTTGGTGGTCGGGAGCCGGCGCTGCGTGCTCCAGCGACGCGGGATGCTTTGCGCGAACTGGCCGATGCGGGCCGGATTGATTCAGATAGAGCGACGACTTTAGCTGAATCCTATGAATTGTTCAGAGTGATCGAACATCGCCTGCAAATGGTCAATGATCAACAAACGCACAGCCTGCCCAGCGACGAGACAGCATTGGACAGGGTCGCCCAACTCCATGGGTTGAACGAGGGGGCTGATTTACTAGCCCTGCTGGCCCCAGTCGTAGAAGCCGTCGGCGCGATCTATGACGAGTTAATTGCCTCTGATGACAGCGATGCGCTGCCACAAGCAGATCAGGCGCTGGAGGCGGCGCTGGAGCAAAGAGGCGTTACACAAGTTGCTAGCGTCGCTGAAAAAATCAAACGCTGGCGCAGCGGCAAGGTGACCGCGCTCAGAAGCGCAGCGGCGGTGGAATCCTTCGAAGCCGTGCTGCCTGAAATGATCGAAGCCATTGCAGCCTCACCCAATCCGCAACAAGCGCTCATCCGTCTGGACAGCCTGATCGACAAGCTGCCCACGGCAATTAATTTTTTCCGCATGCTTGAAGCGCGTCCGGGCCTGCGGGATATGCTTAGCCACATATTGAGCCATGCGCCTGTCTTGGCAGAGGAGCTGTCTCGCAGGACCGAATTGCTGGAAGGGTTGATCGATACAACCGCATTGGACCTGCCGCCTTCGGTTGACGAGTTAGCCCAGCAATTTGCGCGGTGTGAAGATGGCGATGATTATCAGATGCTGCTCGACCGCGTTCGCGCGCGTGTCGGGGAGAAGCGTTTTGCACTGGGCACACAGCTGATCGAGTCCCGCCACGATCCACTGGCTATCGCGGCCGGCTACGCGCGGGTTGCCGAAGCAGCGATCCAGGTGCTGACGGACGCGACGATATCGGAATTTGAAAAGGCTCATGGCAAGGTCCCCGGCAGCGAAATGTTGATCCTTGCACTCGGCCGATTGGGCGGTGAGGCGCTCACCCATGCTTCGGATCTTGATTTGATCTTTCTTTTCACCGGCGATCATGGCGCGGAATCAGATGGTCGGCGTCCCTTGGGCGGTACGCAATATTTTAACCGGCTTGCCCAGCGTATGGTTGCTGCGCTTTCCGTGCCCACGGCCGCGGGGCCGCTTTATGAGGTCGACACCAGACTAAGACCTTCCGGGACACAAGGTCCGATGGCTGTTACCATAGAAAGTTTCTATAAATATCAAGCAGAAAGCGCCTGGACTTGGGAGCATATGGCACTAACCAGGGCGCGTCCGGTTTATGGCGGAGCTGAGGCGCGCGAGCAATTGCAGGAGCAGATTCAAGCGATATTGAAAAAGCAGCGGGAGCCGGAAATCCTTCGCAAAGCCGTGCGAAAAATGCGGCTGGATATTGTCGAGCATAAACCACCAAAAGGACCGCTCGATACAAAGCTGATGGAAGGCGGGCTGGTCGATTGGGAATTCATCATCCACTTCCTGCAACTTAAAACCGGCGAAGCCTTGCACCCGCAATTAGGGGAGGCCGCGCGCGGGCTGGTTGCTGGCGGACATCTGGACGAAAATATGGTGGCAGCCCATGAATTGATGACGCGTTTGCTTGTCGCTTTGCGGCTGATGTCACCGGACTGCGACTATCCGCCAGAGACGAGCCGCGAGCTGATCGCCAAGGCGGCTGGCCAAGAAAGTTGGGATGCCCTTTTGAACGGGTATGACACGGCCCGGCAATGCGTTATTGAGGAATGGAATCGGCACCTGCGGCCAGACCCCCATGAAATATTAGGAGACATATTATGATAGACGTTGGCGAGAAGATGCCTGACATGGACCTGACAGCGCCCGATGGCAGCACGGTGAAATTGTCTGATTATCAAGGCAAGAAACTGGTGCTGTTTTTCTATCCCAAAGCCAGCACCCCGGGATGTACCACGGAATCGAAAGACTTTTCTGCGCTGCTGCCGGAGTTTGAAAAGACCGGTGCAGCGGTTCTGGGCATGTCAGCCGATAGCCCGAAGCGCCAACAGAATTTTATCAACAAACAGGAATTGACCGTTGATATCGCTTCGGATGAAAGCACGGAATTTCTGGAGAAAATCGGTGTGTGGGCCGAAAAGAAAATGTACGGCAAAACCTATATGGGCATAATCAGATCCACTTTTCTGATCGGACCGGACGGCAAGGTATTACAGGCTTGGCCAAAAGTGAAGGTCAAGGGGCATGCTGAAGAAGTGCTGGCCGCCGTTCAGGCCGCTTGAGGCATTCTTGATTTGAACGTCGTAGCACCAATAAAGCCTTCTGCTGGCGAAGCCGTAAGGGCGGTCATGATGACGGCAGAACCAGCCGCCAAAGTTATGGCGGCCCGATATGCGACCAGAGAATGGCGAAAGGGCCGGTTGGAGCCTGATTTTGCGGTCGCAATGCCGGACGTTCCGGCGCGTCCGGATCGCCCGGAATTGTTGCGGCCGGGACAGATGCCGCGGCGCGGCAAGGGTACATCCGTGATCAAACGCATCGCGTTGATCCACGCTTTGGCGCATATCGAATTCGTCGCGATTGATTTGGCCTTTGACATGATCGGACGGTTTGGTGCGGAATTTCCACGTGAATTTGCTGATGACTGGTTCCGTGTCGGTGCAGAGGAAGCGATGCATTTTGTGCTCCTGGATCGGCGGTTGCGCGAGATGGGGAGCTTTTACGGTGATTTGCCAGCCCATGACGGCTTGTGGGATACCGCCAAAGCAACCGCTCATGACGCCTCCGCCCGGCTGGCGATCGTCCCCATGGTGCTCGAAGCGCGTGGATTGGACATCACGCTTGATACCGTCGAGCGCTTTAAAGCACAGGGTGATCCTCTCACCGCCAAGGTGCTCAATCGCATCTATCACGACGAAATAAATCACGTATTTTTTGGAACCAAATGGTTTGAATGGTGTTGTAATAAGCGAAAATGCGATCCTTATCGCCACTGGAAGGACTTGGTAAAAACCCACTTTAGAGGCGGGTTGAAGCCTCCTTTCAACGACTCGGCGCGCCTTGCAGCCGGTTTAACCCAGGAATATTATCTTGGTATTGAATAATTAACTAAAATAAACCTACTTCTATCTCCACAGAACGGGGGCAGACTTTCTGTCAAAATATATCGAACCAAATTTGTTCTTTGGTTCACAGTAGCAGGACTCGATCAGTTTATGACCGATAGCGTAGTAGGTTTGTTTCAAGGGGTTGTGAAAAACATCACAACAGTTGCGATTTTAGGATCAGCAATATCTTTTTCCAGCACAGCAGTGGCTTCAGAAGCGGACAGCAGTCTTCCTGTTGACGTATTGAAAAGCAAGTCTTCTGATACCGAGAATATTCTTGGTGAAGCTGATCCAGCTTTTCGTCTTCTGTTTAATAATTGGTCTGGACAGGGAAAGAAAGCCCCAGTCAAACTAACCATTCCGTCTCGCAAACCCGTTGAAAATTACAGATTGACCAGCTCTTACGGTTTCCGGTCGGATCCTTTTAAAGGCCGCCGCGCCCGTCATAAGGGTATCGATATGGCTGGTCCTGTCGGCACCCCCATTTACGCAACCGCAGACGGCATCGTCGGACGGTCTCAATGGGTTCGTGGTTATGGCAATTATATCGAAATCAACCATGGCAACGAGATCCAAACGCGCTACGGTCACATGTCGCGCTTGAACGTAAAAGCTAATGCACGCGTTAAAAGTGGCGACTTGATTGGTTTTATGGGCTCCACTGGCCGCTCAACGGGTAGTCATCTTCATTATGAAGTGCGTATTGCCGGCGAAGCAGTCAATCCAGTGCCATTCATGCAATCCAACGATTTTCTTCTAGCTCAAAAAGTGACTCCTGGTGTTGCATTAGGCGGTCCCGCTGAATAGCACTCAGAAACGAAATACCTTTGGGAGAGGGTGCAAAAAAGGGCTGGTAATGCTGAGACGCTTACCAGCCCTTTTTTATGATTGACTAGATTATTAGCTGTTTTTCGCTCAGCTTCTTTTGACACTTTGCTATACAATCCCTATCTTAAATATATGAACGAGTCCGCTCAAACTGCTGATCATAATTCAGGTGAAGATATCATTCTGACCCCTAACGCTGCGAAACGTGTAGCCGCCATTGCTGAAAAGCAAGCTAAGCCAGCGATATTACGCTTGGCCGTGGAGGGTGGGGGATGTTCTGGCTTTCAATATCGGTTTGGATTGGCCGAAGAGGTTGAGTCAGATGATATTGCCGTGAAGGAATCTGGTGTAACGTTGGTTGTCGATGAAATCAGCTTGGATCTTGTTCGCGGAAGCGCCGTCGATTTCGTTGAATCTCTCGGCGGCAGTGCATTTCAAGTGACCAATCCCAACGCCGCATCCGGCTGTGGTTGCGGTTCCAGCTTCTCCGTCTGATCGCAGCATTGGTGAGAATAGCCAGTTTCAACATTAACGGTATAAAGGCGCGCTTGCCGCGTCTGCTGGAATGGCTCGAAGAGACCAAGCCAGATGTCGCCTGTCTACAGGAAATCAAAACCCAAGATGAGGGCTTCCCTGCCGCTGAATTTGAAAAAATTGGCTATGGCGCGATTTGGCACGGGCAGAAAAGCTTCAACGGCGTTGCGATCCTGACAAAGGATCAAGAACCCGAAGAAACCAAGCGAGGCCTCGATGGAGAGCCAGAGGATGAACATAGTCGCTATCTGGAAGCCAATGTTAAGAGTGCGGATGGCAAGACTGTGCGGGTGGCGAGTATCTATCTGCCTAATGGTAATCCACAGCCTGGACCCAAATTTGATTTTAAACTGCGTTGGATGAAACGTCTGCGCAATCGGGCGACAGAAATCTGGCAAAACGAAGTTCCGGCAGTATTGGCAGGTGACTATAACGTCATTCCGCGCGATAATGATGTTTTTTCGGTCAAGGCGATGGAGAGCGACGCTCTTATGCAACCGGAAAGTCGGCAAGCTTATCAGCGCATTCTTAATGATGGTTGGACCGATGCTCTTGGCGTGAGTTATCCCGCTGGTAAGATCTGGACCTATTGGGACTATCGCAGCGGCGGTTGGCAGCGGGATCAGGGTTTTCGAATAGACCATTTGTTACTTAGCCCATTGGCGGCCGACCAGTTAAACCGCTGCGGTGTCGATAAAGAGCATCGCGGGCGCGAAAAAGCGAGTGATCACGCTCCGACATGGGTTGAGCTAAACTTCTGATGCGATCTATATTGCTAAGTCTGGTTTTTGCCGCTGGACTTTATATTTTACTCGTTGCGCTTGCGTATAGTTTTCAGCGCAGTCTACTCTATTTCCCTGATCAACATATATCGTCCGATGAAGAACTGGCTAGTGCCGGTTTCAAACCGATCAAAATTATCACGCAGAATTCGGGCAAGCTCACGTCTTTATGGCGTGCACCGGCCGATCCAACAAAACCCATAATCATTCATTTCCACGGCAATGGCGGCTCGTTGGCTGTCCGGCTACCCATCTATGAAGCCATGGCACAAGATGGCGCAGGTGTGCTGGCCGTCGGCTACCCTGGATATGGCGGAAACCCTGGATCACCGAGTGAGGAAGTATTTTATGAGGCGGCACAGGCCAATTACGATTGGTTGACCGCGTCGGGCCATAGGCCTGGCCGCATTGTGATCGTAGCACAGTCGCTTGGAACAGGTGTTGCCACTTGGCTCGCTTCGCATAATGACGCAGCAGGTTTAATACTGGAAGCCGCTTACACGGGAATGGATGACATGGCGCAGCGGCAATTTCCGATCTTGCCAGCTAAGAGCCTCATCAAGGATCGTTACCGGTCAATTGAACGGATTGATCAGATCAATATGCCGTTAAGTTGGATTCATGGTACCAATGATGAATTGATACCTTTTGCCATGGGGCAGAAGCTATTTGACGCAGCAACAGAGCCAAAAATAGCGCATCCGGTGGAAAATGGCGGACATAACGATCTTTGGATGCGCGGGGTTGGTGCGTTAGTAAGAACCGATGCACAACGCTTTATATCCTCTGAAAAGTGATTTTGTTAAGGAGCTGGACTTTCCTGCCATTTGCGTAGCATATTATAGGCAATAGCGCTGGCTGGTCCATCGCCGGTTAGTGCGACAGACGCATATTGACGAGACACCGGGTCTATCATCACAAACGCCTTGATTCCAGGCATGCCGCCTGCATGACCAATCCATATCGCAGGTTTGCCATCCGGTCCTGGCGCTTCCATAGCCATGATCCCGAGGCCGTAATATGTCTTTTTATCGAACATCGGATAAAGCGTTTTCAGCATTTGGTCGCGTGTCTCTTTCATAACCAAATCACCGTTCAAAAAGGCCCGCCAGAACCGAATCATATCCGATGATGTCGCAGCGATTGGGCCAGCAGGGCCGGGAGTCCGGATATCGGATTTCTGATCGTCGCTCGGCCGTGGTGTGGCAACATCCGATATATCGCCATCAATCTCTAGCATGCGGCTGCTCTTTAACCCGATCCTGTCAAAAATCTGGGCCTTAAAAATTTGCTGCAAAGGCTGCCCATAAACCTGTTCTGCAATTTCGCCTAACAATAGGTATCCTGTATTTGAATATCGCCAACGTTTTCCCGGACAAAAAAGCGGCCCGCGCGCGTTGAGGATTTTGATATTATCTTTCAAGCTCAATGTATGCTGATTGTTTTTGATGACAGTCGGATCTTCGCTAGTGTTGTACAGGCCCGAAGTGTGGTTCAGCAACATTCTGACCGTGATCAAATCGCCATTGGGTATGTTTTTGGTCCATTTCGATATTGTGTCATCAAGCGATAGGTCCCCTTTTTCGATCAGCTGCATGATCACTACCGCAGTAAAGCTTTTGCCGACGCTTGCCCAATAGTGAAGCTTTTCGGCGTCCTCTAAGCCTTGAGTTTCTGTCCAGATTAAGCCGTCTTGATTAGCCAAAGCAACGGTCAAGCTGACGGCTTTGGATTTCTCATACATATCCGCGAATAGTGCGGACAGGTCACCCGTCGATGATGTTTGTTGCTTTATTGCCGACGAAGCGTCGTCCGAGACAGTAACCGAAATTGGCGTCGGTCCGAAGTAGGGTACTCCCGCGGCGCATCTTTTTTGGGATACGGCCTCTGCCCCGTGAATGGGCAGTGCCATCAAGGCGAAGACAAAGACAAAGCGGAAAAGGGAGTTACCGACAGTCATATCATTTTCTCGCAAATAAGCTCAGTGACAAGGTATTCGAGAGTTAATAATGTCAGAGTGAAAGGGATATGAACAGTATGGTTCAAATAGCTTTTTCGTAAAGGGTATAGACCCGGTTGATTTTGGACTCGATGGCATCGGCAATTGCCACCATCCCTTGGTTATCATCCAACACCCAACCCAATTCACCGCGGGTGGCGCCATATTTTGCGACGGCTTCGCGGCGGATATATTCGATCATCATAAAGGCCATCTGGCTGGCCATCCGGCTGCCCTGCAATTCCTTGATCACACCCATTAACGGTACGCGCATCGTCGGGGATTTTGGAAATTTCAACCACCAGAGCAATTTGGCCCAGTTAAACGGAAGCAGGTTGCCGTTCATATCCTTGGTTCGGTCATTGAGGTCAGGCAGCGTCATCATGAAGGCCACCGGCTTGCCTTCCAATTCAGCAATCATGATCAAATCTTCATATACGATCGGTTTTAGTTTTATGCCAACATGATCAATCTCGTGGTCAGTCAACGGAACAAATCCCCAATTGTCCGACCATGCATCATTGAGGATATTCATGATAATTTTGGCATCGCGATCAAAATGAGACTTGTCGACTTTTCGCAGCTTCAGCTTGCTGCTGCGTTCTCCTGATTTGACGATCCGGTCTATCAACGGTGGCAGGTCCTTATCAATAGGAAGATCATAGGTGATAAGCTCTTTGACGCTTTTATAGCCGCCGCGTTCAATCCAGCCTTGATACTCCTGCTTGTGATGACCCATCATTACGGTTGGGCTGTGATCATGGCCGGTAGTTAGCAAACCGGGTTCGTCCCAAACAGATAAACTTAGCGGCGCGATGACACGGTGCATGCCTTGTTTTTTCAGCCAGTTTTCAGCTTCAATTATCAATGCCTTCGCAGCCGCTTCATTAGCGGCCTCCAATAAACCCCAGTTGCCGGTGCCAGGGCCCAAGCCCTTCTCCACGGGCTGTTCTAACGCCAGATGATCTACATGCGCGCTAATTCTGCCTATGGTCTGACCATCTTCTTCAGCCAGAAAAAGCTGCACCGTAGCATGCTCAAAAAATGGGTTTTTCTTCGGGTTAAGTAGCGCATAAGCTTCTGATTTTAATGGCGGTACCCAGTGGGGATCGTGAGCGTATAAACGATAGACCAGCTCGACAAATTCCTTGAGCTGGGCCTTGGTCGTTACCGGTTTTATGACTATATGCGATGACACTGTAGTTATTTGCACCTTTTTAGCGGTTATTTGCACTTAGCTTTGCCAAGCTGTGGCGCTAATCAGGTTGATATGTCAAGCGCTTGGCCGCACCTCAGCGGTGTCATAGGTCAGCGTGAGAAACCATAGCAATGCCATCATCTCGCCATGATGTCCTGCTGTAGGCACCAAAAATAGTAAGACAGGTATTTATGAAACATTCTCTCCCCCAGGCTACGGATGGCACTTTGTTGCCGAATACTGTCGCTGCTGATGCTCCAAAAGTACCAGCCTTTGATGACAATGAACTGATCCGCACAGCAGCTAAGGTCACGCGGGACCTCAACGCTGTGCGTCCGATGATCTATTGGACCGATCTGCTCGCTTCAGCTGTGATTGGATATGGAGCAATGATAGCTGCAATTATGATCGAAAGCACAGGATTGGCGATTTTGGCCGGTATTATTTCTGTGTTAGCGCTCTATCGCGCTGGCAGTTTCATTCACGAGCTGACCCATATCCGCCGCGGCTCTATGCCGGGTTTCCATTTTACATGGAACGCGTTGATCGGCGTGCCCCTATTATTGCCATCATTTATGTATGAAGGTGTTCATAATCTTCATCACATGCGGAAGCGCTATGGCACAGTCGAAGATCCAGAATATCTGCCGTTGGCCCTTATGAAGCCTTACACGGTACCGCTGTTCGTTCTGGTTTCAGCATTGGCCCCCATAGGTTTATTCATCCGCTACGCTTTGCTCGCTCCTCTATCAATGGTCATCCCGCCGCTGCGGAAATTGGTGGTTGAACGCTACTCAGGCTTGGTCATAAACCCTGAATTTCGTCGCCGTTCGCCCGAAGGCGAGTTTAAACGGCAATGGTATGCGCAGGAAATTGCTGCCAGTATCTGGGCCATCGTTTTGCTAACAGCGGTAGCGACCGGATTTCTGCCGATGAAAGCATTCTTGATCGCTGTTGCAATTGCGGCAGGCTCCGTTGTGCTCAACCAGATTCGCACATTGGTTGCCCATCTGTGGGAAAATGACGGTGAAGTCATGAGCGTTACAGAGCAATATCTCGATAGTGTGAACGTCCCGCCGCCCGGCCTATTGCCGGCTTTATGGGCACCGGTTGGTTTGCGTTATCACGCTTTGCATCATTTGCTACCTGGCGTCCCTTATCACGCTCTGGGTGAAGCGCATCGCCGCATTGCTGAAGCTTTGCCAAAAGGGTCGACTTATTATCGCGCCAATCATACTAGCCTTTTCGGTTTGGTAGCCGGTCTGGTGCGTGGCAGCGCAGGCCAAGCGTCATCGACACAATCCGGAACTACTAGCTGAGCTTATTCCTCTGTTCGGATCAATACTGTTTCGCCGATTAGGAAAAACAGCATAAAAGGTGCCCATGCCGCTAAGATCGGTGGATAGGCACCGATAGTGCCCATGGCCAGTGAGAAATTATCTGCAACGAAATAAGCAAAGCCCAGCGCCATGCCAATCACAGCGCGGACGAAGAGTTGCCCCGATCGCGCGAGACCAAAAGCTGCTACAGCCCCCAGCAAGGGCATAAGTATGGAGGATAATGGTCCGGAAATCTTGTGCCAAAGGCTCGATTCAAGCCCCATAGTAGGCCGGCCTGCTTCCTTCAGTTCCGCTATAGCGGATCGCAATTCCAGGAAGGACAAACCTTCGGCGTTGACGTTAGCGAGCGTGAATTGGTCAGGGCGCAATGATTCGCCCAGGGAGATGCTGGCCTTTTGTTCCTCTGCTCCGGTCAACACGTTGAACTGCGTGACATCAGTCATTGTCCAGCCGGAACCAGTGAAACGAGCTTCTTTGCCCTGCATTAGGCTGCGAAGACCGTTATTGGCACGGTCATAGATAACGATATCCTGAAGCAGTACATTGTCTCCACGGCCCGTTACTGTTTTGGCATTGATCAGATTATTCCCGTCCCTGACCCAGACATTGGTGCGGACGTTGCTGGCCGCAGGAATTGGCCCGTAGTCGACCTTTTCCCATGCGGAAAGACGCGCTGTTGCAGGCGCTACGACAATTTCATTAAACAGAAACGAGGCGACTGCCACCAACATGCTGGCGATTATAAGCGGTGCTAGAATTTGATGCGCCGATAATCCCCCCGCTTTCATTGAGACGACTTCACTATTTTGGTTTAGCGTAGCGGCGGTGATAATCGTTCCCAACAAGACTGCGAAAGGAAGGAAACGCGCCACTAATTGCGGAGCACGAAGGCTTACATAGGTCCAAAGCTCTCCTTGGCCATTGCCTTCCTGCGCCATGATGCGTCCACTCTCACCCAGAAGATCAAGCGCCTGCAACACTAGCACCAGCATGGCCAATACAGCGAAGGTGCGGATCATCAGCATCTTCGCCATGTAGAAGGCCAAAGTACGTGAGGGAAAGAAACTCATAGCTCTACATATCCGTTCACAAGATTTCCGTTAGTATTTCTAGTCCCGGACATCGGCACGCTTTCGATTGAAATTGAGTATTCCTTTGAATACGCCGCCAAATTTTGAGAAGGCTTTTTCGAGCGCACCAATAGGCTGTCCGCCGGGAACATGCGCGACCATATGGTACATCCATATGATCAAGCCGCCGAAGAGAAAAAATGGTACCCATAATGCAATGATCGGATCCACGATGCCCAACGCACCAAGATCTTCGCCATATTGGTTGATCTTGTGATATGTTACAATCATCACGATAGACACAAAAACGCCGAGTGCGGAGTTCGATCTTTTCGGAGGAATTGCTAAAGCAAGCGCCAAAAGAGGCATAAGCAGCATCATCACCACTTCGACCACCCGGTAATGAAAATTCGCCCTGCTCTGGTTACGTTCTGCCACAGGGCGATCTGAGTCCAATCCGACCTTGACTAGCTCCGGAATCGTATACTCCAAATCCTCCTCGCCTCTTGATCGAAAAGACTCGATATCAGGCAGGTCGATGGGTAGATCATGGCTGCTAAAGCTCAATATCCGGGGCTTTTCGTAATTGGGTGCGTCGTGGATCAAGACACCTTGCGACAGGCGCAATATGATGGTGTCGGGATCATCAGTAGCCAGAAACTGGCCGCGTTCAGCGGTTACAGACACGACTTGCCCTGATTTATTCTCTGCCCGGACGAACATGCCGCTCAATTTTGTTCCATTTTCGCGGCTCTCTTCGATCCGCATTGTCATTCGTGAGCCTAAATTGGTGAACTCGCCAACTTTTATCGAGGCTCCGAGTGCGCCGGATCGTAGTTCAAAGCGCAGTTCCTCGTAATAATAGCGCGATAACGGTTGGATAAAACCAACCAGCGCCAAGTTAACCAGCATAAGGGCCACTGCAAACATATAAGGCACTTTCAGCAGTCTGGCATAACCTTGGCCAACCGCACGGAAAACATCCAATTCGGAGCTTAATGATAATTTTCGAAATGCGAGTAATATGCCCAATAAAAGGCCGATTGGAATACCCAACGAGAGATATTCCGGAATGAGATTTGCGAGCATTCGCCAAACAACACTGACGGGGCCGCCCTCAGCAGCAACAAAGTCGAAAAGCCGCAACATCTTCTCAAGCACGAGCAACATCGCGGCAATTACCAATGTGCTAAACAACGGAACGGCGATCAAGCGGGCAATGTAGCGATCGGTGGAACTTAGTAATTTCAACTTATCGTCGCCCTCTCACCATGTTTCTGCCGCAAATCATTTCCATAACCATATTCATATCGAAGGCTGATTCTTTATCCGGCGCAAGTTGAACGCGGGTATAACGACTAGGAGTATTTTCGTCATGTTGAAATTTGCAGCGTCTTTTGCGCTTTCAACCGCCCTTTTGGCCATGCCTGTGTCTGCGGCTACTGCAGGCCAGAAAATCTCTAACGATCTGAACAAATGTCGATCCGGTGATGGGCCCGCTGTTTTGGTGAAATTAAGCGGCGTTAAAGCGTCATCTGGAAAAATTCGTGTGCAAAGCTATCGCGGAACGAAAGCGGAATGGCTGAAAAAAGGCGCGTGGATCAACCGTATTGAAGCACCTGCGAAACGCGACAACATGACTTTTTGTGTGCCTATCCCGACCAGCGGAACTTACGGGATCGCGGTGCGCCATGATGTAAATGGTAATGGCAAGACCGATATCAGTTCCGATGGCGGTGGTATGTCGAATAATCCAAGCATCAATATCTTTAACTTGGGGAAACCAAGTTACAAAAAGACCAAGTTTTCAGTCGGAAACGAAGTGAAATCAATCAACATCAAGATGAAATATTTGTGATGGGCAGATACTTTAGGGAAATGGGCAATTAAATAATGGCCAATGTAGCGCTACTTTCTAATCCAAATTCCACGGGTAATCGTGCGATATTACCGGAAGTACGCTCTTATTGTGTGAAAAATAGTGATGTTTTCCATTATGAGGTGGACGATGTTGACGAGATCACGAAAGCTTTACAGACAATTGCAAAAGTAAAACCCAAGGTACTGGTGATAAATGGCGGAGATGGCACTGTACAAGCTGCGCTAACAGAATTGCATCAAGGCGGACATTTCGGCAAAAATCCACCACCGGTCGCCGTATTGCCGAATGGCAAAACAAATTTGATTGCGCTGGATCTCGGTGCAGAAGGTAACCCGCTAAAAGCGCTTGAACGTATTGTCGAAATGGCAAAACATGATTTGCATGAACATCTGGTGGATCGCGAACTGATCGCTTTGTCTGACGGCAGCAAGAATAGCAAAGTCGTGCTGGGTATGTTTGTGGGCGGCGCGGGCCTATCGGAATTTATCCTTTATTGCCGGCATAAGATTTATCCTTTGGGCCTACCCAATGCAGCTTCTCATGTGTTGACAGTTTTCGCGGCTCTGGCTTCGGTATTATTTGGTATAAGGGCGAAATTTTTACCGAACCGGCCATCTCCGATTAGCATTTCACTTATTAAAAATGGTCAATATCAGGGAAATTTTGCGATTTTGATCGTGACTACGCTCGAAAAATTGCTGTTGATGCGGCGCGTTTCCCGTGCGCGTGAAAAGCGTGGCCGGTTGCAATTTATGGCAATTGATCAAAAACCTACTGCATTGCTGCGTTTCATCTTCTCCGTGCTATTTGGACGCTTGGGTAAAACCGCACAAAAAGGCATCCACCTGGAACAAGGTGACATGGTCCGAATAGAGGGCAAAAATAGTAATGTAGTGATGGACGGCGAATTGTTCCTCGCAAAGGAAGGTCGTCCGATTATTTTGAAATCTACCAAACCGGTGTCTTTCCTTCGCCTCGCTGCCTAGGCTATCATCCGACGGGTGAGTTACCTTGAACCTCTTATAGGAGCTGAACTGGCAGAGCCGGTAGAACTTCGCGTTTCTAGCTTTGCCGAGGCTATCGCGGAGCAATATTGCAATGCATCCTGTGCCGTTCTTTTTTATGGTTCGTGTCTTAGGACGACCGAGCTCGAAGGGCAGATGCTCGACTTCTATCTCATCGTGTCGAGCTATGAAGCAGCTTATGGCAAAAGTTGGTTGGTCCGCGCAAACGAGCTATTGCCGCCCAATGTTTTTCCAGCCGAACATGACGGCCTGATCGCGAAAGTCGCGGTTTTGAGTGAAGCGGACTTCCATAAACTGAACGGACCGGAAGCCAGCGCAGTGAGTGTCTGGGCACGCTTTGCACAGCCATCACGACTGGTTTGGTGTGCGGATGAAGCAGCCCGAAAGAAAATTATCGCTGCGATTGCGCGTGCGCCAGTAACCTTGTTTGAATTGACATTGCCCGTTCTCGGTATCCAACCACAGACACCGATACGGATATTTCATCGTGGTTTTGCGCTGACTTATAGCGCAGAATTGCGGGCCGAACGAAAAAATCGCTCAGGTTCGGTCGTGGATGCTGATCTCGACCGCTACGAACGCTTCGGTCTCGCAACAATGGCGACCCTGCAGGATCAGGATCCATCAGAATCTGGGGAACTTTCGTTCGCAGAAGCGCAAAAACGCTGGAAGACGCTGCGCCGCAATGGCAAATTTCTAACACTGGCGCGGCTCGCAAAGGCATCCGGCACCTATGCAGGCGGAATCGACTATCTCGCTTGGAAAATTAACCGCCATGCTGGAACTAATTATGAGATCAAGCCTTGGCAACGCAAATGGCCAATTTTGGGGGCGATCACGATGTTGCCGCGTTTAATTGCCGGTGGAGCGATAAAATGACACTCTTGCAAACCAGAAATATGCTGCCTCTTTTATCCGGATTTGTCTTTCTAGGATCAATCGCGTTTTTGCACAAAGCCGGATTTCTGGCTAGTCTGGATTGGCTTTCTCAGGAACAAAAAAACTACGTCATGATTGGAGCTGTGGTTGGATATTTCGTCTTGGCCATAATTGTGGATCGAATTTATGTCAGGTTTGTAACGCGGAACCATGGCGTAGACCCTTATAGTTTGCATTGGAAAGAACGGCGGCGCCGGGACGGTCTTTTATTCTGTCCAAACTGTTCCAGTACGGCTCTAGAAATGCCAAAAGACAAAGAGCCTCAGTCGATGGTTGTTTGCCAAGACTGCCGGTGGAACATTGGCCCATATGGCGAGATAAATGATTTTTTGGAAGAAGCCAGGCCAGAACTATTGAAGCGTATGGGGCCTATCCGATCTCGGTTTTAGCTATCGATCCTTATAGTCAGGCTTTCGCTTGCTGAAAAAGGCCTTGGCGGCCTCGCGGCTATCCTCGGTCAGGCTCAACATGGCCTGTTGCCGGTCTTCGATCGCCATGGCCGCTTCAAAGCTCTGGGCGTCGATATTGCGATTTAGTGCGTCTTTCGTCAGGCGCAGACCCATAGGTGCAGTGTCGAGCATCTCTTCGGCTAGCGATAGGCCGGTGGTGAGCAATTTGTCTTCGTCAACCACTTCGCTGATCAAGCCGAGCTTCTCGGCGCGTTCGGCATGGATGAAACGGCCAGTCAGGAGCAGCTCCGATGCGAGCGATGATCCTACCAATCGGGGCAGAAAATAGCTCGATCCCATATCGCAGCCGCCAAGGCCGATTTTAATGTAGGCCGCGTTCATTTTGAGACTTGGCGCACCATAGCGGACGTCACTGGCGAGTAGCAGCGAGAAACCGCCGCCACAGGCGGCGCCTTGCCCGAGCGCTATAATCGGCTGTGGACATTGCCGCATCAATTGCATGACCGTCGCAATGCTGCGCTGGGTCCGCCAGATATGCTGGACTTGCCCGCGTGATCCGTCATTTTTCCAGGCGCCGATATCAAGACCCGCACAAAACGCCCTTCCTTCGGCGCGGAACAGGACTACTCGGATATCATGGCGATCCTGAAGTCCGCGGAAATAATCCTGCAGTGCGAAGATCATGTCTTCGTTCATTGTGTTGAGTTTGTCCGGTCGATTGAGCGACAGGATCTCAATCGCACCGCGTTGTTCGATGAGGATGGGGTTCGTCATTCTTATCTCCCGTCGGAGGATTAAATCGCTCCAACCGCCTTGCCAGCCGCTTCAAACATACCGAGGATTTGATCGACCTGTTCCGATGTATGTTCTGCACATAGCGAACAGCGTAACAGGGTCATATTGGCAGGCGTTGCCGGCGGCCGGGCCAGATTGACGTAGAGCCCTTCTTGCAAGAGCGCTTGCCACATCATCGCACCCCGTTCAAGATCGGGCATGATCACTGCGATAATCGCGCTTTGTGCTTCCGGCGTGCCGAGTTCAAAGCCCAAATCGCGGAGGCCTTTATGAAGTTTTTTGCTATTTTCCCAAAGATGCGCGCGCTTATTGCCCGAGTGCATCAACTTACGGATGGACGTTGCAGCGGTTGCCATTACACTGGGCGGTAGCGAGGCGGTAAATACATAGGGGCGACAAACCAGCCGCATGATTTCAAATTTGGGATGGTTGGAAACGCAGAAACCGCCAACTGTTCCTACCGATTTGCTGAACGTACCGATGATGAAATCGACATTGTCGATGACACCCTGATGCTCGGCCACACCGCGGCCATTTTCGCCGATAAAGCCCATGCTATGTGCTTCATCTACCAAAGTCATCGCGCCATTTTCTTTACAAATACGGATCATTTCTTTGAGCGGGGCGACATCGCCAAGCATAGAATATACACCTTCGAGCACAACCAGTTTACCCGCATCAGCAGGCAGACGTTTCAGACGCTTTTCCAGAGCCTCAACATCATTATGGCGGAACGCTACGATTTCCGCATTGCCCATCGCACAGCCATCATAAATGGATGCATGGCTATCAATGTCGAGGATGACATAATCGCCTTTGCCAGCGAGCGTCGAAATAATGCCCAGATTGGCTTGATAGCCGGTGGAAAAGACCATCGCATGGTCCATCGCGTAAAATTCTTTAAGTGCGTCTTCGCAGTCTTTATGCGGACTATAAGTGCCGTTGAGAACACGGCTACCAGTGGTGCCAGAGCCAAATTCTTTAAGCGCAGTCAGGCCAGCTTCGCGAACGTCATCATCAAAGGTCATGCCCATATAATTATAGGTGCCGAGCAGAATGGTTTCCTTGCCATTGCAAACGGCCACAGTGGGTGACTTCACTTCTTCCATCACAAGCGAAAATGGGTCTTTTACGCCCGTTGCCAAAAGGGTTTCGCGTTCCTGAATCAGCGGATCGAATTTACTCAAAAGGTCGGTCATCATGCTCTCTGTTCAATGTCGTTTTGATCTTAGTTCAAAACGACAACGCTAAATCTAGTTATCCATCAGCTTTGCTACAGCGTCGGCAAGCTGGCCAACAGTCTCGATTTCGGCCTGCATGTTCATCGTAATGATGATATCAAATTCATCCTCTACCGCAGCGACGAAATCCATCACCGTCAAGCTGTCCCATTCCAGATCACCGGCAAAGGTGGTGGCTTCTTTCAATTCGACGCCCTTATTGTTGAATGGTCCGATCAGGGCCTCAACCTTGGTCATAATTTCTTCACGACTTGCCATGCTTAATTCCCCAATATTCCGGTCTGTTTCACTCTGAGCAACCTTTGCCAACGTGAAGCCCCCATTGGCAAGCGAATAAGGCCGAAACAGGGCACAAGGATGGGGATATGCGCCCTAACTTGCCCAATTGCGCCGATTATGCCACTCTCACGTTCCATCGGGTCGCGCCGTTGTGGAGAGTGGAGCATGACCGAAGAACGAAAATGGCCGGATGAGGTCATCCAATTGCTACGCACAACCCAACAACATCATGTTCAATTGAGTTTAATGGCCGATCACAAGGCTAATATGTTGATTGGCGCAACATTTGTGGTTTTCACGCTGGCGATTGGACAAAGCCATGCCAGCACCTTCTCTTTACCCTTGTTGATATTGGCGGTTTCGGCATTTTGTGCGGCTGGTCTCGCTGCGATTGCCGTTATGCCAGCGACCAAGATACGGGCAGGGGCCAATCCCAATATGTTGTTCTTTGGCGCTTTCTCCAAAATATCAGAAGATGAATTCAAAGACAGGCTTTTGTCAGAGAATTTCCTGGATCAGGAAACTGTCTACCGCACAATGCTGCGCGACATATATCAAATGGGTATCGTATTAGAGCGAAAAAAATACCGCTATCTGGGCCTCGCTTACAGAGTATTTCTGCTCGGTTTGTCACTGACTTTCATTACATATCTGGCAGAGCAATTTTTCGGCCCGTTCCTATAGAGAAGCGCCTATTTCCAGCTAAGCCACAAATCCTCAATGGCCCAAACGACGCTGCCGCGCATCGCGCCCTGCGGTTTTTTAGGGTGCAATTGAAATTGACCGATTTCCCTAAACCAGGTCTCGTAGAAAATATGAAGCTCCATCCGTGCCAGGTGAAGCCCTAAGCAGGTATGAATGCCAGACCCAAAGGCCCCGTGTCGATAATGTTTGCGATCTACCGACACAGTCATCGGATCCTTGTTAAGCTTCTCTTCCCAACCAATCATCGCAAGCGGGCAGATAATCTTGTCACCCTTGGACAATTCCTGCCCGCCCAATACGGTATTCTCGTTTACCTGGCGTGGCAGGTTGATGAAGCTGTAGCGGCGCAGCAGTTCTTCGGTGACGTCGGGCACGCAGCTTGGATCATCGATAATTCGCTGTTGCAAAACTGGGTCGCCGGCCAAATGCTTCATCCCAAAGCTGAGCGCGTTTACCACCGTGTCCAGTCCTGCGAGAAACAGCAGATGGGCGATAGAGAGCAATTCTTGGAAGCTTAGCGCACGGCCATCGGTATCCGATT
Source organism: Parasphingorhabdus cellanae (assembly GCF_017498565.1). NCBI lineage: Bacteria > Pseudomonadati > Pseudomonadota > Alphaproteobacteria > Sphingomonadales > Sphingorhabdaceae > Parasphingorhabdus > Parasphingorhabdus cellanae. Next base: position 3,382,826 of record NZ_CP071794.1, read on the forward strand.
GAATGATGTGGCTCATCATATCATCTTTGGGGTCGGCCTGACGCTCTTTTACAAATTCAGCGAGGATTGCGACAATCTTCTTCTGAACCTCCATTGCGCCGGGCGTTCCAGCTAAAGCAAAATTCTCGTTCACCAGCCCGCGAAATTCATCAAACCGGTCCAATGGCAGGCCGAGCATCTCCATAAAAACGGATACCGGAAAGCGGGAACCGACTGCGTCGACAAATTCACATTGCCCATCGTCTTTTACAGCGCCAATGAGCCGATCTGCCCATTGCTGAATCCGTTCTTGCAAAGGCGCTATCGCCTTTTTCTCAAAGAATGGTCGCATCATTTGGCGGTAGGGGCGATGTTCTGGTGGGTCGAGGGAGAGTGGGATTGTTTTAGGTGTATTCTCGACATGCGGAATTGAAAAATTCTGATTGGAGAAGATATTGGGCTTACGCAGTAATTCTATCATCAAATCGCCATCGGTCACGATCCAGTGACCACCATTAGCCGGTGTCCAAAACAGCGGAGGGGCTTCGCGTTTTAGAGTCAGAAAAGCATCATGGACATCGACCTTGATCGCCGGCTCGGCATAAATGTCGAAATTGTGGGTGGGTGCACCATCGCGCACCGCAGCATCATTCTGCATAATATTGTCTCCCAAGGCGGGATTATGCGCTCGTTAAACGGTAATAGCAGCTAGTGATTTTAAGAGGCGTCAAAGCCAGTCATTTTGCCGGTACCATTTGGCGGTGTCTTTCAGACCTTGCCGGGTTTCTATTTGTGCTGTCCATGTTTCGGGCGGCAAACGTTTGGCAGGATCCACGGTCCAGTCATCATGGCAAAAGTAGCTCACCCGATCCTCGGTCAGCTTTGCTTTATCCCGCCGCATCAGGCGGTCCGCCTTAGCACCCAGTTTTAGAAATAATTTCGGTGTAGCCACCGGCTTGATCCGTCTACCTATCGCCCAGCCAATGGCTTTGGCGAAGCTCGATTGAGTCCAGCCGCCGGTTTTTCCGTCGTCCACCTCAAAGATTTGCGCAGTCAGATCTTCATGTTCGGGAATGATGGTCATCAAAGCACGCGAGAGATCATCGACATGGATGACCGAAAGGCGTCCATCGGCATCTGGAGGTAAGGTGACAAAACCCGTTTTGGCCATTTTAAACAGCTCCAGCATTTCACCGTCACCGGGGCCGTAAATGGCGGGCGGCCGAATGATCGTCCAATCCAGTCCGCTGCTTTTCACAATCTTCTCTGCTCTGGCTTTGGTTTCCCCATATATGGACAGATCAGGCAAAGTCGCTGCGAGCGATGAGACATGGATGAAGCGCTTGCATCCCGCCTTTTTGGCTGCCTCCACAACCGCTAGCGTACCAGCGACATTGCCTGCTTCAAAGCCCTCGCGCGTGGGCGCGTTGACCACGCCTGCGATGTGGATCACGACGTCGGCGCCTGTGCACAACACGCTGAGGCTCGCTGGATTATCCAAAGCGCCGCGCACCCATGTGACATTGGGCCTGTCATCCTGCGTCCGGCGGGTGAGGGCACGCACAGGAAAACCAGCCCGCACAGCCAGGTTGAGCAAATGCCCGCCTACAAAACCGGTCGCGCCGGTTATCGCCAATGTCTGTTTCGTCCGCATGCGGCTATCTGCTTAAGCCCCGTTTCACACCAGCACCATCTGGTTGCGATGTACGACAGCACTGCGCGGTGAATACCCCAGCAAGGCTTCCAGTTCAGAGCTGCGCCGCCCGATAATCTTCGCACAATCCAGCGCATCATATTCTGCCAGTCCGCGGGCTATGATCTGGCCATCGGCACCCGCTATATCCACAACGTCGCTACGCTCAAACTGGCCCTCTATGGTTATAATGCCAGCGGCTAACAGGCTGTTTCCTTCGGCTAATGCCGCCGCTGCCCCAGCGTCAATCGTAATGGTCCCGGCAGACGTCAGGCGGCCGCCCAGCCAGCTTTTGCGGGCATTAGCCTGACCGCTGGCCTTGAACAATGTTCCCACGTTAGTAAGCTGATACCGCTCAAGAGGATGGTCTTCCTGACCGGATATAATGGACAATTCGATACCGGCAAGATTGGCAATCCGCGCGGCTTCGAGTTTGGATGTCATCCCGCCAGAGCCCAGTCCGGATGAGGATGAACCGTCGGCCATTGCCATGATCCGTGCATCCACTTGTTCGACCAGACCGATAAACTGGCCTTCGGTCTCGCTGCCAGCAGTGCGATCATATAGACCATCGATATCAGATAAGAGCAGAACCCGATCCGCTGAAGCCGCTTGGGCAACCCGGGCTGCTAAGCGGTCATTGTCGCCAAAACGGATTTCGTCGGTCGCGACGCTGTCATTCTCGTTGATTACCGGAATGGCGCGGTTTTCGAGAAGCTTCTCCAGCGTTGCGGTTGCGTTGAGATAGCGTTTGCGGTCTTCCATATCATCAAGCGTCAGCAGCATCTGGGCCGCCGTGATGTCATGCTCGGCAAGCAACTCTGACCACAGGCTGCTTAGCGTGATTTGTCCTACAGAGGCTGCCGCTTGCGCATCGGCCAAGCTCGCCCGGCCACCTTTTTCCAATCCAAGGTTGCGTGCGCCCAATGCGATTGATCCAGACGACACAATAATGACGGATGCACCGTCCTGATGGCGCTTGGCAATGTCTGAGACCAGCGTTTCAAGCCATTTGCGGCGCACATTTCCGTTTTCGCCGATCAAAAGCGACGAACCCACTTTCACCACGATTACTTCGTTAGGCGCAGTCGTCACAGTGGTGACCAGTCTGCTTTTTCTTCTTCGTCGCCGTCGACATCAATACCGCTGGCCAGCTGATCTTTCTTTTCGATCGAGCTGTGGCCGCCAACTGCTTCGAGCACTTTGTCGAGCACGGCATCCATGCCTTTCCCAGTTGCGCCCGATAGCGGCAGAACTTCGATGGCCCCTGCTGCACGCAGATCTTCGGCGATGGAATCCATCAGTTCATCGTCCAGCAGATCGGCTTTGTTGAGCGCCAATATCTGGGGCTTCTCAGCCAAGCCGCCACCATATTCTTCCAGCTCTTTGGTCACAGTTTTCCATGCGGCCACGGGATCATCACCGGTTGCATCGATCAGATGGAGCAAAACCTTACACCGTTCGATATGGCCCAGAAAACGATCCCCAATGCCAGCGCCGTCCGCCGCACCGTCAATTAATCCCGGAATATCGGCAAGTACGAATTCACGCCCTCGATGCTGAACGACGCCCAATTGTGGATGGATGGTGGTGAAGGGATACGCACCAACCTTGGCTTTTGAATTGCTGACGAAGTTGATCAAAGTCGACTTGCCGGCATTAGGCAGCCCAACCAATCCGGCATCGGCAATCAGTTTCAGCCGCAACCAGACCGCCGCTTCTTCGCCGGGCTCGCCGGGTTGGTGCTGTCGTGGGGCACGATTGGTGGAGCTTTTGTAGCTGGCGTTACCGCGGCCGCCGATCCCGCCTTCGAGGAACAATTCTTCCTGTCCTTCACGGGTGAAGTCGAGCAGCACATGTTCTTTGTCCTCAGACAGAACCTGCGTGCCGACCGGAACCTTGATGATTCGGTCTTCGCCGCCAGCGCCGGTGCGATTGCGGCCAGCGCCGCCTTTGCCGCGCTGTGCTTTCAGATGCTGGGCGTAACGAAAGTCGATCAGGGTATTGAGGCCTTCCACCGCCTTGAAGATGATATCGCCACCTTTGCCGCCATTGCCGCCGTCCGGGCCGCCATATTGAATATATTTTTCACGCCGAAAACTGACAGCACCGGGCCCGCCCTGGCCAGAGCTCACATATATTTTGGCTTGATCTAAGAAATGCATGATTGTGCATTTAGGGAAGGGGACGGCGAATAGCTAGGGGTTATGGGACATTAGTATATCCGACCTTTGTAACAGGTTGTGCCCCTGTGCAGGCAGGGGTCCATCTCCTGTAGGATCGCCTAACCACGGTTGATTTACTATGTGCAAGGCTTTGGCCCAATCCATCCCACAACCGCTGTTTGTTGTCGATAACCTAGGAGATGGACCCCTGCCTGCGCAGGGGCACAGTCATTCCGCCGCTTGCAATTGCTCCATCTGCTCCACCCGCGGATCATTGGGGTAGACCCATTCTTCGCCAATCACCTGATCGACCGCCAGATGCGCGGGAACATTGTCCAGACCAATCATTTTGTCGCAACTTTGATGAAAGCTGTAAATCCGCGCTTCCTGATAGCTCAGCGGCACACTCTTGAACCCATCGCTTTCCATTGATTTTTGGATCATCTCGCCAAATTGCGTGTCTTCCAGGATGATCGGGCTCATGTCGCGGCCATTGGGCTTGCTTTCGTCCGGCACCGTCCACAAGTCTGGCGCTGGACCGTTCCCCCAGTCCAGCGCCATCGTGACGAGCTCCAACCGGGTTGTATTCAATCCGGTCGGCCAGAAAACCAATGGCGGTACAAAATAATTGGATAGCGGCGACACCCAGTTGGGGAACATCGTGTAGCTCTGCGTGCAGGTACGTCCAAATTCGCCGACCGTATCCATTTCCTGCCATTCCGGCGGCGAGTCGACGGCGCGGACATGCGCGCGGTCGGTTTGCTGCGGGGCAGGGGCCAGCATCCGGGCATGGCCATTGGGGAACATAGTGTTCACATTGCGCTTGCTGTCGACCAAAGGCGCCACGGTTTCGGGATGGATGAAGGGCACATGATAGACCTCCATATTGGCCTCCATCGCCACCTTCCAGTTGCAGTTGAGATCGAATGAGTGGCGGGCGGCAAGCCGGATTTTGTCAAACTGAAACTCCTCCCAGTCATTCCAGACGGGGCCAAGCCACTCTTTGAGCGGCATCGCGTCGTCATCAAAACTGACAAAAATAATATTGCCCAGCATCTCGCATTTGACCGGGATGAGGCTGCGGCACGACATATCCAGCCCGGTGAAATCCTGTTTCTCCGGGACGCCGACCAGCTCGCCATCGGTCTTGTAGGTCCAGTTATGATAGCCGCACATCAGGCGGGGTGAGCGGCCCTTTTCCTCGGTCACGACTGGCGCTCCGCGATGGCGGCAGGTGTTATAAAAGGCCCGCACTTCGCCATCCATACCGTGGACAATGATCACTGGTGTGCCGGTATTTTCCCATTTCATAAAGCATCCCGGCTCCGGCACTTCATCTATATGGGCCGCAAACAGCCAGCTTTTCTTCCAGATATGCTGCTGTTCCAGATCATAATATTCCTGGGATGTATAACGACCCGCGGGAAGATCGGGCAGATGCGGAAAGCCTTCTGGCGGCGCGGTCCGTGAAGCTTCCCACTCCATCAAACGCTTCATTTGCACTACATAGGCTGGTTCCATTGACATTGGCTTATCAGTCTCTCCCTAGCACGATAGATGCCATGCCAGTCGCGATAAAGTCGAGTAGTAATAGTGATAAAGGGGCAAGGATTAAGGGCGGAAAGATCGCAAACCAAATTATACAAAATATACGCGTTTTGGGGTTGAAATTCTGTTGAAGCGAGTGTTTGGGACGGTGAGTAGAGGCGTGCTTTTTGACGGGATTGCCGGTCATCGTGGGCCATTATATCAAGTGCATCGGATGTAGGAAAGCGGTTGGGGCTTTTGCAGTTTTTTCAATTCACTGCAGATTGTGGCGGCTATTATCTTGTCGTCGGTCAGGGTAACTCTACAACAACGCTAACGTCCGATTGGGGCGCAGAAGCGAGCATAAACATATAGCCGTCACTTATTTTTCTTCATCAGCACTGGCGGGTACGTAACGCAATAAGTCTCCCGGTGTGCAATCCAGATACTCGCAGATTTTGGCAAGCGTTTCAAACCGAATGCCTTTGACCTTCCCAGATTTTAACAGGGAGAGATTGGCGTCGGTAATGCCAACATGGGCCGCAAGGTCTTTGGATTTCACTTTCCGGACGGCAAGCATCACATCAAGGGTCACTTCTATGGTCATCAGACGATCTGCCTCAGCTCATCTTGCAGTGCGCGTCCTTCGCGCAGCGCCCCCGCCAATGCCATCAGAACAATGCCGATCAGCAGACCCAGGGCATTGAGATCGATCAAATAGATAAAGAAATCAACGCTATTTTGAAGGATCGACTCGGGTTCGATCAGCATCGGCAGCAACACGTCGAAGCCAAGGAAAACCACATATAATAATATCATCGAGACGCCCATTCTGGACAGCGCATTGGACGCACTGTCCAGAAATAGCTCGCCTTTCTCTGCATGCGCTAGAAACCGATTGATGGATCGGAACAACAGCAGAAATGTGAAAACCGCAAGACTGCATATGACAACAAGAGCAATCTGGGAGACCAAGCCCAGCTTGAGATCGTCCGATTCCATCTCAACCATGTCGCGCAATAGCTCCATATCTCCCATTAGAGCCGTGATGGCTGTCAGGATGATGGTCAATCCGACCAGCGACGTCATCACCCCGGAAACAATGCGCAAAGTCCGATAAAGCCACCGGTTCTGGATACTGGCTTTCTGATTCATAGAAACTACCTTTTGAATGACAGATAAAAAATATTGTAAAACAATAAAAAATATTCATGTTTCAGAAAGATTTTAGAGTGTAGCTGGCGATATGCAATCGAAATGTTCAACGGAGGAACGCAAAAATGAGAATTCAAAAAACCAGCGCTATCATGGCAATGGCCTGTGGCAGCCTTGTCCTGGGCGGATGCGCAAACACCGCATCCGGATATCGGCCAATCGTCGATGGCTATGAGGATGACGTCTATCATGCAGACCTCGCCGACTGTCAGGCGCTCGCGAAAACGAAGCGCTATGATAATGGCGACACAAAGACCGCCGCTCTGGCAGGTGCAGTTGTGGGCGGTGCAGTGGGCGCTATTGAAGATGATTCTGTCGAAGGCGCCATAGCCGGCATATTGTTGGGCGGACTGATCGGGGCCGCCGGCGCTACCGAAGAGACGCGAACGGAACGGAAAAACATTGTCATTCGCTGCATGGGTGGCCGCGGACACCCTGTAGTCGGCTGATAAAATACCAGATTTACTAGCAACCTGATCCGGTCGGTTACGACTGGAAATTTCAAAAATTTAACAAACCAATCATCGGGCCTTGTTTTCCGAAGAAGGATTCTTGCGCCCAAATTTTCCCAAAATGTCATGAAAGGACATAAAATGAAGAAGACCCTACTGATTTCCACTATCGCTGCTTTCGGCGTTCTAAGCGGCGCATCGGCTGCGCATGCGCAGAATGACGATGAAAATTTTGAAGGCGTAAAATTTGGCGTCCAAGCGGGCTGGGAGCGCCGCAAGATAGACGACACCTTGTTACCGGCCCCCAATAGTGCGCGCCTGAATGATAAAACCAGTGGCATATCCTATGGCGGGTTTGCTGGATATGACGCCCAGTTTGATGAATTTGTGTTGGGTGTCGAAGCCGATTTCAGCCCCAATGGCAAAACGCTAAGCTCTACGCTGGCCGGCGGCGGTTCGATTGAGCTGGATTCCAAATGGGCCGCAAGCGTTTCCGCCAGAGCCGGCATCGCCATTGTTCCAAAGCTTCTGGCTTATGGCCGGGTTGGCTATGGTGTAAACCGCTATACGGTCCGCCGGTTTGCCGCAGGAAACGACACGGCTGTGGCGACGGACAAGGAGACGGGCAAAGGTATGCTCTACGGCGGCGGTCTGGAATATGCGATCAATCGCAACGCCTCGTTTCGTGTCGAATATCGGCACAATGACAATAAAGGATCGCTTGCCTCGAACCAAGTGCTCGGCGGTTTGACCTTGCGCTTCTAATGCCCCTTTAGAAGCGCATCTCCGGAGGCCGAGCAGCAGTGATTTGAACCCGCTCATTGTCGCTCGGCCTCATTACCTCTGACCATAATAATCAAAGGCTCCTTTATTCAAATGAAAATGACAGCACTTCGCAAGTACCGGTCCAATGCGTATCTGCAGGCCCGGCGTAAACCTCGCTTGGTTCATCGGCAGCCATATAGTTGCAATTGTAGTTATTGGCTCGTGCGATTTCTTATCTGGGGAACGCGCAATTCATGACATAGCTCTTGGCATCCCGGCGTCTTCAATCAAGACACGTTCACTTTCGAGATGTCATCCAGACGTTGCTGATACGCACTGTTATCACGCCAATGAATGGAAACCATGAATAGCTCCACATATCAGCAACGCCCAATTTTAAACCAAAAATATAGCGATTATTTCGGCATCAACACCTGATCGATAATATGAACAGTGCCGTTGCTTGATTCAATATCGGCTTCGATCACGTTCACTTTATTGCCAGCGCCGTCTTCCAGTATAATGCTATCACCTTCCATCGTTGCGGTGATATTTCCGCCTTCCAAAGTGGTCAGACTGGCGGTTCCGCCGCCGTCAGTGATTGCTTTTGCGATATCGGTAGATTTCATATCGCCTTTCACCAATCCAAATCGGGCGATGCTGGCGAGCTCGGACTTGTCGTCCGCCGTCATCAGTTCGTTCACTTTATCCTGACCCATTTTGTCGAATGCTTCGTTATTCGCAACGAATACCGTGAATGGGCCATCGTCTTTCAGGTCAACCGCAATGCCGGAAATAGCAACCATGGTGCTGGCTGTGGACAGGTCCGGATTATTCTGAACAATGGCGGTAAGATTGGTCGGCCCTGCTTCTTCTTCCAACCGTTCGTCATAAATGGCTTGTTCTTCCTCGCTCATTTCAGAGGAGCAGGCGGTGATTGTTGCCAATGCAGCAGTGGCGAGAAATATTTTACTGAGGGGGCTCATGACTTACCTTTCGTTGAGATTCGCCCTTTTATATCATCAATGATCGGGCGATAGCAAAGGGTTAGCGAAACAGATTGGCTTTAAATTTCATTTCCGCCAGATTTCTTGTTGTTCTGTTGGGAAATTTTTTCGCTTTGGACATTGAATCGGCATCATGTGGCAACGCGTTCGGCCTTCAATAGCATGTGTTCCGACATCAATCCTTTGAACAAGCTGTAGCAGCATACCAGCAGGACAAGCGTGAAAGGCAGGCCGCTGGCAATCGTACCGGCCTGCATCGCACCCAATGCGCTGGCTCCACCGCCGACCAATAGCGCCGCTGCGACCATGCCTTGTAATGTCGCCCAGAAGATGCGCTGTGCAACGGGTGCGTCTGTTCTTCCGCCAGCGGTTATGGCGTCAATGACCAGCGATCCGGAGTCTGATGAAGTCACAAAAAATACGATCAGCAAAATGATTGCCAGCGACGAGGCGATGTAGGGCATCGGCATATTTTCCAGCATCTGGAACAGCACCAATGGCGCTTCGCTAATCCCTGCTGGCAGTTGCCCGATACCGTTCTTGATCTGCTCTATGGCCGCAACGCCGAATGTCGTGAACCAGATGATGGCGACAATAACAGGCACGACGAGGACGATTGTCAAAAATTGCCGAATGGTGCGGCCCCGCGAAATGCGCGCTATGAACATGCCGACAAAGGGGGACCAACTGACCCACCATGCCCAGTAAAAGATCGTCCAGCCGTGATACCAGGCTTTGTCTTCGCGCGCCGTCCAGTCACTCAAGGGGATGGCATATTCGGCATAGCTCGCGATAGCGGTGCCAAAGCCGCTAAAGATTTTCAGTGTTGGTCCTGCTGTAAAAACAAAGGCGAGCAGCGCTGCCGCCAGGACCATGTTGATGTTGCTCAGCAATTTTATACCGCCATCCATGCCGCGTATGACCGAAATAATAGCCAATATGGTAATGACCGCGATGAGCAAAAGTTGCGAGGTCAAACTGGCTTCAATGCCGAAGAGAAAGGATATACCCGTTGCGGCTTGCTGCGCGCCCAGACCTAAGGACGTTGCCAATCCGAACAAGGTGGCAATGACCGCAAGAATATCGATGAGATGGCCGGGCCAGCCCCAGATGCGTTCGCCCAATAATGGATAAAAGGCCGAGCGAATGGTTAGCGGCAGCCCCTTGTTAAACGCGAAAAAGGCCAGCGCCAAACCAATGACGGCATATATGGCCCACGGTGTCAGACCCCAGTGAAAGACCGTGGCGCCCAGTGCCAAGCGCATTGCCTCTGGTGTCCGCGATTCCACATTAAGCGGCGTGCCGCCCCAGTCTGTGTAATAGGCCACAGGCTCGGCGGAGCCGTAGAAAACCATGCCGATACCGATGCCTGCGGAGAACAGCATCGCGATCCACGAGGCTGTTCCGAATTCCGCCTTGGCATCTGGTCCTCCCAGACGAATTTTGCCAAGTGGCGAGATGGCAACCGCAACGCAAAAAAGCAGAACGAAGTTCGATGCGATGACAAAGAACCAGTCAAAATGTTCCAGCGTCCATGCCTTGGTCGCTTCCAATCCCGTATTGGCTTTTTCCGGGAAGATCAGCGTCAGCAATACAAATGCGATGGTCAGCGCAGCGCTGATAAAAAATACCGGATTGTGCATCTCAAGCCCGAACGGATTGACGTTATCCTGACCGGCTTCATAATCGGTTTCGTAATCCGTATCGATCACATCCGCCGTTATGTCGGCTGCTGCTGTTTCTGTTCCGCTCACTCTTGAGGCTCCAATATATTGCGTCCCAGCGCATCTTTCAGCGGCTGCAAATGTGTTTCATAATGGCGCCATAGATCGACGCTGGCTTTCGTAATGGGTTGGCGCACCTGCTCTGAACTGGCGGTGCGGACCGCGCGTTCGGTCTGGTGGAAGTCGATACAAGCTTGTTCAAAGGGCAGGCCGAGATAATCGAGCATCCGGCGCACTTGCCCGTCAAGATCATCGAGCACATCTTCATGCTGGACACGCAAAACGGCGCCCGGCAGCACTGCATCCCAGTGGTCCATCAGCTGCACATAGTCGCTGTAATAGCGGCCAATTTCATGCAATCCGTAGGTAAATTCCTGACCTTCGGCAAAAAGCTGCTTAAATCCGGAGAAGCAACAGGCCATTGGTTCTCGCCGGGCGTCGATGATTTTGGCATTGGGTAGAATGAGTTTTATCAGACCAATATGCCGGAAATTATTCGGCATTTTATCAATGAAATAGGGTGCGTCTTGGCGATGGATCTGCGTGCTATCGATAAATTCCTGCCCCATGGCGCGCAATTTGTCGGCATCGAGTTCGTGCAGATTATCAGGATATAGCGAGTCATTGCTCGCCTGTTTCTGGCGCCGCAGGCGATGGGCGAGCGACAATATGTTGGGCAATTCGAGCGTGCCATCAATCTGGCTATGTGATGCCAATATCTGTTCCAGCAAAGTCGATCCGGCGCGCGGCAGGCCTAATATGAAAATGGGGTCGGGCGCATCGCATCCCTTGCCGGATTGCTTTTCAAACAGGGCGGGCGTGCAGGCTGTGGTCTGGCTGTTCAGTTCCGCTGTCATTTGGTCGGCATCATAGCGCGACTGCGTGCGTTTCAATTCATTGCCGCGCTGATAATGTTCAAAGGATGTGTCATAGTCCTTGCGGTCTTCATAGGCTTTGCCGAGCGCGAAACAGATATGGATGCGGTTCTGATAGCTGAGCTGGTTGCCCTTTTCCTGGACTTCCATCAGGCTAAGTTCTTCGTCGCTAAACCGATAGGTTTTCAGATTGGCTAAGCCATAATAAGCATCGCCATAGCCTGGATCTGATTTGACTGCCCCTTGGTAGGAGAGGACGGCCTCTTCATGTCTGCCAAAGGTTTTCAGCGCATGCCCTCGGGAGGTTAAAGTGACCGGATCATCCGGCAATTTTTGCAAGACTTTCTCAAACAAATCCAAGGCTTGCTCATAATCGCCAGTCTGCATGGATTCGATGGCGAAAAGCGATTGAAAGACGGGGTTTTCCGGATCGCGTCGATAGAGCATTTCACTTTGTTGGAGCGCCTCGGCGAATTTCTGACGCTTGCGCAGGATTTGAATATAATCAATCCGCACCTGAATATTATCCGGTTCAAATTCGATTGCGCTTTCCAGCAAGAAATCAGCGTCCTCCAATATGCCCAAACGCGCACCGATATCGGCCAGTAATCGCATCGCTTCGACATGATGGGGGTTTGTTTGCAAGAAATGGCGACAGGCATTTTCCGCCTTGATCAGCTTCCCTTCATGCAACAGATGCGAGACCGCGACCAGTGGCTTGGGCATGGCGGCAATGCGCTGTTCTTGCCCGCGCATCTCCGCAGCGGCGTCGGGACGCCCCCAGCTTTCCAATATATCCGCTTGTGCTTTCCAGCTGGCTTGCAGCACCGGATTGCATATGCAGGCCCGGCGATAAGCGGCCATGGCGCTTTCAGCGTCGCCCATGGCTTTGAAAATATGACCTTCTTCCTGATAGGCACGGCCAAAATCAGGGGAGAGATTTTTCAGCTGATCGAGGCTGGCAAGGGCGGTTTCATTCTGCCCTAGATAGCGCTCACAAACGGCTTTCATATAAAGCGCGTCGATATTCTCTGCTTCATTCTGCAAGACAGATGAAGCAGAACCTAGCGCCGCCTCGAAGCGGCCCTCGTACATTTGAGCGCGCGCCTGTTTTAGCAATTCGGCTATATCAAGACCCGTTTCAGACATATGATCGCGGCTTACTGTCCTTCAAAAAAGGGGAGGCTAACCTGTTGATTAGCCTCCCCCTGTTGTATTGTTCCTTAATAAGTGAAGGAAACCCGCGCGCCAACAGTCAATGGGCGATTGACGGTGATCCTTGAACGATCATTGACGAAATTACCACTAACTTGCGCCCGTTCGTCCGATAGATTGTCACCAAATATCTCGAACGACCATTTGTCATCGCTGATCCCGGCTGACAGACCGAAGGTTGTCCAGCTGTCGAGCGTGATCCGGTTGATCTCGATAATGTCGGTCGCAGCGGATCCCGAATGGGTAACCTGTGGCTGAACATGCGCCGTCCAATCACCAAAGGCGTTCCATTCGTAACGCGCCCGCAAGTTGCCTTGGAAGCCTGGTGCAAAGGCAAGGCTGCGCCCTTCGATCACATCATTGGTCGGCGTGAGAACGTCGGTAATCTCGGTATCCAAAATCGAGAAAGCCGCGCTAACCGTCAAACCGTCCAGTGCATAAGGTGCGATCGTGATGTCTGCTTCAACACCTTTGATTTCCGCATCCGCCGCATTGTCCGAGAAGAACAGATTGGTGATGCCTGGATCAAGCAGCGTGGTTTGCAGATTCTGAATATCCACAAAGAAAGCGTTACCGTTGAAACGGACCTGATTGTCGAAGAGCGACGTTTTCCAACCAATTTCGTAATTGGTGACATCATCCGTATCCAGCTCAAACGGGACAGTAAAGCCGTTCGGCCCCGCTGCACCACCAGGGCGGTTGAGGAGGCCGGGCCGGAAACCTTCCGAATAGGTTGCATAGAACAGCAAGTCATCGGTTGGCGTCCATGTCAGGTTCGCCTTGAAGATGAAGCCATCGGTTGCCGCCTTATCTGGTGCACGCAGGGCATTAAACACCTGTTGGGCCTGACCTGCGCTCAAACCGGCGGCCTGAATGTCAGCCACCGATTGGCCCAGCGTGAATGTCTGGCGCAAGGCGTCGTTACAGCTGCCGATGAAAGTGAAGCTGCCATCGCCATCATAAAGATCGCTGATATTCGTGCCAAATGCATTTTCATCAACACCGCTTGAGTTACAGAAAGACGAGTTGGCGCTGCCCTCTAGATCAACTTCCACATCATAATAACGCGCACCCAAAGTGACCGCGAATTGATCCGAAATATCATAAGTGGCTTCACCAAATATACCGAATTGCTTGTCCGTCCGCTTTACATCGTTGCGGAAGATGGTGCCCGCTGGATAAGCATTGGTGTCTGAAATAAACGCGTTGGGTTGCGAGAAGTTGGGCGGGAAAGAGCCACCGAACAAGTCAATCGCGGTGCTGCCGGGATAGACAAAATCGTTGAGTTCCAGCAATTCCAGATCGCTGTAAAAACCGCCTGCGGTCAATCGTATCGGATAATCTTCCGGTGTATTGAAACGCAGTTCGTGCGTCATCGCCTGGGTTTCCGTTCGAGAGTTCACGAACAGATTTGGTGCCTGACAGGTGCCTGTCGGAGCTGCGCCCGGATAGGATACCGAGCCGTCACAGATATAATAAGGAATATACTGACCAACAAACAGATAGTCGGAATAATCAACCCGCTGTGATGTCTCACGCTCGGTATAAGCACCGGTGTAAACGAGTTCCAGCGCGCCGATCCGGCCTTCCAAAGTCCAGCTGGTGTTGCTGAAATCATCCTTGATCTCATCCTGCTCAAAGCGTTGGATTTCGAGATCACCCAAGGTTGGATCTTCAAAGAATACGCCGTCCGAGTCCAGACCCTGACGGGCATGGGCAACGGTAAGGCTCCAGTCATTGGAAAATTCATATTTACCGCTGACCCGAAAACCGAGATATTGCGTGTCGTTGAAATTATTCTCCACCAAGGCGCTGTTGTCAGCCAAAATGAAGTTCACCGCACTAAGATCAGCGCCGGCTTGCAAACCGGCACGACTGGCATTCACCGGTACGCCATTGTCCCGGATCGTACCAGCTGGCCGGAAACGCGCACTTTCGGCAGCGCTGCGTGTGCCAGCGACATTATCGATATAGCCGCCTTTATTATCATAATAACCAACAGCACGGATCGCGAAGCGGTCTGTAACCGGGATGTTTACCATGGCTTCGATATTGTTGCTCGGATCGCCATTTTTGGTGAACGAAACACCGGCTTTGGCTTTGAACTGAAATTGCCCGATGACTGGCTTGTTGGTGATCAAGCGGACCGTGCCTGCCTGTGAGCTGGCACCAAATAAAGTGCCTTGTGGCCCTGACAAAACTTCCACGCGCTCAAGGTCAGCCGCGTAAACATCGAGGTTACGGCCTGGTTGTGACACTGGCTGTTCGTCGAGATAAAGCGCCACGTTGGGAGCCAGACCGGCAACACCAGCCGTTGTCAGGTTGGGTGTGGTAGAAGCCAGACCACGAATATAAATCGTGCTTTGACCCGGTCCGCCGCCGCCAGCGGTAACGCCGGGCAGTTGCTGTAGATAGTCGTCAAAGACAGTTACGCCCAATTGATCGAGTGTTTCTTCACCCAATGCCTGAACAGCAACGGCAACATCCTGTAAATCTGCTGACCGTTTTGTCGCCGTAACGACAATTTCCTGCACGCCTTTTTGCTGTTCGTTATTTGCTGTTTCTTGAGCTTGTGCCGATACACAGCCCATAGCTGCGATCACCGCAAGCGATGCGCCCGTTTTTAAATATATCAAATAACCCTCTTGTGGTTTTATTAGAATTCTAGGGAAAAATAAATTCGACCGGTCAAAACCTATCGAACCCATTGCAAAGCCAAAAAAAACTGTCCCCGACGATATTGGCCTTCAAAATGTACGGCTATGTATAGCGCCTATTTCAGGTTTGTGAACCGCCCTAAGGGGCATGTGGTGCATCAAAGTCACAGATTTTACATAGACGATCGTTTAATCCTGTCATCCCGCACGGGAATCTGCCAAAAATTGCTGAAAAAGATGGAAATTTGAAGTCTTTGCCGGCGACAGACAAGCTTCAGGCAACAAGCCAGCTCAAGATGCCTGGTACCGACACTGTAAAGACACGATAGACCTAAGCTGCGTTCACCCGCACCGGTATCGCGCTTTGTACGGCTTGGCCGGTAATCGGGTCGAGCCAGTTATCATCGACAATCAGCCGGTTGGTCGAGCCGCCCTTGGTCATCACGTCATCCTTGCCCGCCTCGCTATCACCAAAGGCATGGCTCATCGAAATCACACCTGGGCGAACTTTTTCGTCCGCTTTGGCCATTCCGAAAATTGAGGCAGTCGGCGATGTGATTTCGATAATCGCGCCATCGCTGATGCCAGCCTTCGCCATATCATCGGGATTGATGAAGGCCGGGTTGGTCGGCATTTTCTCGACCAGTTTAGGGAAAGGATGGCCATTGCTGTTATAACGGTGCTTGGACCGGCGGGATATCAAGCGGAAGTCAAAGCCGTTTTTGACCGGATCATTGGCCGCATAATCGATGAGCTCGCTTGGCATCGCGCCAGCGTTCAGGTCAAAGCGGTTCTCGCTGTCCGGATCGGCAGGGCCGACAACCGGGTGTAGTTCATCATAGGTAATTGCCGCGCCTTTACGTTCCAGTGCCGCGGCATCCGCTTTCGCCTTACTGGGTTTGAGCAGCGAGCCCTCTGAAATCAAATCAAGCACGGTTGCTTTGTCGGGACATTCATCCATCGATACGGAACCGCCGGGATAGTTCATTTCGATGCCCATATGCTTGGCCAGCCACCAGAGCATTTCATATTCGTCCATCGTGTCGCCTGGGGCCGAGACCATGGCTTCGGTATAATGGGCATAAGCCTCTTCGGTAAAGGCATCAGAGACGTTGTTAATGTCTTCGCGTTCCAGACACATGCTGGGCGCCAGGATGATGTCGGCGCGCTTGGCGCTGGCGGACATCCAAGGATCGACCTGAATAAATAATTCGCATTCTTCGAGTGCGCGGCGGACTTTATGTTGGTCGGGGAAAGCAATTTCGGGATTGCCGCCAATCGAGATCAGCGCCTTGATCTGACCGTCGCCCGGCGTGAGGATTTCATCCGCAAGGACATTGCAAGGCATTTCCTTGCCGAGATGACCCAGACCGCGGATGCGGGATTTGGGAAAGCCTTCGCCAAACATGGGGACTGGCGGCGCAACTTGCGCTTTTTTGGGCCCGCCGCTGACCGGATTGAACACCATCGGTGCGGACACTCTTTCGCCTTCCTGATTGAAGCGCGCGCACAGGATGTTGAGCGATGCCACCAGATATTCGGTGAGCGTGCCATTGCCCGCCATTTCCGGACCGGTGCCGGTCACGACGCGGCCTTTATTGGCGCCAGCAAACATACGGGCAGCCTTGATCAGCTCGTCCTTTTCCACCCCGGCACGCTTGGCGGCCGCATCAGGTGTCATCGATTTAACAGCGGCTTCCAGTTCCTCAACGCCGTCGACATGAGCGGCAACGAAATTCTGGTCGAACAGCTTTTCTTCAAAAATTACGTTGAGCATGCCAGCGAGCAGGGCAGGGTCCTCGCCCGGTTTCACAGGAAGATGGACGTCAGCCCGCCGGGCCATGTCGCTGACGCGCGGGTCGGCGACGATGAGCTTCAAACCGCGCTCCTGTGCGTCACGCAGGCCGCGCGATGGAGACGATGTTGGCATGCCGCCGGAATAATGCGAGACAATCGGGTTATTGCCGACAAACATGGCTACGTCAGAATCGGTAAAGGCATTGCCACCACCCATCCACATGCCATAGCGCGCGGTCGTAAAAACCTTGGCGGGCTGATCCACGGTGACGCTGGTGTACCAGTTGCGAGAGCCGATGCCCTGCGCAAAGGCGTAAGATGTCCCTAGAACAGCGCTATTCTGAAACGCATTGGTGCCGCAATAGACCGCGATGCTGTGAGGGCCGTGCTCCTCAACCATCTTTTTCATCTGTGCGCCGGCCAGTGCCAAGGCGTCTGCCGTTGCAATGTCCTTGAACGTGCCGTCTTCCTGACGGATTTTGCTAGTGATCATCCGGTCTGGAAGGTTGTGCATATCGGTGAGCTGACGGCCCTTGATGCAGGTATAGCCATGGAAAAGATGATCTTCTTTGTCGCCGCGCACCGCGACAACTTTGTCATCCTCCACATCGATCAGCATCGCACAGCTCGCATGACAGAATCGGCAAAAGCTTCGTTTGGTTTCCACGGCCACAATTTATCTCCTAATTGCTCCGATATTATCAGCGACTGGGGGCAGCGCGACTGGCAAAACTGTGCAGGACGATGGTATTCGCGCAGTATCTATTCTGTGTATTGCCACGATCTGTTCCGAAGGGGCAGTAGGACGCTAAACTGCTATTACAGGAGATGAATTATGGGCCGTGTGCAGGATAAAGTGATATTGCTGACCGGAGGAGCAATGGGTCTGGGCAGGGCCGCCGCAGCCCGGTTGGTGGAAGAGGGCGCACGCATTGTCATCACGGACCACAATGTCGAAGCGGGGATGAAAACGGCCCAGGCGCTTGGTGATGATGTGGAGTTTCTGGAACAGGATGTGACTGACCCTGATCGCTGGGCCGAGGTCATCGCGCATATGGAATCGAAATATGGCCGACTGGATGTGTTGATTAACAATGCTGCTGTCACGGTTTTCGGTTCGATCGCTGATGTCAGCTATGAAGATTTCAAGCGCTGTTACACTGTCGATGTGGACTCTATCTTCCTCGGCTGCAAATCCGCGATGGATTTGATGAGCAAGACCGGTGGTTCGATGATCAACTTTTCATCCGCTGCAGCGATCAGTGCGAGCGCGGACCTCGTCGCCTATAATTCGGCAAAGGCGGCCCTTCCGATGCTGACGAAATCCATCGCGCTGTATTGTGCGAGGGAAAAAAACGGCGTGCGGGTCAACGCGGTGCTGCCCGGGACGATCATGACACCCAACGTGCAAAGTGTGATCGACGGAACGCCTGATCCCGCCGCAACGGAGCAATCCTTTGCCTTGGCCCAGCCGATTGGACATATGGGCGAGCCCGATGATATTGCGCATCTGCTGGTGTATCTGGCATCCGATGAGAGTAAATTTGCAACCGGTGCAGCTTTCGCTGTGGATGGCGGCTTGAGCATATAGGAAAAGGACGGGTTAAAACTCTACACCCAAAGCATCGGCAATAAAGCCCATAAGCGGCGCGACTTTTTCAAATTGCGTCTCGACCGCGTCTTCAAACTTGGCAGATGTTGCAAGCTTTTCATCCGCATCCCGAAAACTGAAAAAGCTCTTGCGCCTGAGGTCGTCGATCAGCGGATGATCAGCATCAAAGCCCTTGGGCGCACGGACCAGCTGGTCGCCGCGCAAGTCTATACCGTCAACGGCCTCTTGCCAGCGTGCGGGCTTGTCGACAATGCGTTGGCGAATATTGCGCAAGGCTTCTCCTTTTGGTCCCCAGACACCGCCGCCAAAGAAAACCTCTCCGGGGCCGAGATGGACATAAAATCCGGGCGCATGGGCATCTTTCCCCGCTGCATGGCGGAACTGGCATCCGACATGGGTTTTGTAGGGGCTCTTGTCTTTCGAAAAGCGTGTGTCACGGTAGATGCGAAAGCGGCTGCCGCCATTGGGGCGGGGATCAACGGTAATGTGAGGGCTGATGGCAGCTACGCGGGGCACCATATTGGCGATGAAGTCGGTGACTGGATCGACGACTTCGGCTTCGTAACGCTTTTTCTGCGCCTTGAACCAGTCGCGGTCATTATTCTGTTCCAGTTCCCGCAGAAAGTCGAAAAGCTCATGGCCAATCATTACAGTCTCCCTAATAGGACACCAATCTGTCAGCCCGGAGCAGGGGAGTCAATTTAGGCCACTATCCCATTTTTCAAATTGGCTGTTTCCGATAAATCCAATGGCTTGAACACCAGAGCGTTTGACGGTCGCGATCGTGTGGTCAAATATTTCAT
Source organism: Parasphingorhabdus cellanae (assembly GCF_017498565.1). Lineage (NCBI taxonomy): Bacteria > Pseudomonadati > Pseudomonadota > Alphaproteobacteria > Sphingomonadales > Sphingorhabdaceae > Parasphingorhabdus > Parasphingorhabdus cellanae. The sequence continues at coordinate 3,402,312 of NZ_CP071794.1, forward strand.
AGCGGGCATTGGCATCCGTTTGCATGTGAAGCTGCGGCAGGTCGGGGTCTTTGGCCATCGCCGTGAGCAGGGTTTTGAGTTCCGGTTCCGTCACAGCTTCACCATTCCAAAGGGTCACCCCTGCATTGTTTATCCGCAGCAAGTTGATCTCCGGCGGCTCACCTGATCCGGGGATCGGAGGCGGCAGAGTGACCTCGACTTTATGGGTCGCAATCGGGATAGAAAGCATCAACATAACCAACAAGACCAGAAGCACGTCAATAAGAGGTGTGATATTCAGCTGCGACATCGGTTGGTTTTCCGAAAGGCCGATACCATGCTGGCGAAACGTTGGCCGGTGCGTGGGTCTATATGTTGGCATATTCTCTCTCCCGTTTTGACTAATACTCCAATAAATTTATGTAATGTTATAACATCATATCCAATTTTCTGTACGATGCAAATTTGGTCACCGGGACCTTATTTTTTGATCTGGCATCGGCTATCGCGATACCCGTCTCAGGCCGCTATGCTTTTGCAACCGGTTTTCGCTAAAGTTCTTTCCCAAGGCCGAGCCAGAGACCTTGACTTCAGAGCTTTTTACATAGGTCCGGCCATCCGGCGCTCTGGCGCAGCGCAGGTCAAGACTGAACGACTTTATTCGCGCGAGCAAATTGATCTTGAACGATTTCGGAGCGGTCAGGCGATAGCTTAATATAGCCGGATTTTCTTTGTCGATGGTGACGGTGCCGGTCAGGTTCTTGGTAAATTTTGCATCGTCTTTGTTTTCCATATTCAGCTTTGGCTTAAAGGCATAAGTCGCCGTCGCTGCGGTCTGGCTGATCAGCCGCGCATTGGCCGGAATACTCTCGAACATCGCGCTGCACCAGAAATCCTTGTCGCCGTTTTTTTCCGCTTCTGCGACCGCTTCCTTAAATTCTTTGGTCCAAGCCGATTTTGCCGGGCGGTTGACGGTAACCCGCTTGCCGACTGGGCGGGTAGGGTCAACCCGACCTGCCGCCGATATTTTCGGTGTTTGATAACTGATATCATAGGAATAGACTGGTCCGTTTGTCGGTGCTTTCATCGCTTGTTGAAGCGGTGTTTGTGCCAAGGCCGGCGCCGACAAGAGTAGGCTTGAAGAGACCAGAAGCAGCGGAAAGGTTACGGGAAGGCGATATATAGTCACGATATAATACTCCAATTTACGCGGTAGGAATTGATCCAGTTGGATATATTATCAAGACGATACTGCCACATCATATCCGTAACCGCTGGTCGCATCTGCGTGTCGGTTGAAGCGAAAGCGCGACGAAAAAACTGATGGCCGTGACCGCTTGACTCTTTTTATATAACATTTAAGTTAAATAACGAATCAGTTAATCAATGGAGCCGCGCGCGATTTTATGGAACAGCTTTCCCCGATATTTGCCGCACTGGGTGACCCAACCCGCTTTGCAATTGTTGATCGCTTGCTGCGGGAGGGTGAGCTTAGCGCCGGCGAAATAGCCGACACCGCACCGATTTCATCTCCCGCTTTTTCACGCCATTTAAAGGTCCTGCGCGAGGCAGGGATGATCAAGAAACGAACGGATAAACAGCGGCGGCTTTATTCGGTGCGGCCGGAAGCGGTGCGTGAGATTTCGGCGTGGACCATCACTTATCGCGAATTTTGGGAAACCAGTCTTGATCGGTTGGAGCATGCCCTGAACGCTGGCACTAAAGAAAAAGAGGAGAAGAACAACAATGGCTGACCTGGAAATGAAGCGGCATTTTACCGCACCGCCGGAAAAGGTTTTCGACTTTGTGACGCAGCCACAGCATCTCACCAAATGGTGGGGCCCAGAAGGTATCACGCTGGCGGAGCATGTTCTTGATTTCTCAAGCCCCGGACCGTGGATGTCGATCATGAAAAACAGTGAGGGCGGAATCCACAAAGTCACTGGAGAAATACTTATGGTTGAGCATGGCAAAAGCGTCACCTTCACATGGGCGTGGCATGACGATGATGACAAGCGTGGGCACGAGAGCGAAGTGCGTTTCACTGTCCAAAGCGATGGTGACGGCGGCACGGATTTTACGATGCTGCACCGCAATCTGGCCGATGATGACAGCGCGCAAAATCATGAAAGTGGATGGACTTCAAGCTTCACCAAACTTGAAAAATATGTCGATCAAGTTGCTGTTTAAATTGTAACTTAATTACCCCCCCAAACCAAAAAAAGGAGAATGAGAATGCCTAAATTTATCTTTGCCTATCACGGCGGCCAAGCGCCAGAATCACCGGAAGAAGGGGCCAGGACTATGGACCGCTGGAACACGTGGCTTGCCGACATGGGTGATGCGGTTGTTGATGGCGGTAACCCGGCTGGCCCATCCAAAACCGTTTCGGCCAAGGGCGTCGTTAATAATGGGGGAAGTAACCCTATCTCCGGCTTTTCTCTGGTGGAGGCGCCGGATATCAATGCGGCGGTCGAATTGGCCAAGGGTTGCCCGATAATGGATCATGGCAGCGTTGAAGTCGCGCAAGCGATGGATATGTAACTTTTCATAGTGAGGAGGGCAGGCGGCTGATGCAAAAAGCTGCTTGCCTTATTCGCCAAATTGGCGAAAGCTTTGCGCCATGTCGGGGGAATTTGAAGCTGCCGGAACGGCCATTGAAGGTGCTTTGATTGCAAAAGCAGTCGAGAGCGAGGGAGGCGATGCGGCCGGAAAGAATTCGGGCAAGTGCTTGAATTGCGAAGCGCCGGTTACGGGCAGCTATTGTAACAATTGCGGACAACCGCTGCATATCCATCGTTCTATCGGCGCATTTTGGCATGATATCCTGCACGGTGTCCTACATTTTGAAGGGAAATTCTGGCGAACACTACCGCTGTTGGCCTGGAAACCGGGGGACTTGACCCGGCGTTATATTCACGGTCAGCGCGCCCGGTTTATCTCTCCCATGGCGTTGTTCTTGTTTTCGGTGTTCATGATGTTTGCGGTCTTTTCCTTCCTGGGTGATCCCTTTGCGGGCGGCAACGGATCGGAGACCAACAAAGATTTCAATACGGGCGTTGTAATGCAAACGGCCGATATCGAGCGGCAGATTTCAGAAAAGGAAGCCGAGGTGGAATCGGCGGAGGCTGCGGATCAGGCGAAATTGCAACAGGATCTGCTTGATTTGAAGAAAGGGCGCAATCTTCTGGCGACCATGACCGGGGAGGACACGCCCTATCCTGAGGTTAAATTGGGTGACGGCGCGATTGAACTGGGTAATTTTTCCAAAGAAGAGATCGATCAATTGCAAACCGGCCTTGATGATATTCAAGAGGGCAATGTTCTGAACGATGATAGCAGCGTGACAACCGGTTCGAAGGACCTGGACAAGACGATCAGGGATGGAATCAAAGCCGTAAACGAAAATCCGGACCTGCTGCTCTACAAGCTCAAGGCCAATGGCTATAAATTTGCCTGGTTGCTGATTCCGATTTCGCTGCCTTTCGTTTGGCTGACTCTTATCGGCCGGCGCGGTTATCATTTTTACGATCACGCCGTTTTCACGACCTATTCGATCAGCTTCATGTCGTTGCTTTTCATCACTTGTGCCATTCTGGCTGCGCTTGGTGTTTCACAAGCTATATGGGTGCTATTGCTTGTCTTCTATCCGCCATTTCACATGTACCGGCAGCTTCGCCATGCCTATAAACTCTCGCGGATCGAGGCGCTACTGAGACTGTCTGCTTTGCTTGTCTTTACTGTCATCAGCATGACATTGTTTTTCGTCATTCTGTTCGCAGTTGGAATTTTGGGATAAATTATGACCATGAAAATTGATCGTCGCCAGTTAATGGCTCTGGGTACATTTGGCCTCGGCGCAATGTCAGCACCTGCCTATGCCACCATGGCGAAAGCACGTGGATTTACGCACGGTGTGGCGAGTGGTGAGCCTTCGCAAAATTCTGTGCTGCTCTGGACCAGATTTGTTGGCGGGGGTGAGAGCAAGCTGACCGTTGAAATGGCGCAAAATGTTGATTTCTCCGGCGCAAAAATGGTCGGCGAAGTGACGGCGTTGGCAAGCCGGGATCATATTGCGAAATTTATCGTGCCCGACCTGACGCCCGGCCAATGGTATTTCTATCGCTTTGTTGCGCCTGACGGGTCCAAATCAATGATTGGCCGCACGCGCACTCTGCCGCAAGGGCCGACCCAGAAATTCAATCTGGGCGTGTTCGGCTGCTCCAATCTGCCATTTGGTTATTTCAATGCCTATGCCCATGCGGCTCAGCGCAGCGATCTTGATCTGGTCATGCATACCGGCGACTATCTCTATGAATATCCCGTCGGTACCTATCCTTCCGAAAAACAAATGCTGGCCGGCCGGATGATTGATCCGGGGCATGAGATTATCGAACTGGCGGATTATCGCCTGCGCTATGCCGCCTACCGCAGTGATCCTGATTTGCAGCGTGTTCACCAGCTTTACCCCATGGTTGCCATGTGGGATGACCATGAATTCACCAATGACGCCCATATGAGCGGCGCGCAAAATCATCAGCCGAAAACCGAAGGCGACTGGGAAGTGCGCAAGCGCGTTGCCGAGCAGGTCTATCGGGAATGGATGCCGGTGCGGGATCTCGACCTGAACTTGGGACGCTGGAGCGAGTATCAGATTGGCGATCTTGCTACCCTCTTCCTGACTGAAAGCCGGATCGGCGGGCGCAGCGAGCCAGCGGATTTGGCGGCGGCTTTGCAAGGGCAAGAGGATATTCAGACCGCCTTGGAGACTTTTCGCGACAGCACTTGGCAGGACCCCGAGCGGCAAATGTTGGGCGCAGTGCAAGAGGCCTGGCTCGCTGAAGCAATGCGCAAATCACGGTCATCGGGAACGAAGTGGCAGGTTTGGGGCCAGCAATGCGTGATGGGCGAATTGCGCCTGCCGCAAGAGGCGGTCAACTGGCTGGCCGATGATGCGCCTGCCTTTGCCAAAGCGCGGGTGGCAGTAGGCGCACTGGCATCCAAAGTCGGTCTTCCGATCAATCTCGACAGCTGGGATGGTTATCCCAAGGCCCGGGAACGGGCATTGATGGGTGCGCAAGAGGCTGATGCTGATCTGATCGTGTTATCGGGTGACAGCCATAATGGCTGGGCGTTTAATCTGGAAACCAGTGGCGGCGCTGCTGGGGTGGAATTTGGCGGACACAGCGTGACCTCGCCCGGCCTGGAATCCTATCTGTCCGGTGCAGACCCGGTGACAGCGGCGCGCGCGGTGCAGGAAACCAACGATCAGCTGCAATGGTGTGACACATCCAATCGCGGCTATATGACGGTTTCTCTGACGCCCGAAAAAGCGATGTCGACCTGGCACTTCCTTGATACGATCAAGGCCAAGTCGACTGCGATCAAGGGCAGTGAAAGCCGGACTGTGATGCGCGGGCAACGGTCTTTGATCGTGTAAATCCTACACTCGCACAAAATTTTGTGCCCCCGCGCAGGCGGGGGCCTATCTCCTGATCATAAAACGAAGGCCAACAGAATGGGGAAGCGATGAGGCGAGATATCATGACGACAATATCTGTGGCGTTTTACCGCGCGCTTGGGAGATAGGCTCCCGCCTGCGCGGGAGCACAAGGAATGGGAATAGAGTTTTCAGCCGCTCCCATAAATTGTCCTGAACCTCTCGACATTCCTATCAAAGTTGCGCAAAGCAGCGGTTCCGTAAAACGAAACACCGGAATGTAAGAAACCATGTCAGAAGAATTCTACCGCATCAAACGTCTGCCGCCTTATGTGTTCGCTGAAGTGAACGCGATGAAGGCGGAAGCGCGCGCCCGCGGGGAGGATATTATCGACCTTGGCATGGGCAATCCCGATGGCACACCCGCACAGCACGTGATCGACAAACTGAGCGAAACCGCCAACAATCCCACCGCACACCGCTATAGCGCGTCGAAAGGCATCAAGGGTCTGCGCCTCGCGCAGGCCAAATATTACAAGCGCCGCTTTGATGTGGACCTCGATCCGGAAAGCGAAGTCATTGTGACTCTCGGGTCCAAGGAAGGTCTTGCCAATTTGGCACAAGCCATCACCGCGCCCGGTGACGTCGTGCTCGCGCCCAATCCATCTTATCCGATCCACACGTTCGGGTTCATTATCGCCGGTGCGGCCATCCGCTCGATCCCGGCGGCACCGGGTCCGGATTTCTTCACGCGTCTCGAATATGCGATGAGCTACAGCGTGCCCAAGCCTTCGGTGCTGGTCATGGGCTATCCGTCCAATCCGACCGCTTATGTCGCCGACCTCGATTTCTATCAAAAGGTGGTCGATTTTGCGCGCGAGCATAAGCTGTGGGTTATCAGTGATCTTGCTTACGCTGAGATCTATTATGGCGATGTGCCAACGCCATCGATGTTGCAAGTCAAGGGCGCGAAGGATTGTGTGGTTGAATTTACCAGCATGTCGAAAACTTACTCCATGCCCGGCTGGCGCATGGGTTTTGCCGTCGGCAACCAGAAACTGATCGGCGCGCTGACACGGGTGAAATCCTATCTCGACTATGGTGCCTTCACACCGATACAGGTGGCTGCAACTGCTGCGCTGAACGGTCCGCAAGATATTATCGACGAAAACCGCGCGCTCTATAAAAAGCGCCGCGATGTGATGGTCGAAAGCTTTGGCCGCGCCGGTTGGGATATCCCACCACCCGAGGCCAGCATGTTCGCCTGGGCACCGGTTCCGGAACAGTTTCGCGAACTGGGCTCGATGGAATTTGCCAAGCGCCTGATCGCGGAAGCGGGCGTAGCGGTGGCCCCGGGTACAGGCTTTGGCGACGAAGGCGAAGGCTATGTCCGTCTAGCGCTGGTTGAGAATGAACAGCGCATCCGGCAAGCCGCGCGGAGCATAAAGAAGTTTCTCAGCCGGGGGTAATTTGGTGCGGGTTGGATTTCTGCGATTATCGGGCCTGTTTCCCGCAGCATATTAGCGAATAAAAAGCCCGGCCAGATTGCTCTGGCCGGGCTTTTTGTAAGCCGATTATTTGTTGTTTAAGCGTAGCTAACTTTCACGTTCGCTTTCTTATGACGACGCTTATTTGATCTCAGAGCACCGCCGATGGCACCAAAGCCAAAGATCATGAAGGCCCATGTTGCTGGCTCTGGAACAGCAGCAATGGAGACATTGTCAAATTCGAAAGAGTTACGCGTACTCACAAATTCAATGTCTTCAAGAAAAGTTGGTGCATCAAATTGCGCGGTGAACCGAAAGTTGGTTCCGAAACTGCTTTGGTCGCCGTTTGCTGGTGGCAGGTCGCTGCCGGAAACGGTAAAGTTACCGGTGCTGGTGAGAATGTTGATGCTATTATAAGTGTCAACGCTTCCCCAGTCGAACGAAAAACTGGACACCAGGCTATCAACTGCAAGGATTGCTGCACGGTCGCTACCTCTTACGGCAATCTGCGAACTGTTGTTTCCAGGCAAAGCGGCAGCTTGGCCGGGTACGCTTGAAAAGAAATTGATAAAGTTGCCGGTTAGAGCGCCGCCGCAATCGGTAACGCCATCGCAGATGACAGTCTCATTCGGATTGATAACGCCAATAGCGTTCTGACTGATGACAAGCGCTGCATTTGCAGGCGCAACACTCAAACCCAATGCGGTCACTGCTAATAGTGATTTCTTCATGTTTTAAATACCCCAATATCTTCGAATGAAACATCTAACGCGCGTTTCGTTTCGGACCCTTAACGGCTCCTAAACTATAATTCTGGCGGAAAGTAAATAGATAGCGGTTAGATGTTACAACTGTCTCTATTTGAGACAGGCTCAGTAGGCTGATCTTCTGCTCTCGTGGGTAAATAATAGGGCGATTCCGATCTATCTCAAAACGGGTCGTTGGGTGCCGAGGGTTAATTCACGCAAATAATAGCCTGATTTCCAATCTTCATTCTTTATGATATCCGATCGGCCTGCCCGATATTCGAGCGTTGTCATCATGCTGTGCCAAGTCACTTTGTCATCCATGCATGATCTTTCAGGAGAGAGAAATGTCTGTCGTAACTACCGAAAAACACAACAATATTTTGGTCATCGTCTCGAACAACCCACCGGTTAACGCGCTTGGTGCGGCGGTTCGTCAGAGACTTGTCGATGGCATCGAAGAAGCTTTGTCTGATGATGCGGTTGAGGCAGTGGTCATCCGCTGTGACGGACGCACCTTTTTTGCTGGCGCGGATATTACCGAATTTGGCAAGCCGATGCAGGGCCCCAATCTAGGTGAGGCGATTGACCGGTTGGAGGCCAGCAGCAAGCCGGTTGTTGCCGCGATCCACGGGACGGCGCTTGGCGGCGGCTGTGAAGTTGCCTTGGCCTGCCATTACCGGGTTGCAGTGCCATCGGCTAAAATGGGCTTGCCCGAAGTGAAGCTGGGCCTCATTCCCGGTGCCGCTGGAACGCAGCGCCTGCCGCGCGTCGTTGGCGCAGAGGCGGCATTGCCGATGGTGGTGATTGGCAATCCGATCTCCGCAAAAAAGGCGCACTCCATTGGCCTGGTCGACAAGCTGGTTGGTGAGGATAGTCTCGCCGAGGATGCGATAGCCTTTGCGCGCGAACAAATCGGCAAAGAGCCACCACGCTCGTCCGAAGGCACAGCGAATAAGGACGGCATCAAAAACCCGGCCATATTTGACGAATTCCGTCAGAAAAACGGCCGCAAAATCCGCGGCTTTGATGCACCAGAAGCCGGTATTCAGGCGGTGAAAGCCGCAGGCGAGCTATCCTATGCAGACGGCGTCGCGAAAGAACGGGAATTATTCACAAAGCTGATGACCGGTACCCAGTCTGCGGCCATGCGGCATTATTTCTTTGCCGAACGCGCGGCGAACAAGATTGACGGCATTGATCCCAAAATCGAGCTGATCCCGATCAAGAAAGTCGGCATCTTGGGGGCTGGCACCATGGGCGGCGGCATCGGCATGAACTTTCTGTCGGCTGGCATTCCGGTGACCATTGTCGAATTGAAAGAAGAAGCGCTGGACCGCGGCGTCAATGTGATCCGTAAAAATTACGAGAATACCGCCAAGCGCGGCCGGATGACCGAAGAGCAGGTCGAGGGCGCGATGAGCATTTTGACGCCTAGCCTGTCCTATGATGATCTGGCCGACTGCGATCTGGTGATCGAGGCGGTATTTGAAAATATGGATGTCAAAAAGGAAGTGTTCACCAAGCTCGACGGCATCGTGAAACAGGGCGCGATCCTTGCCAGTAACACCAGCTATCTGAATATTGACGAGATTGCAGCAGTCACCAAGCGGCCGGAATATGTTCTCGGCCTGCATTTTTTCTCCCCGGCCAATATCATGAAATTGCTCGAAATCGTGCGCGGCGAGAAGACCGCCGATGATGTGCTGATGACGGCGATGAAGCTGTCGAAGAAGATCGGCAAGGTTGCGGCGGTTTCCGGCGTCTGCCCCGGCTTTATCGGCAACCGGATGCTCAGCCCGCGTCAGGAGCAAGCCAATCAGATGATCATGGAAGGCGCCAATTATTGGGAAGTCGATGACGTCTTGCTGGAATTCGGTTTCCCGATGGGGCCGTTCCAAATGTCCGATCTGGCCGGAGTCGATATCGGATGGCATCGCGATCCCGAACGCATCGAAACATTGCGCGACGCCTTATGCGCTGTCGGTCGCTGGGGACAGAAAGTCGGCAAGGGTTTTTATGATTATGATGAAGCGCGGCAACGCACGCCCTCTGATGAAGTGAAACAGATTATCGCTGAGTTCGCCGCCAAAGCGGGCAAGGAGCAGCGCGACATTTCGAAAGATGAGATTCGCGAGCGGCTTCTCTATCCGATGGTCAACGAAGGGGCGAAAATCCTCGAAGAAGGCATGGCACAGCGCGCGAGCGATATCGATGTCGTCTGGATCAACGGCTATGGCTGGCCGCTTTATACCGGCGGTCCGATGTTCTGGGCCGACACCGTCGGGCTCGACAATATTGTCGCCGGCCTGAAAAAACATAATCTACCGGTCGCAGACCTGCTTCAGGAAAAGGCAGCTGCAGGAGGCACGTTCAACGGATAGGTTCGCGAACATCAATTAGGAGAGAAAAATTTGTCAGCTGAAGCAATAGATCCACTGGAAAAGTGGACACCGCCTGCTGGATGGCCCGTACGATCACGCAAAGACGTGGACGCATTATTATGCGCGCCGGGGCAGCCGTTTGAAATGGAAATGGTCGATATCGATGGCGTATCGACCCGCGTCTGGAAAAATGCTCTGCCCACGCTCGCGGCGATGGCGGAACATGCGCGCGGTCATGGCGACAGCGAATTTCTGATATTTGCCGACGAGCGTGTCACCTATGCCAACTGGTATCGCGCCGTGGCGGCTCTGGCGGTGGAGCTTCAGAATATCGGTGTAACGAAGGGCGACCGGGTTTCGCTCGCGATGCGCAATTTGCCGGAATGGCCGGTGATTTTCTTCGCGGCAGCCTCTATCGGCGCTATTGTCGTACCGCTCAACGCGTGGTGGACGGATCAGGAACTGGTTTTTGGCCTCGCAAATTCCGGTGCCAGCGTGTTGTTATGTGATGCCGAACGATGGGACCGGATTTCTCCGCACAGGGCGGACTTGCCTGATTTGCACCATGTCATTGTGGCGCGCAGTTCAGGCGCTATGGCAGAACCCGCCCGCGCGCTGGAAGTTAGTATCGGGAAGCCCAATGATTATGGCAGCCTTCCCGATCAGGACTTGCCGGCGGTCGAGCTGGCGCCTGATGATCCGGCGACGATTTTTTACACCAGCGGCACGACCGGCCAGCCCAAGGGCGCGCTGGGGTCCCATCGCAATCTGACCACCAATGCTATATCGGTCGGTTATTCTGGCGCTGCGGCAGCCTTGCGCCGGGGCCATGAGGTTCCGGAACCGACCGTTCGGGTTGGCCTCACCGTTGTGCCGATGTTCCATTGTACCGCTTGCTCCGCGATCATGATGCCGACCGTCCAAGGGGGGCATAAGATGGTCTTCCTGCACAAGTGGGATACCGTGAAAGCGATGGAGATTATCGAGCGGGAAAAGGTCAACGCCACCGGCGGTGTGCCGTTTATTGCCTGGCAGTTGATCGAACATCCCGAGCGGGATCAATATGATCTGAGTTCCATCGATGCGATCAGCTATGGTGGCGCGCCGTCCGCGCCCGAATTGGCGCGCAAAATCTATGAAGTCTTTGGCGCGCTTCCCGGCAATGGCTGGGGCATGACCGAAACCATGGCGACGGTGACATCGCATAGCGCCGAGGATTATCTTAATCGCCCGACAAGCTGCGGCCCGCCGGTCGCTGCGGCAGACCTGAAAGTCATGAGCGAGGATGGCGCCGACGAAATGCCGATCGGCGGTGTGGGGGAGCTTTGGGCACGCGGCCCGATGGTGGTGAAGGGCTATTGGAACCGGCCAGACGCAACCGCCGAAACCTTCGTCAATGGCTGGGTCCGCACCGGCGATCTGGCGCGACTGGATGACGAGGGTTTCTGCTATGTTGTTGACCGCGCGAAAGACATGATCATCCGCGGCGGGGAAAATATCTATTCGTCCGAGGTTGAGAATGTCCTCTATGATCATCCCGCGGTGATGGATGCTGCTCTAGTGGGTATCGAGCACAAGACATTGGGCGAGGAACCGGCGGCAATTGTGCATCTGGTTCAGGGGCAAACGGCCACGGAAGCGGAATTGCAGGAGTGGGTGCAGGCCCGTCTCGCAAATTTCAAAGTGCCGGTCAAAGTCCTGTTCAGTACCGACAGCCTGCCGCGCAATGCCAATGGCAAGATACTGAAACGCGATCTGAAATCGCTTTTCTAGCGTTTAGCTTTCCTGGGGCGTCAGTCGGATCAGGCCTTCCTGCACAGCTGACGCCACCAATTTGCCATCCTGCGTATAGAGAGCGCCGCGATTGAGGCCGCGGGTGTGGCCGGTCCAATCGCTGTCCATCACATAACAGATCCATTGATCCATTCTAAAGTCATCATGGAACCACATCGCATGATCAAGGCTGGTCGAGAATAGACCCGGCGTGGTCCAGTGCAGGCCATGAGGTATCATTGACGTGGAGAGCAATCCCATGTCGGACGCAAAGGCCAAAGTGGCGCGATGGATCAACGGATCATCCGGTAGCGGGGCTATGGTCTTGAACCATTGATACTGGCGCGCGTCTGCGCTTTTGCCTTCGGGTCGAAAGCTGCGCACATCAAAGGGTCGCGGCATGCTCATCCGTTCGATATGCTTGTCCGATACCTGCGGGTTACGGGCAATTTGCTCCATCGCGCTCATGCACTGGTCGGGCGGCATGACATCCGGCATGGATATCTGATGTTGCAGCCCGTCAGCTGGCTTTTGGAAGGAGGCCGTCAGGTTGAATATAACCTTCTCATTCTGCCGAACGACGACCCTGCGGTTGGAAATGCTGCGGCCGTCAAAGTCGCGATGCACCCGAAAATGCAGCGGCTTGGTTTCATCTCCGGCGCGCAGAAAATAGGAATGGAGCGAGTGAATATTCTTCTCGGCATCGACCGTATGATCCGCTGCGACAATGGCTTGCGCAATCACCTGACCACCAAAAATCCGCTCCCGTGCCGATGAATTGAGCGCCGGAAACACAAATTCGTCTTCACCGTCTGCCGTAAGATTAAAGGTGCGGAGCAATCCGGCTATCAGCTTCTCCGCAGGCACGGAGGAGCGATTGGCCAGAGCTTCCGAAAGCCGGCGTTCGACTTGTTCGTCCGTTAGTTGATCCAAAACTGCTTCTATTCCTTCAATATGCGTGTTGTCTCGAAAGTTCAGGGGTAGATCTCGAACAGGCCTGCTCCGCCCTGCCCGCCACCAATACACATGGTGACAACGCCCCATTTTGCACCGCGACGGCGACCTTCCTGCAACAAATGCCCGGCACAGCGCGCGCCGGTCATGCCAAAGGGGTGGCCAATCGAAATGGACCCGCCGTTGACGTTATATTTTTCCGGATCAATGCCCAGACGATCGCGGCTGTAGAGGCACTGGCTCGCAAAGGCTTCGTTGAGTTCCCAGATGTCGATATCATCGACGGTCAGACCTTGCCGCTCGAGCAGCTTCGGCACCGCAAAGACCGGACCAATGCCCATTTCATCCGGTTCACACCCGGCGACGGCCCAGGATACAAAACGGCCCAGTGGTTCCAGCCCGCGCCGTTCGGCCTCTTTGGCTTCCATCAACAAAACTGCAGCGGCACCGTCGGACAACTGGCTGGCATTACCAGCGGTAATATATTTGCCTTCGCCCATAACCGGCTGCAATTTGGCGAGACCTTCCAGGGTCGTGGTCGGACGATTGCACTCGTCCCGATCAACGGTGTAATCGACAATGCTCTCTTCCTTGGTTTCCTTGTCGACGACTTTCATCTTCGTCTGCATCGGCACGATTTCGTCGGCGAAAAGCCCGGCTTCTTGAGCCTTGGCCATACGCTGCTGCGATTGCAGGGAATATTCGTCCTGATATTCGCGGCTGACATTATAACGCTCCGCGACAATATCCGCGGTATCGATCATTGGCATGAAGATATCGGGTGCGATTTTCAGGATTTCGTTGTCGATGCTGCCTTCCGGCGCGCGCTGCCCTTGCATTGAAATGCTTTCCACGCCACCTGCTACAACGCAATCCGCACCGTCGCCGCGAATATGGTTGGCTGCCATGGCGATGGCCTGCATCCCAGACGAGCAGAAACGGTTGATCGTGGCACCAGCGGTGGATTTGGGCAGCCCGGCAAGAAGCGCGGCATTGCGGCCGATATTGGGCGCAGCATGGGCGACATTGCCCATCAGGCTGTCGTCGACAAAATCGCTTTCAACACCCGATTTGGCAACGGCGTGTTTGATGGCATGCGCTGCCATCGTCATCGGCGGTGTAATGTTAAACCCACCCCGCCCGGCTTTGGCGAGCCCGGTACGGGCATAGGATACGACGACTGCTTCGCGCATGATAAAATCTCCCTTTGAAATGCTGGCGTAAGTTTATTTAGGGCAGTGTCAAGATTTCAGTCCCCCGTGACAAGAAACTTCACATATTGGTTTCAGTATTCCCTGGGATCTTTGCGCCGGGCTCTGTGGCAGTGGGCTCTTTCATTATCAGTCAAAATGAGACATTTAGATAAAGAGAAGAAATAGAACAAAGGAGACAGGGGTGTCACAGAATATCTATATATTGGGCGGGCATCAGACAGATTTTGCCCAAAACTGGACACGCGAAGATATGTCTCTCTTCGACCTGTTTTCAACCACCGTTCTGACCGCGTTGGAAAATACCGGACTGGACCCAAAAGACATCGAAGTCGGCCATGTCGGCAATTTTGTGGCCGAACTTTTTACGGGCCAAGGCATGCTCGGCGGTTTTTTCGGCCATGTGCACAAGGATTTTTCCGGCATGCCGGCCTCTCGCCACGAAGGCGCATGCGCTTCCGGATCACTCGCCATATTGGGCGCAATGACGGACATTGAAAGCGGCCGCTATGACCTTGCTTGTGTGGCCGGGGTCGAGCTGATGCGCAATGTTTCCGGAGGGCAGGCGGCGGATAATCTGGGTGCGGCGATTTTCGTCGGCAAAGAAGGGCAGGATGCAAAATATATCTGGCCGGCCATGTTCTCTGATCTCGCCGAAGAATATGACCGCCGCTATGGTTTGCGCCATGAGCATCTGATGGAAATATCCAAGACCAATTTCGACAATGCCCGGCGCAATCCCAATGCGCAAAGCCGTAACTGGCAGTTTGAGGACAAAAGCTTTACCGCGGACGATGACTATAATCCGGTCATTGAAGGCTGGATGCGGCGGCAGGATTGCGGACAGGTTTCCGATGGCGCGGCTGTCGTCTTTCTCGCGTCCGAAGCGCGCGCCAAGCAATATGCAGATAGTCGCGGCATTCCGCTGGAGAGCCTCGCCCAAGTCAAAGGATGGGGGCACACGACGGCACCTATGCTGATGCAAACGAAACTGGTTGATAGCGCCAATGATGATTATGTCTTGCCTTGGACGCGCAAGGCGATCACCGATGCCTATCGCCGCGCTGGCATCAGTGGACCGGACCAGCTCGACGCGATTGAAACCCATGATTGTTTCTCGGTCACCGAGTATATGGCGATTGAGCATTTCGGCATCACCGCTCCGGGCGAAGCATGGAAAGCTATTGAGGAAGGCGTCATCGGGTTTGAAGGGAGCCTTCCCGTCAATCCTTCCGGCGGCTTGATCGGCATGGGACATCCGGTGGGTGCAACCGGTGTTCGCATGATACTCGATGCCTCCAAGCAAGTGACTGGAAATGCAGGCGATTACCAAGTAGAAGGCGCCGCAACGGTCGGAACTTTCAACGTCGGAGGCTCTGGCACCACCAATTGCGCGTTCGTCGTAGGAGTCTAGTCATGAGCCTGAAATTATTTATCGCACTTGTTGTGACAGTGCTCATCGGCGGTTTGGTTGCTCTGGCCGGTAGTCAAGGCGGCGTCACTTTTGGTGCGATGCCGGTATTTTTGATCTGCGGGATCATGGCCTTTGGCATTAACTGGCTGGCGTTCATTCCGGCCAATGCCGCGAAGACCGAAAAATATTATGATCTGACGGGCTCGTTTACCTATCTATCGCTGATGATCATCGCTGGCTTGCTGTCTGCGCCGCTGGATGCTCGTTCGAGCATTATTGCCCTGATGGTTGTCATTTGGGCCGTTAGACTGGGATCGTTCCTGTTCCTGCGTATTCGCGATGACGGCGGTGACCAGCGATTTGATGAAATCAAAAAATCGCCCGCGCGCTTCTTTCTGACCTGGACCCTGCAAGGCATATGGGTCCTGCTGACCGCGGCAAGCGCCTTGGTCATCATCACCAACAGCACGCGGCTACCGCTCGACATATTTGCATATGTCGGTATCGCGCTGTGGGTCATAGGCTTTGCGATTGAGGTCATATCCGACAAGCAAAAAAGGGAGTTTCGCAAATCGCCTGAGAATAAAGGGCGCTTTATTTCCTCCGGCCTGTGGGCATGGTCTCGACACCCGAATTATTTTGGAGAGATATTGCTATGGTTCGGTGTCACGGTCGTATCTTTACCGGTGCTGACCGGCTGGCAATGGGTGACGATCATCTCGCCGATATTTGTCGCTTTCCTGATCATTCGCATCAGCGGTATTCCCAAGCTGGAGGCGAATGCAAAAAAGAAATGGGGCGACGAAAAAGCATATCAGGAATATGTGGATTCCGTGCCGCTGCTAATTCCCAAACCGCCGAAGGGTTGAACCGCATCCACTTGGCAAATTGCGTGAGATGTTGTTGTTGGGAAGAGTGATTAGAACTGGACCAGTGCGACCCAATCCTTACCTCTCAATTGGGTAGGCGCAGTTAGTTTAAGCTCACCGCCAGCAATCATGGTTTTGCTTTTGCCCTGAAATACGTTTCCTGAAACGGGGTCATGGTAGGAAACGGCATAGCTTGCTGCTTCTTCGCCCGTGTCAACAATAGCCGTTCCGCCATCCGGTAAGTATAGCGCGTAAATCTGGTTCGCCTTTCCGAGGCAATAGACATCCTTCCTGTCCACCATTCCGTTGCAGGGCTGCATGTCCCAATAGGGCAGATGGTCGCGGAAGAAATCGAGTGCGACGGCGGTCTGCTTCCACAGGCTTTCGCGCAAACGCCAATCTTCGGACGAGAGATCATTGGCTGGATATTTTGCACCGAAATACCATTCGACACCGGCCCCGCCGCCGAGCAAATGACCCCATAGTGCATGGCGGCGCAGGCTTTGATGATTGGTCGGATCAAGGGAGTCAGGTAGCGCGCCGGTATCCCATTTGCCGATTTCATCCATGGTGATCAACCACTCACGCCCCTCTGCCGCTGCCAGAGAGCGCCACTTCTGCATCTCTGCGTTGACCATAGTCCGCTCGGACACCTGAAATGACAGGCCGTCCAGTCCCGGTTCACCGAGCAACGGCCCGGCAATTGCGTCCTTATCCGCCGCCTCGCTATGCGTATGTAGCAGCACCGGATGCTGATAGGGATCGGCGGACTTTAAATAGCGGATCATCTGTCGCCGCTGATCATCATTCTGCCCCTCGGGCCGCCAATGGACCGGGCCATTTTCTTCCCCGAGATTCCAGACCAGCGCGTTGTGATGGCCAAAGCGCGCAATTAGTTCTGCAAGATAGAGCTTGCGCTCGACCCCAGTGTCCCCGCCATCGAGCATCAGTTCATTTTCTGTTTCTTGGGTCACCAGGTGCAGCAATATACCCTTGGCCTGCATATGATCGAAGACGATCTCCCACTGATCAAATTTGCTCGCATCAAAACGGGTAAAGTCGTTTGGATCGCGGTAGGGCCACACATCCTTGCCATCACCCAATATGTTGAGGGTCAGGAAATAGGCCGCGTTCATTCGCTGGTCGGCGAGATAGTTGATAGCCCCGATAAGCGCCTTGCCCTTACCACCGCGCCAGCTTGGGTCGCCGGGCTGCCAATCCTTGCGGTGCGGTGCGAAAGTGTGAATGCCGCCGCCCGCATCTGATTCCCCGTCGCGGGCATTGTCGGCCATGCGATAGGTATCGTCAAAATCTGTATAGCCGAGCAGGTTTTCGGGGCTGTTGGTACCGCCTTTGATCCAATATTCTCCAGACTGTGCGAAGCGAAAATAGCCGGTATCAGCAACCAGCAAGCCGCGATCGGCATTACGGAAATCTGGCGCGGCTTTGTCAGACGGGGTAACCATAAAACTACCGCTGCTATTGGTCAGCGCAATAGTTTCCCCTGCGGATGGATCGCGATTAATCGCAAGATTTTTGCCCTTGGCCAGCCGTGCCTGCCATTGCCATTCACCGAGTTCATCGGGACTGAAGCGCACTTTCCAGATATTTCCACTTTCTGCGCCAGTTTCTGCAGCATTGCCGTCGGCCGCGTAGAAACCACGCACGACACGGCTTTTGCCTCCATGAGTGAAAGTGACGGTCAGGCGATAGTCGGTAAAGGGATTATCCGCTGATGTTTCCGATGTTTCGGGACCGGCGAAGGATAGCTGAAATTTATGCCATTGCATGACCGCTGGCTGCGCCTGTTTCGTGACCGCAATTCGGGGTGACTGGTTGAGTGTGGGTGACAGCCGTAATCGTTCAAGGCTGGTTAGCTCAGGTTCGCCGCCCCTATTGCCGGAACCGGAAGCGGTGTAAATGTGGTCACCGATGGCCGCAAAGCCCGAACCATGGCGTCCGCGATTGAGGGACGGCCATGCGCGCCATTGACCGGTCACGGGGTCAAAGGCCTGCACCTCATCATGCGCCTCCTCTTGTGAGCCGCTCTCACCGCCGCCGATGATGATTTGACCATTCCACGACAGCGCCATATTGCCAGCTCTTTCGGTCGGAATGGCGCGGCGTGTATGCATCGGCGCCCATGTGCCAGCGGCAAAATCATACACATCGCCAATGGATATGGTCTGTTCAAAACCGAGCTTCTTTGCATGCTCGGTACGCCGACCGGCAAAGGCATACAGCTTGCCATCCGATACCACCGCCTGAAAATGATCACGCGCTTGCGGCGCGTCTGGCAAAACGCGCCACTGACCCGTTGCCGGATCAAATTCGTCAAGCCATGGCACATAGCCGTCCATATGCCCGTTGGTAATCCCGCCAATCATGTAGAATTTATTATCATGAACGGCGACGCCGGCTCCGCCCCGGCGGCGCGCAGGCGGGATCGTTGGACCATATTCAAACCGGTCCTGTTCGGGATAGTAGAGCATGACCCGATCAAGCGGTGTTTCGTTCGGCCAACCACCGGTCATCGCACCCATGATATAGATCGCGTCATCATAAACGACCGCCTGAAAATGATGGATTTCGAGCGGCGGTACAGACTTTGCGGTCCAGCGATTGGTAACAGGATCATAGACATCAACCGGATTAATCCGCCGCCCGCCGATCAGGTAGAGCTTGTTCTTATAGGCAATTAATGCCGCTTCATGACGAGCGGTCGGAGTGCCCCGCGCTAAAACAGTCTGCCATCCTTTGGTGTCTATTCCATCTTCCACGCTGACACAGTTCGACAACAGGGCCGCACACAGGATGAGGATCGCCGTCCGAACATTAGCTGACGTTGTCATTAGATTCCCTCACCGATATTTGCACATTTTGCGTTCATTCACTACCATGTTGCCAGCCTTTCTTCAGCCGCTTATAGTCAATATTTACAACGTTGTCATCTGGTCGAGCTAAACGGAGGTAAAATGATCAACGGTTTGGAAGTGCAACGCAGGACAGTCTTGGCCGCAATCGCCGCAACGGCGCTTTCCGCCTGTGCAGACAAAGTGACGGGTAAAGCGATAGAACAGGAAAGACGCCCGCTGTTCGGCAAAGTGGAACGGCTTGATGCGGCGCTTGACGAGGTGATCGACAGCAGCGCTCAATTGGAACAGCTGGCCGATGGATTCGCTTGGTCCGAGGGACCGGCCTGGGACCGCCAGCGCGATCGGCTCTATTTTTCTGACGTCCCGCAAAATACCGCCTTTGTCTGGTCTGAAAAAGACGGGTTGGGAATATTTCGAAAACCCTCGGGGCTGGCCGAAGGTGATGGGACCAACGGCCTGTTAATGGCGCGTGATGGCCGGCTTTTGACGGCTAATCATGGCAAACGGGCGATCACAGCTTTCGATTTGGAATCTGGTGATGACACAATTCTTGCAGACAGATTTGAAGGTAAGAAATTCAACAGCCCCAATGATCTGGTCGAGGCCAAGGATGGCACCATCTATTTTACCGATCCGCCTTATGGTCTGAAAGGTGGGGATGAATCGCCGCTGAAAGAACAGCCGGTCAACGGCGTCTATCGGCGCGGGCCAGAGGGCGGCCTGTCTCTGATCGATGGCAGCTTAACCAGGCCAAATGGCATTGCCCTGTCACCGGACGAACGCACGCTCTATGTCGCGCAATCGGATCGCGATAAACAGCTTTTGAAAAGCTATGCACTTGGCGCAGATGGGACGATTATGGATAACGGGCTGTTCTTTGATGCACAGCCGTTAGCGGCCCCGGACGCGCCAGGCCTGCCCGATGGAATGTGCGTAGCGCAGACCGGACATATTTTTGCAACTGGCCCAGGCGGGGTGCTGATCTTGTCATCAACCGGAAAATTGCTCGGCCGGATACTCGCAGAAAAAGCGACAGCCAACTGTGCCTTTGGCAATGACGGTGATATGCTTTATCTGACATCAAGCAATCGATTGGCACGGATACCGCTTAAAGTTAAGGGCCTCGGTTTTCGTTAATCTGGGGGCAGGGTTTAGTGGCTCTGACATTCCGTTTGGAATTTTGACAATTTCTCTGTCCTACAAGCGCGTTTTGGTGCAAACATGGGCTATGCCTGCTCCACGTTCTTTTGAAGGCCATACTCAGTTCATCGACATGAGGCATCGGTTCAACAGAATTTCAACCCTGTTTTGCGTATTAAATGTATAATTTCTGCCGGGAGCTTTGCCGTAATGATTGACCTCTATTTTGCGCCCACTCCCAATGGCTGGAAGATTAGCGTGATGCTGGAGGAATGCGGGCTCGATTATCAGGTCAAGTGGGTCAATATCGGGGCAGGGGAGCAGTTTGAGCCGGATTTTCTGGCGATCAGTCCGAATAACCGCATCCCGGCCATTGTCGATCATGACCCGATCGAAGGCGATGAACCGATCAGCGTTTTCGAAACCGGAGCGATCCTGCTCTATCTGGCGAACAAGGCAGAGCAATTCCTGCCGCATGATTTGCCTGGTCAGATCGCGGCGACGGAATGGCTGATGTGGCAAATGGGCGGGCTGGGGCCGATGATGGGGCAGCATGGCCATTTCAAACTCTACGCGCCGGAGCGGATTAGCTATGCCACCGAGCGCTATCGTGGCGAAGTGCTGCGGCTATTTGGAGTGATGGACCGGCGGCTGGCGGAGCATGATTATCTCGCCGGCAAGGATTACAGCATTGCCGACATGGCCTGTTTCCCGTGGGTGCAGACCTACAAGCGGCAGGAAATTGATCTGGCGGATTTTGCCAACGTGAAGCGCTGGTATGAGGAGTTGAAGCAGCGCGAGGGATTGCGGCGCGGCATGGCGCTGGGCCGCGACAAGATTAATCGCAACCCGCAGGATGATGCCGAAGTGCGTAAAACACTGTTCGGGATAAAGGAATGATTTCAGGGCTTTGTGCTCCGCACTTGATGCGAGCCCAGGGTAAACGGGCGTGACAGCCATCCTAGGCTCCGCATCAAGTGCGGAGCACGGCAGCGATAGAAAAAAGGGTGAATATATGACCGTAAGTGTAGATTTTTATTTCGATCTTTCGTCCCCGTGGACCTGTCTGGCATTTCACAATATCCAGCCCATCATCGCGGACACGGGTGCCAAAATTATCTGGAAGCCGTTTCTGGTTGGCGGCGTCTTCAACGCGGTGAACCAAAGCGTTTATGCCGCCCGCGAAAATCCCGATAATCCGAAATTCGTGCACAGCTTTCGGGTGATGAAAGACTGGGCAGCGCTGGCCGGGATACCGATGAATTTTCCGAGCGAGCATCATCCGGTCAAGTCGGTCCACGCGATGCGGGCCTGTTGCGCGCTGGAGGAAGATCAGACCGCATTGCACAAATTCGCGACGGCGGCTTTCAATGCTTATTACACGGATCAGCGCAATCTGGACGACCCGGCGGTATTGGCGGCCATTGCCAATGAGATCGGGATGGATGGGGAGGCGCTTGTGGCGCGGACCCAGGAACAGGCCGTGAAAGACAGGCTGCGCGCCAATACCGAGGAAGCCATCGCTCGCGGTGCCTATGGGTCGCCTAGTATATTTGTGCCTTTCGGAGATGGCGAGCGGATGTATTTTGGTAATGATCAGTTGCCGTTGGTTAATCGAGCGATTAAACTACAACAGAATCGTACGTAACGGTCATCCCAGCGAAAGCTGGGATCTACTTTGGCCAAGCGCCGAACGATAAGGAGATCCCAGCTTTCGCTGGGATGACGAGTATGGAAGGGAAGCTCATGTCAGAACGCGTCACTATCTCGGTTGAAAACCATATTGCCGATGTCCGGTTCAACCGGCCGGAAAAGATGAATGCGCTCGACCCAGAGCAGATTGATGCGATCATTGAGGCGACGGACAAGCTCGCCGAAATGAACGATGTGCGAGCGATTGTGCTGTCTGGCAATGGCAAGGGATTTTGCGCAGGTCTGGATATGGCGAGCTTTACGCAGTCGAGCACGACCGACAGTCTAACCGACCGTAGCTATGGTAACGCGAATAAATATCAGCATGTCGTGCTGCAGTGGCGGCGACTGCCCGCGCCCGTAATCGTGGCCATTCACGGTGCCTGTGTTGGCGGCGGTCTGCAATTTGCTTCGGCGGCGGACGTGCGGATTGCGACGCCGGACTCCAAATTATCGATCATGGAAATGCGCTGGGGCCTGATCCCGGATATGGGCAGCTACTCGACCTGGCGTAGCTTTGTGCGCGATGATATTTTGCGCGAGCTGACTTACACCAATCGGATATTCTCTGGCGAGGAAGGCAAGGAACTGGGCTTTGTTTCGCATCTCGCCGATGATCCGCATGCCAAGGCAATGGAACTGGCGGCGGAAATTGCCGGCAAGAATCCGGACGCGATCAAGGCGGCCAAGCGGTTGATGAACCAGCTGCCGGACATGAATGAAGATGAGATCCTGATGATGGAAAGTGTCGAGCAGGACAAGGTCGGCAAGGGTCCCAATCAGAAAGAGGCGGTCATGGCCTTCATGCAGAAGCGCGCGGCCAATTTTAACGACTAGAGCCTAGCCGCGCTTGACCATCTGCGCTTCGAGTACGGCCCGAAACTCCGCGTCAATTGCCTTGGCGCCTTGCGGATTGGTCAGCACCAGTGTCGTGGTGCAGGTGGCAACGCATAGGTCGCTCTGGAACGCCGCCGACAGGATGTCCCAGGACGCATTGCCAATCCGGCCAATGCCGCTGCAAATCTCTGCATCATCGGGGAAGTGGGCTTCCCGCAGATAATTGATCTGCACCGCCGCGATCAGCCAGCGGTCTCCCTCTGCGCGGTTTTCCATACCCATGGACCGGTTGAAGCGGACCCGCCCATTTTCGAACAGATCGGCCATCGCGACATTGTTGATATGACCGAGCAGGTCCATATCACCAAAGCGCGTCTGTGTGACATTGGAAAAAGGATAGCTCGCCTTTGACAGCTGCCAGGCTTCCGGTTTGGACATGCTTTGCTCTTTGACCTTGCGACTGAGGCCTTAGTTCATTTTGGCCAGCAGGTCGTTTTGCAGATGCTTGCAAAGCCACAGATAGGCCAGACCGGAAAGGCCGTAGATCATGGCCGTAAAGCGCAATGCATCCCGCACGCCTTCACCCGTGGCCTGACGACATGCCTCCAACATGGCTTGGCTGCCCGCGGCCAATATGTCTTCATTGGTTCCTTTGCACAGCTCCAGTGTCATCTGGCTGCTCATAGCGGCACTCTCAACATAGGATGCCGAAAGGAAGTCGCTAATCGCGCCAACAAATAGAGGGCCAAGACCATATCCGATCAGGTTGACCACGAACAGCAATATGGCAATCGCTGTCGCTCGGGCTTTCACATCAACCACGCCTTGGGCAATGGTATATTGCGATCCGAGATAGGTGTAGTGCAGGAACGCCGCAATGATCAGCATGACTAAGGCCACCATTTGGCTGTTAGTGGAAAAGCCAATCCAATATAGCGGCAGAGAAACTATGAGCGACCAGCCGGGAACCCACGCTACCGCATTGGGAAAACGACCGCTCAACCGTTCGATAGCATAGCCCCCACCAAATGTTCCGGCCGCAGCAGCAAGCGATATGGGCAGGACCAGTTTGAGCGCCGCATCGGCAATGCTGAGTTCATGTATGCGAACAAAAAATGAAACTTGAAAACTGGAAACGCCGTAACCGACAAAGGCGACAATCGTAGCTGCCAAGGCGTTGATCCAGTAGCTGCGATTACCGCTCAGTTTTTTCAGCGTTGCCCCAAAACCCAGTTTCTCAACCTGCGGTGTGCCAGGAGGATCCGAATAGCCACGCGGTGGTTCTTTCATCGTGAACAACACAATCAAGCCGATGACGACGCCGGGCAAGCCCAAAATTATGAACGCCTCGCGCCAGGAAAAAGCCTCGGCAATCGGACCACCAAAGGCCGCCGCCAATGCGCTGCCAAGCGTGACGCCCATAGCGTATATTGCCAGTGCTCGTGCGCGGCTTCGTGGCGGAAAATAGTCGGCGATGATCGAATTGGCTGGTGGTGTGCAGCCGGCCTCACCGATCCCGACACCAACACGAAAGACCAGCAGCGCCAGAAAGCTGCCCGCGATCCCGCAAAGAGCCGTCATGACAGACCAGAAAATGACGCTGAATGCGATAATGCGAACACGGTTATATTGTTCGGCAAACCGCGCGATAGGAATCCCAAACAACGTATAGGTTAGTGCAAACCCGAAGCCGGAGAGTAAACCGAACTGCAAGTCGGTGAGCTGAAATTCCTGGATAATGGGTTCCGAAACCACACTGATCAAAGCACGATCGATAAAGTTGAGCGTGTACACCACGAGCAGCGAAAACAGGACATAACTTCGATATCCACTTGTCCCAAAGGCTTGTCCGGTATTTGTGGTGGGCGAGCCCTGGGCCTGAGTTGCGCTCATGTGATCTCCTGACGTTATTTTCTTTCGATGATGGCCTGAACTGAGCCGCAAGTCCAGCGTCCATTATCAAACACCCATTATATTGTTTCAATCAGCTATTATAAATCTATTTACATGACGTTACACCATGATATATGACGATCCGTACTCGCCGATAGGGCGCTTAAAGGGAGCCGTTTTTGCGGCTGGGGTAACTGGGATATGGTGCTGCAACTGCTGGAGTGTGCCAGTATATGGGCGAGTATATCCTGCCGGTTGTTGATCTGGCGCAAAAAGAATTGCTCCTGTTCGCAAGCTTGTGCTTCATCCTCGGGGCCATTGATGATGTAATATTCGACGTCGTGTGGATGGCATATTCCATCAAACGAAAACTGTTTGTTTATACGCGCCACCATCGCGTGACCGTGGAAGATTTGCCGCCGTCAAGTGACGACAGCCCCTTGGCGATATTTGTGCCGGCCTGGCAGGAGGCGGCGGTTATCGGCGCTATGCTTCGGCGATGCCTCGATCAATGGAGTCACAGAAATTATCGCATTTATGTAGGCTGCTATCCCAATGACGGCGAGACAATCGCTGCCGTTGCCGCCGCCGCCAAAGATGCAGACCATATCCGGATCATCATCTGTGATCATGATGGCCCGACATCAAAAGCAGATTGTCTGAACCGGCTTTGGCGCGCCTTGTGTCATGACGAAAATATTGAATGCAAAAGCTATAAATCGGTTGTTCTGCAGGACGCAGAAGATCTGGTTCATCCCAAGGCATTGGATTTATTTGACTATCTTATCGATAAAGCGCCTCTGGTACAGATACCGGTTATTCCGCGCCGTGCTGCCCGGTCTGTCTGGATTGCGGGTCATTATGGTGACGAATTCGCGGAAATGCACGGCAAGCAAATGGTATTGCGCGAAGCATTGGGCGTATCCATGCCATCGGCAGGTGTAGGAACAGCGTTCAGGCGCGATGAATTGCGCCGACTATCCGCCTTAACCCATGGCAAGCCATTTGATGCAGCAAGTCTAACCGAGGATTATGAAATAGGCTTGCAGATGACGCAGGGAACGGCGCGGGGCATCTTCGCAAGGCTTAAAGATAATCAGGGGCAATGGGTCGCAACGCAGGAATTCTTTCCGGAGAGTTTTGACGATGCGATCAGACAGAAAAGCCGATGGATGATGGGTATCGCGATGTCGGGATGGGATCGGTTGGGATGGCAACCGTGCTGGCGTGAAAATTGGATGCGGTTCCGCGATCGGAAGGCGAGCTTTGCCGCTTTCGTTCTGGCCATTGCTTATGTCGGGATATTGTTGACAGGTTTTTTGTACATCTTGCAGCTGTATGGTCTCTATCAATCAAGTCCGCTATCCGATTTGCTCCTCATGATGCTCGGTATCAACGCCTTGTTCGTGGCCTGGCGTTTAACGTTCAAAGGCTATTTTGTTTTCAAATTATACGGATTGCGAGAAGCGCTGCTGTCCGTGCCGCGCACATTGGTCGCAAATATCATCAACATAATGGCGGCTCGGCGGGCCTTGTTTCACTATCTTCAAAGTCTGACCGGCGTTCAACCGAAATGGGAGAAAACAAATCACTTCCACCCGGATTATCAGGATGTTCGGCAACTCAGACCGACCCGAGTTTCGATCTGCGATGACTGATTCTGCAATACCGGTTCGTCGAGGCGAACCGTTCAAGGCGCTGTTGATTGTATTGGTCTTCTGGATAGTAGGACGGTTCATCTGGCAAGGAATTGTTCCTTCAACTCCGGTACACATCGCGCCGATCATCGATCAGTTCGAAATGGTTATGCGCGATGATCTCATGAAAAGACCTGCCATTTCCCCTCAAAAAAATTTCGTCGCTGATTTCAGCGCTGTGGCTCCCTTGCGCAGCATTCGGTCTCGCTCCGGGCGCGCACGTTGGTCGACAGGTTTAGCGACGGCTGCTTCGGAAATACCCGCGAAGCAATTGTATCAGAAAGTGGTTCCGCAATTGGCCCTGGTTGCAGGCACGAAAGAGCATCTTGGTTCAGTCGAGCCGCTGAAAACGAACCGATCGCCACCTGCTCCTTTGCTACGACCATCAGCGCCCAGACCAGTGAACGCTACTGCTTCGATATCTAGCGGCTTTTCAGGATATTTTTGGCTCTTTGCACGTCAAGGCAATGGTTCAGAGCGATCGAGATCTCCAGCATCACAGTTCTCCAATGCACAATATGGAGCCAGTCAGGCCGGCGCAATCCTGAGCTACAGAATAGCCGGAGAAGACAGGCGCAATATCTCAACCTTTGTGCGTGCGTCCACAGCGCTTTCGACCAAAGGAGAAGAGGAGCTCGCTATCGGTATCAAAACAAAACCGTTGAAGGCTATTCCCGTCTCGTTCTTTGCCGAGCAGCGATTTGGAAAGGGCAAGAATAATAATCGTGGGACTGCATTATATCTTGCTGGCGGAACGGGTCCCGATCTGGTTTTGCCGGACATCACTCTCGAAACCTATGGTCAAGCTGGGTTCGTATTCGCCCGCGACGACAGCCACTTTTTTGACGCTTCGGCTGTACTACAGAAACAGGTTATCGAGCGCGGTGGAAATAGGGTAACAGCAGGGGCGGGTTTTTGGGCCAGCGGTCAAAAGGGCGCCACTCGCTTTGATGTCGGCCCGCGGGTGAAGTTTCACGTTCCGGTAGGGCCAGCCAATATGCAGGTGTCGGTCGATTGGCGGGAACGGATCGCCGGAAACGCCAATCCCGGGTCGGGCGCTTCGGTCACAGTTTCCACCGGTTTTTGAGTTCTGTTCAGCAATAATCGGGTGTTATCGATTGAGTTTTATTGCGCGGGATCAGATCAAGTCCCTTTATCCTGTAACCAAAAGGGATTAGTCATTGGAAATATGGATATTTACCTCCCCATCGCAAATCTATCTGTTGATGCGTTCGTCATCGTGTTGCTGGGCGGTCTTGTGGGTATCTTATCGGGCATGTTTGGTGTCGGCGGCGGGTTCCTGACCACTCCGCTTTTGATATTTTACGGCATTCCGCCGACGGTCGCTGCAGCATCAGCATCAACACAGGTAACCGGAGCAAGCATTTCAGGTGTTGCGGCTCACATGCGTCGCAAGGGCGTTGATTTTCGGATGGGCGCAGTGCTTGTCTTCGGAGGTATTTTCGGTACGTTCATTGGTACCGGACTGTTTCAGATTTTGCAGCGCTGGGGTCAGATTGATACGGTGATTTCGGTATTATATGTCCTGATGCTTAGCAGTATTGGCGGCATGATGGCCAAGGAAGCGTGGGGCAGCGTGCAAGCCGTTCGCTCCGGCAAGCCATTGCCGGCGCGCAAACGGCGCCACCATCCTTTGGTTGCAAACCTGCCGATGCGCTGGCGTTTCTATCGTTCCGGCCTGTATATTTCGCCCATTGCTCCTTTCATGCTTGGTCTGTTAACCGGCATATTGACGATGCTGCTTGGTGTCGGTGGCGGGTTCATCATGGTTCCCGCGATGCTTTATCTGCTCGGCATGGGCGCTCAGGTCGTTGTCGGTACGTCTTTGTTCCAGATTTTGTTTGTCACAATCGCATCCACGATGATGCACAGTATGACAACCAGAGCAGTAGATATCGTCCTCGCCGGATTGCTTTTGATTGGCAGCGTAACCGGTGCACAATTGGGCGCAAAATTTGCGCAGCGGATGAGGCCGGAATATTTGCGATTGGCGCTTGCGATCATGGTGTTGCTGGTTGCTATTCGGATGGCGCTCGGGCTCGGTTTTCAGCCTGATGAAATTTATACGATACAACCACTATGACCGAGCTCTGGACAAAATGGACCAAGGCATTCTGCGGTATTGCTGTCTTGTTTCTGGTCACGGCAAATACGCCCATATTGGTGCCAGATGTGTCGCAGGACAAGATCAGTATCAAAGGGGACTTTAATGGTGCCCAACTATTGTTGTTTGGGGCCATTACCTATCCTCCTGGAACGCGCAACCGCGATCGCGCAGATATTGTTGTTGTCTTGAAAGGACCGACAGAATCTATTGTGCTGCGCGAGAAACAGCAAGTAGCCGGGATATGGATTAACGCAGCAAGCAGCGAATTCCGGTCTGCGCCGGGTTACTATGCCGTTGCGTCCTCGCGGCCGATCGAGGAAATTGTTGATGACAAAACAGCCGATATTTATGAGCTTGGCCTCAACCATCTGCAACTTTCGCCTGCTGGTGCTATCGAGAGTCAGGAACTGGCCCGATTTACCAATGGCCTGGTTGACCTGAACAGTCGGGAACGCCTTTACAAAAACCTGCCCAATAGCGTCGAAATCACCGACTCGGTTCTCTACAAAGCGCGGATTAATCTACCTGCCAGTGTGCCAGTCGGCGAATATTCTGCCGAAACATTCCTTATTATCGATGGCCGAGTGGAGGCGGCAGAAATCAAAGAAATTACCATCGAAAAAATCGGTATGGGGCGCTTCATTACCAACCTGTCTCAAGAAAACGGCTTTATCTACGGATTATTGGCCGTGCTCATATCGATCATCTTCGGCTGGGGCGCTGGCTATGTGTTCAGAAAAATCTGATAAGATTAGGCATTCCGCGTTGATTCACCTTTGTGAAAGACCGGTAAATATTCCTTAACCAAGACGGCTTAATCCATGTGCCAGATAAACAATACAGGATTGTGCCTTCATGTCAGATATGGGTTCCCATAATTTTCCAGCGGCACGCCCGCTTCCGCAAAGCGATGATGAAGATGTAACGCCCCCGGTGGCAACACACGCACCGACACCAACGCCAAAACGGACCGAGGGTCATAAGATTGGTGAAGTCATCGAAATTGCCGGTTCTGGATCACGCATCGTTATGGATGCGGCCGTTCTCGCCAGTTTGAGTGACCATCCGGACCAGACCGTAACAATGGCAGGGCAGGTGGGTAGCCAGGTAAAAATCCGTGTAGGTCAGACTTGGCTGCTCGCCAATATCCGCACGCAAAAGCTGCATGAAGGACAAAGCGGACTAATCATCGCCGAAATAGATTTTCTGGGTGAGGGCGATGAAGAACGCTTGACCGGCCACATTTATAATTTTCGCCGTGGTGTGACCCGTTATCCGGTTCCGGGCTCTGTCATCTATGCTGTCACGACTGCTGATCTCAAGCAGGTTTATGCATCTGATGGCCGCGCAAATGTCGAGATCGGGACGGTGTATCCGACCGACGATATTCGCGGCGCGCTCTATGTCGATGCCATGCTCGGCAAGCATTTCGCGCTACTGGGCTCAACCGGTACCGGTAAATCGACGTCAGCTGCTCTGATCTTGCACAAGATTTGCGATATCGCACCAGAAGGTCATATTCTTATGATCGATCCCCACGGTGAATATTCCGCAGCATTTAAAGGCAACGGCCGCCTGTTCGATGTTAACAATCTGAACCTGCCTTATTGGTTGATGAACTTTCGCGAGCATTGCGAAGTTTTCGTTCAGTCCACCGGTGATGCCAAGCAGATGGATTGTGATATTCTCGCCAAATGCCTGCTCGCTGCGAAAGCCAAGAGCCAGGCTGCACAAGGCGTCGCCAAGCTGACAGTGGATAGCCCGGTGCCTTATCTGTTGTCTGACCTGACCACGATCATCCAGAATGAAATGGGCAAGCTCGACAAATCGACCAATACCGCGCCGTTCATGCGGTTGAAGACCAAGATTGACGAGATCAAGGCCGATCCCCGCTATAGCTTTATGTTTTCCGGCATGCTGGTTGGCGATACGATGGCGGACTTCCTTTCGAAGATTTTCCGTCTGCCTGCGGACGGCAAGCCGATATCGATCATCGACGTATCGGCGGTTCCGTCGGAAATAACACCAACCGTCGTCGCGGTTTTGAGCCGGTTGGTTTTTGACTATTCAATCTGGGCAAAAAATGAACCAAGCCGACCCATCTTACTGGTCTGTGAAGAGGCGCACCGTTATATTCCCAATGATGATATCGCTGGCGAAAGCAGCGTCCGCGATA
Organism: Parasphingorhabdus cellanae; assembly: GCF_017498565.1. NCBI lineage: Bacteria > Pseudomonadati > Pseudomonadota > Alphaproteobacteria > Sphingomonadales > Sphingorhabdaceae > Parasphingorhabdus > Parasphingorhabdus cellanae. Next base: position 3,433,008 of record NZ_CP071794.1, read on the forward strand.
TTCTTAGCCGGATTGCCAAGGAAGGCCGTAAATATGGCGTTTCATTGGGCCTGATTACACAGCGGCCATCGGATCTGGCGGAAGGCGTGTTGTCGCAATGCGGTACCATCCTCTCCATGCGTCTGAACAACGACCGTGACCAATCTTTTGTTAAAGCGGCCATGCCAGAGGGTGCCCGCGGCTTCCTGGATTCCATTCCGGCACTCAGAAACCGTGAGATTATCTGCTGCGGCGAGGGTGTTGCCATTCCCATTCGTGTATCACTCGATACGCTTGTGGAAGAAAAGCGTCCGGCGTCAGAAGATCCCATGTTCTCTGAGCTGTGGCGCGAACAGGGCGGCGAGGAAGAGATTATCCAGCGGGTTATCAAGCGCTGGAGAAGCCAGGGACGTTAATCCCAAATCTGACTTTTATCTTTGTTCATCGGTTGTTGGTCGAACAGCAATAGCGCAGCCGCGCTGTTCGATTACACCTGTAGTCAATAGACTGGGCATGATGCCTGGTCCGGTTGGATGGAGAACAGAGATGACCAATGGAAAATTTACGGAAGCAATTGCGGGGCTGGCGGTCATTGCCATGGCATCGATCATCCCGCTTGCCACCAGCAATGCGCATGATGGCAAGCACAAGTTCGATAAGAAATGGGGCGAAAATCTGGCCAAGAAAATCGAGGCCAAGGTCGCCGCAGGCATGGCCAAAGGCGCTATGGGTATGGAAAAAGGCGCCGACAAAATGTTACGCAGTGCAGACAAAATGGAAGCCTATGCAGACCGGTTGGAAAGCGATGCAGCTTTTCGCGAGGCGGAAGCCGCCAGGCAGAACAAGCGGAACGAAGGCAATATGACGGCGGACGAACTATTGAAGCAGGCTCCTGAATTCCGCCGTGGCGCCGCCGAAATGCGCGAAGGTGCAGCGGAAATGCGCAGATCAGCCGAGCAAATGCGGCGCGGAGATACGAATTAGGGAGGCGTTATCTTGCGGGCGGTCAAAGATCAAGAATATCGAACCTTTTAGCTCCGGGTAGCAGACTTTCCTGCGCCAATATGTTTACGCGAAACGCATCCTGCAGCAAACCCTATTCCGCGGTGAAGGTTACCGTTAGTGCATCATTATATTGTCCCGCAGCCGGTAGTCCATTAGGTGCGGGCACCACGATTTCGAGCGGGACGGCTCTTTCCATCCGGTTAGGCATATATTTGATCCTGCTCGATTGGGCTGTTGCGGAAAGATCGATATTTTCGCCTCTGAATAACAAACTGTAGCCAATGCCGGGCGCGCCAGCTTCATGCGCCAATTTTCCGCGATTGGCCGACTGAAAAGTGACTGCCACTTCAGCATTGCTCATGATATTAAAATCAACCGACCGGCGTGCCGCCCTTGAAAGATCGCCCAAATCAATGGAAGTTTCGCGCACGCCGTTAGGGAAATCATCTGACCGGACTTTCAGCACCGATGCAACCGGAGCCAAAATCGCTAGCGGTGCCTCTGCCACAAGTTGCTGAACTCCGGCGTCAACCCGAAACAGCCTAATCATTGCCTGACCATTATAGGTTCCGCCGCGAACAAATTGATTTGCTGGGATCGAAACAAACAAAGTCGCTCCCTGAACCCCTTGCCCCTGGCCGAATTGTCCGTCTATTCTGGACGTCTCGCTGCCCTCAAAATCGGCGCTGAGAAATGACGGACCGCTCGTTGTTTTCAGAATGTCGTAATAGAGCGGATCACCAGGGCCGCTCAGTGCATTGACGCCCCCTCCCGAAACAGGCGCGGCGGTGAGAAAAAACCGGCAGGCCACACCCTGATGACGAACAGACAAAGCCACTGCTTCAAAAGACTGTCCCTCGTCAAAAACCTCGTATCCCCTGCCATAGAGCCCACGCCAGTCCACACTGCTCTCTGCGGTCAGGTCAAGCTTGCAGGGATCGTCCAACAGCATTGCGTCGTTCTGGGCAACGGCAGGAACGGCATGAAGAACCAGACTGGCTCCGAGCAGATGCGCATAAATTTTAAGGGATGGTTTCATCATCATTCTCTCCTTTCGATTGGACATCAAGATCATAGAATAAATCACCATCCAGCTTGTATATACCGGTGACCTCTTCTGGGATGGTCACGGCTTTTGTGGCCGTTTGTTCGCCGGCTGTAACGGTGATGTCATACGTTCGCCCGGCTTCAACGCCCTCTAGAAAGAATCGTCCCTTGGCGTTGGTGAAGATTTGCGTTGTATCCGCGCCTTTTGCACCGCTGGCGGTATCCCTTGCCTCGGCGGTTACAAATACCAAAGCATCGCCATCCCGGTCGACCATGTTACCCACCAGCGACACATTCCGGGCACTTCCTACCTCGAGATGAAAGCCGCTGCGATAACCCGGATTGACCGCAAAGACCTGTCCACCAAGGGAGGTTCCGGCTGGCGCATCGGGCGCGTCCACTTGCAGCGAGCGATTAAAATAGGGCGTCATAGTGGTGACAACCGCCGGCCCCAAAGCACCGCTATAGGCTGAATATTGAGTCTTGCTTGATCCGAAACCCGTCCTCGGTTCGACCGCCAGCTGATAATCCCCTGCCTTTTCATTGGCCCTGACAATGGCAAAGCTGTTGCGGACGGGACGGCTTATTCCAAACTGTCCGTCAGCCATAACTATGGCGGTTCCAAAAGTAACCTCCGTCCGCAAGTCCCGTTCACGATCGCTGAAATAATTGCTGGATATTTGCTCGATCGATCCTTCAAAACGATTGCCGATATAGGTTGCGCGGCCAAACTGACGATCAGAACCATCGCGCCGCTCCGCTGCTGCGCTAAACCCGAAACTGTTGACGCCTACCGAAGCCAAGCGATTATACTCTATGCGGGCAGCATTATCCTCGCTTGTATATGATGAGGTCAATGAAGACCGGCCCAGCGGTACGGATAGTCCTATCCGAAATACCGGTCCGCTGCGCTCATCACTACGGCGATATTCGGCGCTGGCCGAAACCGAACCAAAACGGAACTGATGTGAATAGTTGGCGCCGATATAATAGCCATCACGCTGCCCATCGCGAAATTCGTCATAGCCGGCAAAAAACTGGAGGCGCGATTGCGATGTGATTTTTTGACCGATCCGGAACCGTGCCTGTTTGGCAATGAATGATCCGCCAAATAACTGATTCAGAGTCCGGTAGTCCTTTCCGGTCAAAATGACGGTGGCATCAATGGCACGGTCGCGAACAATATCCGTATCTCGCCATCGGTATTGCAAAGAAATCTGGCTATGATCAGGGTTAAAGCTGTTGACGTTGGTCGAGCTGTTCACGCCGAATGTACCGATCGGAGATGCCCAGACGATTTCTGCGCCAACCAGGTTGAAAAACCGGTCACCTTCCCAGTTGAGTCCCCCTGTCAACGTTGGCGTAAACCCGTAGCGCACAAATGCGGTGCCATTGTAATTATTGTCGTCATAGCGCCGGACGCCATCCTCATCACGATAGGGCAATCCGAAATTGGCGGCGAAGTCAAACAGGCCCGGTGCAAGCAGTTCAATATCATAAAATGCCGGATAGGACCGCAATTCGGTTTCTCCGCTGGCATAGGTGATGCGCAGTTCTATATCATTGCCGGCAGAAGGTATCAGCGGAAAATCCCTTAGGTTATAGCGCCCGCTACGCAGATCATAAGTCCGTATTGGTACGCCATTCAACAACACCTCAACCCGCGCCGAACGGTCAATTTCAAAGGCCTGTTCCGGAGAAGGGCGAATGTTTAGATAAGGATTGATATTGAAGTTCCGGAACGCAGATATTCCGGCAATGCGCGGCGCATTTTGAAATGGCCGGCGCCCGACACTAAGATCGCCCAGCTCGTACCGGACCAGTGTATCACGGTCATCATAAGTGAGCCGAATATCGCCGCGCGAAAATTTTTTCTGGCGGCTATCATCATAACGCAGCTCCGCTTCGGCGACGAGACCGCGGACATTTAGTGCCAGATCCACGTCGGCCACAAATCGGGCGAAACCCGTGTCCGCAGATCGGGAATCCTCGACAATAGTTGTGCCGGCTCGGACCGAAACATAGCCTGAAAAATCACTTTGCTCGACCAGCTCAATGTCGGAACGATTGCGCAAAGACCTGAGATTCAGGCTCCTGACCGTTCTCATTGCAGCGGGGATGTCGATACGCAAAACCAGTTGGGCATCGTCAAATGCCACAGTCAGCCCCAGTTTGCGCAACTCGTCAAACGTCACGCTGTCTCTGCCGTTGGCTAGCGCCTTTAACAAATCGGCCGTCTCTACAACCGTAATCGGGGCGAGCACTGTGTTGACAAAACTTGCCGCAATAGATCCGGGCTGACCTTTGTTATCCGGTGTCACCAGATATTCACCGACGTTGATACCCTCAATCAGGACGACATAATTGCCTTCGCCAAGCGCCGGTCGCTCTTTGCCGAATACCTGTTTGAAAATATCATCTATTGATTCTTGCGGTTCGTCTTCTGATGTCTGGCCTTCAGGGCTTTGAATAGCTTGGTTCTGATTCTTCCGATCCTGATCTTCCTGATCCGGACTCTCTGTCGACTGACTATTCAGCCCATTTGAGACACCGACATCGGGGGTATCGGCATGCGCGGCTCGACCGCCGGAAAGCGCAACCGCCAGTACGACCAGCGATGACCGGACAAGAAACGAAATCCGCATGGCGCGCGATACGGTCTAGTTAAAGACCGTATACTCCGTGCGAAATTCGCCTTCTACCGGACCGGGCGTCAACCCATCCGGCCATGGCAGTCTTACCACCCTTTCCGTGCCGACCAGGATATTGAGATTTGCGACATTGGCCATCTGGTCGCCTTCCAATGTGACTGGAGCACCACCATTTTGCGGCTTCACAACAAGGACAGGCCGGTCGAGGATGGCGCGCCGCGTCCCGTCGCTCAATATCTTGACTTCCAACCAGTCTTTTCCGCTCTCGTCCTTAACCGGTGCGATACCGGTGAGGCGCGCGGACGGTTTGGATTGTGGCGGGACAATATAAAGCGCCGCTTCATAACGGTAGTTCATACTGACATTGACCGATACATCGCCCTGTTTCTCGTCCTTGAACTTGATTGGTAATTGGTTGGACACGAGACGGAAGGTCAGCTCCTTTTCCGGGGCTGGATCGCCAACCCAGCGAACCTTGAAACTCTGGCTCGCCTTGGGCGCAATTACCATCTGCGGTGGGGTGATGATTATATTTTCGTCTTCCGGTTTGCGGGTTTCCGTCCCATCCGGGTTTTGTTCCCGGGTGTAAGCGCGCACCTCAATCGCAATCGGCACATCATGCGTATTGGTTAGCACAACGGATTGAGTGGCACCGGCGCCGGTTGGCGAAAGCTGGATGACGATCGGTTTCATGTCGTAGCTACTTGCGGGTGTCAAACCAACCAGCATTGCCAGCGGCAGCAAAAGCGCCGCGCGTCTGAGAAATTTCAACATTTTTATCTCCTCAACCCGAAGAAGGGATGGTCGGCGATGCGAAACACACCGCCGACCACTTGATCAGATTTTCAGCAAATCAATTAAAAGTTTGCTGCCAAAGTGATTGTCAGTTCATCTTCGTAAGTACCCGCGACAGCGAACTCGTTGAGACTGTCAAAGCTCAGATCGAGATTACCGGTACGCGTGCCAGCATTGGTTAGGATATTTTGCCAGTCATTGTTGGTCACGATAGTAACTGGGGTTCCGTTCATGTCGGCAGAGTTTGTTGAGGTTGCCCCAATACCTGTACCCAGAAAGCTGGCTTCGATATCATAATCGATGTTAACAACACCGCCGCTTTCCTGGTGCTCCATACCGCCATTGGCTGATTCCAACGACACAGTATAGGGAGAGTTGCAGGAATAGAGGATCGTCAACGAACCCTGATTGCCAACGTTCAGCATATCCACATCGAAACTACCAGCACCCTCAGGGATCAGTTCACAATTGCTGTCAACAGAACCACTCAGGCCGATAACATAGGACTCACTGTCCTGTGCTGAGGCTGGTGAAGCGATCATCAGTGCTGGAACAGCTACTGCAGCGGCAAATTTTACAAGAGTTTTCATTTCAATTCTCCGTCTTATGGGGATATCCCCGTTGATGCGGTTTCCGGATTGGAAATCGCTGATTATGGCCGGAAATTTACAGCTGCATCGACCGGCCTCAGATGCAACCGACGGGAATTTGGAAGTTGGAGAAAGCCGCTCCGCCGCATATTGACGCAACATTCGTTGCATAAGCGGCGGCACTGCGCTAAGTTTGCACAGTGAGGCTTTCTCACAACCCGGGCAGAGTTCCCATGAACCTGTCCGCACGGCCTGCCAGCGATTTGACACCAATCATGGTCGCTGGTGGGCCCCCTTTTTTGAAAATCCGGTTTTCCGGTTTTTCAAAAACCTTAATTTTTCCACTGTCTTTTCCATATTTGCACCATTTTCTGGCGTTTATAAATGTGATGGAATTATATATCATATCTCAGCTGGATTGAATCGATCGGTGGCAATCCCTAGTCAATCCATATGATATTAAAATGTTACGATTGTGTACGTCCTCCCTTGATATCAAGCAGTTAGCGCCACAGCTTTGCTAGCTATGTGGGCTATCTAAAGAAGCCGTGATGGGACACCAAAACAGACCATGACAGTCCGTCGGCTGGTGATCTGATGTGCTCCGGCAATAAGAAGCTGGAGCGCAATATTTTTCAACACAGCAAGTTTTCTAAGTGCGCATTGTCAACACACATCCTCCAAACTCGCGACCCTGTTCAAACCAAGAATGCCAACACCGAAAGTGTTAAGCAATTTAATGTTACACTGTTGTTAAGGACATCTCCTAACAAAGCTTATGGCGCGATACCATCCACAAAAAATGACTCTTTGCAAGTGATACAAACACGACGTACTGTCCCAATTAAGGCCATTCGAATCTATTACCTTATAAATCAATAAGTAACGATAGTGCGCCGACGACTTGGTCACTATAAATTTCCAGTTCTATTCTTTCGATCATGTCAAACTTATGTTATTTTGATTAAATCTGTTGGTTAACCCAGCAATATAATTCACCCATCAACTTCCGATTCGCGATCTCCGCGCCACGGTGATGTGATGATTGCCAATGCCTGAAATTACAGGTTCAGTATATTAGCAAAATCTCCCGCGTAAAATACCCAATTGACAACTGGTAATCGTCAGAAACGTTGCCACCCTAGTGTAGATTCTCAGAATGAAACTTACTACTATAAGAACAGCTTTAATCTCCGTGATCAAATTACGAACTTGCTGAGTAGGGATGATGACGTCCACTTCCCAAGTGGTACCAGTTCAGCATTTAGCTTCACTCTGAACAGCGGAACATCCCATTTGGCTGTGGTATCTGGCTTCAACAAAAGTGATTTCGGGGAATATGAGCTGAGCATCGAAGGCCCAGGCAATATTGCTGCTTTTCCTGAGTCAGCGACATAAGCTTTCATGACCTTAGTTTTGGTGCAGTCGGACCCGTAATCCCCCGCCGTCGGAAAACAAATGTGAGCGTTTGTTCCGCTTAGGCAACAATCGATGATCCTGGTCAGAGTAATCTAACGGAACTTTTTTGTGCGCAAAGCCAACCATCGACCTGTTGGGTAGCAGGCCTTGTCAATCTTCACACCAAGAAAACTCACACTTTTTTAATGCTATATTGCTTTGATACTGATTTATGTCGCTTTGATGGATATCAGTCATTATAAATTGCGCAAAATACCGTCAAGCACTCGTCTAATTCGCTGGATCTAGGGGCAATAAGAGACCGTGAAACCTCGAAAAATTCTGTAACTTTTGCTGATCATATGGCTTGGGCAAACTGCCTTCCCGCAAGCGATCGCAGCGCAGGCGGCCACTGTCTTGCGTGAGCAAGCGCCTACGCGAACCATGTTGGTGAATCCCGATGGACGCGAACAGATGCTGTATTTTGTCAATCTGGCCAGCGGGCTGGATTTGCTTGGCAATGACAGTGAGACTCTCATCAACGCGCGGCGGCTGGCGGATGGTGGTGACTAGGAAGCGGCATCTCGTCTGTTTGACGAACTGGCCGAATCCTAGGATCCGACTGATAACGCGGCCGGTATTTATGGCGGTTATGTCGCAGCTATGCAGCAAGGTGAAGAACCGACCTCTCCGCTGCTTCAATCGACCGCTGAGAGTTATCTCACGCTTACACTGATTGCCGCTTATGCCGGCGATTTACGGACTGCGAAAATCAATGCAGAAAAGGGTGTCATGGCGTTCCCGGGCGCTGCTCTGTTTTATCAGGCTAAGGCAGATGTCGAGGCTTTGTTGGGCGAGCCCGATGCAGCCATCGCGACTATAGCTGCCGCGCGCGCTTCTTTTCCTGACGAGAACATGCTGGCGATAGGCGAAGCGAATCTGTTACGCGACTACAGCGGCAGACCAAAGGCCGCGCGCGACCTCCTGGAGCCGATCCTAACAGTTTTCTCGCCCGAAAAAGCGCAAGCGAAAAACTGGATGGCGATAGGCGGATCGACGGAGGCGGACATGCTCGTGGAACGCGCCGCTGGATGATCCCGATCATGCTTTGCACGCGGTGGAGGCCGCGCGCGAGATGCTGGCGGAAATGGAGAATATCAACAGCAAAATTCAGGCGATGCTGCCTGCTGACGCCAATGTACCAGTGATCCGTATGGGCATTGGCATCAACACCGGTACTTGCGTGGTCGGAAATATGGACTCAGACCGCCGGTTTGATTATTCGGTACTGGGCGATGCTGTCAACTTGGCCTCGCGTCTCGAAGACTAATGTAAAGAACAAGCGGTCGATATGTTAATCGATCAGACCACCGTCAGCGCAGCGCCGTCTTTGACCTTCCGGAAAGTGGCCGATATTCAGGTCAAAGGGCGATCAGCGACCGAGCCAACTTACACATTATGTGATGAGACTTGATCCATACAAATTGAAGAAGGCGTCAGCCACTCAATGATTAGCAGAGTAGATCAAGAATTGATCAAGTCTCTTCTACCCATTCATGCTGTAACGGTTTTGCGGCTAGCGCCATTAATCCTGCAGCGATGATGTAAAATATCAGCGAAATCAGCATGGAATAGCGTAGGCTATCTTCACCATAAATTGGGGTAAGACTATCGGACAGTGCGCCAAGGAAAAATATCCCACCACCAATACCTATAAGATTATTGATCAACAGAAATAGCGCCGAAGCAGTGGCTCTGGTTTCTGCCGTGACGAGATGCTGAACGGCAGACAAAACCGGGCCCAGCCAGATATAGGCGAGGCCTTGTGGGATCAGAAACAGGACAAATGCCAGCGTTGCCGAACCACTTAAGATGCCGGCAGCGAAGAGCGGGACCGCAAGTAGGAAAGCGATGGCCGGCACCAGCCCATAGGCGCCCTTGTTTTTACTGCCGAGCCAGTCGCCCAAAACGCCGCCGCCAATCACACCAGCGACCCCGCCAATCAACAAGATCGATCCGAAGAAGAGCGACGTTTCAATAAGGTTCAAACCGAAGCTGCGCTGCAATAGACTGGGCAGCCAGAAAGCAATGCCATAGCCCAGCATCGAACTGGAGGCCGCACCGAGTGCGAGAAACCAGAAAGCACGCTTTTTGGTAAGAATTTTGAGAATATCGATGAAACTGGGTTGTGATATTGTCACGTCCGCGCTGACGGGCGTCTTCACGGGATCGCGGACAAGATATTTGAAAAGTGGTGCAATCAGGATCCCCGCTAATCCGACCACAAGAAAGGCAAGGCGCCAGTCTACCGTTGCAGCTATATAACCGCCTGCGATCACGCCAGTGGCGGACCCCAGAGGGATGCCGAGCGAATAGATGGAAAGAGCGCGCGCACGCTTATGGCTTGGGAAATAATCAGCGATCAGCGCATAGGATGGTGCAACGCCGCCTGCTTCGCCTATCCCAACGCCAAGCCGTGCAAGAAATATCGACCAGAATCCCTGTGCGAAACCACAAAGCGCGGTAAATCCGCTCCATACAGCCAAGGAAATAGTGATTACCCAGCTGCGGTTTGTCTTATCAGCAATCCAGCCCAGGGGTACTGCCAAGGTGGAATAGAGCAGGGCAAAGGCAATGCCTCCCAGCAATCCCATTTGGGTGTCGCTGAGGCCGAGGTCTGCCTGAATAGGCCCAGCTAATATCGCCAATATCTGGCGGTCAACAAAATTGAAAATATAGACGACTAGCAACATGCCAAGCGCCATATTGGGGGAGGTCTTGGGACCCGGGAGGGTTGCTTTGCTTGCCATCTATGGAGCGATATTTTTTAAGAACGGATCAATCGCTGATAATACAGCTGGTTCGTCAAGCATCGGTGCATGGCCACGGTTAGCTATCTCTACAGCGCTGATAGGTCCAGAATGGCGGCGTTGCATTTCTGTTATCGTCGATGGAGAGATTATGTCTGTAAGCGCGCCATAGATGATAAGCGTCGGAATGTTAGCGAACTGGTCCCATATTGGCCATAGATCTAGCGGTACAGCGGTTTGCTGAGTGCCGGAAAGGCCTTCCGAGATAGCTGGGTCATAAGCATATTTAATCTGGCCATCGGGTAGTTCCTGGCAGACGCGCCGAGCGAAGCTGAGCCAGTCCTTGTCATCATAGCCGATCAACATATCACCATGGACCTTCCGGCAATGGTTGGCGGCTTGTTGCCAGTTCTCAAAGGGTTCGAGCGCCCTGACATAGCTTTGAATACGATCCAATCCAATCTGTTCAACCACCGGGCCAATGTCATTGAGGATCAGGCTATGGAAACGTTCTGGGTCGCTCGCCGCCATCATCATCGCCATAATGCCGCCCATGGATGTGCCGATCAGGCCAACTTGGTCAAGCTGCAAGCTGGCCATCAATGCCAACATGTCTCCCACATAAGTTGTCGGCGTATAATTTGCAGGCTCAGGGTCATAGTCTGACCGCCCACGTCCGCGTTGGTCTGGGATTATAAGTCGATATCGTCCTGCCAGATGTGTGGCGAGACCTTCAAAATCGGCACTGTTTCTGGTTAGTCCGTGCATCAATAGCAACGACGGCCCGTCACCATCATAAATGCGCGCGTACAGTGTCAGCCGGTCATCACCGCTGTGGTAGAAATGATTCCTATAGACAGACGAATCGCCTTGTTCGCGATCCGTCTGTGGAAACGATTCTGTCATACTGGCCGGCTTAAAACTTGATTTCGCCGGTGACAAAGACCCGGCGAGGATCGCCGAAAAAGGCAGTTAAGTTTCCTTCTAGGCCCAATTCGGATACGAAAGGCGCGCCATTTTGTCCGCCAGTCACAAAGTTATAGCCAGCCACCTTATAACGTTTGTCGAAAAGGTTCTTACCATGCAGGCCGATGGAAAACAGATCGCTGTCATGAGTATAGACCAAGCTGGCGTCGACCAGCGCAAAACCGTCCTGATCCAGAAATGGGTTAGCTGTCTCAAACTGGCTGGCATCGCTGCGGAAGGATATTCCGCTGATCAGGTCGAGCATGCCGCTGGCCACTGGTACACCAAGATTGAACGACATGCTGCCGGTCCATTCGGGTGTGTTCTGGAACACTCGCTCGTCTGCCACATCGTTACCGAATTCGTCGATAAATGTGTTAAATTTAGCGTCAAGATAGCCCAGTGACCAGCTGACGTTGAAACGGCTTCCAGCGCCTGCAAAATCCTTGCCGACCAGGGCGCGGCCTTCAAATTCAAAACCGTTTACATCGGCGCTTGCGGCATTGGAGGTAATACCTGCAAAACTATCATTAGTGCCATCGCCATCGGTGTCTGAACCAATCGACCCCGGTATCTGGACATCGGAATAGTCACCCTTGAACAATGCAACGCTTACATTCAGGCGGTTTTCGAGCAACGATGCTTTCCAACCGAGTTCATAGCTATCGACAGTTTCTGGTTCAAACTGGAGAAAGTCGAACACCTCGTCGCCAGAGATGACTCCATCCAGGTTGAAATCCGGGGTGTCTCTCGTCTGACCGCGTGGATCAAATCCGCCGCCTTTGAAGCCGCGTGAGTAAGTGAAATAAATATTGTGGTTTTCATTCGGCTTCCAGCTGACCGACGCGCGCGGGGTAAATTCCTTGAACGAATCGCTGCCGGTAAAGTCAGATGTTACCGCGATAGGGACGCCAGCGCCTCCAAACTGGTCCGAAAACCCGTTGACAAATGTCGTTCGCAAAATCCGTGCACTGCGCTTGTCATTGGTATAGCGGCCACCGACTGACAGGCTGAGCTGGTCGGAAATATCATAGGTGAAATCGCCGAAGATCGACCATGTCTCCGTATCAACATCGCCGAGTGTCTGTGCATTAAGGCCGGGCGCGTTCACAAAGGGCAAGGCACCTGTTGTGGCCAGCAAGGCATCGAATACATTAAACGCATTGGCATCCAGATAATAAGCGCCCAATACCCCGTTCAGATTGTCACTTTCATAAAGGATCTGAAATTCCTGACTGAACTGGTCATTTTCATAAATTACCGGAACGTCGAGATCTTCGGACGGTAGGCTGTCAAAGTCGATGTTGGACGAGGATTTGTCCTCGCGATAAGCGGTGATACTTTTCAGGGTAATATTGTCCGAAACCGGCGCTTCGATCAGTAGCGAACCGCCATAGGCTTCGACCAATTGCTCGGGAACTGTCAAGCCAGCCCGCGTATCAAAAACATCATCCAGAACTGGCGCGCCTGTAAGTAGGCTCGGTATAAGGCGATGGCCTTGACGGGGATCACTTTCATCGCGGATATAATCGCCAGAAAGACGTACGAAAAATCCGTTATCATCATATTCGATACTTCCGCGCGCTGCCCAGACATCTTTGTTGTAATTTTCAACACCCGGTTGCGCCAGATTGTCGCCAAAACCGCCACGACTCAGCCGCGCTCCACTGGCACCGATACGCAGGCTATCGGTAATCGGTGTAGAAGCAGTGACGATCAGGTCGGCCTGATCATAGGAGCCATAAGTCCCTTTGATCTTGACCGATGTATCTTCGGGCAGGCGCCGCGAGACATATTTGATTGCGCCGCCAATGGTGTTGCGGCCATATAGGGTGCCCTGTGGACCACGCAGAACCTCAATCCGTTCAACATCATAAATGTCGAGCACAGATGCTTGAGGTCGGTTGAGATAGACATCATCGACATAAAGACCGACGCCCGCTTCAAACCCAGCCACCGGGTCCTGCTGACCGACGCCGCGAATGAATGCGGTCAGCGTGGTATTGGTGCCGCGTGACACTTCGAGCGTCAGATTGGGTACTTCCTGACCAATTTCGGTAATATCTTGTACGCCAGATGCGGCCAGATCATCGCCGCTAATCGCTGTAATCGACAAGGGGACATCGACCAGTCGTTCCTCGCGGCGGCGGGCTGTGACCACGATTGTGCCGTCGCTTGTATCCTCACTCGCGGCATCGACGGCCTGAGCATGAACGGTAGTCGGCGCGATAAGTCCCGTCGCCAAGCAAGTTACCAAGGCCGTGTAGCTAACACTGTGCTGAAATCTCATAAGAACCTCCTCCTAAACATTTTTTTGCCTGATAATTTCAGGTCACTGATCTTCCTATATTGAAACATGAACCATATTTCAACTTTGAAATTTGCCAATCCGTCAAAATACCGTTAGCCGTGAGCATATGGCCACAGAATATTCTGCTCATGTCGAGTCTAACGACAAGCAACCCCGCACCGCACGCGGTCTGAAAACAAAACGTAAATTGCTAGATGCCGCCGCTCTCGAATTCGGTGAAAAAGGTTTTCACGAGGCTTCGATTACCGGGATTACCCAAAGGGCAGGGACCGCCTTGGGCAGCTTCTACACCTATTTCGATTCAAAGGACGAACTGTTCAGCGCGCTCGTGAAAGATATGAGCACGCGAGTCAAAAGCCATGCCGCTATTGCGATGACCGAATGGCAGGATACGCTGGAGCGGGAAAAGCTTGCGCTGGAAGCGTTTATGAATTTTGCTCGTGAGCACAAAGAGATTTATCGTATTATCGATGAAGCAGAATTTGTGGACCCAGATAGTTATCGTGCTCACTATGAAGCAACCGCAAAGCGAATATTTGAACGGCTGCAGGAAGGCAGTGAAGCAGGTGATTTGCGTGGCAATCTTGACGAAGCGCATGCTTGGGCGATTATGGGTATGAATGTTTTTCTCGGCCTGAGATACGGGATATGGACTGAAGAGAAATCGACAGTTGAAATTGCTGAAATTGCCAACGAGATTTTGGCTACTGGCATCGCTGCGGCGAAAAGCTAGGCATCGTTTTGGGGATCGGATATTTTAGCGTTCGGTCGCCATGGCTAAAATCATCAATAGTCTGATTGAGCATATGCCTCCTACGCAATATTGCGTATCGCGCTGCAAGATTTCTCTCGCCAAATATCGGGAATGACTTGGAAAACGATACGCCTTGAACTGGCCCGAACCGCAGATCACCCCAATGGCTCATCAGCTCATGCTTATGTGTTTCGCGTTCCGCTGGACGACGCAGGACTGATCGAACCACAGGCGCTGCGTGAAGCGGAAAAGCGTCCAGTTGTACGGCGATTCTGGCCTGGGGAGCGGGACCAGAATGGAGTGGTAATCGCTACTGATAAAGGCTGGGCCTTTTCGTACAAGGTTGGTGATGATGACGACGAAGTCATATTTGGACTGCAAAATCATCCCATCAAGGCGGGGGAATATCTGACCATCACCGAGGCTGATGGCAGTAAGCTGCCATTCAAAGTGATCAGCTGCCACGAATAATGGAGGATTCATCATGTTTTTTCATAAGCAATTTTCTCGCAGCCTCGGAATCGCTGCCGGTCTGCTATGCCTCACTGCCTCGCCAGCTGCGGCGGAATGTGTAGTTGGCTCCGAACCACTTTTCGATCCATTCGTGCCATATAAAGGTGGTTCCGCCATTGTTCACAAGGACAGTGGTTTCGTTTTCCCCGCAGAAACAGCGGGGTTTAGGCGCTTATGCGAAATGACCACTGATTTCTTGGGCGAAAATTTCCAGATCCGCTATGAGCGTACCATAGGCGAGCAACCGATTGCCGTGGATATCACGGTTGTCCATTTAGAAGATTTGACCGCACGCGATCATTATCGGATTATCAAACCTACTGTGATGTCCCACTATGCCAGCGCCTCAATTGAATCGGAAGGCGATTATTTTGTGTCCGGGCGGGAAGATTTGCCTGCCTACCAAGGCATATTTGATGGGCAGAAAGACAACGTGCCGTGGCATGTCAGTCTGACTGCGATTGATTATGGCTATTGGGACGCCCGTCTGATCGCATCTTACCCACATCAACTCGACGTGCCAGCGCAAGAAGCATTGATGGAACTGGTGGCGGCCTTTCAATGGCAAAGCCCTATAACGCAAGATGATGGAGATTGAAGCGGGTCCCAAAGTCTCCGTAACATCCCTTATACAGGGTCAAAAGCGATCAGGATACACTCGCCCTGTTGGTGCTTTCCCGTCGGAAGGTCATCAAAAATAGGAGAAAAATAATGAAATCCGTGCTGCTTTACGTCAACGATGACACCGGTTTGGAAGCAAGACTGCAAGCTGCTCTGGATATTACCCGCGCAACAAATGGCCATCTCCACTGCCTGCGCGCCAATCCCTATAACCCGCAAATGGCATTTGATGGCGTTACAGGTATGTCGGTGGTCTATGACGTCGCGAAACTTACAAAAGAAGCCGATCAAAGATTACGCAACGATATTGAAAGCCAATTGGCAGAGGAAGATGTGTCATGGCATTATGAAGAGGTCAACGCCAGTCCAGCGCGAGGTCTCGCACGCCATTCAGCACTTTCCGATCTCATGGTTCTTAGTTCCGCGAGCGGAGATAAGGACAATGTTCTGCCGCTTGGTATTTTGGGTGATGTTCTTTTCAATACAAATGTGCCTGCTCTGGTCCAGCCCGACCATATTAAAAACTTCGATGCCGCCGGTGTCGCCATCGTTGCTTGGAACGGTAGTTTTGAAGCCGGTAATGCTTTGCGCGCCGCGGTGCCTATGTTGCGTCTAGCGAGCAGTGTACACATCCTCACGGTTGATGAGGATAAGGATCACGATCTGCCACCGTTGGCCGCATCGGAATATCTCTCACGCCACGGTATTACCTCTGAGGTACACAGCATGTCGGCGAAAAAACCGTCTGTTCAAGCGGTTCTGCTCTCGACCATCGATGCGCTGAAAGCCAGTTACATGGTAATGGGTGCTTATGGCCACAGTCGGGCCCGCGAATTCCTTTTTGGCGGTGTGACACGAAGTCTTTTCAAGGATTGCCCGGTGCCGCTCATCGTCTCCCACTAGATTCTTCGGGAGTGCAATTTGACCGAAGGTATTAGCATTACATTTCACGGCGCTGCTGGCACCGTGACAGGCTCTTGTCTCGAAATTAGCGGTGGTGGCAAGACGATCCTCGTCGATTGCGGGCTGTTTCAAGGAACCCGGTCGCTCGAACGGCTGAATTATGAAAAGCTTCCCTTCGATCCTGCGAAGATCGATGCGATCATTTTATCTCATGCCCATCTGGATCATAGTGGAAGGTTGCCCTGCGTATACGCTCATGGCGGCAAGCGGACGACATACTGCACTGCTCCGACTGCAGATATATTGAAACCATTGTTACTGGATTCAGCGAAGCTGCAGGCGGCGTCTGTGGAACGACGCAACCGCCGTGCTGACCGTGCTGGGCTACCGCCATTTAGTCCGCTCTATACTGATCCGGATGTCATGGAACTGATGAAAAACATCAACACGGTCGACTATTGTGAGCAAGTGGATTTAGGCAATAGTGTTTCTTTTCGTTTGTGGGATGCACGGCATATAGTTGGTTCTGCCTCGGTGGAAATTAAAATTGCTGGCCAAAGGCTGATGGTATCTGGCGACATCGGATCTGGCAGTGCGATCCAGTGCACGGGTCAGGAACTGGGCGGATATGATCATATTATTTGCGAAGCGACCTACGGAGCGAAAGATAGAGAGGAAACGCTGATCCGGGAACGCCGGGAGGCACTGGCCACGAATGTCGAGAATACCCTAGGCGCAGGAGGCAATCTGCTCATCCCCGCTTTTGCTGTAGAACGAACACAGGCCATTTTAGAAGACTTTCTGGCACTATTTGATTCCAAAAGATTGTCCCCGATTAATGTGTTTCTGGATGCACCGCTGGCCCAGAAGATAACCATGGCAGTACTAAAATATCGAAACAATGGAGCAGATCTACTCAAGCGTTCGAATATCCGCTTCATCGAATCGGTTGCGGAATCCAAACAATTGAATCAGATAACAGGAGCTGTGATCATTGCCGGATCTGGTATGTGCGAGGGCGGCCGGATCCGACATCATCTGGTTCGCAATCTGCCCTGGCGGCAGTCACGAGTTTTGTTCACTGGCTTTCAAGTTGCCGGCACGTTGGGCTCTGTCTTGATCGGCGGCGCCAAAATGGTGCGTATTTCTGGTAATGATGTAACGGTCAATGCTGGCATTGCGGTTCTCGACGGCTATTCCAATCATGCTGATCGCACAGATTTGGCTAAATGGCTGGAAGAACACAGCCCAGTATCAGGCAGCATATTTCTAGTCCATGGTGAAGAACAGGCGCTGCACGTTTTGTCCAATGATCTGACGGCTGCAAACCAGTATAACGATCCGATCATTCCCGTCCTTGGCGAAAAATGGAAATTACTCCCAAATGCGTCGGCTCGGATGCAAACACCTGCTCGCAATGATGCAAAGCAGCTTATCGCGGCGCAGGACTGGACATCAAGGCTCGCAGCATTGCGCGCGACTGTGCAACAAAAAGTGCGCGCTTTGCCATCTAATCAGGATCGCGACAAGATGCTCAACGCGCTCGAACGGGCGCTGGAAAGCTATCAGAAAGAAAAACTGCGCTAAGCCGAGAAGGTCAATGCCTTATTGCGGATCGCGTACCATCATTACGTCCTGTTTGAGCCAGCCCAAAAGCACCCGCGCATTATTACCCATGCTGGCCCGCATGAAGCCGCTTTTGCCATGGGTTCCCAGTACCACGAGATCGGATTTCACTTCCTTAATCTTGTTGAACAAGACGACGCCAAGCTCACCCTTCTCACTGGACGTGACTAACCCCTTGAATGCGGCGTTGTTAATCGTCGTCTGGGCTAGAAAGCGTTCCATTGATTTCGCTTCCTCGGAACCAATATCCTTTGCTACCTGATCGGATTTAAGCCAGCCACTATAAGGCACGTTATACGCGTGGACGAGATGGAGAGGCACTTCCGGAAACAATTCTGCCGCGGTGTTGAGCGCTGTCATGGAACAATCGGAAAAGTCCGTCGCGACCAATATGTTGCCATACGGGTTAATCGGCTTGCGTTTGATGATTAGAACCGGAACGTGAGCGTGACGCACGATATGATCAACCGGTGAGCCCAGGAAAACATCGCTAAAACCATCATAGTGGGCCACGCCGGTTACGATCAGTCCGCAACGTTCTCGCTTGGCAGTTTCAATCACCAGTTCGCCGATATTGCCCATCTCAATGATGAATTGCACGTCAACGTCAGTTTCCGGGAGCTCATCCTCTAGTTGAGTCCGCGCCTCCTTTGGCACCAGTCCTTTTTTCTTTGCCTGCTTGGGATCGAGCACATGGACAACAATTAATCTAGTCCCCCAGATCTTGGCGAGCATCAGCGCGCGGTCGAAGGCCCGGTCACAGCGCGCGGTCATATCCGTCGCTAATAGGATGGGTTTCGTCGTCGTCTTGCTATCGGCCATGTCCGGAAATTCTCCCCTTATATCAGAATGGAAAATGGATACAGGCCACCCTTCCGCCGTTTTACGCCCGTGGGGGAGTGGGGGGAAGGGGCGTCGAGTGGGACAGAAAGGCGACCTGCGTACCTCCTCAACCCGCCAGCTAGGCGGTATTGATCGGGATCTTTCGTTCTTTTTTGAGCGCTTTAGTGTGCTCGGGGACCTGCGCCTCCAGGAGGCTATTTTCAAAATATGCTGGAAATTTGTTCGTCTCGTTTGTTACCATCAATGCTGCCTCCTTGGGTCTCGCACATCTTTTCCCTCTTCATGTAGCGTTATATTTCCTTCACTAGGTCGTTAAAATCAGTGGTGTTCCCTACGTAGTTTTACGTATTTTCTACCCCTGCTTTATGGCGCGTAACTGATTTTTCTTTGGAGATGGGAATGACGGGAAAATCATGTCATATTGCACGCCGGCGGGGCGCCATATTTTATGAGGATGTTTCGCCGTGCGCGAGAGCATGACCATCGATACCAACCGTAAAGCCTATCTGGAAGCTGTATTGGCTACTCTTCCTGAATGCGTAGCGATCGTGGATCGCAATTTCCGGCTAATCGACATGAATCAAGCTGGACTAATGAAGGTCGGTGTGGAGCATTTTGAGGACTTGCCCGAAGGCGCGCCCTTATCGCTGATTTCGCGGCCCTATCGCCGGATTTACCGAGAGGCTTTTGAAGCTCTGCTCAGCGGCGAAAAGCGGAGTGTGAGCGAGCCCTTTCGCGTTGAAATCAAGGCTGTCGATAGCACTATTCATTTATTGGAATGTAGACTTGCACCGCTTGCTGATGAGAATGGTTCTATCAATGCGGCGGTCATTACTTCCCGCGATGTATCCGAATGGCAGAGTGCGCTAGATGCTGCTGAGCAATCAAGATCGATATTGGAATCGATATTGGCTACCGTGCCTAATGCGATGGTGGTGATCGACGAACGCGGTCATATTACCTCATTCAGCGCAGCCGCTGAAAATCTTTTCGGTTATCAAGAAGTTGAGATGCTCGGTCAGAGTGTCAATATTCTCATGCCCGAGCAACATGCTAAAACCCATGATAGCTATCTCGAACGCTATCACCGTACCGGAGAAAAGCATATTATCGGCGTCGGTCGAACGGTCGAAGGCCGCAAGAAAGATGGCACGATATTCCCGATTAGACTGGAAATCGGGGAAGCGAAAAGCGGCGACAAATGTCTGTTCACTGGCTTCATCGTCGATCTCACGGAACAGAAAAAAACCGAAGCAGAGTTGCAAGCTTTGCAGGGCGATTTGATGCATGCCTCACGCCTTAGTGCGGTCGGGACGCTTGCCTCGGCTCTTGCCCACGAAGTGAACCAGCCGCTCACGGCCATTGCGAATTATTTGTCCGCTGCCCGCGATTTGCTTGATACGGGTGTGGAAGACAATAAAGCTCTGCTCTACGAAGCCCTTCAGGAGAGCGTATCTGAAAGCTTGCGTGCTGGAAAGATTGTCCGGCGACTACGCGAATTTGTCGCCAAAGGAGAGGTCAATCGGCAAATACTATCGATTGCTCAATTGGTTGAAGATGCCATGACTTTGGGCCTGGTTGGTGCCTATGATAAAGGTATAGAATGCACAATCGACATTGATCCCGATACCAATCATGTCTTTGCTGATCGCGTGCAGATTCAGCAGGTGATGGTGAATTTGATGCGCAATGCCATCGAAGCGATGTCGGGTTCTGATACAAAGAAGATGGGCATTAGCGTTCAATCTGCGCCCGAGAAACGCGTCGAGATCGCGATTTCCGATACCGGTAGCGGTATTGATCCGGAGATGATCGACAAGCTTTTTCATCCTTTCGCCACGACCAAGGGCGGCGGCATGGGTCTGGGCCTGTCTATCTGCCGGACTATTATCGAGGCGCATGAAGGAACAATTTACGCTGAACCCAACCCGCATGGAGGGACGATCTTTCGGATATTCCTGTTGAAAGCTGCCAAGGAGCAATTGCATGTCGAATGAACATTTAGTCTATGTTGTCGATGACGACGACGCGGTGCGCCGTTCTGCTGCTTTCATGCTGCGCCATGCAGGATTTCAGGTGCGGCCGGTGGAATCTGGCATTGCATTTCTTAAACTTGCCAAGAATGCTGAACGTGGCTGTGTATTGCTCGATGTGCGTATGCCGGAAATGAATGGACTGGAGGTGCAGCAGGAGATGGTCAAGCAAGGCATTGACATGCCGGTCGTGATCCTCACCGGTCATGGAGATGTTGAAATAGCGGTCCAGGCAATGCGTGCTGGTGCGATTAATTTTCTGGAAAAGCCTTATGAGAAAGAAGCGCTTTTGGCCGCAATGGAAGAGGGTTTCGATCGGCTGGACAATCGCGATCTCAAGGAAATGGCATCGTCCGAAGCAAAAGTGCGGCTGGCTTGTCTGACCGGGCGGGAGCGGGACGTGCTGGATGGGTTGATGAGCGGTTATCCGAACAAGACTATTGCCTATGACCTTGGTATTTCTCCGCGCACGGTCGAGATTTACCGTGCCAATATGATGGAAAAACTGCGCGTACGCAGTCTGGCAGAAGCGTTGCGTATCGGTTTTGCAGCAGAAACCGGTGATCCGCTTACCGTGAAACCGATGCAGCACTGACTTTCGTCTTTCTTCTGCTCCCTCATGACGCTTTAATGTCGGGCACTTACCAAAGCGTCATCCGTAACAATATCTATCGCGACAACGGTACCTGCCGTCTTAATCTCATGTTATCGTAAATTACCTTGTAACATCCTGTATCTGGATGCATCATGAAAGCCCCCAACGTAAATACAGGAAAAAAATGTGCTGATACGCAATGGTAGTCTGATCGTGGCGGTTGATGGATCGCGTATGTCGATTTTCCGTAATATTGGTGAAGCCTTCAAACCCGCATTGGAGCTGGTTGAGGAACATCAGAACCCATCGCCGCGCTCGTCTGAATTAGGAACAGACCGACCTGGCCGAAGTTCCCAGAGCACAAGCCCGCGCAAAGGGGCTTATGAACAGACCGATTTGCACCAGCAGGCGGAAGACCGCTTCGCCCGGGAAGCCGCCGAGCGGATTGATCAGATTGCGCGAGATTCCAAAGTAGGCTTGCTATTGGTAGCTGCCCCACGAGCATTGGGCGTTATCCGCCAAAACCTAAGACCGGAGACCAGCCGGAATCTGTTGGCTGAAATCGCTAAAGCCTTCGGTCCGCATGAGGCCGAACCTTTGGCAAAGATGCTCGAGAAGCATGACGCCTGATATATTTGTGCAGAGCCATCGGGGCTTGAAGAGGCATCCGGCCCCGATGGCGTCGTTGCACTGGCGATGGCCTTATTTCAGACGTCCGGATTACTGGAAGCAAGGTCGAATTCCAGTAACATGAGCGTTGCATCGCCGGGATAGCTTTTGGCGGTAAATCCCATTTCGCGTTCCAGTTCGATCGCCGCATGGTTCTGACGGCTTTCGATGGATTGCAGCTTCTTGATGCCGCTTCGTCTGGCCTCGCCGGCGACATATTCAAGGAAGGTCCAGCTCATGCCGCGATGCTTATAGTCCGAGTGAACCACAATCGCGACTTCGGCCTCAGATCGATCTGCATTGGCGCCGATCATCGCACTGGCGACGATAGTTTTATCATCGATGTCAAAGGCGATATAATCCTCTTTGTGCTCGTGATCGACGTTGATCATGTCGTCCAAGATGGAATTGCTCACTTCTGGCAGGCCGGATAAAAACCGAAAACGCAGGTCTTCCTTGGAAACATTTGCGAAAAACTTTCTAAGCGCTTCCCTGTCTTCAGACTGGACCGGGCGCACATGAAATTCAAATCCAGTGTTGGTGGTAAGGGGAATGCTGTTGCTTACGATTAAGTCGTGGCTCTCATGATGTCCTGATGCCGCTGAACTTTTTGTCGAAACTGACATGGTGAATTGCCTTCCGTTTATCCTGTGGGGATTAAGTGGTCCGGCAAATATGGCCCCTAAAGTTCAACGTCGTTATCCGTAATGATCCCTATCGCGACGTGATTATCTGGCTCAATTCTAAAACCCGCCTTCGCAACTGGCGCAGAAGTTAAGGTCGTAAGTCGGGGTTTGAATGATTGAGGTGCCTAATTGTCTAGTGCGCGATCCATGAGGTCCATGAAATCACGGGCAGAGTTGCGGTCTGCATCATCCTCAAATACGCTATGAAGGTCAGGTGCAGCACCAAACATATAAAGCACTGCCCAAAAAGCGAAGCGTCTTCCGCTATCTGTTTCGAGGCCCAGATCTACACGCATCCGTTCGAGGCCTGCATTCATCGCCTCTGGATGTACTGATGAAAGGTCGGTCGTTCCAAAATAGCGCTGTAGTTGATCGTCGAAATCCATTCGCGATGATTTAAGCGATAGTTTGTCCATTCGCAACGCTATCAAAAAATACTCTGTTGTAGTGCGTTCCATCAGTTGCAACTTTATAATCAGGTCGGTAGGGCTACGCGGTGAGTGTTGGTATCGAAATTGGAACTGATGACACGGGGCAATCCGTGCATGTTAACATCGAGGAGTTGCTGGCGACACGGCTTCTGGTGCAAGGTAACTCAGGCTCCGGTAAGTCTCATCTTTTGCGCCGCCTGCTTGAAGAAAGTGCTCACCTTGTTCAGCAGATCGTTATTGATCCTGAAGGGGATTTTGCAACATTAGCAGATGCCTATAATCACGTCGTGATTGATGCCGGAGACTATAATGAGCCGGAAATTGCTACGATGGGCACTCGTATTCGCGAGCATCGCGCTTCGATCATCTTGAATTTGGAGGCTTTGGAATTGGAAGCGCAAATGACCTGCGCCGCGGCCTTTCTCAATGCGATGTTCGATGCACCGCGGGACCATTGGTATCCGGCATTGGTGGTGGTTGACGAAGCACAGATGTTTGCTCCCGCCGTTGCAGGGGATGTACCGGATGCCGTGCGTCGCGCTAGCCTTGGTGCCATGACCAATTTAATGTGCCGCGGGCGTAAACGTGGTTTAGCAGGGGCCATTGCGACCCAGAGGCTAGCCAAACTGGTAAAAAATGTCGCTGCTGAAGCCAGTAATTTTCTAATGGGGCGGACCTTCTTGGATATCGACATGGCGCGCGCAGCTGATCTATTGGGAATGGAGCGGCGGCAAGCAGAACGGATAAGGGATTTGGAGCGCGGATGTTTTCTCGGTCTCGGTCCGGCTATTTCCCGTCGGCCAATATCGATGAAAATTGGCCCGACAAAAACCAGTACTCGAATGGGTACGCATAGTCTTTTGCCCATGCCAGAGGCTGAGCCGGAAAATTTGCGTACTATGCTATTCGCCGAAATGGATATTGATCCGGTGCAGGCTCAACACCAGCCCGAGCCGCAACCGATTGCCGCTGACGAGTTAATCCGCCGAATTGCCTCGCCAAAGCCAGCGTCTGAAACAGCATCTGCTCCCGATGATGTCGCAGAGTCTGATCCTGTCGACATTGAAGCGACCATTGTTGCCGTTTTGAGAGAAATGCTTGCTGACCCTAATAGCGCGTTTCAAGCCGATGCATTGTTATATCAAGATTTCTCGGTCCGATGCCGGATGCAACAACTTGCCAAAGTGCCGTTGGAGCTCGCCGAATTTCGCCGTCGATTTGCTTTGGCAAAAGGCGGGATACTCGACCCGCATGAACCGCGCTGGCAAGATCTTTTGCAAGCGGCGGCGCAATTGCCAGAGGATATGGCAGCGCCTTTTCTGCAAATTGCGCGCGCCGCTATGGAGGGCAGTCCGTGTCCTGATGATGAAGCGCTCGGCCGCGCTTATGGAACAAGATCACCTGGCCGGATTCGCAGGCTGGTCGAATATATGGAAAAGCAAGGCGCGGTTGTTGTTCGTGCTGATTTTGGTGGAAAGCGTTCCATTGGCATTCCGCAATTGGGCCTCAGTACAGAGGCGGAATAAGTGTCTCATTGTGAGCTGACTGATCCAGCGCGCAGCTGAAATTCGAAAAACTAATATAAACTATAGAACATAACAGGAACATGCGCTATATGTTCTGCATGTCAAAACTCTCTCGCCCCGAAAAACTTGCGATCCTGGCGGATGCCGCGAAATATGATGCATCTTGTGCCTCCAGCGGATCAACCAAACGTGATTCCAGAAAATCAGGAAGTGTCGGATCAACAGGCGGGATGGGTATTTGCCACAGCTACGCGCCGGATGGCCGCTGTATATCGTTGCTCAAAATTCTGTTGACGAATTACTGCATGTTCGACTGCCTCTATTGCATCAACAGGTCATCTAGCAATGTGCGGCGGGCCGCTTTCACCGTACAAGAAGTAGTCGATCTGACGCTGGATTTCTACAAGCGTAACTATATCGAAGGCCTGTTTCTGTCGTCAGGGATCATCCGAAGTCCCGACTATACGATGGAACAATTGGTCGAAGTCGCGCGGCGATTGCGCAAAGTCCATCGGTTTGCCGGCTACATTCATCTCAAGACAATTCCTGAGGCCGACCCGGATTTGCTGAAGGAAGCCGGGCGATATGCTGACCGTCTTTCTATCAACATTGAACTGCCTGATGACAAGTCAATCGCGCGCCTCGCGCCAGAAAAAAACGGATCGCTTATTCGCAAAACGATGGCGGGACTGGGAAAGCGGATCGGTGAAGCAAAGGCGGAACGTAAGGTTTCCCGAAAAGCGCCCATGTTTGCGCCGGGAGGGCACAGCACCCAGATGATTATCGGTGCGGATCCGTCCGATGATGGCAAGATATTGACGACCAGCCATGGCCTTTACAATGGCTATGGTTTGAAGCGGGTCTATTATTCAGCTTTCAGCCCGATACCTGACGCCAGCAGCGGATTGCCCCTTAAAGCGCCACCTTTGCTGCGCGAGCATCGCTTGTATCAGGCAGACTGGTTGTTGCGTTTCTATGGATTTTCAGTCGCTGATATAATGACCGGAGCCACACAGGGGCATCTTGATCTAACAATAGATCCGAAGTTGGCATGGGCTCTGCAGAATCGGGATAAGTTTCCCGTGAATGTCAATCTGGCCGATAAAGAAACGCTGCTGCGCGTGCCGGGATTGGGGACGACGGGAGTGGGTAAAATTTTGCGAGCACGCCGGTTTTCAGCGCTGCGGCTGCAGGATCTGGAGCGTATTTGTCAGTCGGTGAAAAAGATTTTGCCGTTCGTGATTGCGGCGGATTGGCATCCCGGGAAACAGCTTGATTCATTGAGCCTTTATGATCGTCTGAAACCGGCGCCGCAGCAGATGGACCTGTTTGCGGCCTGAGATGCCTGACATGCGACATCCAAAGCAAGGTCAGACGAAGCCGCATCGCCGGATTATATTGCAGACCGAGACCGATATTGCGGGATGGCGGGATCATGCGCGGGCGATGTTGCAAGCTAATGTCGAGCCAAACCAGCTCAGCTGGTCGGTCAAGAACCGGGCGCGGTCAGGAGAATTGGATTTTGGCGAGGTCATCCACCAGCATGGCGGGGAGAAACCATCGGGCTTACAGCCGATCAGAATCGAAAAAGCCTTTTTACAGCTGATTAAAACCGGTTTGCTGCATAGCAACGAAGATCGCTTTGATCTGGCGTATCGGTTGCTGTTTCGAGCGCAGAAAATACCCCGACTATATCAAAATCCGGCTGATGGTGATGTGAAGCAACTCAACGGCTATGTGAAATCTATCCGCCGGGATATTCATAAAATGCACGCCTTTGTCCGGTTCCGCAAAACCGGAATGCGAGGCGAACGGGAACAGTTTATCGCGTGGTTTGAGCCTGAACATCATATTGTCGAGGCCGTCGGACCGTTTTTCCGCAATCGCTTCACCGGAATGGACTGGATCATCGCCACGCCCGAAGCCAGTATTGCCTGGGACGGGAAAGAATTGCTGACAGGGGGCGGTGGCCGCAAGGAGGATTTCATACAGCAGGACGTGGTGGAAGATGAATGGCGAACCTATTATCGCAATATTTTCAATCCAGCCCGCCTGAAGACGCAGGCGATGAAGTCGGAAATGCCGGTAAAATATTGGCATAATCTGCCCGAGGCTGAACTGATACCATCTCTGATCAAACAGTCCGGCAGCGAAGTGCGTGAGATGTTGGAGAAGGATACTGCCGCTGAGAAATTGGCGGGCCCTGTATTTGAAAAAAGGACCTGGGAGCCATCATCTGTCAATGAATTAAACGAAAAACTGACCCTGCAAACAAATGGCTATGGCGAAAATTTTTCCTCGCGGCCGGTTCTGGGAGAGGGGTCGGTCCGCAGTCCGATTATGATTATTGGCGAGCAACCGGGAGAAGAAGAGGATCGGCAAGGCCGGCCATTTGTAGGACCTGCGGGTGAAATCCTTGACCGGGCGCTGGCGCAAGCAGATATTGAGCGGCGGAACACTTATCTGACAAATGCCGTCAAGCGCTTCAAATTTGTGAAGCGCGGCAAACGCCGCATTCACCAGACCCCATCCTTGGCCGATATCAAACATTATCGGTGGTGGCTGGAGCAAGAGGTAAGGCTGGTCCGCCCGGACATTATTATCGCTTTGGGCGCAACAGCTGCGCGCGCACTCACTGGAAAAGCCGTGACGATCACGCGATCGCGCGGGTCTGTCCTTCCGCTGACAGAAGAAACCCATTTCCTGATTACTGCACATCCTGCCTATGTTCTGAGAATTCCCGACACCGCCGGTCAGAATATTGAACATGAAAAGCTCGTTCGCGATCTCCAAACCGCTTCCGCGTTTGCCGTTTCTTTACACAGCTATGCTGATTAAACGGCTTATCGGCTGAACAGCACAGCTATCGAGACACCCAAATCACCATTTTCACGCTTCGAGAGCGGAGCGTTTTTCACCAATAGGGAACCAATCTGCTCTCCATAGCTTATATTTAGGGGTGTCTGGGCGGTTTGGGGTTTCGGAAGTCGGTGCAGCGCATAAATACATATCTTAAATGGGTTAGAGGGTTTAGACACCGGCAAAATATGAGTAAATTACGAGTCCTTCGCGTGCTGGCGTCCACTGTTTTGGCTATAGCATTATTTCCGGCCTTCACCGCTAAGGCGCAAATATCCGACACTGATCAACAATCTCAAGATCGCCGTGAGCCTATTATCACGGACGAAGAATTTGACGAAACCATTCCGCCGATTGACCCCGACATCGATCGACCTTTGGGTAGCGTTGAAGATTGGAAGACGGAGCAACAACGTCTCGAACAAGAGCAACGCGCCGACGATTTGAAAGACGGAACTGCACAGCTCCCTGCAGCAAAAGACGGCGTTGCCGACGAGTTAATTGCCGATGCACCGATTAATGATCCGGAAATTGATGATCCACTCGTTCCCATCGAAGATTTCGATGTCGAGAAGTTTGATGAAAGCGAATATACCGAAGCGGCAGAAAACTCTCAAAGCGCCGAGTTACGCTATGCCTATCGTATCGCAGGGTTGGAGGGCATAGAAGATGACAGCGACGTTCGCCCGGTAAATGTCTCCGACATTCGCGCGCGCTTTCAGGAACTCTCTGCTCTGGAGGATGGCGATGGCAAAGCCGCCAATGGCGCTATGGTTTCCGCCCGATTGAGAGAAGATCAGCAACTATTGATCGATATCATGTCGGGTCAGGGATATTTTGACGCAAGCGTAAATGGCAATGTGGAATTGCCTTTGCAAGCGGGCGATGAGTTATCGGTTGTTCTGACGGTAACGCCCGGCAAGCGCTATGATTTCGCGACCATCATGTTCGATTCTGATCCTGTTGAACCCGCCGATCTGATCACCAAAAATTTTGTGCCAAAAGTCGGCGAACCGATTGTTGCCGAACGCGTGTTGGCGGCAGAAGCGAACCTGGCCGTTGTGCTGCCGGAAGAAGGCTATCCTTTTGCCGAAATTGGCCAGCGTGACATATTGCTCGATCCGAATACAGGAACGGGCGACTATACTTTGCCCCTTCAAACCGGACCCCGCAGCAGTTTCGGTGATATTGTTACGACTGGTACAACTGCGTTCGATGCGGATCATATCGATGTGATCGCCCGGTTCGAAAAAGGTGAGCTTTACGAAAGTCGCAAATTGGATGATCTTCGAAAAGCTCTGGTTGCCACAGGGTTGTTTTCCATTGTTTCCGTGAAACCGACGCCCAGTGGTGAAAAAGGTCCCGACGATACGCAATATGCGACT
Source organism: Parasphingorhabdus cellanae (assembly GCF_017498565.1). Taxonomy (NCBI): domain Bacteria; kingdom Pseudomonadati; phylum Pseudomonadota; class Alphaproteobacteria; order Sphingomonadales; family Sphingorhabdaceae; genus Parasphingorhabdus; species Parasphingorhabdus cellanae. Next base: position 3,462,004 of record NZ_CP071794.1, read on the forward strand.
ATCAATGTAGAACAGCAGGCTGGACCGCCGCGGACACTTGCTGGCAGTGCTGGCTATGGCACCGGGCAAGGATTCAGAGTGGAAGGCAGCTGGACCCACAGAAATTTGTTTCCGCCAGAAGGCGCATTGATTGCCAGCGCCGTCGCGGGGACACAAGAGCAAGGCGCATCTTTAACGTTCCGAAGAAGCAATGCCGGTCGCCGGGACCGCACCGTGGAGTTCGGTTTATCCGCGCTTCATAGCGATTTTGACGCTTATGAAGCTTTTACCGGACGGCTGGCTGGGCGGATTTCTTATAACAGTACTCCGATCTGGCAGAAACGGTTTACCTATAGCTATGGCTTTGAAGTTCTTGGGACCAACGAAGAAGATTTTAACTTCGCGACCGGACAGCGAGAGGACCGAACCTTTTATGTTGCCGCGTTACCCGGCGAAGTTGGGTTTGACACGACAGATAGTCTGCTTGATCCCACCAAGGGTTTCCGGTTATCAGCGAAGTTGTCACCTGAAGCATCACTCGGCAGCGGGACGCAGTTTTACGGGCGCGCTCAGGTAGAAGCGACCAGCTATTATGGTGTCGCTGACAATATAATATTGGCTGGGCGGGCGCGGATTGGTTCGATTGCCGGGGCTGATCGCGCTGACATTGCGCCATCGCGGCGTTTTTATGCTGGCGGTGGCGGATCAGTTCGCGGGTTCGGTTATCAGGAGCTGGGTCCCAAAGATATTGACAATGATCCGGTTGGCGGTCGCAGCCTTATCGAGGCGGCGGCCGAAGTCCGTTACCGGTTCGGTGACTATGGTGTGGTTGGTTTTGTTGATGCCGGACAAGTTTATACCAGTTCGACACCGGGCTTTGACAATATGCGCTTTGGTGTCGGTATTGGCGGTCGGTTCTACACGAATTTCGGTCCTCTACGGCTTGACGTAGCAACGCCTGTAAACCGTCAACCCGGGGAATCGCGCGTTTCGGTCTATATCTCAATCGGGCAGGCATTCTGATGAGCGAAGAAAACACAATGCCCGAAACAGCGCCATCTTCAAATCGGCGGCGCAAGCTTGTTATTGGCGTGATGGCTTTATTGGCGGGCCTTTTTGTCGCGATTGTTGTCGGCTATATCTGGTTGGACAGCAAGAGCGGGCATAGGTTTATCGCGGAACAAATCGAAGCGCTTGAATTTGAAAGTGGAATGCAAATCGGCATCGGTCAGATTGAGGGATCAATCTATGATGAGATGGCGATAACGGATCTGACAATCAGTGATACCAAGGGCATATTTGCCTCTTCGGCTCGGGTTGAGATGGATTGGCGTCCCTTCGCCTTCATCGCTAGCCATGTCGATGTCCGTTCTTTAATCATTCCCGAAGCGAAATTGTTACGTCTTCCGGAGTTTAAGGAAACACCGGTTTCGGACGAGCCGCTGCTTCCCGATCTGGATATCGATATCGACAAGCTGGAAATCGGTGAGTTGGATATCGCTGCGTCTGTAACCGGGGAACGTCATCTTGTTACGCTATCGGCCAAGACGCAAATCGCTGATCGCCGGGCGATTATAGACGGTGCCGGTGAAGCGCTGAGTGAATCTGGCGTGGCAGGCGGAGACAAGTTTGCGGTCAAATTGAACGCGGTTCCCGAGGACAATGAGCTGGGCATCGCGTTCAATCTCGATGCGCCAGAAAATGGCCTTGTAGCAGGTTTGACAGGTGTCGGTTCGCCAATGGTTCTTGAACTAAAAGGGCAGGGCGATTGGGCAAGATGGAACGGTACATTCAAAGGGAGCAGCGGGGAGGATATACTTGCCGATCTTACGCTCCTTGCTCGTGATGGCACACTCAAGATGCTAGGGGATACCCGGCCCGGATTATTGATTGCGGGTCAAGGGAAAGGCCTGTTTGAACCAGCAACAAATATTGATCTCACCGCAAGCGGGAAGGACCGCAAATTTGATCTGGAAGGACAGATTGCGAACGATAATTTCTCTTTGACAGCGAATGGACTGGTTGATCTTGGGAATAATCGGATGCGTGATCTGAACGTTGAATTCCGGCTACAAAAACCATCCACCATAGCCGATAATCTCAATGGATCGGGCGTAGTGGCGACATTGCTTCTCGATGGTGATTTTGCCACCCCCAGCATCAGCTATGCGATTAATGCGGCCCGTTTGGGTTTTGACCAGACAACCATTATCGGTCTGCGTGCGAGCGGAAGTGCCGAAATGGCCGATGACCAATGGCGCATCCCGCTTAACGCTAGAGCAAAGCGAATCGCGGGATTGGATACCGCGACCGGCGAATTACTGAATAACGTCAGGATTGATGGCGAATTCGCCTATGCGAACGCACGGATACTCGCGGATGATCTAAAAATCAGGTCTGACCGAATAGACGCGAGCGCTGTGATTGTCGCAGATTTGAATACGGGTCTTTATACGGGCGGGCTTGAGGGCAGGATTAACGGCTATCGCGTCGAAAGCGTTGGCAATTTCAATATCGATAGCGAAATAGATCTTGAAAGCGGGGATAACGGGCAATTCGCTCTAAAAGGCACGATCCGCGCGCGATCCAGTCGTATTTTCAATGACGGCGCTCGCGAATTTCTCGGCGGAAATTCGTTGATCGTCGCCAATGTATCTTATGGTAGCGACGGGGTCGCCAGAATCAATAATCTCAGGGCTGCGGCACCATCTTTTCGGCTTACCCAGGGGAGTGGCAGCTATAATCCGTCCGGTGCAATCTCATTTTCAGCTGACGGTATGTCAGACCAATACGGCCCCTTGGGAGTGCGGGTTTCCGGCACTGTCGCCAGACCTGTTGCTCGTGTTTTAGCAGCTCGCCCTGGTCTTAGTGTGGGGCTCGCAAATGTCACCGCGACAATAAGAGGCAGCGGAAGCGGCTATGCTGTTCTCGCTGATGGCAACAGCGACTATGGTCCGTTTGACGCCAATGTCGATGTTTTGGCTGGCAGCGGGCCGCTGACGATTGATGTTAATCGGGGTACTGCTTTTGCGGGCGTGGGATTGACTGGGCGGATCAGGCAGACCGGGGCAGGGCCTTTCGCTGGTCAGTTGGCAGCTAACGGCTCGGGTATTGAAGGGGATATTGCGTTGAGCGCATTTGAAGGAAGGCAGCGGGCTGTTGTTGATGCCACGGCGTTAAACACGGAGCTACCGGGGCCAGCTGGACTAGCCATCCAGCGCGCTATCATCGATGCTGAAATCATTCTCTATGACGAACCACAGCTGATTGCAGACGCACAGTTGGAAGGGTTACGCATGCAGGAGCTGCAAATAGCAGCGGCACGGGCCAAAATCGATTATCGCGGCGGGCAAGGCACGGCCAAGATTATGGCGGAAGGGCGCAATGTCGTGCCATTTCGGGTTGCTGCCAATGCCACGCTCGCTCCGAAACTATGGCGGATTGCGCTTGATGGACGGGCAAATGGCGTTGATTTCAAAACGGACAATCCCGCACGCATCATTCCGGAAGGTAATCAATATACCCTCCTTCCAACCACCATCAACCTGTCCCAAGGCAACATTCAGCTGGCCGGTGATTATGGAAATGGCCTTAACATCCAAAGCCGATTGACGGATGTTAATCTCGCGCTGATCAATCCGATGATGCCGGGACTGGGGCTAGGCGGAACCGCGACGGGCAGCCTGGATTTTGCCCAGGATTCTTCCGGCGCATTCCCCAGTGCCGATGCTCGGCTTCGTATTGACAACTTCACTCGCACCAGTCTGGCAGCCGTATCGCAACCTGTTGATATGCATTTTGTAGGTCGTTTATTGGCAGATGGCGGAAATGCGCGTGCGATTTTCCGGCGGCGCGGCGCGGCGATTGGCCGTATGCAGATCAACCTGACGCCGCTGCCGCCGGGTGCCGGGCCGTGGACAACACGGCTGCTGGCGGCGCCGCTTTCTGGTGGTGTTCGCTATAATGGGCCGGCCAGTACGTTATTTTCTTTGGCGGCCTTGCCAGACCAGGACTTAACCGGAGCGATAGGGGTAGCAGCCGATTTTTCCGGCCGCGTCCAATCTCCAACACTGACCGGCGTTGTTCGGGCTAACAACTTGATATATCAGAATAATCAATATGGCACTAAATTGACCAACATGCGCTTGCGCGGCAACTTTACCAACGACCGGCTGGAAGTAACCACCCTGACCGCACAGGCCGGCGAGGGGACAATTAGCGGCCAAGGTTTCGTGTCGCTAAGCTCCGACCAAGGCTTCCCAATTCAGCTTGCGCTTGATTTGGACAATGCACAGCTCGCCGAAGGGAGCGATCTTGCGGCCTCCGCTACAGGCCAGATACAGATAGTCAATAATCCCTCTCAACCTGCGACCATTACAGGCCGCATTCGCTTGCCAGAAACACGTTATAAAATTGTTCGCGAAGGGTCGACACAAGTAGCGATCCTGACAGGTATCAGACGGAAACCGGCACTTGGGCGAAAAAAAATTACCGGTGACCCTGATCCTGTCTCCGGGGTTCCCAGCAACTGGATTCTCGATATCGATCTGGTCGCCGACAACCAGATTTATGTCAGCGGCATGGGACTGGATTCCGAATGGGCTGCTGATATTCAAGTGCGCGGAACGACTGGTGCGCCGGTTCTCACCGGTGGTATCAATCTTGTTCGTGGAAATCTGGGCTTTGCCGGCCGGTCGTTCAAATTGACCGAAGGCCGACTGCGTTTTAACGGCGGTTCAGTCACCAATCCGACATTGCGGATCGTGGCTAATGGTGAAGCAGACGACGTTACCATCAACGTCAATATTACCGGCAATGCTGAAAACCCGCAAATCGCTTTCTCATCGACGCCTAGCCTACCACAGGACGAGATTATGGCGCGTATCTTGTTCGGTAATTCAGTCGGCGAGCTATCTCCCATTCAAGCCGTTCAGCTGGCTGGCTCGCTGAACAGTTTGCGCGGTGGCAGCGGCGGTCTCAACCCGCTTGGTGTGCTGCAATCGTCCGTTGGCATTGATCGATTGCGGGTATTGGGCGCAGACGAGGATACGGGTCGCGGAACATCCATCGCTGCCGGTCAATATATTTCAAACGACGTATATGTAGAGATCATAACAGACACGCGCGGCTATACCGCGACCCAATTGGAGATCAGTCTGACACCTGCGCTTTCGGTACTCAGTAGCGTTGGGAGTTTTGGTGGATCGAACGTCAACGTGCGCTACCGGAAAGATTATTGATGCGTCGCAAGTCATTAATCCTTTTGGTTTTTCCCATTCTGGTCTTGCCGGGGTGTAAGGAGAAATTTGACGAGAAGTTCGAAGATAATTTGCAACAATTGGAAAGCGAAGCTGAACAGATTGAGTTGCAGACCGATGAACGTCTTGCGGCTGGCCAAGAAGCGGAAAAGGCGGCTGAACAAATGGAGCAGCGGTCGAAATGACCGTCAGCACAGATCCTTCGGATGTCACGACTGCCGGCGCCTCTTCCAAGACGCCTTTGCATTTCCCCTTAAAAGCCTGGTGGGCAATCCTGAAGCGTATCTATGTCATGAACGATTTTCACAACCTGCCGTTACTGGCAGCTGGCGTTGCTTTTTTCGGATTTCTTGCCTTCGTTCCCCTAATAGCCGTCGTTATCATGCTCTATGGTCTAGTGGCCGACACGAGCAATGTCGCTAATGTCATCGATAATGTAGACGGCCTCCTGCCCCGCGAAGTGGTGTTCATAATCCGTGAGCAACTATTAGCCGTAGTGAAAACCAGTAAGACTGCCCAAGGTTTCGGGCTTGCTCTCGCGCTTTTGATTTCAACTTACGGTGCCATGCGCGCGGCCACCGCTATAATAAAGGCCTTGAACATCATTTACGAAGAACGAGAATCGCGGAACATATTCGCCACCACGTTCATTGCAGCTAAAATCACGTTGGGAATGGCATTGGTTGCAATTGTCGGCCTGAGCTCCATTTCATTTTTCAGCTATGCCAGTAATTTTTTGCAGGGTTATCTGGGTGATTTCACACTAACGCTGATCAAAGTGGTGACCTGGATTACCGCCGGCTTTCTGGTTAGCGTCGCGTTTGGACTGTTCTATCGGTTTGGGCCAGATCGCAGACCCGCCAAATGGCGCTGGTTGACTCTGGGTTCAGCGGTTGCAACATTGCTCTGGTTGCTGATCACTTTGGGGTTTGGCTTTTATGCCGCAAATATAAGCAACTATAATGCAACCTATGGGTCGTTAGCTGCCGTGGTAATTTTTCTGATGTGGCTGTTCCTTTCGGCTTATGCTGTATTGTTAGGAGCGGAAATCAATGCAGAAACAGAACGTCAGACTTTTGAGGATTCAACAACTGGACCCGACCGCCCGATCGGTCAAAGGGGGGCGGTGATGGCTGATACTGTTCTTCTCGACGAGGCGAGCAAACACATTCTGGCAAAGAAGCAGCGGCGGAGAGCCGATCGGTTGGCGCGCAAAACTTCAAAAAGAGTAAACTAGATACTGGCTGCAACACCCTTTTGCGCCAACGTGGTGCGGCGCTATAGATTCCGGTTTTCCGAACTAAAGATCAAAAGCTTGGCGAGACATGATCTCGACTGATTTATTCTCGAAGACCGCGTCGCCCAGTTCCGCTTTCTTTTCGGCCAGCAACTTGTCGCGGTCTTTAAGCATCTCGACAATCGGTTCATTAAACACAGCCACCGCAGCGGTGAGCCAATCATTGACCAGCGGATCGCCTGGTGCCTTGTTCATGGAAAATAGCTTAAGCCGCGAGGCAATCGCTTCGGCGGGCATGAAATATTCGTAGGTCACCCAATAGTTGGTCGTGAACCAGCTCAGCGGCATGCCGTCAAGGTCAAAGCTCAATGCTCCAAAATGCACGACGCCTTGGGTTGGTTTGCCATTGGGTAGTTTCTTGGGAGGTTCATAAAGCGCGTCTACGCCTTTGAACATGTCCAGCGGCAGGAACATATGAAAATGGCCATGTTCGCCTTCTTCACGCTCCTCAGGCTTGTGCGCGTGGTAAAACCAGCGAGACTTGTTGCCGGGTGCAACACAGTCGCCCTTCGGATAATGTTGGTACTGAACGAAAGGGGCGTCTGCCGGTACCACTCTGGGTACTAGCGAGACGCCCTCTTTAGCTATCTGGCCCGTAAGCTCAAACAGCCTTTCTAATGCATTTTCCAATGCTGAATAAGCTAAGCTTACTCGGTAACTGCGTCTGCAGCAGCACAAGCGGCGTCGCCAGCAGCTTCAGCAGCACACTCAGCAGCACATGCAGCACAGCCAGCAGCACAAGCAGCGGCATCACCGGTTGCGTCAGCGGCACATTCAGCAGCACATGCGGCACAGCCAGCAGCGTCTTCAGCGGCACATGCAGCACATTCAGCTGTTGCAGCAGCATCTTCAGCTTGCTCAGCACAGGCTGAAAGAGCAGGAACTGCAAGTGCAAGTCCGCCAGCTACTGCCAGCATCTTGCGGAAACTTGTTTCGTTAGACATTAAATATCCCCTTTGGAATGAACTAGACTTTCTCCTCTATCTGCAAAGATACGGCAATGGCAAGTCTATTTGTGTGTTATCCAAAAAAATGGCTGAAATTGCGGTTTTTTTGGGCAATAAAATAGTTAATTGCCTAAAAACCAGGCGATAAATCGGTCCGATTCTCTGCCGATTTCCCGCTCTATTTCTCTGCGCCACGAATTTTCCCCCACTGCCGCGCGACGGTATACCCAAGATAGCCGGTTCCGAATAAAGCGTAAAGCGGTTCGGGAATGCCCGCGAGATAGGCATTCATCCCGCTGGCAATATCACGCGCTGCTTCAGGTCGAACAGCCGCAATCAGGCCCATGGGTATCGACCAGAGCAGCAAAAAATACATTACGTAGAGAAAACTTGGCCGGGCCCGACTGGTCCAGGGGTCGGTAGATTGTGCTTCTGCTAATATTGCAGACATCTGGATACGAACTTGTTCCATTTCCTGGCTGCTTTCAAGCTTGAGCAGCTCCAGCTTGGCAAGGTCGCGGGCTTCCTTATCCGGAATAATCTTATCGATGATTTTCGCAATAGGTCCGATGAGAGGGGAAAGTAGAGACATGGATTTTATTCCTTTTTTGGATGGGGGAAGCGGGGAAAACATTTCGCAAAGTTCACACAATTCACACTGGGCGGATCTAACAAGGCAAACCTGCGTTTCAGACATTTTCTGTTTTTGATTTAGGAAGCTCTGGCTGCGCATCGCCATCAACTTTACCCCTTAAGTTTACAAAGTGTACAAGGTTCAGGAAGCGCAATTAATTGCATTATGACCTAACACGATTGGCGAGCCAGCCATAGAGAAAAGCCTCATTCGCCGGGCGTTGTTCTGCGAGTTTGATATAGCGCTCACCTTGAAGAGCTTCGACGGCCTTCAGCAAAACCATCTCGCCGCTTGTGCCGCGCTTGCTCAGAAATTGCTGCAAAGCGCCGATGGTCTGTGGCCCGATTTTCCGGTCATTTTTAATGTCGCCAAAGTCCTGACCGTTGCGATTAAGTGCATTAAGCGCTCTTTGCAAAAAGCCGATAGCGATAGTTGGTCCCATATTAATGCCGGTATCGAATAGTTCTTGGGCCAAGTGCGGCGCATGGGCAGCAATTTTGTCGAATCCGGGACGCGACCAGTAATTGCTTTTATAAATGGCGACTGCTTCAACATAGGGGAAATGCCGCATATCGCCGGTATATCCATGGCGGCGCGCCACCCTTTCAGTCACACCCCAGCGCGTGGGGCCACCGCGGTCGGCCGGGTGGTTGGAATAGTCGCCTTCAATCGCGATCACTTCATCAATCAGTTTGTCAATTTGCATATTCAGCAGCCTTTCTCTTAGAGGAAGGTCATAAATAACCTATTTGGTTACTTGTAGGAAAGAGCCAGTTTGCCAGTTTGGAATTTAATTGACTGATTAACTGCATTCAGGCCTATTCTTATCTCGTTTTTGACAAGCGATTCGCCAGATGGGTCGTGAAAAGAATATTTAGGAGCTGGTAAATTGAATTTTGATTTTTCTGATGATCAGAAATTCCTGCGTGATGAAGCACGCAAATTTCTCGAAGCCCAGTGCACCAGCGCCGATGTCCGGGCGGTACTTGATGATGACGCGATGAGTCACAATGACGAGGTCTGGCAGAAAATCGTCGAAATGGGTTGGTTAGGCGCGGCTATTCCAGAAGAATTTGGGGGGCTGGGCCTTGGCATGCTTGAACTTTGCGTGATTGCAGAGGAGTTGGGCAGGGTATTAGCTCCGGTGCCCTTTGGATCGTCAGCCTATTTCTTTGCCGAAGCGATTAAACTGGCCGGGACCGAGGAGCAGAAAGCAGAGTTTCTGCCGAAAGTGGCCGATGGCAATATTGTTGGATGTCTGGCGACCACCGAAGGTCCTGGAGCATTGACCGCATCATCCGTGCAGACAGTCGCAAAAGACGGAACGCTTTCTGGCACCAAAGTTCCGGTGACGGATGGCGACATAGCCACCCATGCCGCGGTTCTCGCAAAAGAAGGCAGTGGCGCTGGCATCTATATAGTGGCGCTGGATCAGGATGGCGTCTCGCGAAAAGCCCTGAAAACGATAGAGCCGACGCGGAGCCATGCCGAGATTAAATTTGATGGTGCATCTGCTACGCGATTGGGCGATGAAACTGGCAATGGCATGACTGTTCTCGACCAGGTGATGAATCGCGGCGCGGTATTATTGGCCTTTGAACAATTGGGCGGAGCTTCGCGCTGTCTGGAGATGGCAACGGAATATGCCAAAGAGCGCCATGCCTTCGGACGCCCCATTGGCGGCAATCAGGCGATCAAGCATAAGCTTGCCGACATATATGTGAAAAATGAAGTGGCGCGGTCCAACGCTTATTATGGCGCGTGGGCGCTGTCGACCGATGCGGCCGAATTGCCGGAAGCTGCGGCGGCGGCGCGGGTTGCTGCGTCAGAAGCCTTCTGGTTTGCCAGCAAGGAAAATATCCAGACCCATGGCGGTATGGGCTTTACCTGGGAAGTGGATTGCCACCTCTATTATCGCCGCGCCAAATTATTGGCCGTGCAGGCGGGCAGTCCGGCGGTCTGGAAAGAGAAACTGGTTTCCGCGCTCGAAGCGAAAAACGCCGCGTGAAGATATACGTCATCCCAGCGAAAGCTGGGATGACGGGATAAAATGGAAATGAGGATTTACTGATGGATTTTACCGACACACAAGAAGAAGCAGCGTTTCGTGCTGAAGCCAACGCCTTTTTAAGCCAGCATCTGCAACCCAAAAAGGGAGCGGCGAGCCGGTCGGGCAATTATTTGCAGCGCGCCAAAGATTGGCAGAAGATCAAAGCGGAAAACCGGTTTGCGCAAATCACTTGGCCCAAGGAAATTGGCGGCCGCGGCGGATCGCCGATGCAGCAGGTCATCTGGAACCAGGAAGAATCCAAATTTGATGCGCCGACTGGGCCGTTCGCCATTGGTCTGGGCATGTGCGTTCCGACAGTTATCGCCTTTGGTTCTGATGAACATAAACAGCGCTATGTTCAAAAGGCGCTGTTCGGCGAGGAAATCTGGTGCCAGCTTTTCTCTGAACCGGCCGCCGGGTCTGACGTCGCTGGTCTGAAAACTAAAGCGGTCCAGGATGGCGATGACTGGGTGATTAATGGCCAGAAGGTCTGGACCTCCGGTGCGCATTATTCCGACTATGGCATCCTGCTGGTGCGCACAGACCCGGATGTGCCCAAGCATAAGGGCCTGACCATGTTCATCGTCGACATGAAACAGGAAGGCGTCGATGTGCGCCCGATTCATCAGGCTTCCGGCGGCAGCGAATTTAACGAGGTCTATTTTACCGACGTGCGCATTCCCGATAGCGACCGGCTCGGCGAACCCGGCATGGGCTGGAAGGTCGCTTTGGTAACGCTGATGAACGAGCGGCTGGCCGTTGGTGGTTCGCCGGGTCCGGACTGGGCCGAAATTATGGACTATGCCCGGTCATCCGGTTCGATGAGCGACGCCGCGTTTCGAGCCAAGCTTGCTGACTGGTATGTCGCGGCGCAGGGCTATAAGCTGACCAAATTCCGTACCCAGACCGCCTTGTCCAAAGGCGAAACCCCGGGGCCTGAAAATTCGATCGGCAAGGTGATCACCGCCAATCATCTGCAGGATATCTGCAACAGCGCGATCGAGATGCAGGATCATTACGGGATTATTTCCGACAAGGATCATGCGCCGGCAGACGCGATTTTTCAGGAAAGCTTCCTATGGGCACCGGGTCTTCGGATTGCTGGCGGCACAGACGAGATATTGAAAAACATTATCGCGGAACGCGTACTTGGTCTGCCGCAAGACGTGCGGGTCGACAAGGACAAGCCTTTCTCGGCTTTCTAGGCCCAGCCCTGATCAGATACCCGTTCGCACTGAGCCTGTCGAAGTGCGTCTATGATCTTGAGATGTCCTTTGGCAGGATTAGGAGGAACGGCATTGGAAACGGCCCTACGCCGCAATCAGGTCGCGGACTTCGGCAGCTAGACCATATGATTTTTCGCGTGCGGCTTGGTCGAAGATCGAGCCGCAGACGATCAGCTCATCCGCTTGTGTGCGGTCTAGAAAGGCGCGGACGCCGCTTAGTACCGCGTCTGGTGAACCAACGGCGCTGCCCTGCATGATTTGCGCGAGCATCGACTGCGCTTGCGGCGGTAGGCTCTCACGATAGCCCTCCACCGGCGGCGGCAATTTGCCAGGATTGCCCGTGCGCAGCGCCACGAAACTCTGCATCATCGAGGTGGCGAGATGTTCGGCTTCATCATCTGTATCGGCGGCAAAGATATTGAAACCGCACATGGCATAAGGCTTCGATAATTGCGCCGACGGTTTGAAATCACGGTGGTAAATGGCCAGCGCTTCATCGAGCGCCTGCGGAGCAAAATGCGACGCAAAGGCATAGGGCAGGCCGAGGGCGGCGGCGAGCTGCGCGCCGAATAGGCTGCTACCCAATATATATAGCGGGATTTTGGCGCCTGCGCCGGGTGTCGCCTGAATGCCGAGTGCCGGGTCGCCTTCCAGCAGCGCTTGGAGTTCGACGACGTCGCGCGGAAACTGGTTCGGGTCGGTGTTGAGGTTGCGCCGCATGGCCTGCGCTACGCGTTGATCGGAACCTGGTGCACGACCAAGGCCAAGATCAACCCGGCCGGGGAAAAGCGCTTCCAAGGTCCCGAATTGCTCGGCAATCACCATGGGTGCGTGATTAGGGAGCATGATCCCGCCTGCGCCAATGCGAATGGTCTTCGTACCTGCACCGATATGGGAGAGTGCGACTGAAGTCGCCGCACTGGCAATCCCGGCCATGCCGTGATGCTCGGCCATCCAGAATCGTTCAAACCCCAACGCCTCGCCATGCTGCGCCAGAGCCAGCGAACGATCCAATGCGGTTTTGACGTCGGCCCCTTGGGGCACCGGCGATAGATCAAGGATCGAGAATTTCACCGCTTTATTCATGTTTTACCTCTTTTGTCCCAGCTGACCGGCCACTTTTATCGCATAGCCGCTGGGTACTTTTCGAAAACCTAATGTGGGCAGCAGCAGCGTCCAAGCACGGTCATTCCCGTTCAGGAACAATCGCGCGGTATAAAAGCCATTGCCCTCAAGTTTCATTGTCAATTCCTCCATTCCTGATCCGCTGGTCAGCGGCAGGACGAGCACGCCGTCTTCGCACATCGCATTGCCGAGCAGGCCTTGTTTGAGATCAAGCCCCGGAATATTGGCGTCGAGCGACAGGCGAACCTTGCCGCTGGCAGACTGGCAACGGCCGCCGGCAAAGGCGACGCTGACATTATCCAGCGCGATATCGGATGCGGGCAGGGGCGCGAGTGTTTCTCCGACGCGCAAGACCGTCGTGGCATCCTCCACCAGCAGCGCAGAACCCTGTTTCCCGATCGTAGCGGTGAACCCGGCGTCTCCAGCGGCGGCAGGGCGTTCCAGATCCAATTTTATCTTGCCGGTCAGCAAGGGAAAAAATTGCACGCCTGCATCGAGGTCGCCCAGCGCAAAGGCGCCCAGTTGCGCCTGCTCGATCCGGCCATTCCAGATGCTGCCGCTGATTTCCCGCGCAGAGAATTTCGACCCTTCCAATCCCGCCATGCTGACCGCGAGCTTCAATGGCATGAAGACGAGAGCCAATAGGATCAGCCCGATGACAATCACAATATAGATCAAAACGCGCGGCACCTATTTTCCCATTTATCTCTGATTCACTATCACAGTTCGGGCGTAAACTGATCAAAATAAGAGAAGATTTCCTCTTCATCGCGGCTAGCAGCGTTTCGCCATGTCGGAGCGGATTTTGGATTGAGCAAAGCGCCGCGCGGAGACAGGACCAGCACGGTTGGTGTGCCCTTGATCTTTTTAATGCCAAATCGCTGGGCAATGTCGATATTGCGATCCCGATAACCGACATCAACATAAACGACTTCATATTTGGTTTTCAGCATTGCGGCAAAGCGCGGTTTTTCAAACCATCCGGCAAGCCCGCGGCTATCGTGGCACCAGTTCGCGCCCATTACGAGCAGCACGCGCTTGTCCGCCGCCACGGCGCGGGCCAAAGCGGCATCGACATCTTTCGATGCCTTCGCGTCCTTTTCATACGGTGTGGCCTCGGGATGTTCCGCCGAAGCTTCGGTATCCGGCGCAGCAAGAGCAGGTGCAGCCAACGACAGTCCCACAACAACGAAAAAATGCTTCAACATCTTATCCACCCGCCTGCGCGATCAGTTTCGGCAGGTTCCCCATCGCGGCCATGGCATTGGTACGGAACTCACCCAATATCGCCATTTTTTCTTCATCATCGGGCGACACGCCGAAAATCATCTTGCCGAAACCGTCGAGCCTACTCTGGGCAATCCATTTGTTGACGACCTTGTCCTGCGACCATTGAAACTGGTTCATCATATTGACCATCGTCGCGGCGGGATAGGTATCAATGCCATCGGGCAGAGGAATTGGTTGTCCCAACCGGTTTTTGGTCTCGTCATCATCATAAGTGACTTCGAGAAACGCAGACAGCGCTGCACTGAAAGCCGGTTGCGGCACGCGGATCATCTGCAATGTGATGAGGCCGTCCTGAAATTGCGGCACCACCGGGCGGCGTTCGACGGCGGTTGCGGTGCAATCAATATAAAGCGTCTCCGCCGGCATCGGATAGTCGCCCTCTTTCAGGTGCATGCCGCCCTGATCGATAGTCTCGACATGGCCCATGCGAACAACATTTTTAATCTGTCGCAGTATATCGACTTCGCCCTGCGAGATCGTGGCATAGTGGAACATGCTCGGCTTGGCCTCAGGATCGATGCGCAGCATCACGCCGCTGGCTTCGAGCTTCAGAAAAAGGTCGTCGGCTGTTTCCGCCGCTGCCAGCGCAGCCATCAAATCCCGTTGACCGCCAATCGTTTGGTGAAAAAATTCCTGACCGGGCTGGGTATTGTTCCGATTGAGCAACCAGCTATCGCGCGGACAGACCCAGACAATATCATCCGTGTCCGCTCCAGAGCGTAGTAACCATACACCGACATCCATCGCCGTCTTGCCGGCGCCCAAGATGACAAACTTTTTGGGCAGTGGCCCGGCGCTTTGCCACAGCTGCGGCAAGGCGTTGGGCGGGATCATCTTGGCGCCATCCTTCACTTCGAATTTTGGCGTGTGGGTCGATGGCACGGTGGTGCCATAATAGGTCGCGTCCACTGTTTTCTTGCGGATATTAATCTGGGTTTCCTTGCCCGACAGCAGGGACACAAATTTCCCGTCTCCCAGATAGTCAGACATCGGATGATAGCTCACCCGTCCGCTCGGCAGGAATCTTTGGTGCATCACCTTTTCGAAATAACTGTTCACCTCGGCGCCCGTGGCCAGCTCATAATAGCCCTTGTTGAGGCCGGTCGTGTCGATTTCTCCACTGCCCAATTGGGTCGAGTTCACCCCGTAAAAGGCCGACGGCTGGTGCAAGGACACGAACGGATAAGCGTCATTCCAGTGACCGCCCGGTTTGCCATGCCGGTCGACAATGGTGATATGCGCATCGCTTTCTTCCAGCAACGTATCGGCAAAGGCCATGCCAACGGCACCGCTGCCGATAATCAGATAATCCGTTTCGGCCTGTGCCATATAAGAGTCCCTTCGCTGGATTATCCGATTTCTTAGGGACTAAAAAGCAAGAGGGCAATCATATCGAATTACATTAGCTTCGTCATCGTCTCAAACCGCAAAGGTTCCGCCAGCCAATTGTCATAATTGTCCATCACCGCTTTGGTGTAGGGCTTGGCATGATGCTCTTTTAGAGCCGCTTCATCCTGCCATTCCTCAAACAGGAAAAGATGACCCTGATCTGCATCCGCCAGCACGGTAAACTCGATGCAACCGGGCTCGGCGCGCGTTTCCTCAACAATGGCCAGGATGGCGTCCTGCGCGTCAGTGAAATGTTCAGATTTGGGGACGATTTTGGCGAAGCCGAAAAGGGTGTTGGTCATATGCTCCAGACTTAATGTTTGATTTGTCCCCCCGTTATTCTGAACATTTTTGCCGCGTTGCGGTAGAGTTGCAAGCCAAAAACCACTTGAACCGGAAGTATTATATAGTATGTTATATCATAACATAATGCAAGGAAGATAGCTATGATCAATCCAAACAATGCGCCGACATCACGGTTTTTGGGCGATGTTGGTTTGGAACAGGGCATGCGGGTTCTGGATATTGGCTGTGCGAATGGCCTGTTAACGCGTGAATTGGCTGCGTTGGTCGGCAAGAACGGGCATGTTCATGGGGTTGATAGTGACGAAGACCGGCTTGCAGAAGCCAGAGATCAGCCCGCTGAACTGGACCATGCCACCATCACCTATGAGAATGTTGATCTTTCCGGAAGCCTGCCGGGCTGGGAGCCTTTCGACGCCATCGTTGGTCGCCGAATATTGATGTATCTGCCAGATGCTGAGGAAACCGTACGGCGATTGACGGCGTTGCTCAAGCCAGATGGTTTGATGATTTTTCAGGAACATAGCGCGACCGGCATGCCATTTTCCGCGCGACCCATTCCCCAGCACAAACAAGTCCATGACTGGATCTGGCGAACCATAGCAGCAGAGCAGGGCACCATCACGATGGGTCTCGATCTTCCGAAACTATTCCAGCAGGCGGAGTTAGGCGTTGATCACTATCGCGCCGAGGCGATTATGCTGGGTTCCGGACGCGATCAGGGCATTGAGGATCTCGCCAGCTACATGGTTGGCAGGGTCGTCGATGCGGGGGTTGCTGATAACAGGACGATCCAGCCGGATTGCCTGACAGAGCGTCTGGTCAAGGAGCGCCGCGAGGCCAGCCCGATTGTTTGGGATATGGCCTATCTGATTGGCGGGAAGAGACTGAACTGATCCCCGGTGGAATAGGAATATATTACTCCGCCGCTTCGACCTGTTCTGTCGCCGCTTCAATCTCCGCCGCCTTGGCTTCGACCAGCTTCACGATATGATCGACCATATCGCCATCCGACACATGGTGGTCGGTTACGCCGGAAAGATAGACCATATGTTTGCCCGCGCCGCCGCCGGTAATGCCGATATCGGTTTCACGCGCTTCACCGGGGCCATTGACGACGCAGCCGAGAACCGAGAGCGATAAGGGCGTGCGGATATGCTGCAGGCGTTCTTCCAACGTCTGCACCGTGCGGATCACATCAAATCCTTGCCGCGCGCAGCTGGGGCAGCTGACGACGCGGACGCCGCGGGTGCGCAGGCCGAGGGCTTTCAGCATCTCGTAGCCGACGCGGACTTCCTCTTCCGGTTCGGCGGACAGGCTGACCCGGATAGTGTCGCCAATGCCGGCCCAGAGCAGATTGCCCATGCCGATTGAACTTTTGACTGTGCCGCCGATCAGGCCGCCAGCCTCGGTAATGCCGAGATGCAGCGGACAATCCACCGCATCGGCAAGCTGCGAATAGGCCGCCACCGCCAGGAACACGTCTGACGCTTTGACCGCTACTTTGAACTCGTGAAAATCATGGTCTTGCAAAATCTTGATATGGTCGAGCGCGCTTTCGACCAGCGCCTCGGGACAGGGCTCGCCATATTTTTCGAGCAGGTCTTTCTCGAGGCTGCCTGCATTCACGCCGATACGGATCGCGCAGCCATTGGCCTTGGCCGCATCGACCACTTCCTTGACCCGCGCGGCGCTGCCGATGTTGCCGGGATTGATCCGCAGGCAAGCTGCGCCCGCTTCGGCGGCTTCTATCCCGCGCTTATAGTGGAAATGGATGTCGGCCACGATCGGCACGCGGCTGGCGCGGACGATCTGTTTCAGCGCGGCCGTACTCTCGACATCGGGGCAAGATACCCGGATGATATCGACGCCCGCCTCTTCACAGCGGCGGATCTGGTCGATCGTCGCCTTGGGATCGCTGGTCAGCGTATTGGTCATTGTCTGCACGGTAATCGGCGCATCCCCGCCCACCGGCACGTCACCCACCATGATCTGACGGCTCTTTCGGCGCTCTATGTCGCGCCATGGACGCAAGGAAGGATTATCGGCTGTCATGGGGAACCTGTCACACTATTGCTCGTTATAGGCTATATAGCGGTTTCATGCCGCGGGTGCGAGGGGCGATTGCGTCTTCATCTGAAATAATCACGATATTGGAAAGGAAATCATCATGGGGACCGTATTAATCACAGGCGCCAATCGCGGTATCGGGCTGGAAATGGCCAAGCAATATGCTGACAATGGCTGGGATGTCATCGGCACGGCGCGGGAACCGAATAAGGCGGAAGAGCTGAACGCGATTGCCAATGCGAAGACGATGCAATTGGACGCAGCGGACGATGCCAGTGTTGCGAATTTTACCAGCGAAATTGGCGATCAACCGATTGATCTCTACATCAACAACGCGGGCATATACGGGCCGCAGGAGTTTGATCGCGATGGCTGGCTGGAGCTGCTTAACGTCAATGTCGTGGCGCCGGTCAAGTTGGCCAATGCGCTGAAAGACAATGTCGCCAAGTCGGATGGCAAGAAAATGGTCGTGATTTCCAGTCAGGTCGGCAGCATTGCGGAAAATGAAAGCGGTGACATGATGTATTACCGCACCAGCAAGGCAGCCGTGAACCAGGCGTGGAAATCCCTGTCGAACCAGTGGAAAGATGACGGCTTGACGCTCACCATGATGCATCCCGGCTGGGTCCAGACCGATATGGGCGGTCCTAATGCCGACTTGACACCGCAGGAAAGCGTGAGCGGTATGCGGCAGGTGATCGAAAATCTGGATCATTCGCAGACCGGGGCTTTCCATGATTATAGCGGCCGCGAAATCCCTTGGTAATTCTTCATCCTGCTTGGGCAAAGGACAATGGTTGCGGCTGTTACGATTGATGCTAAACCTTTGCGAAAAGGAGCTGCTTCATGTTCAAATTCTCGTCCATCCTACCCGCTTTAACGTTTGCCGCACTGGCATTTGGCAGCAGCGCCAGCGCGCAGCCTTTTGAAGATGACAGCTGGTCGATCGCCATTCACGGCGGCGCGGGCACGCTAGAACGTGAGAAGATCACGCCGGAGAAGGACGCGGAGATCCGCGCTGCTCTGAACGCCGCCTTGGCTGAAGGTTCCAAAATCCTGAAAGCGGGCGGCAGTGCGATGGAGGCGATCACGGCCACGATCATCCTGCTGGAGAATGATCCCAATTTCAACGCGGGCAAGGGCGCTGTGTATACATGGGATAAAACCAACGAGCTCGACGCCAGCATCATGGATGGCAGCGACCTGTCCGCTGGCGCTGTGGCCGGCGTCACGGCCACAAAAAACCCGATCTTGCTGGCCCGTGCGGTTAAGGACAATAGCCCGCACGTGATGCTGTCCGGCAAAGGGGCCGACCAGTTCAGCCGCGAACAGGGATTGGAACAGGCAACGCCCGATTATTACGCCACGCCGCTTCGGCTCAAACAGATTGAGGATGTGCATGCCAAGGAAGTCAGCGCCGCGGATGTCGATTACAAATTCGGCACCGTCGGCGCTGTTGCGATGGACAGCAAAGGTAATATGGCGGCGGGAACCAGCACCGGCGGCATGACCGGCAAGCGCTGGGGCCGGATTGGCGACAGTCCAGTGATTGGCGCGGGCACCTACGCGCGCAACCGCAGCTGCGCCATATCAGCCACCGGGGCCGGTGAATATTTCATCCGACTGGGTGTGGCGCATGAGATTTGTACCCGTATCTGGACGCGTTTCCTTGCGGTTCGGGATGAAGTGCAAGCGACTGTTCCCACGGATAAAGACGGTGTGCCCGAATATTATATCCACGCGAGCGAATTTGCGCTGCCGCCCGAGGAAGTGCAGAAAATCGCTGATGACGTTATCGCCGAACTTGGCGAGATTGGCGGCACCGGCGGGATCATATTTGCCACCCCTTGGGGTCAGGCGGGCTATAGCTTCAACACCCCGGGCATGTACCGCGGCCGTGCGACCAGCGATGGTGCTATGAGCGTATCGATTTACGGGGATGAGGAATAAAGAACTCTAGTCGACCAGAACCGATAGTTGGTTTTCTGCATAGTCGAAGGCTGCGTCTATGTCAGACTTGATCACCCGTCCTTCGGATAGTGGTGGCAAATTATCCTGATCAAAATAACCGGCAGCGCTGGTCTCCCCGCTTGCGGCCGGAACATCGTCATTTACCTGCTGACATAGAAAGAATAACTTATAAAAATCCCTGAGATCTGGCTCGTAAGCCTGTTTGGCTTTGTGCCGGACGCTGTATAGTCCGACGACTTCTGCCACTATCCCTGCTTCTTCCTCGATTTCTTTAAGGATATTTTCGGATGGAGATAAACCAATATCGGCAAAGCCGCCGGGCAGCGTCCATAAGCCATCCGCTTTTTCCTTAACCAGTAATATTTCGCCTTTTCGGATAATCGCGCCACGTACATCGACCTTGGGCGTGACATACCCGTTGGCCGAACTGGAAACCAGATTGTCGATACGCGAAAGAGGTACATTGCCGAGGGCGCTCAGCATCGACCGGGCAATGCCCTGCATTTCACTATACCGTTCATGGTCAAAAGCATCTTTAGTGAAATGCTGCCCAGTGGTGGAAAGAGCTTCCAGTCTCTTTGCCCAGCGTAACCATTGATCTTCCATCTAATAGCTCCCTCTTAAGAAAACTGTTTAGCAAAATTGAACTGGCTTAGGAATGAACCATCTCAGAGTAGTTATTATCATGTTGATAGACCTACTCCCCCATCGGTGTCGCCGCCTTCGCTGCCTTCGTCGTGACGATATAGTCAAAGCCCAGCACCACAAATTTCCCGAATGTTGATAGGTCATTGATTCCTTTGCTTTCCAACCGGCGCCGGATGGGTTCGAGTGGGATGAGATAATGGCCGGTATCGCCGATCCGGGCGCTGTCTATCTGTGCCGCCTCAAGAATAGGTGTAATGATCTTGTCGTCCACCGTTTTGACTTGCGTATAGCCTTCCGGCGAGGGCCGCATGGTCAGTTGCTCACCGCCAAGACCGCTGAACGCGATGTGCAGCGATTGCATCTTGTTGGCGGCTGCCAGCCCGGGGAGCAGCGATCCGATATCGAACATCTTGGTCGGCGTGGTCCCGCGGCCGAGATGATAAGCACCCATTTTCAGCAGCACGCGCGGCGCAGGTTCTTCTGCTTCATGATATTGCTGTAAAAATAGGCCGTGTATCAGCGCGATGCGGTCGGCATTATTGGCGAAATAGCGCCCGGCATTGTTGTGCTGATAAATGGCCGCGCTTCGTGCCAGCGAGTCAATTATATCTTGCGCCTCTGGGGAGCCAGTAAATTTGGCGCGCAGCTCGGCAAATGTTGCGGGCGGGGCCGATAGCATCAACAGGCTCCCTTGATCAGCGGCGGCTACAGCTGTCAGGTCTTTCTGCAGCAAGCTATTGGCGGCCTCACGCGCAGCCGCATTGGGAGCCATGACTTTTAATTCTTCTAACAGGATCGTCGGCGCGCCGATAAATTCCTGATCAATACCCCATAGATCCACAGCGCCTTCGGGTTCGGCAAAATCATTGGCGAGCAGCGCATCTTCACGGTTGCTGACGAAGGGCAGGGCAATGGGCTTGCCCGCGACCAGAGTGGCGACACCCGTGACGCCATCGGTCCGCAGCGCCTGCTGCACGGCCTTGTTAGACCAGGGACCGATTTCGACGGCATGATAGGTACGGCCGTGTTTCTTCATCTCGGTTGCCAGACCCCGGCCCAGCTCAGGGGCATCCGCAAAACCGTGGTCCTCACCCAGTGCGACAAATTGCGCCTTCTCGATTTCCGCGCGCAAAATATCACCGCCCGGACCGGCAAGACCATCCGGCCCGAAAGAAATTTCCCAGACTGGAATTTCGGGTCCTGTCGCTTTAGACACGTCTTCAGCCGCTGCCGGCGTGGCCAGCGTCAGCGCGCATAAACCCGTCACCGCTGTCAGGAATTTCCGCATATCCTCTCTCCCGTCGATTGTTTTAGTGAGTTATATCACCAATACGGATGATGTAAATGCTCTTAACCCGTGCTGTAACGGTTGTTTCACAAAATTCGTCATCCTGAACTTGATTCAGGATCCAGGGTTGCAGGTCACTAATTGCCGCTCTGGGTGCTGAATCAAGTTCAGCATGACGAAACAGGATAGCACCGTTTCCAAATGCCAAAATACGTCACCGCATCCCGCTGCAAAAGCCTCTGTCCTACATCGCATCGCCGCGCTATGCAGGCGGAATGATGAATATGTGCATTCCCTGTTTCGATGAAGATCGGCCCGTGAAAGGTCACACTGTCGGGGTGATCATCCAAGTAAAATTATCTATTTTTCAAGATCTTGGATCAAAAGTCACAGAAAAGAAATTGGGCCGTTCGTGTAATCTAAATGAGCAGGCGAGAGGGCGATTCAACACATGACATGGAAACTGGAAATTGAAGAGCTGCGAGAGCGGCAGCGGCTGGCGGAAAAAATGGGCGGCGATGAAAAAGTCTCGCGCCAGCACGGGCGGGGCAAGCTTGATGCGCGTGCCCGGATCGCCGGAATTGTCGATGAAGACAGTTTTCGCGAGATCGGCAAGATTGCCGGACGCGGGACCTATGATGAGAATGGCGAGTTTAAAGATTTTGCACCCAGCAACCTGATCTTTGGCCGCGCGAATATCGAAGGCCGTCCGGTCGTCGCCAGCGCCGATGATTTTACCGTTCGCGGCGGCGCAGCGGATGCGGCGCTGCACCGCAAGTTTACCCAATGCGAGAAAATGGCCCATACGCTGGGCATTCCGATGATCCGGATGATTGACGGCACTGGCGGCGGCGGATCGGTCAAGTCGCTCGAAGACATGGGCTTCACCTATGTCCCGGCGGTTCCCGGCTGGGAAGATATTATCAAGAATCAGGAAACCGTGCCGGTCGTGGCTCTCGCACTCGGGCCCACCGCGGGCATGGGCGCTGCACGAACCGTGGCTAGCCACTATTCGATCATGGTGCGCGAATTGTCTCAGATTTTCGCCGCTGGCCCGGCGGTGGCCGCTGCGATTGGTGACAGTCTGACGAAGGAAGAATTGGGTGGCAGCGAGATCCATGCCCGCAACGGCGTCGTGGACGAAGAGGTTGCCAGCGAAGCGGAGGCTTTCGTCACGGCGCGAAAATTCCTGTCCTATTTGCCGAGCAATATTAATCAGCGCGCCGACCGTATTGTCACTGGAGACCCGGCTGGCCGTCGCGATCAGGCGCTGCTTTCTGCGGTGCCGCGCGGCGACAAACAAGTCTATTCCATGCGCAAGATCATGGATTCGGTTTTTGACAAAGGCTCGGTTTTTGAAATGGGCAAACGTTGGGGGCGAGCAGCGATTACCGCCTTTGCCCGGCTGGATGGCTATCCGGTTGCGGTGCTGGCGAATGACCCCAGTTTTCTGGGCGGCAGTTGGGAAGCCAAGTCTTCAGAAAAGGTCGAGCGATTTGCCAAGCTCGCGGACCAGTTCCGGCTTCCCGTGGTGCATCTGGTCGACAATCCCGGGTTTATGATCGGCGAAGAAGCGGAGCGGACCGGCACCATTCGCTATGGTGTGCAGGCGATGAACGCGGTGTATAAGGCAACCGTACCGTGGGCCAGCGTCATCGTTCGCCGTGCTTACGGTATTGCGGGCAGCGCCATGTCCAACGCAGAAAATTTCCAATACCGCTTCGCCTGGCCCAGCGGCGACTGGGGGTCTCTGCCCATCACCGGCGGGCTGGAGGTTGCCTATAAAGCGGATATCGAATCGTCCGAAGATCCCGCCGCGCGGCTGGAAGAGATAAAGGCCAAACTCAATCAGGTGACCTCCCCCTTCCGTACAGCGGAGCAATTTAGCGTGGAAGATATTATCGACCCGCGCGAAACCCGGCCATTGTTATGCGAATTTGCTGATCTGGCGTGGCGCAAATTGGAGATGGGATGACCCAATCGCCCGCCGTGATAGAAAGCTCCAGCTCATTCAGCCTGCCGCAACATCCATAATATTATCACATTTGGAGTCTGTTACGGGGACGGTCGTCTACAAGCCAAATGGCTGAAAGGTAATTTTATGTCCCTTGTGCCTATTTCGAAAATCAATCTCATCCTGTTAGTAGGCCTTTTATTTGCGACGGGCGCAGCCGCGGAAGTTTCAAAACCGGTGGACACGCCGGAACGGTTTTCGGTTCTGGTAACCTACGGCGATGACGTCTGCCCAGAAGCGGAGGCCGACGAAATCATCGTGTGCGCCAAGCGGCCGGAATCGGAGCGCTACCGGATTCCCAAAGATTTACGAAAAGTGGAAGAGGAAAGTAGCGGCGAACAGAGCTGGAGTTCAACCGTGGCCTCTCACGAAGACGCTGCCCGAGCAGGCCGGCCGAATAGTTGCTCGGTAAATGGAACAAACGGTTGGACAGGCTGTCAGGCTGCGCTTTTGCGCCGATGGTTTGATGAACGCCGCTGAATAATTGGTCGGGACGAGAGGATTCGAACCTCCGACCCCACACACCCCCAGCTGAAAAATTGGAGGTTGGGAGGAGGCTCAGCTAGCTATGCTCTATCTGTCGACCAATGCATTTCAACACTGTTGAGCCTGATAATTTGACCTTTGCAATGGTGGATGGCTAATCAGGTTAGCCCACTTGATTTAAGCTCAACAATGCTTCTTTGCGTGCTTTGGTATTCCGTTCCGATACCTTCAAAAACTTTTCGACTATGTTGTCAGGTGCGGTATCAGGGGAACCGCTGTTAAAGGGAGGGGCGGGGTTATACTCCTGGCCCAGCTGAATCATCTGCGCACGGTCTTTGCCCCATAAATGTGCAATAAGATAAAGCGCGAAATCGATCCCTGCTGTAACGCCGCCACCGGTTATCCGGTTACGATCTATTACCACGCGCTCATTAACCGGTTCAGCTCCAACAATGGGGAGCAGGTCCCGGCAGGTCCAATGCGTTGTTGCTTTGTACCCTTTCAATAGTCCTGCAGCCCCGAGAGCCAGCGCGCCCGTACAAACAGACGTCACCCAGTCGGCGCTTGTGCCAGCCTTTTTGAGAAAACCCAGCGTATTTTCATCCAATAGAAGCTTATTGATTCCTGGGCCGCCGGGGATGAAAAGCATATCAAGAGAAGGTGCGTCAACAAATGTGACATCCGGCACCACACGGCATCCAGAATCTGTTGTTATCAATTCTGAGCTCTGCGCAATAAGCTTTATGTCAACTGCTGGAATTCGAGCCAAAGCATCCATTGGGCCGACCAGGTCGAGATTAGTCATATCATCAAATATGACCATGCCAACAACAAAGCGTTTCTTGGACACAGACTCTGGAATGGTCGTTTCATTTCTCATAGTTTCTCTCTCGTTTTTTCTTACCGGCACTCCAGCAAATAGGGGCTGGGTAGCGGCCGCGGTGAGTAAACTGCTCAGGGCAATGAAATGCCGCCGGTCTATATTATAACTCATCAGGAAAGTTTCAGACGGGCAGCGGCATTTTCTGCCGCAACCCGAGCAGCTGCATCCATGCCTTGGCGGCTTTTGCGCATAGAGGCTGTTCGCTCAGGTCCTGCTTCTTCCGGAGAACCATTTTTGAAAGGCGGCTGGGGTGTATATTCGATAATAAGCTGAATACGTTTGGCTGCCTCTTCGTCTTTTAGCTTTGCCGCTAGCGCCAGACCAAAGTCTATTCCCGCAGTCACGCCGCCGCCAGTAAACCGGTTGCGGTCCTGCACGATGCGTTGGTTTACATGACGCGCGCCAAATAATGGCAACAACTCTGCAACTGCCCAATAGGATGTTGCATCATATCCATCCAGCAATCCTGCTGCACCCAACACCAGGCTACCGGTGCAGACACTTGTCACCCAATCAGCGCGAGACCCAAGGTCGGCAACAAAATCACACACTTCAGGATCTTCCATACAGGCGGTGGTCCCAATGATACCGCCGGGCACAAAAAGAACATCCGGATCGCGGTTTGCATCAGCAAAACTATGCGTAGGAGCCATTGGAATTCGTAAGTCTGTTGTGACAGGCTTTGTATCTTTCCACACCAATTCAATATTGCAGCGCAATATGTTGAATACAGTCATGGGTCCAATTAGATCCAAAGCGACCATTTTGGGGTAAACAAGCATAGAAACTTTCGGAGCATCCTTTGGAATAGCTCGCATTTTCCGCATATGCTCCTCTTTCGTTTCCTTCATTTCAGTTGTCGCCGCTTGTGCCGGCAAGGCTGCACCTGCGGCAAGCATGGCGCTTAAACTCATAACCTGCCTGCGATCAATTTCGTTTGTCATAATAAATTCCTTGATAAATCAAATGTGGAACGATGGTTCCACTTCAGTGCCCGGTCACATAAACAGATGAACCGATCCCAAATAACTGGCTCGGAGATCTATCTGCTTTTGACGACCTGCCGGGCTTGCCAGCATAGAATGTTTAGGATTTAAACCGGAGGCGCATGCGCATGCGGGCGGATATATTTAGGTTCACTTATCTCATCAGATATGACCGGCGATAATCTATATACGAAATCCTGAGCGGCTGATTTTGAACGAACTGGACCTGCTGTGTCGCTTGTGATTGACGGTGAAGTAAGCAGCCCGAATGAACAGAGCTTTTGCTTTCCTTCGCCATGGCTACCGTCATTTTCCGAGCGTGATTGATTGTCTTGCTCGTCCGGTATTCTAATTAATTGTGTTGCGTTCTTTGTGCCGTTGCAGAGACTGACAACCAGCGCTGTGCCTTTTGCTTCAACCATATAGCCTGGAGGTACTGCCACCTTAGCTATAGTGAACAACATGATAGCTAAGGCAAAAAGCCAAGCCTGCTGATCTAAAAAGAGACGGAACCTAGTCACAAACATATCTCATGATTTACAAAGATCCAAAATAATCATTGGGCACTTATCTAAACATATCCGCGTTTCATTATAACATGGAGCTGATCCTAGCACCCGATAGTTTCAGCCCCAGATGCTCTATGTAGGCTAAAGAACAGCAGCGATAGCTTCGGCAACATACTTGACATTGCTTTCTGTCAATCCTGCTACATTAATACGGCCAGATGTCGTAATATGCACATGATGCCCTTCTCGAATTTCTTTCACCTCGGAGGGAGTGAGTCCTAGCATTGCAAACATGCCTTGGTGATCTTTCAAATAGGAAAATTTATCTGCTCCTGCGGCGGTCATATAGTCTACCAGCTTCTGCCGCATCGATGAGACACGCACACGCATTTCCTCAAGTTCGAAGCGCCATTGCGCTGCTTTTCCTGTGTCAGATAATATGCTGGCGATTACCGCAGCTCCGTGATCGGGTGGCATAGAATAGTTGCTGCGGATTAGAGGCATTAGATGGCCTTTTGCTTTTTCAGCGGCCGCACTGTTCTCGCCGACAATAGTGATAGCCCCAACTCTTTCACGATAGACAGCGAAGTTTTTTGAGCATGACGAGGCGATGAGCGTTTCCGGTAAATTATCGACAAGGTTACGCAGCGGTGTCGCGTCCTCGTCGAGACCCTTGCCAAAGCCTTGATATGCAAAATCAATCAAAGGCGTCGCACCTGTTTTTTCAAGTAGCTCGGATACCGCTTGCCATTGATTTTCGTTGAGATCAGCGCCAGTCGGATTATGACAACATCCATGCAATAATAGAGTGTCTTCGGCTGTTAAACCTTCGAGGCTGGCCATCATTGCATCGAAGGTCAATTTTCCAGACGGCACATCATAATATGGGTACGTAACTAGCTCCAAGCCCACGGCTGGAAATATTGCTTTATGATTTGGCCAAGTTGGCGTTGGAATAAATACCCGACCTTCAGGCTTTAGCTTTTGCAGCAGACTTGCTGCGGCCCTGACTGCACTCGTACCACCTGGGGTCTGGACCGTGCGAGCCCTGTCGGTACGACCAGAGTTGCCTAGAACAAGCTTTCGGATCTCATCATTGAATAGTGAGTTTCCTGCAGACGATATATAGGCTTTTGTAGGCTGATTTCTAACCAGATCCTCCTCAGCTTCTTTGATCGTTTGGAGAATTGCAGCGTGTCCGTTTTCATCCTTATAGACCCCGATACCCAGATCTACCTTGTTTGGACTTTGATCGCTTCCGAACAATTTGGCCAACCCCAAAATTGGATCTGCGGGCGGGTCTTTTAGTGTTGAAAACATAAATTTTTCCATTCAGCGATAATTGAGAAATCAAACTAGTTTGTTGCTTAGTGTCTCGCATAGTAAGATCAAATCACGATTGACGCAACAGAATTATGCTGATAGATGCTCGAAAAATCAGGTTCGCCTCGATGAATGATGCCTTCATTTTGTGATTTCTACATCAGAAATATCTCGAATTCTCAATCATCTGGCGCTCATATTATTTGATACAAAAACGAAACCTCCCCTTTGCTAAGGAGCAAAAAAGATAATGAGCAATATTAAAGACCACTCAACTGTTCCAATATCGGGCGCCAAGAAAATGAGCGGCGGTGATGCTTTGGTATTGGGGCTCCACCGGTGGGGTGTTGATACCATGTTTGGCGTGCCCGGGGTTCAGTTGGATCATCTGTTTGATGGATTGTACCGTAACAAGGGCGACGTCCGCCTGATCCACACCCGTCATGAGCAGGGTGCGGCATATATGGCTTTTGGTTATGCTACTTCAACAGGAAAGCCCGGCGTATGTGCTGTTGTTCCCGGTCCTGGTATATTAAACGCTGGCGCGGCACTGTCGACTGCTTATGCTTGCAATGCTCCCGTTCTCTGCCTGACTAGCACCATCAATAGCGCTCTAATCGATCGCAAATATGGCGCGTTACATGAGGTGGACAATCAGGAAGGCATTTTGCGTTCTCTTACTAAATGGACTGGTCGCGCTGCTCACGCTAGCGAGATTCCTGGCTTAGTAGATGAGGCTTTCCGTCAGTTGTTGACTGGTCGTCCACGCCCAGTTGCATTAGAGATTCCACCAGATATTTTGGCGCAGCAAGCAATGATCGCGTATCCAAAAGATCTCCCAGATCTTACTAGTCCGGCTGTGGATCAGGATTTGATTGAGAAAGCTGTTGCACTTTGCCGCGATGCCCAGAATCCGATGATCGTGGTTGGCAGTGGTGCGCAGGGAGCCAGTGACCAAATTTTGCGCCTTGCGGAAATTTTGCAGGCACCGGTAGTAAGCCGTCATATGGGTCGGGGTGTGCTGCCTTACGGACATGATCTTGCCATTCCGGCTGCTGCTGCCATCCCACGATGGGCAGATGCTGACCTAGTGATTGGTATTGGTACACGTTTGCAACAATTACGCGAATGGGGTCACGATAGTAAATTGAAGGTGGTACGGATAGACCTTGACCAGGCTGAAATGCAGCGCGTTGTCCCAGCAGATGCGGCAATATGCGCTGATGCTGCCGTCGGCACGGCAGCTCTTGTAGAGAAGCTTGAAAGCGCGAATATCAGCAATGCCGACAGAACAGCGGAATATGCAGCGGTCAATGCCGATTTCCGCAACGCGATTGTTGAAGAAATGCAGCCGCAAATGGGTTATCTTGACGCTATACGAGCCGAAATGACACCAGACGATGTCTTTGTCGACGAGATGACCCAAGTGGGTTATGTATCGCGGTTTGGAATGCCTATATTGAAGCCGCGTACTTATGTATGTTCGAGCTACCAAGGTACCCTTGGTTACGGCTATGCCACAGCGATTGGCGCGCAGGTGGGTGCTGGTACTCGCCAGGTTATCTCTATTAACGGCGATGGAGGTTTCATGTTCACGATGCCTGAGTTGGCAACAGCTGTTCTGCACGAAATACCGCTGATAGCGATTGTATTTGCAGACGGTAATTTTGGGAATGTTCGTAATATTCAAAAAGGCGCCTATGGTGGCCGCCTTATTGCATCGCATCTGCACAATCCTGATTTTGTCGAATTGGCGAAAAATTTTGGAGCGACGGGATTGCGCGCGCACAATCCGGAGGAATTGCGTGAAGCTATCCGCGAAGCAAAAGCTGCCGGTAAGCCAGCCTTGATCGAAGTGCCTTATGACATAGATAATTCGGCTTCGCCTTGGAAGCATGTGCACGGCCGGAAAGTAAGGTAAGCATGATTGCTGCATCTGATAACCAATCCAAGCAAGGAAAAAGTCAAGGGCGACCCGCGCAGAAAACGCTAGATATTCTAAAGCGTCTGATTGCGTTTCAAACTGTTAGCAGAGACAGCAATATTGATCTTATCAACTGGGTTCAGGAATACTTACAAGACGCAGGTATCGAAAGCCACACAACCAAAGGTGAGCATGAAGGTAAAGCTAACCTTTTTGCCACCATAGGTAGTGGTGAGGGCGGTATCGTATTATCGGGACATACCGATGTTGTCCCCGTTGATGATCAGGAGTGGGATACAGACCCATTCGACATGACTGAAAAGGACGATGGCCTATTATACGGCCGTGGTACCTGCGATATGAAGGGCTTTATAGCTGTTGCTCTGTCTAAAATTGATGCATTGAAACAGGCTGCATCTCAGGGCGCACCGATACATTTGGCATTCTCTTTTGATGAAGAGGTTGGGTGCTTGGGGGTACGCCACTTGATTGAGGAACTCGGTAAGCGGAAGATAAAACCGACAGGTTGCATCATTGGCGAGCCAACGAGCATGAAGACGGTTGTGGGCCATAAAAGTGGCTCCGTTTATACGTGTAACGTAACGGGCCGTGAAATTCACAGTTCGCTAGAGCCTCAGGGTGTGAATTCAGTAGAATATTCTGCTCGGATCATTCTCAAAATCGCGGAAATTCGAGAGCGTTTGAGAAATAATGAAAGGCGCAACGAAGGTTTTGAAGTTCCCTATACGACATTACAAACCGGTGTGATCAATGGTGGCCATGCCAGCAATATTATTCCCGGCCATGCCAGTTTTCGTTTTGATATCAGGGCACTTCCGTGGACTGATCCCGAAGAGCTGGTTGCAGAAGTGCGCGAATATTGCGAAACGAAATTGATCCCTGAAATGCGTAAAGTGGCGCCCGAAGCGAATATTGAGATCACAAAAAAGGGCCATGTTCCCGGATTTGTTATTGCTGATGACGCTCCTTTGACGCGTTATGTTCAACGGTTAAATCGTTCCAATAGCCCTCCAGGTTTAGTCACTTTTGGTACTGAAGGCGGGCTTTTTCAAAATGCGGGTGTGCCCTGCGTAATTTGTGGCCCAGGCTCCATTTCGCAAGCACACAAGCCCAACGAATTTGTAGCGTTGAGCCAATTGGCACAATGCGAAAAATTTATGGATCGATTGGCTCAGGAGCCCTTTACGGGCTGACCCTGGAATTGCTTTAGCCAACCAGTTCACGTTTCAACGGAATAAAATGTTCGGTTTGTACGCGCCAATCATTTCCAAATTCGTACCACCGCGCTGTATAGGATCCGGTAACAGAGATAAGGGGTGCCGGTTGCTGCCATTGGCTAGACCAAAACCCTGTTTCCGCCAACAAGTTATCGCCGTCGACTACTTGTAGGGGAGTGCGAATAAGCGTGACGAATCCAGGCCGTTTAAACAGGCTTTGAAATGCCTCCATCATGGGTTCGCGACCGCTGATAACTGTTGCCCCGCTGGTTATGATAAGCGCCTCATCCGTTAAATATTCGCACGCGTCTTTTGCGCGGTGCTTGGCAATAGCTGCGTTGGAGAGCTTGCGTGTCTCGCGGACGATTTTCAATGAAGCGCTGGTATCTGCTTTATCCATCTTCTGAAGACACCGGAGGGAATCGGATATTTGAACCTAATATGTGAGAGCAGGTCGCGCAGGCGTCAATGAGGGCTTGTAACATCGTTTCTGGAGGGCCGGAATCTTTCAATTCGTCACTCGGGAGGACGACGGTCACGATTGCGGCAAGTCTCTCCTCTTTATCGAAGACGGGGCCGGCGATTGCACCATATCCAACATTATACTTGTTCTCAGCCCAACAATAATAACATTGTTGCAGCTTTATAACGTCTTCATGCAGTCGCTTGTCGTCCAAAACCCGGAAGTCAGGGTCTCTTGCAATTAAGTGCTGCATCATTGCTTTTCTTTCTTCTCTTGGCATGAACGCGAACGAAACCAGCGCGCTTGGAGAATAGGGCAAGCTAAGAATTAGTCCTATTTGGACATCTATACGTATAGGATTGTCAGCTGGTTTGCTATCCATGACTATAGCATCGCCTTTGGCCGGCGAGCATAAGAGAACGGTTCTGCTAACTTGTTCCTTGAGGGTTTCTAGAGGCTCCGCGAATAGCTCCGAGAAATTCATTCTCGCGGATGCGATATATCCCCAACGCAATGCTCTCCACCCCAGTGTGTAGCCCTGACGCACTGATGATCTGGTCACCAAACCAAGAGTCTCCAAATTGGTCAGATGACGAGATGCTCTTGATTTGGTGATTTGGAGAGCGTCGGCTGCCTGTTGTACGCCAGCTGCCCCTTCTTGTTCCGCCAGAAAATCAACTAGATCAGCAGCTATAGAAACGGCTTCAATTTTCCTCTCTGACGAATTCGGCGCTCGACGCCGTGGATCTCGTTTTGTCATAACTGCATTTTGCCATTTTGTTGCGCAGTACGCAACTCAAGAACTCATAAGTTGTGCAGAGCGAGATGAAAACATAGCAACACAGCTGAAGAATTTGTTTCATCTTGAGGTATTTTTTGCAGTTATGTTGACTAAGAAGCAGAATGAAAGACTTACTCAAGTTGGCCCTGGAACTCCCATGGGTGAATTATTGCGGCGGTATTGGCATCCTATCGCAGCTGAATCAGAACTTGATGAAAGTCCCATCAAGCCAGTGCGACTGCTTGGTGAAGACTTGGTTATATATCGTTCTAAGAATGGGCAATATGGCCTCATAGAGAGAAATTGCCCGCATCGCCGCGCAGATTTTGCAAATGGGATCATCGAAGAAGACGGGATAAGATGCAGTTATCACGGATGGTGTTTTGACCATCGTGGGCAATGTGTTGAACAGCCCTACGAAGATCGCGCAAACCCCAAGGGTAAGTTCAAGGAAAAGATTCAAGCCAAAGCTTACAAGCTAGAAGCAAAGGCCGGAATGTTGTGGGCTTATATGGGGCCTGACCCCGCGCCCTTGGTACCCAACTGGGAGCCATTCACCTGGGATAACGGCTTTCGTCAGGTGGTTTTTGCCGATATTCCATGCAATTGGTTTCAATGTCAGGAGAATAGCTGCGATCCGGTTCATTTTGAGTGGATGCATCGTAACTGGTCGTCTCGTCAATTTGGCGATGGCAGTTATGGCCCTGCGCATTTGGAGCTTAAATTTGATGAGTTTGAATTTGGCCATATATATCGTCGCGTCCGCGAGGATACAGATAAGGACAATCAGCACTGGACTATAGGAGCGACCACGCTTTGGCCCAATGCATTTTTTCTCGGCGATCATATTGAATGGCGCGTTCCAGTTGACGACGAGAACACGTTAAGCGTCACATGGATGTTCCATCGCGTCCCTTCCGATCGCGAGCCATATGTTCAAAAAAAGGTCCCCTATTGGAAGGGGCCAGTTAAAGACGAAGATGGCAATTGGATAACCAGCCATGTGATGAATCAAGATATCGTCGCTTGGGTGGGGCAGGGCGTCATTGCGGACCGAACCAAAGAGAATTTGGGTAAAAGCGATCTGGGTATCGCCAAAATACGAGCGTGTTTTGAGAAAAATATACAAGCTGTAGAAAACGGCGAAGATCCGATGGCGCTAATACGCGACTCAGATCAGAATATATGCGTGAAGTTACCAATCAAGCATCGTGAGCTTTTCACAACTTCAATGTCATTGGAAGACAGCAAGGCGCTCGCAAAAAGGCTCTCTTACAACTTAAATCAGCCTGACTATCAGCATCAGACCGGCCAACCAGAATCTGTGAAAATGGAATACCAAAAAGCCATGGGTATGATTCCAGAAGATGCCACCGAAACAATTTGAAAATTTAAAAAGGAAGTATGCATGAAGCTCGGAACAATTCGCGTGAATGGGACGCCTCAGGTTATCGCAAAAGTGAAAGACAATAGCGCGGTTGCGGTGGACTATAGATGGATGGAAGATCTCATCGAAGCTGAAAATCGCGGTTTAGATACTGCTGCAAAAGCAATTGAAGATGCCCTGTCTGGTCGTAAACCAACTATTGACCTGACCGGCGTGAACTGGATGGCCCCAAATCCAAAAGCTTCAAAAATTCTCGGTTGTGCTGTCAACAACATAAATTTGAATAAAAGAGCTTATAAGCCGATGACGGCGCCAATGTTTTTTACAAAGGGGCGTTCTGCACTTACGGGTCATATGAAGACGATAGAGCTGTTGGAGGAGCACGGTCAGTCTATCAACGAGCCCGAGCCGGTGGCTGTTTTCGGGAAAAAAGCGAAGAATGTTTCAGACGAAAATATCATGGAGCATATTTTTGGTTGGACGCTCACCAACGATGTAACCGCTAGCGGTGTCAAGTTTAGCCAGGACTCAATAGCACTGAAGCAGACCGCAGATCTAATCAAGCCGCACCATACCGGATGGCGCCCTCGCATGGGTGAGGATGGTGAAGTCGATACATATCTTCTGTTTATTTATCACTCTAAATCTAAAGCGGCTGATACCTTTGCGTCGATGGGGCCGTGGATTACCACAAAGGACGAGGTTCCTGACCCAAATAACCTGCGCGTTCGTGGTTATGTCGACGGCGAATGTTATACGGACGACAGCACGTCAAACTACTATTTCCCGGTTGAGCGAGTTCTTTCCGAAGCATCAAAGTGGTTTACGATGGAGCCAGGCGACTGTGTGCATACCGGAACAGCGTCAAAAGGTACTGAGAAGCACCCGCGCGGCAACATTGGCACATATATGCATAACTATGATGGCAAAATGACAGACGTGGAAATTGAGGGTCTCGGAAAGCTGAGCAACTTGATCGACAGCAAATTCAAAGGGTGAGCTCTGATGCCGGTAATTGACGTTCATACTCATATGATCAGCCAGCCTTGGCTTGATCTTTTGCACCAACATGGTGGTCCGAAATATAGCATTGGCGAGACAGCAGCTGGCCAAGAAACTATATTTATGAATGGCGCGCCATTCATGACTTTGTTTCCCGAAATGCTAGATTTCGATAAGCGGATTGAAAATATGGACAAGGCCAAGGTTGATATGGCTGTTGTTTCACTGACTTGTCCGAGCGCATATTGGGGTGGGGAAGATATTAGCGATCAAGCTGCATTAACGATGAACAATGTTATGGCGGAACAACAGGATCGATATCCAGACCGACTGAGGTGGTTTGCCACTCTGCCCTGGCAATATGCTGATCGTTCCAAGAAAGAATTGGCGCGAGCAATCGAGATGGGGGCGGCGGGAGTATTTGTCACAGCAAATATTGATCTGAAAAATCTTACAGCTGAGGAATTCGCACCTATCTGGCAAGCGATAGACGATGCGGGTCTTCCGGTTTTGGTTCATCCAACTGCGCCACAGGGTTCAGAACAAATGGGTATGGATGAATACGGACTTGTTCCGCCTGTTGGATTCATGTTCGATACCACTTTGGCGATATCGCGTATGATCTTTGATGGCTTCATTGATCGGTATCCCAATCTTTCGATCATTGCAGCGCATGGCGGGGCAACTCTTCCATATTTGGCAGGAAGGTTGGATCGCTGTCATGAGATGATCCCTGCTTGCTCAGAGAAAATCTCGGATAAACCCAGCGAGTATCTCAAGCGTCTATATTATGACAGCGTCGTTTACGAAAAAGAGGCTCTTGATCTTTGTATTCATGTCGCAGGCGGCCCGGAAAGGGTGATGTATGGGTCCGATTATCCCCATAATATCGGCGATATGTCGGGATGTCTGGCGCGCGTAAATTCGCTTGGCGGAAACGCGGCGGCGATCATTAAAGGTACAACCGCTGAAAAGCTTTTTGGGATTTAGAATGCAACCAAATGTGAAGCTCTATATCGATGGTAAGCCTGCAGCTGCTCGTGGCATGTTCGAGGTTGTCAATCCTGCTACGGCAGAGCCATTTGCGCAATGCCCGTCTGCAGATTTGCAGATGTTGGACACTGCAGTGGCTGCCGCGCGGAAAGCCTTTCCCGCTTGGGCCGCCAAGGATATAGAGGATCGCGCAACACTAGTTGAACAAATCGGTGACGCGTTGGAGGCTCGCAAAGAAGAATTTACGAAGCTCCTTTCTTCAGAACAAGGTAAGCCCGTGCATAGCGGAGCGGTCGGCGAGATTATGGGGGCGCTGGCATGGTTACGTGCCACGGCAAAGCTTCGCCCGGCGGTCGATGTTATCAAAGATGATGATGTCAGCTATGTTGAAGTGCGCCGTAAACCTCTAGGGGTTGTTGCGTCCATCACGCCATGGAACCATCCTGTGATGATAGCGATATGGCATGTTATTCCAGCATTAATTGCCGGGAATACTGTGGTTATCAAACCGTCATCCATGACACCTCTTACCACGCTTTTGCTCGCTGAACTTGCCAATGAAATATTGCCTGCAGGCGTCGTCAATTCGGTAGCAGGAGAAGGAGGATTGGGGCAGGCTATAAGCAGCCATCCCGGCATTGATAAAATCGTCTTTACTGGTTCCACCCCAACAGGGCGGCATATCATGGAAAGCGCTGCTGCAAATTTAAAGCGGCTTACACTTGAGCTTGGCGGCAATGATGCAGCGATCGTTCTGGCTGATGCTGATGTCGATGCAATTGCTCCAAAGATTTTTGCTAAGACATTCGGTAACAGCGGCCAAACATGTGCGGCCTTAAAGCGGCTTTATGTGCACGATAGCATTCATGACGCATTGGCAGATCGCCTTGCGCAAATGGCCAAAGATGCAAAAATGGGCCCCGGCGACAACCCAGAAAGCCAGTATGGGCCGATTCAGAATAAGTCACAATTTGATTTTGTCGTCGAACTTGCAGACGATGCACGCAGCCAAGGCGCACAGTTTCTGGCTGGCGGAAAAGCCGATGATGGCGCAGGATATTTCTATCCATTAACCGTTGTCACGCAAGTTACCGATGGCATGCGTCTGGTGGATGAGGAGCAGTTTGGGCCTATTTTGCCGATTATTCGCTATCATGATGTTGAAGACGTCCTTGCGAGGGCAAATGACAATCCAAACGGATTAGGCGGCTCTATATGGTCATCAGACATAGATACGGCCACAGCGCTGGCGGCACGTATGGAAACAGGAACAGCCTGGGTCAATGATCATGCTACCATTTCTCCAGACGCGCCTTTTGGGGGTGCGAAGCAGTCTGGGATCGGCGTAGAGTTTGGACACTACGGGCTTGAGGAATACATGCAGCTGCAAACGATCCGGATTGCTAAATGACCGGCCTAACTTCGCCGGTTGCCAATATAGTTTCTCAAGATGCCAATTTTTTCAATCTCGATTTCTATGACGTCTCCCGCTTCGAGATAGCGCCCCGTTTCAAACCCGCAGCCATTTCCTGCCGTACCAGAGCCGAGAATATCGCCAGGGTACAAGGTCTCGTCACGACTTATAAAGGCAATGCATTCGTTGAAGTTGTGTCGCATTCCACTGCTATTGGAAGTTCCTTGTGTTTCACCATTGATACGACTTGTCATTTGAAGGTTAGTCGGGTCATCTATCTCATCGCGGGTTACAATCCATGGGCCAAAAGCGTTGCCGGTATCAAAATCCTTACCTTTAGAAGGGCCCATACGGAATTGCTGGTCGCGTACCTGCTCATCCCTCGCGCTAAAATCATTATAGACCGTGTATCCAAAAATATGATCGGCAGCGCTATCAATCGCTATGTCCGCTCCACCCTTTCCAATAATTGCGGCAAATTCCAATTCATAATCCAAAGTTGTGGTAAATCGGGGCCACTGGATAGTGCTTTCGTGACCGCTTGCGGTCATCCGGTTGCCCTTAAAATAATAGGGACGCTCGTACCATATCTTCGGAAGATCGTAAGCTCCGCTTCTTTTATAATCTTGATATGCTTTTTCCGGATCACTTTCTCCGGCTGCGCGGGTACGCATACTGGTTTCCAGTGCCTGAAGACAATGCAGCTCAAAATTTGCAAAATCGCGAATGGAATTGGGAACCGGGAGCGGCGCCAGGAAAGTGACATCGCTCATTCCATATCTATGGTCTCCGCGATTATTCGCAATCATATCAGCAATATTGGCCAGTGCTTTATCGCCATGTTCGATCAAGGCCAGCATCGAACTGAAGGCCTCATCTTGAGGAGCGCAGGCAGGCAAATCCAGCAGCGTATTATCCTCCAGCACTGCACACACGCGTTCAGACCCCTCCATGGACGAATCATTAATTTTTACCGTCGAAAGTTTCATATTAATCCTCTCATTTTCGCCCTTAACTAAGCCAGCGATATTGAGAAGGGTCAACTTCAGGAGATACAAAAATGGCAAAAATCGTATTGGGAATTGGTTGCGCTCACACACCGCAACTTCACACGA
This sequence comes from Parasphingorhabdus cellanae, assembly GCF_017498565.1. Classification (NCBI taxonomy): domain Bacteria; kingdom Pseudomonadati; phylum Pseudomonadota; class Alphaproteobacteria; order Sphingomonadales; family Sphingorhabdaceae; genus Parasphingorhabdus; species Parasphingorhabdus cellanae. The sequence goes on from NZ_CP071794.1 coordinate 3,499,997, forward strand.
TGGCAAAGGATTGGGATCTGCGCGCAAACCGCGATCGCATAGATGGCATCCCGCTGTGGTGGAAGGGTGAGAAACTTCTCTATGCCGACCTTCTAGAAGCAAGAAAAAACGAGCATCTGGAGAACGTTCTAGGCATGGAAACCCGTCAGGCTGCTCTGGATGAAAGCTTCAAAGCCATCGATGAACTACACAAGCGATTTGTTGAAGCAAAGCCAGACGTCGTTGTTATCATTGGAAATGATCAAAAAGAGATTTTTTCTGATATCATTCCCGCCTTTTCCGTGATTGCAACCGATGAGATTGAAAATTTACCACGGACCAAAGAACAGATTTCTCGCCTGCCCATAGGCATTGATATTGCTGATCATGGCCATTTGCCAGACCAGCCTAAGATCTTTCCAGGTAATAGGAAAATGGGCGTTCATATAGCTAGAGAACTCGTCCGAGATGCCGGCTTCGATGTCGCGTTATGCCATGAAAAGCCAACCGTAAAGAATGATAAGTCGTTGCTTTATGGTATGCCACACGCATACGGATTTCTTTATAAAAATGTTATGCGTGATCACGTGGTTCCGCAAATACCGGTCGATGTGAATTGCTGGTATTATGAAAATAGTCCTCCTGCTTCACGTTGCTTTGATTTTGGCAAGGCAGTGACCAAAGCAATCGAGAGTTGGGAGGGTGACGAACGCGTTGCTGTCCTAACCACTGGCGGATTAACACACTTCGTAGTAGATCGAGTGTGGGATGAGCAGTTTCTGATCGCACTGCAAAACGACGACGAAGATTTTCTACGCGCTATCCCACAAAATGAACTTATGGCAGGCACGTCTGAATGTAAAAGCTGGATTGCGACTGCTGGTGCAATGAAATCAGCCAAGTTAAAAGCTGAGGTGGTTGATTATCAAACATTGATCCGTACAGAGGGTGGGACTGGAAGCTCATGTGCATTTGTAGCCTGGAGTTAGTCTGTTCTCGGTAGGCTGGACTTATGCGCTTCGAGCGCATAAGCACTTTTTCACTTCTACAGAGATAGAGAAATGCAGGAACCTGACGAGCCTAGTGACAATGATCTGTCCACGCCTATAATCAAAAGCGTAGAAGTCGCAGTTCAGATATTGGATGTGCTTACCGAATCCCAAGGCGTGGTTCGAGTGACGCAGATCGCTAAGCAATTAGGCATGACGAAAGCGCGTATCTCTAGACATTTACAGACCCTGACGCACCTGGGGTTAGTAGCAAAAGCTAGAGAGGGCGAAGGTTACGTATTTGGGCGAAAGCTTGTTAAATATGGACGTTCAGCTAGCTTTTACAATAACATCACTGAAATCGCGAAGCCTCATCTTAAGCGTTTGCATAAGATTACAGGACACACAGCCTTTGTCGCTACTGCGACACAGGCTGGTGCACTAATTACAGCGGCGGTTCAAAATTCTATGGAGCCTGGTATTATGGTGCAGCCCGGTATGGTATTGCGTTTGCCGACTTCCCCTTCCGCCCGACTTCTGCACATGCAGAACAATAAAAAGAGTAAGTCGGCTGTTATTGATCGCGTTGCGGAGCTGGGTTTGGATTTCGAGATTGACCCTACCGGAAATGGATTGGGTGGCGTGGCCGCTCCGGTCTTTGAGCAAGACGGCACTGTCACTGCCGCAATTGGCTTGATCCTGTCGTCTTCACTATTCTTAGAAGATAAGCGTCACGATATTTTTGAAGCGGTGAAAGAGGCTGCTACTTCAATCCAGGATGAATATACTAAAGAGTATAATAGCTGACAGTGAAATTGCAGCAGTGAGTTCTTAAAAGTAACCAACGTTAGCTCTTGCAATTTGATCATCAGACCTTGTTGAAGCGCACCTTACGTGTTTGATATAAAAGCGATTTTAGCGGACACTGCTGGCGCAAGAATACTTTGTCCATTTTTGAAGGTTAGAAAGCAAAAATTCAGCCAAAAGTGCTGATTACCAATAGCTATCGGGTATCCATTGAGGAGAAAGTTGCGAGCACCGCAACTTTCTCCTCAATGGCATTGAAACCCCGCAAATTTTCGTAAAGTCTCACTAAGCGATACGATGTTACGCTAAGCAAGTTACATCTTCATGAATTTGAGTACGAATTATTTGCAATTTTTCCGTTAGAAATATTAACGCAACAGGGTGAGGGATAATATCATGGCTTTGACAATATCAAGAGGCAGAAAATTTCTGTTTTCGGCTGCAACTGTAGGGGTGTGTCTCAATTTATTTATACCACATGCTGTTTTGGCCCAAACGGCATCGGCCACCGCCGACGAGGTCGACGATGATCGTGGTGTCCCTACCATTGTTGTTACAGCGGAACGGCGAGAATCCAATTTGCAGGATACTCCAATTGCTATCACCGCTATAGGTGAAGATGAACTGCGCCAGAAAAACGTAGAATCACTTCTGGATATCGGAGCACTTGCGCCTAACGTATTTGCTGGCAGCCAGACTGGCGGCGGCGGTCAAAATGGCGGTTTCTTTATCCGTGGTATCGGCCAGGATCGTCGGAACATAACGTTTGACCAAGGGGTCGGAGTATATGTCGATGGCGTTTTCCAGAGCCGAAGTGATGGTGGGTTTTTAGGTATTATTGATGTTGAGCGTATTGAAGTTTTGCGTGGCCCCCAAGGTACTCTGTTTGGCAAAAATACAATTGGCGGTGCTATTCAATATATCACTAATAAACCGTCTGATGATTTGACAGGCTATATCGACGGAACGGTCGGAGAGTTTGATCGAATTGACATCAAGGGTTCTGTTAACGTTCCGTTGTCAGACAGTGTTTTTGTAAAAGCAACGGGCGGCTGGCTGCAACGTGACGGTTTTATCCGAAGCGAAACAGACGATGTTCGCTTGGGTGACGAGGATTTCAGATATGGGAAGCTTCAGTTTCGCGCATTGCTGTCAGACGATGTAACTCTCGATATTGCTGCAAGTCGGACTGTTTCGAAGAATAACGGCCGTGCTTTCATTGCTGACCTGATCGACACAAATGATATTGCCCCTCGGGCTGCGCGAGGAGAGGGGCCTTTTGGCGGGAATGTCCCGCCCAAGCTATTTGCTGTCTATGATGACCGCTTTGAGAGTGATAGCCCTTATCTTCGGTCCAGTAACTTGCGATCAAGCTATGAGTATAAGGGCTACGATATCTCTGGCACGCTTGATATCGGATTGACCGAAGCTTTTAATATAAAGCTTATCACGGCCTATATGGACGCTAGTATCGAAGCGCAGTCGGACTGGGATGCATCTCCTGTCAGGGTTTTTGATGTTACCGATACCAGTCAACTGGACCAGTTCTCTCAGGAAATTCAATTCTCTGGCAGGCTTTTTGATGGACGCTTGAATTACGTTTCGGGATTATACTATTTACGTGAAACCCCAACAACGTTGCAATCGCTTGATGCTGCTTTTACAGCTAGGACTGGCAATTTCCCTAATCCACGTTTCCGAGCGCAAGCACAAAAAGTCGATAGCTATGCGGCTTTTGTACAAGCAACGATGGAATTTACGGACGCTTTTTCTGTGACTGCCGGTTTGCGCTACAGTTTGGATGAGAAGTCACTTATTACCGGAACTCTCCTAAACGACCCGGTGACTGGTGCTGCGGGAGACTTCGGGTTCAGGGCATCGGGTAGCGACAGCTGGAGCGATTTTTCCCCACGGTTGGCGCTGCAATATCAGATCACACCAGAAGTCATGGCTTATGCGTCAGTCACCAAAGGCTTCCGTAGTGGCGGCATTAATACAGCATTTTCGCCAATTCGAGGCGCCGTCATTGATTCAACCGATCTTTCTCAACAAACTTATGATCCAGAAACTGTCTGGAGTTATGAAGCTGGTTTGCGAACAGATCTGTTTGATAGGCGTGCGCGCGTGAACCTGACAGGCTTTTATGCGGATTATGAAGATCAACAGCTGACTTTCTTTAACGATGTACTTAACTTTTCTCTAATTCAGAATGCAGCATCGTCTTACCGACTTGGAGGAGAGCTTGAGGTTCAACTTTATCCTGTCGAGGGGTTGGCTCTGTCGGGTAATCTGGGTTATCTTAAGGCACGGTACAGCGACGTTGGAGATGCGGTAGGCTTGACCAATGACTCAATCGTACCGCGGTCGCCGAAATGGACTTATAGCTTAAGTGCAAGCTATGAGATACCGATTGGCGATGGTAGTCTGGTCCCAAGCACAAGCTGGAATTATCGTTCAAGGCAGTCGACGACGTCGACGGATGGTAATACAGTTCTATTGGATGGCTATGGTTTGTTGACCGCGCGCTTACAATATAACGCGCCGGGCGACCTTTTTAGCATTGCGGCTTTCGCGACTAACCTAACGGACAAACAATATTTCATCGGCGGCATCGATTTTGCTAATGAGACTTTCATTGGCGTTCGTCAATTGGATGTGGGCCGTCCCAGAGAATTTGGCGTCAACTTACGTTTCAATTTCTAAGCGAATTGAAACTGCATTTTCGTCTGCATTTAAATATGCAGTTTGCTCCAGTTTGTCTCGGGGGACAAACTGGAGCTTTAGTTTTTATGCTACCTTTTTCAGATATAAGGATTAGAATATGTCTCTTAAAAAGCTGGTATTGACCCTATTGTTTGCGGCCGTCCCTTTTGGGAGCATTAATAGCCAAACAGTGTCAGCTTCCAAAGCAGACCGTGATCAGGTAGCGATATCTCGTCTTGATTGCGGAAGGGTTCAAGTCAACAAAGGGCTGATGTTCTCGGACAGTTATGATTACGATGGGCAGACATTTCGTCTGGTTGAAAGCTGTTACCTAGTTCGTCATGGCAACAAGTATCTTTTATGGGATACGGGTTTTCCGATCACAGATCTCGGGAAAAAGCTCGTTAAAGGACCACCTCTATCTCATGCTTTGGATATAACCATTGAAGAACAATTGGCGTTGGGCAACATCAAGCCATCAGACATAAATTATATCGGAATTAGTCACTACCACCCTGACCATAGTGGTCAGGCGCAATTTTTCCCGAAAGCGACACTGTTGATGGGGCAGCAAGATTGGCAGTCAGTATCGAGTGCCAATCCACCGCGGATATCATCTCCTGAAGATTTTGCGCATTGGATTTCCGGTGATGGTAAAGTTGAACCTGTAGCACGTAATCATGATGTGTTTGGAGATGGCAGTGTCATGATTCTAGCGACACCAGGCCATACGCGAGGTCATCGCAGTCTTTTGGTTAGATTATCTAGCGGGAGGCATATAATTTTGACTGGTGATGCCGCTCATCGCCGTGAAAATTATACAGAGCGCCGCGTCCCAACATTCAATGCTGATCGCGCTGATACTTTAGCGTCCCTTGACCTTTTGCAAAAAATGGAAACGGCTTTGAACGCAGTCGTTGTAGTTCAACATGAACCGGCGGATGTACCCAAACTTGCGGCATTTCCAGAGTGGAGTGAGTAGAATACTCGCTAGTTTTTGCCGAAAATAGAACACACACACTTTAGACACATGCGTTATTAAATAGGAATTGGCTATGAGTGTGCGGTAATTCCGTGCGGTGGCAATCTTCTGGCCAAATCAATTTGGCATATATGCCCAACATTCAACTTCTGCCAATGCGCCGGCGACTAAGCCATTGGTGCCAAAAGCACTCCTCGATGGCAATCGATCCTGCGCGAAATATTCTAAATATACCGCGTTAAACTCACGCCATCGGTCCATGTCGGCAAGCATCACGGTACACTTAAATACTGCGTTCATATCCAAGCCAAATGTTTGTAATGTTGTTGTTATATTATCCATCAACTGTCTTGTTTGATCCTGCAAGTTCTCTGGAAATGTGCCATCGCCGCGATTCCCGATTTGCCCTGACAGGAATAGGATATTTCCGACCCGTGTTGCTCTTGAAAAAGGGGATCCTGGCCTTCCGCCTGTGTAAAACTCGAGATCAGGCCGATCTGCGACATTCTTGGTCTCACTCATTGCATTATCCTAACCATATTGCCGCCCATTATTTTGGCGAGCTCAGTTTCATTTACGCCGCGATGTAGCAGTGATCCTGCCAGCACGGGCCATAGGCTGTAGTTCGGCATGACAGAGCGATAAGTGAAATCCATATCCGTACCAATTGCGATGTGGTCCACTCCTAGGATATCGACCATTCGTAAAATGGTTTCAATATATTCGTCAAAATTTTGCTGCCCAAACCCGGCGGGAACTGCACCCACGATACCGCCCCCGTCTGTGACCAAACGGGCATGCTCGGCGCTGATTAAACGGTTATGTTTGTCATCGCCAAAATCAATATTGGAATGGGATAGCATCATTGGTCGGCTTGCAATGCGCGCCGCGCCGCGCACCGTATCATAACTGGCATGTGAAAGATCTACCAGGATATTGGCATCTTCCATCGCCTTTATGGCAGTTTGTCCAAATTTGCTAAGACCATCATGAGAAGGCGGTTGGGTTTGCGTATCGCCGATATGATTATTTCGATAATGTACGATTGTAATTGATTGCACGCTGCGCTTGGCGGCCTCGGAGATTTTTTCAATATCACATCCAATAAAGTCGCCACCTTCAATTGACAGAAATCCGGCAATCGATTTGTGCTCATGGGCAGCATCAACATCATCAGCGCTACGCCCTATTTCCAGCCCGCTATCTGCCCCTATATTCTCAAAATAATCGACTTGTCGGTTATGTTCCCACTTTGCTTCTGCATCAGTCAGCTCGCGTGTTGGGCCTATTCCGCCTTCGATAAAGCCTAGGACTGGCAGATCGGCTACTGTTGAGAAAAAAACTGCTGATATGCTTGATGCCCGTATTTCAGCCATAGTTTCGGTAATATCAAGCTTGGCATAGCGACTTGTAAATGGCGTTTCCGGCGCATTGTTCATAAAGAAACGGCCCGGATGAGCATGAATATCAATCGTTGGATATTTCGCCAGAAACGCTTCACCTGCCTCCAGCTGTTTTGGCTGATAGCTAACTGGCGTGACATTTTCTTCGCTCTGGCTTGAATTATTCGAGGAACATATAATGCACATTATCAAACTTTCTGAAATCTCCGGCGCATGATAATTATTGTGTTTGAAGAAGTTTTGCCTTGCGCTCACTCTTCCATTCCACCGGGTTGATAAATAGCATGCAGGTCGCCGAAAATAGCGACAATATTACAAAAATGATCAACGGAAGGTCATAAGAATTTGATACGGCAAAAAGGCGGGCCATTATCCAAGGTCCTGCTGAAGAGCCCAAATTCGCCATTGCTGTAAAAATGCCAAGCAGCAGCCCCAAATGATTATTGCCGTAGCAATGACGGGCTATGACCGGACCGTCGATCATCACACTGGCATGCGATAATGCTCGAAACACAACATAAGCAATTAGCACAACGGGATTGGTAAGCAGGAATGCCAAAGCAGCTGTCATCCCCATAACTGTATAGAGTATTGCCATGCCCTTGTTAGAAGTCGTGTCGAGAATATTGCCAGCAATGATCCGGCCAATCATGCTGAAGAGTCCTATACCACTAATCGCAAAAGCGCTTTGCGCTGTGGAAATGCCAAGGTCACCAAATATGAGAACCTGATGCTGAGTGAGAGCCTGATCAACCACGGTAATTGTGAAAAATGCGATAGCCATAAACCAAAAATTTTTGCCGCGCATCACACCGAGAAAATGGGTCCAAGCTTTGGTTTTAGGTACTATAGGAGCATTTTTAATTTGAGGGTGAATGTCATTTTCGCTCGGTAATTTGATACGAAGTAGCCCATAAAGTAACAGTGGCAAGGCGATAAACCATATCCCGCATGACAAAACGGCCATACTCATTCGCCATCCTAATTCGCCTATAAGATACGCTGTGAGCAATGGCATAACGACGCCGCCCAGACCGGTACCCAATAAAGCAATTCCAGTTGCGGTGCCTTGAGAGGCCTTAAAAGAGCGGGCGACTAGAACGAAAATTGAAACCATTGCGCCAGGACCAGCTATGCCTAGTAAGACACCGAGGAAATAATAGTAGCTCAGGCTTTCAACCCAAAGAAAGCCGAGCAATGCTAATCCGCCGATGAAAATTGACAGGATCAGAGCTATCCAGACCCCTGTAACATCTAAAAGTCGGCCAACTACCAGGCAGGTAATTGCTCCAGTAAAATATTTCACGGAAGACAGAAAAGTTGCTTGTTCTACATCCCATCCGAATTCTTGAATTACTTCGGGATATAAAAACGGCAATGCATAAGCTGGCGCTGAAAAGCCAAAAAATAGAGCCGTAAAACCAATAAGCAGTGAAGGCCAGTTTTCTTTAAACTCCTCCCGAAATGTTTCATCGAACCTGAACATAAACACTCCCCTGATCCTGCCTTCTAATATAACTACAGGTCAGCAATCTCGCGTGGCTATTTTCAGACAGTTGTTGTCAATTGCTTGAATTGCAAATCTGAAATGTCGCCAAGCAAACCGCCCCGACAATAATTCATGTTAAACGCTCATTTTCGGCTGACACAATAACTTTGATTTCGTATCATTCTCCGAACCAGGCGATTCAACGTTCACTGTCTTAAATTTAAAGGCTCCTTTAGCTCTGCAAAGCGGTATTTGGGATCCGGAATTAGCAATAACTATCTGAGAACAAAGATAAATTTTGAAAGCGCTATTACATTGAATGTCATTGAGAGCTTTGGGATTCTAGATATCTGCTTTCTCACGAAGTTGCGTTATGCGCAACTATGTCTTGCTTGAAAAGACGATAATTGTGACTGATGATCAGATTCGCTCGGGACGATACGTTTCTATGGGATGCCGAATATTCCTCACCGGACCATTCATATACGAAAGTTGAGGCTGAAAGTCGCACGCCGAAAGTTACCGGAATAACAAGTATTTGCAGAAGGGCAGGCAGCAAAATATCTCTTGTTAAAAAGGTTGGATATATTCACAGCTACTTGAAGAGCCCCAATTTCATATCCTAGCGACAGATCAAAAATCAAGGCATCGTTCAACTTTAGCGTGTTCGCTGTGTCGGCGTAACTGTTGCCAGTGTAACGGGCACCGGCACCCAACCTGAAACCGCCGGGAAACTGGCTTCTAAAGAACATATATTCCGCATAGGCTGCGGCCGTAATTTGCGGTGTAGCTGCTGGAGTACGGCCAATCTCCCCCTCGGTACCATCGCGTATGACCAAATCAAATGCAGTAGCTGACGCTCGCAGGTTAAACCCCTGAAATGCCTGCATCTGAACTTCAACTTCCCCGCCACGCGAACGTTGTCGCCCGCCTTGCGATTGATTGAATGGCGAGCCAGGAACGGGGTCGGATACCAGAACCCCATCACGTTCGATATCAAATAGAGAGGCTGATAGGGCAAATGGCTGATTTTCAGGTTGGTAACGCAGGCCCAGCTCATACTGCCGGCCAGTTTCAGGTTGATAGAAATTTCCGGTCGACAGATCAGTTCCTATAAGAGGGGTGAAGGAGGTGGCGTAGTTGATATAAGGTGCAAAGCCACTGTCGCTGACATAGACTAAACCAACACGATAACTCGTCTTTTCTGGAGCACCTCTAGTTATATTTCCTCGGTTTTCGTTGGTCTCTATGTTGACATAGTCGTGCCGTCCCGACACAATTAGCGAAAAATTTCCTGTCTTAATCTGGTTCTGGATATACAGGCCTGTCTGATCCACTGATTGTAGAGTGGTGCTGCGGGAAGCCAGGGGCGGTAACGGCAGGGTATAGTCAGGGGCAAAAATATTCAGCGCTGGTGCACTGCCAAATGCACGCGAACTTTCCAAGTCTGATCGGCTGTAGTCAATCCCCACGAGCAGCGCATGATTAAATGGCCCAGTATCAAACCGCGCAATAAGCTGGGTGTCGATTGCGATGTTATTCAGACTACCTTCCAGAGAGGAATTACCACGGTTCAGAAAAAACTGACCGTCACGTTCTTCTGGATTACCCCGAAAAGATCCGAACAGCCCAGCGTAAACCAAGTTAAGCTTGGCATATCTGCCATGGGAAATAATTTTCAGATTTTGGTCGAGCTCCCGTTCAAAACTATAACCAATTTCATACTGGTCGCGGTCATAACGGTCTGCGCGCGGATCACTTATAAACAGATCCAGAGGAATACGTCTTCCATCTGATAGCGGTGTTACTGATCCGGAATATGGAATAAAACCCGTTGGCCGGTTGGAGCGGTCACCGGTATAGCTTGTACGTAAGGTGAAGGATGTTAGTTGATCCGGAGACCAGTTAGCCGAAGCGCTGATGTAAGAACGATCATCTTTCGCAAGTTGCACTTGAGTTTGGCCTCTACGAATAAGACCTACGCTTCTTATTGAGACTGTATCGGATATTGTGACACTCATATCTGTGGAGCCATAAAAGGTACCATATTCATCCCCGCCCAATTCCAATGACGCGCTATTTTCTCGGTCAGGGGCCTTGCTTACAATATTCACCAATCCGCCGGCATTGCTGCTGCCATATAAAACTGAGGATGGGCCTTTCAAAACTTCGAGACGCCCGATCCCTTCAGGTGGGGTAGTCCATGAGAAAAACGCCCCACTGTTGTAAAGAACCAGTCCATCTTTGAAAAAGCTGGAATTGTTAAAGCCGCGTAGTTGATAATATTCAATCCGTGTATCGCTGCCAAATGCCTGTGAGCGCACGCCGGATGTGTAGTTCAGTGATTCTGCTACTGTACGCGCGTTAATGGCATCTATAAAATCCTCATCGACTATTGAAATGGCCTGTGGGGTTTCAATCAGTGGTGTGTCTAATTTTGTGGCGCTATTTATCTCATCCGCGTTAGATCGTTGTGCTGTGACAATTATCGTCTTTTCACCAGCTTCACCATCCATCGCTTGAGCAGGTATAGCGAAAAATACTGGCATAGGTGCCAGCATGAGAGTCTTATAATTCATAAAGAGAAGTCCTGTGACGCCCAGCTTACCAGCGTGGGAAGCGCGGCTTGTATGTCCGTTTCAGCATCCGTATTTCCAAAATCATTGGATTAGACGGTGCCGAATGATTAAATTATGCGGACAAATCAGGAGGCCCGTGCGAAGGCGGTAGAAAATATCGTGATACTGAATTTACAGGGTTTTCCGCGCCTAACAAATTATTGCGCGCGACGATTCTCAAACTTTCAGTGGCTAAGTTAGCTGCAGCGTTATTATCCAAGGGTGTGTGCGACACAGCCCCAAATGCACACGGTATATTGTCACTATCGGTCTCACTATGACCGTTTTCACTACCCGTTCCGTTCTCCAATGGTATGGAAATCACCTGTTTATTGGAAAGCGTTCCGTTACAAATACTGACCGTTATCGTCAGTTCATCAGATTGTGCGAACATATAGCCGTTGGGCACTAACGCTTTCATAAACAACGTTATGAAAAACAGTGCGATCGCAGCATGCCGATGAGCGGCCAAAGATGTACGCAAAATTTTCATGAGGGTGATGGTTTAGTATTGTTTCCTTAGGATGTCGCTTGCGCGTTCCGTTTTTTGATTGAAGCAGACTTATTGTAAAAGCCGATATAAAATTTGGTAAGAAAGTGCGTCAATTAAATTGCAAGAGACTATCCGGCCGTGCCAATGAAACTAGTGAAAGACCGCAAGAGCGCGCACGCTCTATCGCAAAACTAGTGGGAACAGATATGGTCACTAATGTAGTGCCACCTGCGATCGCCGTTTTCTCGACAATTTCGTAACTGCACCGGGACGTGGTTAGTATGAATCCGATGGAGAGGTCTATTCCCTCAATTGTGGCTCTTCCTACAAGTTTGTCCAAAGCATTGTGGCGACCAACGTCTTCGCGCACCAATCCAATATTCCCTTGTCTATCAACCCAGGCGGCAGCGTGTACTCCGCCGGTGGCATCGTTAATTGGTTGGTGATTGTGCAGGTTTTGTAGGGCACGGAATATACTATTGTATTCCACGAATTGATGCGAAACCACTTTTGGCAGTTTTTGAGCCACAAGCTCTAAATTTTCTAAACCGCATAGCCCGCAGCTACTTTCTGCAACGCGTGTTCGGGCACGCTCAAAGATAATATCTGCTTTTTCACCAATGAGATTGGCTCTCAATATCGTACCCTTATCAAGTTTGACAATATCTATAGAGCCAAGCTGGTCTTTATGATCAATAAGTCGCTCATTAATAGCGAAGCCAATAATGAAGTCTTGTAGGTCTGACGGTGTCGCCATCATAACGGCATAACCAATGCCGTTAAATTCTATCGATACAGGTTCCTCGACGGCGATATCTCTGTCGATCAGCTCCGGCAGATTAGAGCTAGGTATAAAACGTTGCGCTTTGCTCCTTGTCAATTGTGTCATACTATTCTGGTCGCTTAGTTGGTAGCAGCGACTGTTTATCTACAGTTTCAATAGCGGATCTTGATACTTCTGAAATAGCTGCTCTCTCATCTGCAATATACTTGATGATACGTAGCTTCATGCGCGGATCCCAATATCTTAGGATATGATCTGCTGTTGCGGCGGCGGCATCTGTGTCTTGCATGTGACCATAGTTACGCGCAATCTGTTCGGCCATACGTACAAGATGTTTGAGACTGTTCATGTAGAGGCATCTATCCGGCGTGATTGGTCTGATAGCTCTTCATAGGCTTCTTGCCATTCCGTCGGGCCGTTAGAGGCCGAGACTTGAACGGCCGTCACTTTATATTCCGGACAATTGGTGGCCCAATCACTATGCTCGGTTGTAACCACGTTGGCCTGGGTCGCAGGATGATGAAAAGTGGTATATACTACGCCCGGTGCGACCCGGTCAGTAATCTGAATCTTTAATGTCGTTTCACCGGACCGGCTGGACAACTTTGTCCAGTCACCATCGTGCAGACCCCTATTTTCAGCATCAGACGGATGCATCTCCAAGACGTCCTCTTTATGCCAAACAGTATTTTTTGTTCGTCGGGTTTGCGCGCCCACGTTATAATGGGACAATATACGCCCTGTAGTCAGTAACAACGGAAAACGCGGGCCGGTTTTTTCATCTGTCGGCACATAATCTGCCACGACGAACCGGCCTTTGCCACGCACAAAGCTATCTACATGCATCACAGGCGATCCGTCTGGCGCGCCATCATTTACCGGCCATTGCAGCGACCCTTCTTCACGTAGCTTATCAAAGTTAACACCGGCAAATGTTGGGGTTAGGCGGGCAATCTCGTCCATGATTTCAGATGGGTGACGGTAATCCCATTCTAATCCCATGGCATTGGCCAAGGCTTGGGTAACCTCCCAATCTTCCATACCACTAATCGGCGTCATAACTTTGTTAACGAGTTGGATCCGCCGTTCTGCGTTCGTAAATGTGCCGTCTTTTTCTAAAAAGGTAGACCCAGGTAGAAAGACATGAGCGTAATTGGCCGTTTCATTGAGAAACAGATCATGCACTATTACACATTCCATTGCTGCAAGGCCTGCAGAGACATGTTTCGTATTCGGATCTGACTGCAAAATATCCTCACCCTGTACGTAGAGCGCCTTAAACTCTCCATCGACAGCGGCGTCGAGCATATTAGGGATGCGTAGGCCGGGTTCTGGGTCTATTGCCACGCCCCAATCAGCTTCAAACAACGCGCGGGCGCTTGCATCTGAAACATGCCGATAACCGGATAGCTCATGCGGAAAACTTCCCATATCGCAGGCGCCTTGGACATTATTCTGCCCGCGCAAGGGATTTACGCCGACGCCCTCTCGGCCAATATTTCCCGTAGCCATGGCCAGATTGGCAATTGCCATGACGGTAGAGCTCCCCTGGCTATGCTCTGTGACCCCAAGACCATAGTAAATTGCGCTGTTGTTGCCGGTAGCGAATAATCGTGCGGCTTCACGCAAATCTTTGGCAATCACCTTGGTAACCGGTTCGAGATTTTCGGGCGCGTGGCGGTCGTCCGATACGAATGCCGCCCACTCCATATATTCATCCCAGTCACAACGTTCGCGAATAAATTCTTCGTCCGCCAACCCTTCGGTTACAATGACATGTGCCATGGCGGTGAGTACTGCGACATTTGTACCGGGCTGCAAAGGCAGATGATATTCTGCTTCGATATGCGGGCTTTTCACAAGATCAATACGGCGCGGATCAATGACAATCAGCTTGGCAGGCGGCCTGTTATCGATACCGCGTAATCGCCTTTTCATACGTGATGCAAAAACCGGATGCCCATCTGTAGGATTTGCGCCGATGACCATGATGACATCGCTCTGTTCAACGCTGTCAAAATCCTGCGTGCCAGCACTGGTACCAAAGGTCTTTGCTAGCCCATAGCCCGTCGGAGAATGGCATACGCGCGCGCAGGTATCGACGTTATTGTTACCAAAGCCGGCTCGGATGAGTTTTTGGATGAGAAATGTCTCTTCATTGGTGCAACGCGACGATGTAATGCCCCCAACACTGTTACGTCCATATTCACTCTGTATGCGTTTGATCTCATTCGCCGCATAGCTGAGCGCCTCATCCCAGCTTACTTCCTTCCACGGTTCGTCGATATTACGCCGGATCATCGGCTGGGTAATCCTGTCTTTATGATTGGCGTAACCCCATGCAAATCGGCCTTTGACGCAGCTATGGCCTCGATTTGCTTTGCCGTCTTTCCACGGAACCATTCTGACCAATTGTTCGCCGCGCATTTCCGCGCGAAACGTGCAGCCGACGCCGCAATAGGCGCAGGTGGTTATCTCGGTCCGGTCGGGCAAACCGATTTCGGCTACTGATTTCTCCTGAAGTGTTGCAGTTGGACACGCATCAACGCATGCCCCGCATGAAACGCATTCGGATGAAAGGAAATTATCGTCTGGAAGTCCGGCTGATATCTTTGAAGCAAAACCGCGGCCATCCATTGTCAGAGCAAAAGTACCTTGAACCTCGTCACAAGCGCGGACGCAACGTGAACAAGCTATGCATTTTGAAGGATCAAAATCGAAATAGGGGTTGGAACTATCCTTGCTCTCCCCGAGATGATTTGCTCCTTCATAGCCGTAGCGCACATCGCGTAAGCCGACATTTGCTGCCTGATCCTGAAGTTCGCAATCATTATTCGCGCTGCATGTTAGGCAATCCAACGGGTGATCAGAGATATAAAGTTCCATTATACCTTTGCGAAGCTTCTGTAGTTTGGGCGTCTGCGTTTTTACAACCATGCCCTCTTCAACTGGAGTTGTGCAGCTGGCCGGTGTGCCTTTACGACCCTCAATCTCGACTAGGCACAGGCGGCAAGATCCGAAGCTCTCAAGATTATCGGTTGCACATAATTTGGGAATATTCGTGTTAGTTTCGGCAGCTGCGCGCATCACGCTGGTCCCCGCCGGAACAGCTATTAAGCGGCCATCGATGGATAAAGAGACGGTGTCCTGTGCTATGCTCTTAGGTGTGCCGAGATCCTTCTGTGCTTGATAAGTCATGATGCTTGTTCTTCCTCTGCACTAAAAACTGGCAATATTTTATATCTCCTGCGGGGTCTCGCTATTGTACCAGAAATTTTCATCCGCCAAAATCTTCCGGCCAGTTTTTGATCGCGCTCATCACGGGATAGGGGGTGAATCCGCCCAGTGCGCATAAAGAGCCATATTCCATAGTATCGCATAAATCTCTGATCAGCTGTAAATCGGATGAAATAGTTCGGGCACGATCTTTCGGCGCGTTATGCATTTGCGGTAATGCGGCAACTGGGTCTGTCCTGTGTTTAGCTTTAAGATCTGCGTCTTTGGCCATCCGGTCGAATATCTCCAGCCCGCGTATCGAACCAAGACGGCAGGGCGTACATTTACCGCAGCTTTCCGCAGCGCAAAATTCCATCGCAAAGCGTGCTTGTGCCATCATATCTGCACTATCATCAAACACGACAATGCCGCCGTGCCCGATTAAGCCTCCAGCCTTAGTAAAACTTTCGTAGTCAAACGGGAGATCGAATTGTGCAGGCGGATGATACGCCCCTAGAGGGCCGCCAGCTTGAACGGCTTTTATCGGCTTTCCGCTCGCCGTACCGCCACCAATATCATTTACAAGCTCCCCTAGAGAAATTCCGAAAGCTGTTTCAAACAGCCCGCCATGTTTGATGTTTCCTGCAAGCTGTATTGGCATTGTGCCGCGAGAGCGACCCATGCCATAATCAGCATAGGCTCTTGCACCATGTGCTAATATATATGGAACGGCTGCTAAAGTCAGAACATTGTTCACGACAGTTGGCCGACCAAATAGGCCTTTTATCGCCGGAAGCGGCGGTTTGGCCCGTACCTCTCCGCGTTTTCCTTCCAGACTTTCCAGTAGGGACGTTTCTTCACCACAAACATACACTCCAGCGCCTACCCGAACCTCTATGTCAAAAGGTGCTACAATGTTGGCGCAGTGCGCGATGGCGGTGCGTAATTTCGCAATAGCGTGCGGATACTCACTGCGCACATATATAAATCCCTTGTCTGCACCGACTGCAAGGCCCGCAATGGCCATTCCTTCGATCAAACAATACGGATCGCCCTCCATTAGCATCCGGTCGGCAAAAGTGCCGCTATCGCCTTCATCGGCGTTACAAACGATGTATTTTTGCGCTCCTGGCGTATCAGCCACGGTTCGCCATTTAATACCAGCGGGAAAGCCTGCTCCGCCGCGGCCACGAAGACCGGATTCCAATATCATCTCTATAATGATGTCTGAGCCAAGTTTGCGCGCTGCTCTATAGCCCATCCAGCCGTCCATCGCTTCATAGTCATCCAGACTTAATGGCTGCGTCTTACCGGCACGAGCGAAGGTTAGTCGGTTTTGTTTGGTCAGGAAGGGATGTTCTTCGATATGTCCGATGGACAAGTCAGAAGTGCCGGAGATGACGGCCTCTACATCGCGTATTGATACAGGACCAAAGCCCTGACCATCAATCTCTACCAATGGCTCCAACCAGTGCATGCCCCAGCTTGAAGTGCGAATAATTTCAGCATCGGGAACCAATTTTCTAAAAGCCTCCGCAACCTTATTTGCGCCACATGCAATGGCCAACGCATCATCGGAAATAGAAATTTTTCTGGTCATAAGGCTTCGATTAGGTGGCGAAGTTTCTCGGTATTCAGCTGAGCATGGACATCACTACCAATCATTGCACTTGGCCCTGCGCTGCATAAACCCAAACAATATACGGTTTCGATTTGACATCTTCCGTTGGCAACCACGCCGATTTCGTCTCGTAACTTTCTATACCCGCGTGCCTGACAAGCTTCTGCTCCGCAAAGTTTGATTATAGGTAGAGGCGAAGGGGCATTTGCAAAATCATGGTAGAAACTGACGATACCTTGAATTTCGGCCCGGGTAAGGTTTAGCACATTGGCAAGATAGCGTTTGGTTTCATCTTCGACGCAGCCGAATTCAAACTGGATATCATGAAGGATGGGAAGCAAAGAGCCTTCCATATTTTTATGTTTAGACACTATGTCGTCGATCAAGAGGTATTTTGCAGGATTTTTCAGAACAAGTTCCTTAATCCACGCTTCCTGAACTACTGTTTTGGATTCTTTTTTCCCTTTCATGCCTGCGCCTCCCAGGGCGCATCTCTTTGCCGTTCCGGCATTGCATCCTGAAATACCGAAATTTGAGAACACTGATCATCTAAATATTGCAATTGTTTATAAGGAGATAAATCGACTTTGAAGCGGCGCGCGCTGTACATATGAGGAATAAGGTAGCACTCTGCCAAGCCTGGCGTATCACTTAGAAAAAAACGGTGTGCGGATTTTTGTGCGATGGATTCTAGTACGGTCAGGCTTCTTGACATCCAATGGTGTATCCAATTCTCGATATTGCGTTCTTTTGCGCCAAATTCAGATCTGATGAAATTGATCACACGAGGGTTTTGAAAAGGATGAATTTCGGTTGCGATAATTTCTGCAAAGCTATGACATAACGCCCTTCTTTTAGGGTCGGCGGGTAGCAAGCTAACTGCAGGATACTCGGTTTCAAGATAATTCAATATTGCTCCAGACTGAGTAAGTCGATTGCCATTATTGAGCTCAAGCACGGGTACTGATTGCTGTACGTTAATCTCTGAATATTCATCGCTCAACTGCTCTCCCGATTTAAGATTTACGGGAATATATTCAACGTCCACAGATTTAAGTTTCAGTGCTATGCGGACCCTGTAGCTGGTCGAAGAACGCCAATAGCCGTATAATTTCATCGGTGAGCCTCAAGGTTTAAAACTTCAATTGATCGATTGCACCACGCATCAAATTTGACAGCCCGGTCTACAAGCGACAATGCCGATATTATTCGACTGAACAAATTACCTTGTCTATAGATATACATACGTAACTATGTGGGGTTTTGTCTTGAATCAAATTTTTGAACCGCTCGATGCAGAAAAGGGGGCCTTGCTTATTGAAGCAGTCGGTAGCGAAAATTTTGGCCCGATGCTCTTGGAAATCGCAAGCTCAATTAGTAATGTTGACGAGTTATTCGGCTACCTGGTCAAGAACGACGGTCCTCCTGAGCCTATCGTGTCTACAAGTTTTTTAGGTGGTGCAGAAAAGCGTGTTGAAAGCTATTTAAGCCGCCATTATCGGCACGACTATGCACTGCACGAGTTGAGTAAAATTGGTGTGGGTCAAAGCTTTGCGAAGCAGATAGGGTTGGCAAACGTAATTCCTTACGATTATCGAAAGAAGTGTTTCGACCAACCAGGCTTTACCGAAAAACTGAGTTTCGGATGGCGTGGGAAAGCGTATATGCTCGTGCTGAGCTTTTATCGCAAAGATAATAGCGATCAGGCAGCGCTAACCAAATTGGCAAGCCTTGCAAATCTCACTCTTGCTACGATGGTCCGTTTCCATGTTCCAGCTAGGCAAGATGATATCGTTGCCACAATTGAAAGGCGGATGTTGCGCAGTTTTCCTGAATTGACAACAAGGGAAAGGCAAGTCTGCGCGCGCACGCTAGCTGGCGAAACTGCCAGCTCTATCGCTGCAGAGCTTGGAATTGGAAGCGGAACGGTGCTTACCTACCGTCAAAGGGCCTACCAGCGATTTGCTTTCAAATCATGCAATGATTTTTTGCCTTTGCTGATCAGCTGAAGTCCCCACATCAAAAAAATCTAATATTTTCAATATGTTCCAGGTTGATCGTGCTGTCCGATAGCCAATTGATATCAAGTACGCCAGCGCATAATCATAGCTTTGTATATACCTTTATAGACAACAAGCATTTCTTGTTCGGCGATAAGTATATGAATTCAGTTTGCGTGTGACTTTGCTGTCTGAACTTTTTTGACCCTAGTAGGAGATATTTTATGGCGAAGCCTTTTGCATCATCGGCGGACATGGAAGAGAAAACCGAAACATTGGAGGTTTTAGCTGACGGTGTTTACGCCCTGACCGCAGAAGGCGATCCCAATGTGGGTGCAATCGAAGGTGAAGATTTTTTGGTCTGCATAGAAGCGCGCGCAACCCCTGCGGCAGCGAGGGACTGGCTGACAAAACTGCGCGAGCATACAGACAAGCCGGTCAAATATTTAGTACTCACCCACTACCATGCCGTACGGGTATTGGGAGCCAGTGCCTTTGATGCGGAGACAATCATAACATCTGACACGACGCTGAAGCTAATCAACGAACGCGGTATGCAGGATTGGGATAGTGAATTTGGCCGTATGCCGCGTCTGTTCAAAGAGCCGGAAGAAATTCCCGGACTGACCAAACCAAACCTGACCTTCAACGATCATATGACCATAGAGCTGGGCGGCGACCGCGGGCATCTCGACCTGCAATTCTGCGGGCGGGGCCATACGGCCGGCGACATAGCAGTATGGCATGACAAGTCCAAAACGTTGTTCGCTGGTGATCTGGTGGAGGCCCAGGCAGCGCTTTACACAGGCGATGCATTCCATATGGACTGGGCCAGTGGTACGTTAGATGCGGTAAAAGCATTCCGTGCTGAAAAGTTGGTCGGCGGCAGAGGCGCAGTCGCTCGTGGCAATGACGCCTGCGATGCTGCAGTCGAACAGACACGGGAATTTCTCCAAGGCATGATCGACAATGTCGGTGCGGCGCACAAGGCGGGCGGCACATTGAAGGATGCATTCGAAGCAACGCACAAGGCGCTGGGTCCTAAATTTGGGCATTGGCCGATCTTCGAACATTGCCTGCCATTCAACGTCCAACGTCTTTGGGATGAATTGGATGGTATTGACTGGCCACGCATCTGGACGATGGAACGTGATCGCGAAGTCTGGGATCAGCTGCAAGGATAAGCGCGATGGCGAATATTCCTGATATACCGGTCTGGCGGGAGGTCGGTACAACACCTGTTGACCGGAGCAAATTCGATAATCAGAGCACCGAGCATAGCGAAGTTATGATCGTCGGTGGTGGCCCAGTTGGACTAACGCTTGCGCTGGACCTCGGCCTGAAAGGCCGCAAGGTGATTATACTCAATCGTCTCAATTTCGTGGCGGCTGGTTCGAAGGCTATTTGTTTTGCCAAGCGGACTCTTGATATCTGGGATCGACTTGGCGTTGCCGAGAAAATGATTGAAAAGGGCGTGATCTGGAATGTCGGCAAAGTGTTCTGCGGCGATGATGCTGAGCCGCTTTATCAGTTCGATATGCTTCCGGTTAAAGGTCAGAAAAATCCTGGTTTTATCAACTTGCAGCAATATCATGCAGAAGAAATATTGATCGAGGCGGTCAATAAGCTCGACAATGTCGATCTGCGGTGGGGACATGAAGCGGTGGGCTTGAATGCGCGGGATGATGGAGCGGAAATCTCAGTGCGTTCAGGTAATGAAAGCTATGCTATAGATGCGCAATGGGTGGTCGCTTGCGATGGCAGCCGGTCGCCCATACGGGAAATGTTAGGACTTGATTTCGAAGGTCGGGTTTTTGAAGATAATTTCCTAATTGCCGATGTGAAATTCAAACAGCAACGACCAAGTGAGCGTTGGTTCTGGTTTGATCCGCCGTTCAATCGCGGCCAATCTGCGTTATTACATAAACAGCCCGACGATGTGTGGCGACTAGACTTTCAACTAGGCTGGGATATTGACCGGGACGCTTGCACAAAGCCAGAAAATGTAGAGCCTTTGGTTCGCGGGATGCTGGGTGACGGCGTCGAATTTAGCGAAGAATGGTATAGTGTTTATACATTCCAATGTCGCCGGATGAAGGATTTTGTCCACGGCCGGGTCATATTTGCTGGCGATAGCGCGCATCTAGTATCTCCTTTCGGTGCGCGCGGGTGCAATGGGGGGGTGGCAGACGCCGACAATTTAGCTTGGAAGCTGGATGCTGTATTGGACGACCCAACCCGAAAATCGCTGATCGCAAGCTATAATTATGAGGCCGTGGTTACGGCTGATGAGAATATCCTCAATTCCACCCGTTCGACAGATTTTATGACGCCGAAAAGCGCCCTAAGCACAGCATTTCGCGATGCTGTTTTGGAATTGGCCAAATATAATGAATTTGCCCGGCCATTTGTTAACAGCGGGCGATTGTCCACTGCGGTCGCTTATCCGGAAACCGTGTTGAACACACCTAACACCGACGTTTGGACCAGCGGGATTGCGCCGGGCCATCCAGCGCTGGACGCTCCACTTTCCGATGGCTGGTTGTTTGACCATTTTGATGGCCATTTTGTCCTGTTAACCGCAGGGGATACGATTGATATTGAAGGACTGAAAACAATTGATTTGGACAGTTTGTCGTCCGTTGATGGCCTAGCGGAACAGCGTTACGATTTGGAAAAAGGCGGAGCTTATCTCATTCGGCCAGACCAGTATGTTGCCGCCCGCTGGCAAAACCCGTCCGCTGCTCAAGTCGTGAAGGCTCTCAATAAAGCGAAAGGAGGCTGTCGATGAGCAACCTCAAGACAAAGCCAAATCTCGGTGATCCAGATGGCATTTATCAGATGCTGATTGATCTGCATGCCGGACGTGATGAGCACGATAGTATGAAGGTGAATGCCAAGCTGATCTTGGCGCTCGCCAATCATATTGGAGATCAACAAGTAATCGCCGAAGCCATCGCGATCGCCGGAGCGGGAGCTCAAGAATGACCGAAAATTATTTGTCTGGTTTTGGCAACGAATTTGCCAGTGAGGCGGTGACGGGCGCTCTTCCCAAAGGTAGAAACAGCCCCCAAAGACCAGCTTACGGCCTTTATGCAGAGCAGTTCTCCGGTACGGCATTTACAGCTCCGCGCGATCAAAATCGGCGCAGCTGGTTTTACAGGATGCGGCCTTCCGCGCAGCACGGAATTTTCAAACCCTTTGGTCATGATAAAGTGACGTCAGGATTTCAATCCGACGTAACTTTCCCACCCAATCGATTGCGCTGGAACGCTCTCCCGTTTCCAAAAACGCCAATCGATTGGGTGGATGGTTTACGAACGATCGCAGGGAATGGCAGCGTTAACGGACTAAGCGGTTTTGCTATCCATCTTTATGCAGCCAATATATCGATGAAAGATCGCATATTCTTTTGTGCCGATGGCGAGCTTCTCTTCGTGCCGCAGGCAGGTACTATCACCTTGGTCACCGAAATGGGACGGCTGGAGGTTCCGCCCAATCATATCGCGGTTGTGCCGCGCGGATTGAAATTTCGTGTAGAACTGAAAGAAGATCAAGCACGCGGCTATATCTGCGAGAACTATGGTGCGCCTTTCGCACTTCCTGATCTTGGGCCGATTGGATCCAATGGTCTGGCAAATGCCAGAGACTTTGAAACCCCCATTGCGGCGTTTGAGGACGTTGAGCGTCCCACCGAACTGATCCAAAAATTTAGCGGCAAGCTCTGGAGTACTCAACTCGACCATAGCCCACTCGATGCAATAGCTTGGCACGGCAACAATGCACCCTACCGCTATGACCTGAACCGGTTTAATACGATTGGTACGATCAGTTATGATCATCCGGATCCTAGCATTTTCACGGTACTGACTTCGCAAACGACAGCGCCGGGAACCGCCAATTGCGACTTTGTCATCTTCCCTCCACGTTGGCTGGTCGGTGAAGATACGTTCCGTCCACCCTGGTTCCACCGAAATGTGATGAGCGAATATATGGGACTTATCCATGGTGCTTATGACGCAAAAGCAGGCGGATTTGAACCAGGTGGATCCAGTTTGCACAATTGCATGAACGCGCACGGCCCTGATCTGGAGTCGACAAATAAGGCTATGGCTGCAGAGCTAGCACCCCAAAAAATTGATGGCACTATGGCATTCATGTTTGAAAGCTGCTTTCCGATACAGCCGACCGAATGGGCGCTGGACACCCCGTTGTTACAAAATGATTATGATGATTGCTGGAAGAACTTCCCGAAAGCTGAACTCCCATGAAACTTGCGACGCTTAAAAACAACACCCGCGACGGCCAATTGGTTGTCGTGTCTAAAGATTTGACCCGCTATTGCAGTGCGGACAATATCGCGCCGACGTTGCAAGCTGCGCTGGATGACTGGGCGCAGTGCGCCCCAAAACTCGCAGCGCTATATCGGGATGTTGAGCATCAGGTAGTCCCCTGTGAGCGCTTTCACGAGCATGATGCTCATTCCCCTTTGCCACGCGCTTATCAATGGGCCGATGGCAGTGCCTATATTAATCACGTAGAATTAGTTCGCAAAGCACGCGGGGCCGAGGTGCCGGAGAGCTTTTACAACGATCCTTTAATGTATCAAGGAGGCAGTGATGCTTTCCTTGCGCCGCGGGATCCGATCCCGCTGGGAGACCCGAAATGGGGCTGTGATATGGAAGGCGAGGTTGCTGTTATTACCGACGATGTGCCAGCGGGTATTAGCGAAAGAGACGCTGCCAAACACATCAAGTTGGTTATGCTAGTGAATGACGTATCTCTGCGCGGTTTGATCCCTGGTGAACTGGCCAAAGGCTTCGGGTTTTTCCAATCGAAACCGCCGAGCGCCTTTTCACCGGTCTGTGTTACACCGGATGAACTCGGCGACGCATGGAAAGATAATCTCATCCACTTGCCGCTCATTGTCGATTATAATGGAGAAGCTTTCGGCCGTGCCAACGCAGGTGCGGACGCAACATTCTCGCTGGCGAAATTGGTATCCCACGCTGCAAAAACAAGGCCCCTTTGTGCGGGATCGATCATTGGATCTGGCACTGTATCCAATCAGGATGAAAATGGAGGAGCTGGCAAGCCAGTCAATGAAGGTGGCCTTGGATATTCATGTATTGCAGAAATTCGGATGATTGAAACGATCCGTGACGGCGAAGCGAAAACACCATTTATGGTGGCTGGCGATACGGTTAAAGTGGAGATGCTAGATAGAGAGGGGCAGTCGATTTTCGGAGCAATTGATCAGACTGTTGAGGGGGTTTGATGAAGAAGATTTATTCTGACGCGGCAACCGCTTTGGACGGGTTGTTATTTGATGGCATGCATTTATGCGTCGGTGGTTTTGGATTATGCGGGATACCGGAGCGGCTGATTGATGCGATTCAGGCAGACGGGGTGAAGGATCTCACCATTGCCTCCAACAATGCCGGGATTGATAATGAAGGCTTGGGCAAATTGCTGCGGTCCAAGCAAGTTAAAAAGATGATCTCATCCTATGTCGGCGAGAATAAGGAGTTTGAAAGACAATATTTGTCCGGAGAGCTGGAAGTGGAATTCTGCCCGCAAGGAACCTTGGCCGAGCGCTGCCGCGCTGGCGGCGCCGGGATACCCGGCTTCTATACCAAGACGGGTGTCGGCACGCAGGTGGCAGACGGCAAGGAAGTCAAAAGCTTCGACGGCGAAGATTATATTCTTGAACGCGGGATTTTTGCCGACCTTTGCCTGATAAAAGGCTGGAAGGCAGACAAGGCGGGCAATTTGATTTTCCGCAAAACCGCCCGCAATTTCAATGCACCAATGGCAACAGCAGGGAAGATATGCGTCGCAGAAGTCGAGGAAATTGTCGAAGTTGGCGAGCTGGACCCCGATGCGATCCACTTACCAAGCATCTATGTCAAACGCCTGATTGACGGCTCACCCTATGACAAGAAGATAGAATTTCGCATGACCCGCGAACGGGAGACCGCATCATGAGCTGGGACCGCAATCAAATGGCCGCGCGT
Organism: Parasphingorhabdus cellanae; assembly: GCF_017498565.1. Lineage (NCBI taxonomy): Bacteria > Pseudomonadati > Pseudomonadota > Alphaproteobacteria > Sphingomonadales > Sphingorhabdaceae > Parasphingorhabdus > Parasphingorhabdus cellanae. The sequence goes on from NZ_CP071794.1 coordinate 3,525,098, forward strand.
GCGGCGCAAGAACTGCAAGACGGCTATTATGTCAATCTTGGCATTGGCATCCCTACCCTGGTGGCCAATCACATACCCGGTGGTGTCGAAGTGACGTTGCAAAGCGAGAATGGCATGTTGGGCATTGGTCCGTTTCCTTATGAAGACGAGATTGATGCCGATCTGATCAACGCGGGCAAACAAACGATCAGCGCATTACCCTCGTCCAGCTACTTTGGCAGCGCCGATAGTTTTGCGATGATCCGCGGCGGGCATATTGACCTGACCGTATTGGGCGCCATGGAAGTGGCCCAAAATGGCGATATCGCCAACTGGATGATTCCCGGGAAAATGATCAAGGGCATGGGCGGTGCCATGGATCTGGTTGCAGGCGTCAAGAAAATCATCGTGGTCATGGACCACTGCGCGAAAGACGGCAGCCCCAAGTTCATTCCGCAATGCACATTACCATTAACCGGCACCAACGTCGTGGATATGATTATCACCGACCTCGCCGTTTTTCACCGTCCCGACCATGACAGCCCGTTCAAACTGATCGAATTAGCGCCTGACGTGACCGCAGATGAAGTCTCGGCAAAAACCACTGCATCCTATGAAATAGAATTGTGATGCTATCCTTTTGATCGGGGAACACATTGCCATTAAATTTAGATATTCGATCAGGTGCAATAACTTTTCTATTTTGCAACATAGTTGCAATGTAGCCGCTAACCGCGCCTGCTCATGGAGAAGATGAAGCACTATCTAGCTTCCGTTTGCAAACCTTTGCTTATTCGCTTGGTATTGATGATTCACCCATCTGGTAACGAGCAAACCTTGAGCTGATAAATATATTGAAGCTACTAGGATTTAGAATTGAGGCGGCGTAAGGTAACGGTTTTCTTTGCCTCTTTAGCCACAACTATGTCGAGCGCAACATCTAAGATCATGTCTTCCTGACCGCCGACTATTCCACGTTTTCTCACTTCAATTAAAATTGGTCGTGTGTCTATGCCGTGATCAAAAGCCCGTTAGATCAATAATTCTTTTTCCAGCACCTGCCATAAGTTTGTGATGCTTCCGAGGTGCGCCAGCGGAAGTAGTATCAAATACTACCACGAGAGCCAAAAAGTCACTCCGGCGAGTGCTTACTTTGGTAAAGTAAAATCATCATCAAAAAGAGAGAGAAAAAAAGGGGCAGGTCATTTGCGTCTATTGACACCGGTATCAATCAGGAGCAGTCTCTCGCCGTTCTCGCTAGGGCAAGTGTTACAGGAGGTTGCTTCACAGATGTTATATAAAACATTGTTTCCGTGGCTTGATTTTCTCAGGTTCGTCCACTTAGGTGCGCTGGTCGGCGGATTAGGTATAGCTAGCTGTACTCCTCAAGTCACAGCTAGTCAGGCCGCTCTGGCCGTCCCAAATCCAGGCTCTATGAGTATTTGCGAGCCGGCTTCTATTGCCGTGAGCGAAAGACCGCGCTTACTGGAAAAGGCCGACGATATGCTCGCATCTAAGCCGCGTACCGTGACAGCCGATCAATCGGAACGCAGCGAAGGTGGGCAGCACGATTTCTATTCCGAAGGTGACTATTGGTGGCCGGTGCCAGGCAAACCAAATGCACCCTATGAACAACGCGACGGTCAGACGAACCCTAATAATTTCGTGGCTCACCGGCTTTCGATGATGCGCCTTGCCGATCATATTGGAACGCTAGTCTCGGCTTGGAAGTTAACGGGTAATGCTGCCTACTCAGATGCGGCACTAAGACATTTGAATGCGTGGTTCGTTGCTCCCGAAACGAAGATGGTACCGCGGTTGCTTTATGCGCAAGCGATCAAGGGCCGACATACTGGTCGGAGTATTGGCCTGATTGATACACTTCACCTCGTAGAGGTCGCGCGAGGCGCAAAGCTGCTGATCGATGGCAATGCAGTGCCGGAGACGGAAGCGACAGCTATTCGCCAATGGTTTGGTGACTATTCAACGTGGATGAATACCCATCCATACGGCATCGAAGAGCGCGATTGGTATAATAACCATTCCATTGCCTGGTCTCTGCAGGTTGCAGCTTTTGCTGACCTTGCCGGAGATAAGGGCTTGATGCATCTGGTCAGGAAAAAATACAAGACCGTTTACCTGCCAACGATGATGGACGAAAATGGCGGTTTTCCAAAGGAACTTTCGCGGACCAAGCCTTATGGCTATTCCTTATTCGTGATCGATCTGATGGCCGGCATCGCCCAGATCGCTTCCACGCCAGATGACAATTTGTGGGAGTTTACCACGCCAAATGGACGGTCGATGGCATTGGGGATAAATTTTCTCTTCCCCTATGTCGCGGATAAATCGAAGTGGCCCTACGATAAGGACATTCAATATTGGGATGACTGGCCTGTAAGGCACCCGTTTCTTCTCCTCGGCGGTCTCGCCAAAAAGCGCTGCGATCTGGTAGAATTGGCGATGAGCCTGCCTGCTGAAAGCGAGGTTTACGAGGTGAGGCGGAACTGGCCTCTCCGCCATCCCTTGATATGGATGAGATGATCTAGCTTCGACGCATTTGCTTTTCTAGTGCATCCCCACATCAGGCCAGTCCGACAGAAAAGATGCCAATCAGCGAAATTCGAGAAATAATTGAGCCGCAATAGCTGTAAATATTAGTCGATGGTTGCAACCGGCAATATTTGTGGTAAGACTAAAGGTAACCGGTGTCATTTTTTTATGTAAAAATGACACCGGTTACCGTCGACGACTCCAGAGCGAGTTGCGGCACTCTAAATATGGGGCGGCAAATGATCTGGCGCTTCCAAAATAGAAAGAAGGGAGAGGAATGATGAAGCGATTTTCTACGTTATTAGTGGGTTCAATGTTGTCGGCTTCAGTATTAGCAATTGCCACGTCAGCCGCAGCACAAGAAGCGCCCGCAGAGGCCCAAGAAGAAGAAAATATTATTATCGTTGAGGGTATTCGAGAAAGCTTGAACGCCGCTGCTGAATTGAAACGCGATGACAGCCGCATCGTCGACCTCATCGTTGCCGAAGATATCGGTAAACTACCGGACAATAACGTTGCAGAGGCTCTGCAGCGTGTTACTGGCGTTGCAATTAATCGTGACTTTGGTGTCGGTGATAGCGTTTCGATCCGCGGCCTTCCTCAAAACCGGGTTGAAATCAATAGCCGTTCGACTCTGGGCGATGGCCGAAATGGGATCAACTTTCAGGATGTGCCATCAGAAATTCTCGCTGCGGTTGAAGTCATCAAATCACCAACACCGAAAATGATCGAGGGCGCCCTGGGCGGCACCATCAACCTTCGCACGCTGCGCCCGTTGGAACTGAAAGAGCCTATCATTTCGTTTTCTGCCAAGGCGGAATATACCGACAAGACCGAAAATTGGGGCCCTATCCTCGGTGCGACGCTCGGCAAATCGTGGGACATGGGCAGCGCCGGTTCGTTTGGTGTAGTTGCCAGTCTGTCCTACCAAGATCGCACGCTTCGGCAGGATGAGTATCGCTCCAGCCTGGAAGTGACGAACTTCGATCTGGATGGAGATGGGGCACTAGATGGAAACGTTGTAGAGCCGCGGAACTTCTCTACTTTCATTGATACTGAAAGGCGCGAGCGCTTGGCAGGAAACGTCACCCTGCAATGGGCGCCAGCTTCTGGCGATGGGATGTTTTATCTCGAAGGAACCTATACTGATCGTAAGGGCAACGACGAGTCCTTCTCACCCAACTTGATCCAGAATAGCGCCTTGTCCACTCCTGCCGAACGAGCTGCAGGTTTCCGGGTCGATGAAACGCAGCAATTGGTAGGAACGACCGATGATGATGTGACCTTCATCAATCGAACGGAGTCGGTTTTCCGCAATACCGAATCACTTAGCGCTGCCTTCGGAGGTGAATGGCAATTCGGAAAGGTAAAGGTGTCGGGTGAAGTAAGCTATGCGGAATCGAAGACCTTTACCCCGCAAACTGATCTGCGTTTCTGGGGTATCGATCCTGTGGCCGAGGCTGCCAATCCGGATGGTTTAAACTCGTTCCTTGGTCAAGTCTTCTACGATACGGACAACAAATCGCTGCCCACTGTCGATGTTACGGACGATTCATTGTGGCTTTCACGTGATATGTTTGCATTCCGACGGTATGAGAACCGGGAAGACCGGATCAACAATGACGAAACGGCACTTCGCTTTGATATATCCTACGAAGAGCCGTTCGGCTTGGGCGATTTTATCAAGTCGATAGATATCGGCGCCCGATACACAAACCGTAATTTCGACTCTTCACGAGATCGGCTTTTTATCGACAATATTCATCGTAACCTGCGTGATGGTAACGGAGACCTAGCTCTGATCTTCATGGACCAGTTCCCGGCTGGAACCATTCAGGATTTCGATTTCAATGCGTTTCGTGGCAACAACACGCCGCTAGATCTTGAGAATTTCGCAATGTTCGATCCGTCAATTCTGCGTGACCGTGATGCCACGCTGCAGATTGTCAGCGACTTGTTGGCTGGCACGAATTTCGCAATTACCGACCTGAATTCGGCACTTGTCCCGCAGCTGGACCGCTTCTCGGCCGCCGAAGAAGATACCTATGCGGCCTATGCACAGGTGCAGATCGACACCGAACTAGGCGGTATTCCGATCGATGCAGTTTTGGGCACGCGCTTCGTTCGTACGGAACTAACTTCGGATGCGTTCAACAATGTGGCAGGCGATTTCGTGCCGACACAGGATACGAACACTTACAATGACTGGCTGCCAAGCATCAACATTACGGCCGAGGTTGCGAACGACCTGCTGGTTCGTTTTGCTGCGGCTAAAGTCATGCGCCGACCTGATTTCACCCAGCTGAGTCCAGCGTTGAGACTCAATCAGGATGCGACCTTTGGCCAGCGTGGGAACCCGCAAATCGAACCCTTCCGCGCCACCCAATATGATGTTTCGATCGAAAAATACTGGGGCAACGGAAATTACGTGTCGCTAGCTGCCTTCTATAAAAGCGTGAGTTCATTCTTCGACGAGACGGAAATATGCCTCGACTCGCCGGCGTCGGTGGCAATATCGAATGCCAACCGACGTAACGAGCTTTGCTTCCTCGATGGCCGCGGAGGTGAGCCTACACTGGCGACACCGGCCTCTGATATCGGGATTCCGACGGCTACGCAGGTCAATGGCGACAGCGGCTCGGTCAAAGGCTTCGAAGTGGGTTACCAGCACGCCTTCGATTTTCTACCTGGTGTGTTGAGTGGGCTCGGCGTTACGGCCAATTACACCTTTGCCGACAGCGAAGACCCGAATGGCCGCCCGCTTGAAGATATCTCGAAGCATACGGTAAATCTCACGGCCTATTATGAGAAGGGTGGGCTCGGTATGCGCCTTGCCTATACTTATCGTTCACGGTTCCTGGATGACATCCTCAATGGTCGTGTCCGGCAGTTAGGCGTCTTGCTGGACGAGACTGTCGATGACCCGACCCGCGGCAACTCATTCCGAGAACCGATTGAGCAGTTGGATGCCTCAATATCCTACGACCTGACCGACTGGTTGACTGTCTCGGCCGATGCTGTGAATCTCACCGGTGAACAAATCAGAGACACCGGAACAAGCAAATCACTTTGGCGTGTGCTCGAAAGCGACCGCCGGTATACATTTGGTATCCGAGCGAAGTTCTGATGTTGTCGGCGAAGCTTTGCGGCCGCCGCGAATTTGGGGGAGAGCCGCAGGATTTCATGTCCTGTGGCTCTTGCTTTTATGTGATCACCCTGGGTTGTGAGATCCATCCGGCGAAGACACTCTAGCCACAGAATTGAGAGGATGTTTCCAATGAAAATTATTGCAGCTAAGGTCATCGTCACTTGTCCCGGGCGAAATTTCGTGACGCTCAAGGTTGAGACCGATGAAGGCGTCTACGGCATCGGCGATGCAACCTTGAACGGGCGCGAACTTTCGGTTGTCTCCTATCTTGAGGAACATGTGATCCCCTGCCTGATCGGCATGGACCCACAGCGGATCGAGGACATCTGGCAATATCTCTATCGCGGAGCTTATTGGCGACGCGGACCGGTAACCATGCGGGCCATCGCGGCAGTCGATGTTGCCCTGTGGGACATCAAGGGCAAGGTAGCGGGCATGCCCTTGTATCAGCTGTTGGGAGGCAAGAGCCGTGAACGCATCATGGTCTATGGCCATGCCAATGGCTCCGACATTGCGGAAACAGTCGATGCGGTCGGCGAGTATATCGAGATGGGTTACAAGGCGATCCGCGCGCAAACGGGCGTTCCTGGTATCAAGGATGCTTATGGCGTAGGACGTGGTAAGCTTTATTATGAGCCAGCGGACGCCGCCCTGCCAAGCGTGACTGGCTGGGACACACGCAAAGCACTCAATATTGTTCCCAAACTATTCGAGAAGCTGCGCGATACTTATGGTTTCGACCATCATTTGCTGCATGATGGTCACCACAGATACACGCCGCAAGAGGCTGCCAATCTCGGCAAATTACTGGAGCCGTATCAGCTCTTCTGGCTGGAAGATCTTACCCCGGCGGAAAACCAAGAGGCGTTTCAGTTGATCCGTCAACACACCACGACACCACTTGCCGTAGGTGAAGTTTTCAATACAATTTGGGACGCAAAGGACCTGATTCAAAACCAGTTGATTGACTATATCCGTGCGACAATCGTGGGGGCAGGGGGACTCACCCATCTGCGCCGGATCGCAGATCTCGCCGCGCTTTTTCAGATCCGCACCGGCTGTCATGGCGCCACCGATCTTTCACCTGTCACTATGGGCACTGCGCTCCATTTCGACAGTTGGGTCCCCAATTTTGGTATTCAGGAATATATGCGCCATAGTGAGGAGACCAATGCTGTGTTCCTGCATGATTATCGTTTTGAGGATGGATATCTGATCTGCGGACAATCCCCGGCCACGGGGTCGACATCGACGAGAAACTGGCGGCGAAATACCCTTATGAACGCGCCTTCCTTCCGGTAGCTCGCCTAGAAGACGGCACGATGTGGAACTGGTAATGAGGGCGCGGGTTGCTGCGCACGTCTATGACAATATTGCGGACTTCCGTTCAATAATATGCGAGGATATAATAACCGTCTTAAGCTCCTCGGCGTCAGGCGCCAGTTGAACGAAACCTGGTACCAGTTTCTGTGCTGCTAGTCTGCCCATCTGTTCTATCGGCCAATGAACCGTGCTCAACGCTGGCCAGACATGGGTGGCCGTTGCCGAATTATCGAAACCAACCACTGCTAACTCGTCGGGGATTTGGACCGCTAGCTCGTTTGCGGCGTGCATCACTCCAGCGGACATTTCGTCATTGCTTGCAAAGACTGCTGTCGGTCGCTGTGCTAGGGCGAGAAGCTTTCGCCCAGCTTCAAGACCGGCGTCGAAACGATAATTGCCAAGCACAACAAGATCAGGATCGAGCTTGACCGCTGCTTCACGCAGCGCGTCGTGAAAACCCGCTTCGCGTTCGATCGGCGAGCGGAATCCCGCTGGGCCGCGGACAAAGCCGATGCGCTTGTGACCCTGTGCGATTAATGCGCCGATCATTTGCTTTACAATCTCGCGGTCGTTCGAGGCAACGCAGCGGCTATCCTCGTCGAGAATGGCAGAGCCGACCCGAATATAGTCGATCTCCAGACGTTTACAAAGATCGGCGATATCATCCCTTTCGGAAATAGGTGGCAGGAGCATCACACCAAGAGGCCGTTGTTTGACCAGGAATGTTTCGATATCCTCCAACAACAGGTCCGATCTCCGATCGACCGGCCGGACCGCTAAGGCGAGATCGGTATCCCGGATCGCCGAAAGTACGCCCTTTTGAAAATTGAGCACGGTCTGGCCATTGGGATTGTCATAGAGCAGAGCGAGCAAGAAATTGCGCCGCAATGCGAGCGCCCGTGCTTGAGGATTGGGCACGTAGCCCAATTCGGCAACGGCAGCAGCTATTTTCTTGCGCAGCCGTTCGCTCACCAGAGGCGAATTGTTAATGAAGCGGCTGACGGTTTTCTTCGACACGCCAGCCAGAGCTGCAACGTCGTTAATTGTCGGGGTGCTCCGCGATGCTTTTATATCGCTCCTTGCCATCGATCCTAAACCCGTCCTCATGATCCGTTTTTCAATTCCAGCATGATCTATCCTTTTCTTTGCCTGCTTTAGGCTGAATCCGCAAATCGTCCTTGCAGAAATAATGACACCGGTTACCATGGCAGGATGGATGAGGGCAAATCGAAGTTCATAGGAGTTGGCGAGCTGGGACAGAAGAGGCCAGCCGACAGAACAAGACGAGACAGTCTTCGGCTTTTGTCGATCGGCGGATTGGCAGCCCTTTTGTTATCCTGCAGCCGTGATACCACGGTAAATGCGTTGTCACTCGCCCACTCGCTTGACGAACAACATCCAGTCCATTTGGCTATGGAGGAGTTCCGCAGGCAATTGGAGCAACTTTCTGGTGGGCGCATGCAGGTGACGATTTTTCCAAATGGCCAATTGGGGTCGGAACGCGAGCTGGTAGAACTGGTCCAAATCGGGGCCGTTGCCATGACCAAGGTCTCGTCCCTCTCACTCGAAAATTTTGCGCCGGACATGAAGGTCTACAGTCTTCCATACCTGTTCGATGATGGTGCGCATCTCTGGCGCGCTCTGGAGAGCGATGTCGGACAAGAGATTCTCGGCGGTCTTTCTCCCATTTTACTTAAGGGCATCGGCTATTATGACGCCGGAGCGCGAAGTTTCTATATGACAAGTGGACCTGTAGCGACCCCTGCGGATATTCGAGGCAAAACCGTGCGGGTCCTTTCGAGCGAGGCCCTTGTTCAGACGATCGAGGCTTTTGGCGGTGCTGCTGCTCCGATTGCTTTTGGTGAGCTCTACGCGGCCTTGCAACAGGGAGTGGTGCAAGGAGCAGAGAATAACCCGCCCAGTTTTCTCAGCGCCCGGCATTTTGAAGTCTGCCAATATTTCTCGCTGGACGAGCATGTCAGCGCGCCCGACGTGGTCGTTATGAGCCAAAGCATATGGGATCGGCTTTCAGTGCAGCAGCAGGGATGGGTCCGTGAAGCAATGAACCGGTCGGTCGCATTTCAGCGCGAGCTGTGGCGAAGGGCAACGGACAGCGCTCTGCGGGATTTGGAAGCCAATGGCGTGAAGATAAACCGGCCGAACAAAGCACCTTTCCGCATCGCTGTCCAAAAGCTTCGGCAGAGTTTCGCCGGGACGAGAGTTGGCGAACTTGCCTCCCGCATTGAAGTGATGGCTGGGGGCAGGTCGTGAGGATGAATGTCGAGAGAGCGCTGGGCTACGTCTTGGTACTTTTGTTTCTAGCATCCGTGCTTGCAGTGTTGTGGCAAGTGATTGGGCGCTATGTTTTGCAGTCTCCCAGTTCGGTGACAGAGGAAATCTCAAGGTTCTTGCTGATCTGGTTGGGTATGCTCTCGACAGCTTATGCCTTCGCCCGGCGCATGCATGTGGGGGTCGATCTCATGTCCGCAATGCTGTCTGAACGCGCAAGGAAGGTAGTCGGCAAAGCGATCTGGTCGGCTTGCACAGCGTTTGCCATCCTGGTGCTAGTATATGGTGGCGGTCGGCTGGTGAACATTACCGCAACCCTCGGACAAACGTCGGCCGCGCTCAATTTGCCCATGTGGGTAATTTACACGGTTTTGCCAATCAGCGGCGTTTTAATCACCTATTTTGCATTGTCGTTCCTGTTGCAGGCCGATCCGGTAGATACTATCGATCCGCTGGAGGCCGCCAATGACTAGCGGCTTGATCCTGATCGTTGTTTTCTTTCTGCTGGTCGCTTTGAATGTGCCAATCGGCTTTGCAATTGGGCTCGCCACCTTGTCAGCGCTCTGCACAATCATGCCCTTCGATCCGGCGACAACCACGATGGCACAGCGCATGGTTGCGGGTCTGGACAGTTTCACGCTGCTAGCGATCCCGTTTTTCATATTAAGTGGTTATTTGATGGGCGCAGGTGGCGTTGCATCCAGGCTTATCGCTGCGGCTAAGGGTCTTATCGGTGCATTGCCTGGCGGGTTGGCGGTGGTCAATATTGTGTCCTGCATGCTTTTCGGATCGGTATCCGGTTCTGCGATCGCTGCCACGTCGGCAATTGGATCCTTCTTGGTCCCTGCCATGAAGGAAGAGGGCTATGATGTACCGTACTCCGCTTCAGTCACCACCTCTGCTTCGATCCTCGGTCTACTCATTCCGCCGTCTAACGTGATGATTGTCTATGCAGTTGCGGCCGGCGGTGTCTCCATTGGTGCGCTTTTTCTGGCTGGCTACGGACCGGGTATTGTTGCTGGACTGGCGCTTACCTTCACGGCGATGGTTCTAGCACGCAAAAATAGCTATCCGGTTTCAGAGCGCCTGCCATTTGGTGAAGTAATGCGGACAGTTATAGTAGCCTTGCCAAGCATATTCATGCTCGTGATGGTAGTTGGTGGTATTGTCGCAGGAATTTTCACGGCGACCGAAGCAAGCGCCTTTGCTGTTATCTATTCACTATTTCTGGGCATCGCGTTGCATCGCGAGCTATCATGGAAAGACTTACCAGCAATAGCACTTAAGTCGGCAGAGACCACTGGTATCGTCCTGTTTCTGATTGCCGTTTCGACTGGCATGGCGTGGATGCTTGCATTCTCAGGACTTCCGAGCGCGATTGCAGGGAAACTGCTCACGATCTCCGACAATCCACTGCTCCTCCTTTTGCTCATCAACTTGATTTTGCTGGTTGTCGGAGCATTTCTCGACATAACTCCCGCAATCCTGATCTTCACGCCGATTCTGTTGCCGGTGGCGGTAGTGCTTGGGATTTCGCCGGTTCATTTCGGGATGATCCTCATCTTGAACCTTTCTATTGGGCTATGCACACCGCCTGTCGGAACGGTGCTGTTTGTCGGCGCGGCGGTCGGCAGAACAACAGTAAACCGGATGATCAAACCGATGCTCCCGCTCTATGCTGCGATGCTGGCTGCCTTGGCACTGACCACCTTAGTCCCCGCCCTTTCGGAAGCCTTGCCCAAGGCCTTTGGGATGATGTGAGTGATGAAGGAGAAAGGACCTGTTGATGAAGAACGCTCACTGTAGTTCTGCTGCTGCGACTTTTGGTGCACTGGCGGCTTGCAAGACCCTGCTGGGTTTATGGCATTGCTTGAACGCGAGCGCATTCGGCTCAAACGCAAACATGCAGAATAGGATCGTGCAAAACTGCCTGAAAGGAATAGCCAGTGGCCAAACTTGAACTCCATCCTGACAGACTTTTCCCCGCCGATGACAAGATCCGGGGGATTGCCCGCGAACTCTATTCCACGGTCAAGCATCTGCCGATCATCAGTCCGCACGGCCATACAGATCCGAGCTGGTTTGCAACCAATGCAAATTTCACCAATCCCACCGATTTGCTGCTCGTTCCCGATCACTACATCTTGCGGATGCTCTATTCGCAGGGCATCCGTCTTGAGCAACTCGGCATTGCTCCAACTGGTGAAGAGAATAAGATAGACCCGCGCGAGGCATGGCGACTGCTTGCGGGAAATTATCACCTGTTTCGCGGAACGCCGTCACGTATTTGGCTGGACTGGGTATTTGCAGAGATCTTTGGTCTTGATGCACGCTTGTCTGCAGATACGGCAGACCTGTATTACAACCGGATCAGCGAGGCGATCGCGACGGACGCCTTCCGTCCCCGAGCGCTGTTCGATCGGTTCGGGATTGAAGTGATCGCGACGACCGAAGGTCCCCTCGATAATCTTGAGCATCATCGGACTATCCGCCAAGCCGATTGGAATGGTCGCGTCATCACAGCCTATCGCCCTGATGCTGTTGTCGACCCCGAATTTGAAGGATTTTCAGATAATCTCGCCAAGTTCTCTGATCTGACCGGCGAAGACTGTTCCTCATGGCGTGGCTATTTGGCAGCGCACCGCAAGCGGCGGGCCTTTTTCGCGGAAATGGGCGCTACCTCTTCCGATCACGGCCATCCAACAGCTGTCACGGCTGACTTACGCGCGAGTGAGGCAGAGAATTTGTTCGAACGAGTTGCCGCGGGAAGCTGCTCGGCGAATGATGCGGAGCTTTTCCGGGCGCAAATGCTCACAGAGATGGCTAAAATGAGCTTAGATGACGGGCTTGTGATGCAAATCCATCCGGGATCGTTTCGCAACCACAACCGCCCGCTTTTCCGGCGTTTTGGCCGGGACAAGGGTGCCGATATTCCGATGCGCGCTGAATATGTCCATGCGCTGCGCCCGTTGCTTTCCCGCTTTGGTAATGAACCTAATCTGTCGATCATCGTTTTTACACTGGATGAAAGTACCTATGCGCGCGAATTGGCCCCGCTAGCAGGCCACTATCCCGCGTTGAAATTAGGCCCTGCCTGGTGGTTCCACGACAGTCCTGAGGGTATGCGTCGCTACCGTCGGATGACTACCGAAACGGCGGGGTTTTACAATACCGTCGGTTTTAACGATGATACACGCGCTTTCATGTCGATCCCCGCGCGCCATGACCTTGCTCGTCGGATCGATTGTGGATTCCTGGCGGAACTTGTCGCGGAACACCGGCTGGAACATTATGAAGCGGCCGATCTGGCGCGCATGTTATCCTATGATTTTGCGAAGAAAGCGTACCGCTTGTGAGACTATCAAATACGACAATCCATCATCTTTCACCAGAGGTAGACCAGAGCGCCTTCGACCGGAAAATACAGGATATAGGTATTGTTCATTTCGGCCTTGGCGCATTCACCCGGGCCCATCAGGCGATCTTTACGGACTGTGCCATGGCAGCGGGCGACGCAGGGTGGATGATCACCGGTGTCTCGCTCCGTTCAACAAACGTGGCCGAGCAGCTCAATCCCCAAGATGGTCTCTATTTGATTGCCGAGCAGTCCGGCGAGGGTACCCGGTACCGGCTCAGCCGGGCCATTCGCGAAGTATTGGCGACCTCTGAAAATACCGTGCAGATTATCGATGTGTTAACGGCTCCGGCAGTAAAAATTGTTAGCTTTACTGTCACCGAAAAGGGCTATTGCCGCGCTCCTGACGGTTCGCTTGACCTGGCCTTGGCAGACCAAAGTAGCTTTTATCCATTGTTGGCCAAAGGCTTCCGGGCGCGCCGCAATGCCGGCCATTCCGGATTGACTTTACTCAGCTGCGATAACCTCGCAGAGAATGGCCGGATACTTGGTAAGCTTGTATCTGAATATCTCGCTGCGCGGGCGCCGGACCTTTTGATTTGGTACCAGACATACTGCACCAGCCCGTCCACGATGGTCGATCGCATCGTACCTGCAACCACCGATGCCGACCGTGATTGTGCCGAGACCATGACCGGCTTGCGTGACGAAGCATTAGTCATGTGTGAACCCTTCACCCAGTGGGTAATCGAGGACGACTTTGCGAGCGGGCGCCCCCATTGGGAAAATAGTGGCGTGCAAATGGTTCGGGACGTGTCGTCATACGAAACGGCCAAGCTGCGCATGCTGAACGGTGCGCACTCGTTACTGGCCTATTGCGGCCTCAACGCCAGCCATCAATTTGTTCATCAGGCCATTGCGGACCCCTGCATTCGCGAGCTCGTTCGACGTCTTATGAATGTAGAAGCTGCTCCGACAATTAATGCGGAAGACGGTCAGGATTTGAGAACCTATGCAGATACGCTCATCCATCGTTTCGAAAATCCGAAACTGAACCATCAGCTGTCGCAAATCGCAGCGGACGGAAGTCAGAAGATTCCCCAGCGCTGGCTGGAAACTTTGTCGCTTAACGGTCTGAGCGAACGGTCGAGCCCGGCAATTCTAACGGCCATTGCTGCATGGCTGAAATATGTTCGTGATAAATTGGATATTATCGATGATCCACTTGCGGCACAACTTTCCGAGATCTGTGAAATCAACGAACCTGAGAAGCTCGTGCTCGCGATCTTTGGTCCCAGTGGGCTCCTCGCAAGTGATTGGACTCCAACCGACGATGATATTCGGTTTGTCGTTGCCAGGCTGGTTGAGATGCAATGATGTTCGGACGTTTCATGACCATTCCTTCATCATTCAAATGATCACGGGAACTAGTTTTTGCAACAGAATAGGATGATCGTCATGATCCGAGATATTTGCGTTTAAGCCAACTAGCGATTTGCTCCGGTGACCAGTGGCGATGCAGCTTGCCGACTACTGTTTGGTACAAAGATTGATGGCAGGCGAGTTTGTGCAGCTTGGGGCGCCTTGATCGATCCCATGCCGATTGATCAGAGCTGGCGGCCCGGTAGTGACTGGTTCCGCCTTTGCGTTTGATTTCCTGGTTAATGGTCGATGGCGAAAGCCCAAGCCGGCACGCTATCGACCGCATTGATACACAGGCAGTCAGGCCTCTGGATATCTCCTCGCGCTCAGGCAGTGTCAGCGCCAATCGAGACCGCTTGCGCTCCGGTGGACGAATGCCGCCAGTACGCAACAGCAATGGATAAATCGATGATGAGTCCCGATTAAACCCCCGGCCAATCGAACTCATCGACTCTCCGCGTTGCCAGCGATCCCATATTTCCTGCTTCTGCTCCTCTGTTAAATATATTCAGTTGTCTCTGCTTTATATCCAATGCTCCATCTTTAAACCTAAAGATCAAACTGTTGCGACCACCAGTTGAAACCGCAAAGATAGAGGCCTTCCAATCATAGTGTTTACTTTGGGTATAAATTGGGGGCATCAGTTCTGTAGTTTACAGCTGTTTTGGATGATAATGACTATCGTCAGAAGTATTGGAAAAGCCAGTGCGATACTAGCAATCTTATCGATGCTCCCATCACCGGTCAAAGCGAGGAAAAGTCCCAGAACTGTAAATCCCGCTAGGAGAATGGGTATGACCCATATTTGCTTTTTGGAACGTTTCTCTGGTCTTTCTGCCATCATTCATTCCGTCTCAGTGAGGTCGACCGTGCGCTTTGTCCACTTCCGCTTCCAAAGATATAGTCCTGAGCCCAGTAAAAATATCAGCGCCAGATCAAAGATCGCCCATAATATCTTCATTGGTAAACCACCGTAGTCACCGAAATGGAGTGGTTGGGAATAGAGCAGCGCCTTCATGTACCATGGCATTTCTTGCACGGCTTCAAGCTTGCCCGTGGCGGCATTAATAAGCACAACCGTCAGCATATTCCTGGTCAATTCCGTTTCGCCTTGCAGGAAAATAGCCATATCCTGATCATTGCTATAGGCTACTCCGGGGAAGGCAATAAATTGGATTATCTGGCCGGGCGCCTCCTGCCGGGCAGTCTCTAATGCGCTGTCGATCGAGGCCAGTTTTCCGGTGTAGGCTGTACCGCTGTTTGCTATTGTGCCAGTGTCAAGTTCGCTGGCTTGCCAGATTTCAGTCAGGGGATCAGCAAGCGTGTTTATCACGCCGGTTGTCCCCACAACCAAAGCCCAGGCCAGTGTAACAATGCCTATCAGGTTGTGATAATCAGTCCATTTCACTCGCGCGCTACGATCACGTCTGATCTCGCCAAACCGCAATCGCGCCATAAACGGGGCATAAAGAACAATACCAGAAATTGTGGCTACAACGAACAGGAAGCCCATCAAACCCAGAAATAGCATTCCTGGCAAGCCCATCAGCAGATCGACATGCAGACGCAGAATAAAATCCATCACGCTCTGTTCTTCAGCCAATTCAGGCGCAACCACTTCGCCATAGCGCCTATCAATGGGGAAGAAACTCATTTCACTATCGGGAACAGCTGCAGTCTTACCGGTGGTGACATTGGCAACCGGCTCATCAATGTCGAAGCTCATATAAAGCGGTCGTTCGTCAGGCCGTTCAGCCAGCGCTGTTTGCAAGACAGCGTCAAAACTGAGCAACGTCCCGTCATCCAATGCTTCAACTGGGGAAGCGGCTAGAGGCGCAGTGTCAGAAAATGCCGCATCAATTTCCTCGTGAAAAATCAGTGGCAACCCCGTCACACACAGCATGAATAGAAATAGCGTCGAGATAAGGCTGGTCCATTTGTGGACAAAAATCCATGCGCGAAGGTGACTGGTTTTCATGTGCCGTGCCTAAAGCGAGCTTGTTAAAACCGCTATCCCCTAAAATTTATAGGTCGCGGTTCCAATAATCTGCCGCCCGGCGCCGAAATTGCAGCCGGTGGCGCGGGCACAGCGACCGACATAGCGTTGATCGAAGATATTGGAACCATTGACCGCGAACCGCCAGTCCGGCGTATCGTAGCTAATGATCGCGTCGAAAAGCAGCGATGCATCTCCATTAAACACAACGGGATTAAAGGGCCCCGGCAAACTGCCCGCGCTTTTGCTGCTGTACCGCACACCCATGCCTAGCCCCAGGCCGCCCAGAGCGCCTTGTTGCACGGTATAATTGCCGAATAAAGCAAGCCGATGTCTCGGGGTTACTGGCAACGGTTCGCCGACTTCAACCGGAATATTGGCGTTTGCTGTAACTTCACTATCTGTAAAACTGTAAGAGCCGTTCAGTGCAACCTGGTTGTTGATCCGTGCAGCAAATTCCAGTTCCACGCCGGAAGACTCCACTTCACCAGATTGCGTGCCGGACACCGGTATATTGGACGGGGCAGTGGCAACGACATTTGTTTGGCGAATGTGAAAGAGCGCCGCAGTCGCAAAAATATCAACATTGCCGCCCAGAGTCCGGCCATCATATTTAATGCCGCCCTCATATTGCTCACCGCGACTGGCCTTGAACGGTTCGTTGGTTACGGAATCGACGCCCAGAACCGGCTCAAACGAACGCGCATAGCTGATATAAGGCGCCAATCCGCTCTTGGTGACATAGTTCAGGCCAGCGCGCCAAGTGAACGCGTTTTGATCGGTATCAGTATCGTCGGCCCGGTTGGCAATATTTACCCAATCTTGCCTTGCGCCCAAAGTCAGGAACAGATTACCAAGACCAATCTGGTTTTGCGCATAAATACCAGTCTGCCGCAGCCGTTGGTTATTAAACGGGTCGGGATAGAGTTCGGTTGGTGTGACGATCGGAGTGAAGACAGGATCAAAAGCGTCAATAGGCTGCGGATCAAAGAAGAACCCAAAGTCCGCCACATTCACGACGCGGCGATAGTCGACGCCTGCAATTACCTTGTGCGTCAGCGCGCCTGTTTCAAAATTGGCGTCCAGGCGCGTATCAGAAGAGAGAGCTTCCACGTTTTCGGAATATGTAAAGTTGAACCGACCGATGGTGCGGAAAAAATCTGGTTGGCCGGGATCGGTGCGATTGGTGAAACCGCCGCCTCCATAGACATTTTGCGGGGTCTCTTCGTCATAATCATTGTAGCGAATGGACGAAATCAACGACACATTGGATGAGAAAACATGCTTTAAGGACGCACCGACGGCATATTGTTCCCGCTCAAAGCGATTATCTGGGTCGCCTAAATTTACGCTGCGCGGTAGCTTGCCATTGGGGTTCGGAAGCAGCGTACCTTCAACAGGCAGAAAGCCATTCATTTCGCCATTAATGATATCTTTTTGATAATAGCCATTGACCGTAAGTGCTGTTTCAGGCCCGATATCAAATGAAAATGTGGGCGCAAGCAAGACACGCTCGGCATCAACGAAATCTCTTTCTGAGCCTCGGTTCAGGTAGAGACCAGTGACGCGTGCTGATATACCATCTATTATGGCTCCGGTAAGCGTACCTGCTAGCTCATAATAGTCATCGGTACCGACTTTGCCACGTATTTCTCCGCCAAACTCATCGCTCACACGCCGCGAAGTTTGATTATAAATACCTCCAGGCGGTGTGCTTCCGTAGAGGGTTGATACTGGACCCTTGAGGATTTCAACAGAATCAAAAGCATAGAGATCAACACCTGTGGATGCGATCGTTGTGGTCGAGGGCGCAACCAGGCCATCAATATATTGTTTGGGAATGAATCCGCGTACGGTCAGGAAATCATAGCGCAAATCCGGGCCATAGTTTTCGCCGGTAACACCAGCCGAATAGCGCACCGCTTGCTGAACATCGATAAAGTTCAAAAGGTCAATCTGATCACGGGATATAACGGAAACCGACTGCGGCGACTGAATAAGCGGGATATCGGTTTTGTTAGCCGAGAAGCTGGCATCAGAAACATAGGCTCTTGCGGTGACAACTATGGTGTCGCCATCTTTCGTTGTCCGCAGCGTGTTGGAGCCGTCTTTACTTTGGTCATTCTCTTGAGCATGCAGCGGTGTTGTCAACGGCAAAGCAAACAGCGTGGCCGCCATGACGGTATTACGAACGACTCGTGAACACATGGAATCAATCCTTACTTAGTATTGCAAGTCATTAGCAGTTAGGGACTGGCGCGCAAGATATAATGCAGAAAGTTGTGCAAAGATATTTTTGGGTAATCTAGTGTTCGCTATTGGCGCATTTTGATCAGCCTAACAGTCTGGCACTCTAGGCATTTTTGAAGTCATCGACACTGAAACTCTTATCGATCCCGCCGGAGGCAATCGCGTCCTTGATGGTTTGGCTTTCGCAAATATCGATGGCAAGATGTCTTGTGAGAAGCCTCTAATGCTATCTAGATTACCTCATATCCGCAACGATATGGTTGTCAGGGTAATGTATTTCATCCATTCCCCCAACGATTGGATTGAAGCTCTTCTGCGTTTGGCCTGCTGTTGATAATATCCCGCTATATGTCGTCAGGAAGATCAGCAGTCATATAGGATTTCCAGTTATCCCAAAACGGTAAGCTCCCCATCCTCATCAATATTTAGTGCTGTTTACCGTAAATTAGCGTCGATCGCCTTATGAAGCGCGTCACGAATTTCTTCTCTGGCATGTTCGCCATCCCATCCAAAATATAATTTAGGTTGGTGACCAAGTTAGTATCAGAAAGATCTCTTAGTCAGTGCCACTTAGCCGATGATATTCTTGTCCTCGTTTGACCAGTCGTTCGCTGCTCAGCAGGCTTCATTTCGTTTTCTGAGGAAGCATTTTCTGTTGGTGGTTCGTAAAATAATTGTTCAATGAAACTGGCCTGATACGCAATAACGGAAATTGATCGAATAGTTCGGAGCCGATGGTCGTACAGCATTGTCCAATCGTGATCGTCGTCGCTAAAAAATAGCACGGCAAAAGGTGATTTGAAAAAGAACCTAGGGATAGCTTTATCGTTGACGAATATTTGAATATCGCCGTTGCCTAATGACAACAGTGTTTTTGCAAGCTAGGGCGGCACGAATGGAAGTTTCCAAGTCGCTCTCAGATTTTGTAAAAAAGTGGGTGAATATAGACTGTCACCGACAATTTCAGGCAGGCAACTACAATATCAATTGTCTCCGTCGAAGGGAAAAAAGTAATCCCAATATCGATCCAGCTGTGCAAAGCGATATCAAAGTTGTGAGAGCTCCATCAAGGACAGTATAGCGTTTTGCACCGTGCCGAGGTGAGATGAATCTTAAGGCAAATGCAAAGGTGTTTTCAGCCTTGATTATGTATTTTAAACTTATCACCGGGAACTGAAGTGCGCCACATGCCAAGGCTGCAAAAATTTGCACTTCCCTGAAGAGAAATGCGGATTTCAAGAAATAAAAATTTTCTTTAGTCATTGAATAATTGGTCGGGACGAGAGGATTCGAACCTCCGACCCCCACACCCCCAGTGTGATGCGCTACCAGGCTGCGCTACGTCCCGACCTTCGGTGCGGCATCGCCGACCGAGCCAGCGCATATATGGCGGTCGGACATCCTTGGCAAGTTCTTTGGGGTGGGCACCTTGGATACATATTTGAGAGGGCAGATCTATAATAGCTTGATCTCCTTCAAAGTGCTTCCCATTTACTTGAGAGCGTTTAAGGCGTGTCCCGCCCGATTGCGTTCCCTTTGCTAATCGATTGCTTTCAGAAGAGGTGCATGATAGGCGCGCGCAGCATTAATGACCGACGCTTTGCGTCAGCAACAGTATCGGTCCATGAGCCTATAAAACCGGCTAGTAAATTGGGGATATTGAGATGACTTCACTTTTGATCACGGCGCAGGCAGCTTCTGGCGGAGCCGGCGGCTTTCTTATTTCGATCATGCCGCTGGTTTTAATATTTGCTGTCTTCTATTTTTTGCTGATCCGTCCGCAGCAAAAGAAAATGAAAGAGCATCAGGGCAAGATTTCAGCGGTTCAGAAAAATGATGAAGTTGTTACCGGTGGCGGTTTGGTCGGCAAGGCGATGAAAGTTGACGATGAATATGTTGAGGTTGAAATTGCCAAGGGCATTCGCGTGAAGGCGGTTAAGGCTACGTTATCTGATGTCATGCCACGTGGCAGCGGCAAACCGGCCAACGATTAAACCTTAGGGAACGGATAGTTTTACGATGTTAGATTTCCCGCGCTGGAAAGTCATTTCCATATCTTTGTTACTGGCTTTTGGCGTGCTGATGTCGCTTCCCAGCCTATTTTTTGGCGAAAGCCATAAATATTGGCCAACCTTTTTACCGGATGAGACGATCAATTTGGGCCTCGATCTGTCTGGTGGCAGTCATATCCTGTTGGAGGCTGATCCTGCCGATGTGGGTGAAACGCGTTTGCAGACAATGGAAGAGTCAGTACGCGCTGAAATGCGCCGTGCGAACCCGCGCATCAATATTGGTGATATCTCGCGTAAAGATGGCGTACTGTCTTTCATGGTGCGCGATTCAACACAAGTAGACTCTGCGCGAGAAGCTTTGTTGCCACTGACTACAGGTGCAGGGCTAACCGGACAGCGGGATTGGGATATTGAAGTTCGCGATGATACGCGCTTCGTTGTTTCGCCGACGTCTGCTGGCCTCGAAAATGCGGTTGATAATGCGATGGACACGGCGACGGATGTGATCCGGCGGCGTATCGACGAAATGGGTACCCGCGAACCAACTATCATCCGGCAAGGCGATACACGCATAGTGGTGCAGGTACCCGGGCTGGAAGATCCTGAAGCGTTGAAAGAACTGCTTGGCAAAACCGCCAAACTGGAATTCAAGCTCGTCGATTTCGAGGCTGATCCTAATGCAGTTACGGAAGGGCGTCCGCCGGTAGGCAGCCAGATTTTTCCCTATCCCGACAATCCGTCCGGTTTGCCCAATATTGCAGTAAAACGTCTGGGCGGTATTTCAGGGGATAAACTCACAGATGCCGGACAGGGCTTTAACCCGGACACGAACGAGCCGGTTGTGAATATTACGTTTGACAGCGAGGGTGGATCAAGATTTGCGCGGTTGACCCAGAATAATGTCGGCCGCCCCTTTGCAATCATTTTGGATGGTGTGGTGCTCTCTGCGCCCAATATCAACGAACCCATTCTGGGCGGTTCCGCTCAGATTTCCGGTAACTTCACCGTGGAGGGCGCCAACCAGCTTTCGATCGCCTTGCGGTCTGGCGCGCTGCCGGTCGAATTGCAGGTTGTCGAAGAACGCACCGTTGGTCCCGACCTTGGTGCGGATTCCATCCGCAAGGGTATGATCGCCGCGATTATTGGTACAGCGGCGGTGCTGGCGTTCATGGTCGTAACTTATGGCCGCTTTGGTTTTTATGCGAACTTTGCGTTGACACTAAACCTTTTCCTGATCCTTGGCGTCATGGCAATTTTCAATGCGACGCTGACGTTACCGGGTATTGCCGGTTTCATTTTGACAGTCGGTTCGGCGGTGGACGCGAACGTGTTGATTAACGAGCGAATACGCGAGGAACGAAGGCGCGGCAGACGTGTCGTCCAAGCGGTTGAGGTTGGCTATAAAGAAGCCTCGCGCGCCATTTTTGATGCGAATATTACCAACGTCATCGCAGGCTTGCTATTGTTTATCTTTGGTTCCGGTCCGGTTCGCGGCTTCGCCGTGGTCCTGATTATCGGGATTGTCACATCGGTCTTTACCGCTGTCGTGGTGACGCGGATGCTGGTCGCGCTTTGGTTACGCCGCACTCGTCCGCAAGAGCTGGTCATATAGGAGGGCATGGTCATGAAACTTCTCAAACTCGTTCCCGATGATACCAATATCGCATTCCTCAAATGGCGGAATATCGCAGTAGCCATCAGTATATTGATGATTATTGGTTCGATGGCGCTGGTCGCGCAACGTGGCCTGAACTTCGGCGTTGACTTCGTCGGTGGTCAGATGATCCGGACAACCTTTACTCAGACTACTGATGCACCGATCACGGAACTTCGGGAAAAGGTCGGCGCACTGGGTTACGGTGATCCTACGATTCAACGTTTCGGTGAACCGAATGAGGTTTCGATCCGTATGAAGCTGCCTGACGGTGCGGACCAAGATCCGGAATTGGCCAACACGATGGCGGACCAAATTACCGGCATGTTGAGAACGGACTATCCCGATGTTCGCATTGACGGTGTAGATTCCGTCTCTGGCAAGGTTTCCGAGGAACTATTATCCAAAGGTGTCTGGTCATTGGTTGGCGCTATGCTTGCGATCACGCTTTACATCTGGATCCGGTTTGAGTGGCAATTTGGTGCCGGAGCGCTGTTTGCCTTGTTCCATGACGTTGCGCTAACCTTCGGATTTTTCGCTCTGACGCAGCTGGAGTTCAACCTCAATATCGTGGCCGCTCTGCTGACGATTATCGGCTATTCGCTGAATGATACGATTGTAGTTTATGACCGGATCAGGGAAAATCTGAAGAAATATCGCAAGATGGATATTATCGCTTTACTTGACCTGTCGGTGAACGAAACGCTGGCACGTACCGTGATGACCAGTTTGACGATGCTCATCGCGCTTATCGCTTTAATGGTCTGGGGACCCGACGTTATTTTCGGTTTTTCCGCCGCGATGTTCCTTGGCGTATTCATTGGTACCTATTCATCGGTCTATATGGCAGCACCGATATTGATATGGTTGAAAGTCGGCCCCGATAGCTTCGTGCCGCCGGAGACGGCTGGTGACAAAGCCGAAAAAATCGGCGGACCAGAAGAAGTCGGCTGATTGTTGAACATTAATGGTTGAACTCAGACGTGACGTTGATTTTGAAGGGCCAATAGTCACTGGCTTTACGCCCAATGGCTATAAGATTGGTGACCAGCGTTTTGACAGTGGCTTGTTGCTTTCGCCGGAACAGGCGTTGTCTTGGGACATGCCGGGGCGCAATAATCTAAATTTGACGGATATCATTGCGGCGCTTGATCTGTCACCAGCGCCCGAATTTCTGTTATTTGGTAGTGGTTCGAAGATGGAGCAACCGACTGCATCCTTTCGCCGCGCCGCAGAAGCCGCAAAACTGGGTATTGAGGTTATGGATAGCCGCGCCGCTGCACGTGCCTGGGGTGTGTTACGCGCCGAAGAACGCTGGATAATCGGCGCGTTTATGCCGCTACGCTAATCATTTTCGAGCAACATCGCCGAACAGATTTATCAGCGCGTCGCCATTATTTTTCCAGCTGAAATGACTTACGGTTGCACGAACGGCATGCTGATCTGGCGGATTAGCCAAGATGGATTTGATGGCTTCAACGACCGCCAAACGCTCTTGTTCTATAATCTTTCCGGCAATATCGGAGCGGACCAATTCCCGGGCTCCGCCTGCTTCGCTGATTATGATCGGTGTGCCGCAGGAAAGCGACTCGACCCATGCATTGGCGAGTCCTTCGGATTTAGACGGCAGGATAGAAATGTCTGCTGCTGCGACCAGCTTTGGTACATCATCATGCGGGACATTGCCTAAAAAGCGGACGCGATCAGCAACCTTCAATCTGTCCGCCAATGCACGGTAGGCCTTTTCTTCCTCGCCTGTCCCTGCGAGTATCAGGGTGGCGTCGGGAAAGGATGTCATGGCATTGATCACAAGCGCCTGATTCTTGCGCTTGATAAGCGCGCCGACACAAATGAATAATGGCCCGGTGATGTTGAGTTTTCGTTTGGCCGCCGCGCGATCCACTGGCCTGAACTTCTCTTGATCAAGGCCGGTGTAATGGAGCGTGATCTTGTTGCCGTCCATGCCAATCTCTTTCATATCCCGCTTCAACGCATCGGATACAGCAAGCAGGCCTGCTGCTTTGTCAGCGGCCGATAAGATTTGCGGCAGGCATTTCGGATTACTGCCCCAATGATGGATGTCGGCACCGCGGGCTTTTATGGTGAAAGGAATATTCATTGCTTCGGATAGCAACATCGCGGCGGGACCATCAGGATAGAAAAACTCCGCATCAATCAGATCAAATGGTTTTTGACTATGGAGCTTTTGGAGAAGCGGCAGGATGGCTGCTGCAATTCGTTCAGGATTTTTGGCACCACCGAATTTCGGGATTAAGGTAAAACGCGGACGGTGAACATTAAGCCCGCGCCACCGTTCGTGATCAGGCAAAGCGGACAGCGCGCTATAAGGGGCCAGCGCTCGGAACGGCGGTGGAGGTATCCCGATTGGATTGATGACTGTCACATCGGCATTCGGCCTGCTGGCCAGTTCCGCCGTTTGGCGTTCAACAAATATACCAAAATTGGGTGACGCGGCATTGGGAAACAATGTCGATAGCGTCAATATGTTGAGGGGGCGGGTCATGCAGAGCTGGGTTGACGTAAAGCCGTTACAGTGCCCTTACCAGACGCACCGCAACTCCAATCCATTCCGGATCTTTGACCACCTGTTGCCGTGCACCGCTCCCCAATGGTAAAATCTGTATCATGTCACCTTCTCGTCCGATCAGGCGGCCGAAAAGGAATCGTCCCGCCGGACGCGGCACTAATATGTCGCGGTTCAGCGCGGTGCTATATTGATCTGGCGTCCGGCGTGATAGCCACACGTCATCTCCTGCGCGATAATCGCCAATGCTGCTTTTCACACGTAGGGCGACCATGGCTGTTTCTATGGTCGGCTGAGAGATGCTCTCAGTCTTCTTGAGCGCGTGGGCACCTTTGTGATCAAGCATCGCGGCCACCGGTAATTCATCCTGATCAGGCAGAGCAAGCAATTCCGCGCTATCAACGGCAAGCGCATCAGCGATTCGGTTCAACCAATCCAATGATAGTGTCCGCATCCCGGTTTCCAGCCGTCCAATAGTTTGAGCTGTCGTTGGCGGATCACAGCGTTTCGCGACATCATCCAGTGTAAGTCCCTTTGCCTTGCGGACATCTCTTATGCGGCTAATCATTATCATCTCCAACCTATATGGTTTCTTCTTTCCTACATGTTAGCCATAATGGCAAGGGGAATTCGGATCATTTGAAACGGAGCTTGCTATGTCCTCAACCAGAACAGATAAATTTTCAGACCCGCGTATATTAGCGGAACACCCCCTTGCCCGAGATGGAAAATATTGCGCAAAGGGTCGAAGTAAAAAGCATCCCGCACGCAGCGTGACAGTCAATGTTTCAGAATCTCCGTTAAGTTGGCTTCGTGCGCGGGGGCATCTGACGGATCGGCAGTTTGACAGCGGAGAGAAATTGCACGCGGATTGGGAACGGGCCAGTTTAGCGCCCAATGTCACCATGAGCTGGAACAGCACGCCGCCGACCGATGGACGCCGCGCGGCGCCCGATATGCTGAATGCTACCGAAGCGCAGATTGCGGCGAAGCAGCGTTTCGACAACGCGATCGCCTATCTGGGCAGGGACCTTTGCGACATTGCTTGGCGAATCATCTGCGCAGGCGAGGGCGTTCCGACAGCAGAAAAGCATCTCGGCTGGCCTGCACGATCTGGGAAACTGGTTTTGAAAATCGCTTTGGATCGGTTGGGTGATTTTTACCGCTTGCCCTGAGAAGTCCAACTTTTCCAATAATGATCATGAACGCCCAAATCCGGTTGATTGCATGCGGCTATGAGTTAAGGTGATTTTCAAATTGATCGATAGGAAATACCGTCCCATGAAAACCCGCGCCGCAGTGGCATTCGAAGCCAAAAAACCGCTGGAAATTGTCGAGCTGGATTTAGAAGGTCCGAAAGCTGGCGAAGTGCTGGTCGAGATCATGGCAACCGGTATTTGCCACACCGATGCCTACACGCTGGATGGTCTCGACAGCGAAGGCAAGTTTCCCAGCGTGTTGGGTCATGAAGGCGCCGGCATCGTGCGTGAAATCGGCCCGGGCGTGACGTCCGTTGCGCCTGATGATCATGTGATCCCGCTCTACACGCCGGAATGTCGCCAGTGTAAATCCTGTCTATCCGGTAAAACCAACTTGTGCACGGCCATTCGGTCGACGCAGGGACAAGGGTTGATGCCGGATGGCACGAGCCGCATGTCTTATAAAGGCGAAGCCATCTATCATTATATGGGTTGCTCCACCTTCTCGAACTTTATTGTGCTGCCTGAAATTGCGGTGGCAAAAATCCGCACCGATGCGCCGTTTGACAAGAGCTGCTACATCGGTTGCGGGGTGACTACCGGCGTTGGTGCGGTAACAAACACGGCAAAGGTTGAGCCAGGTTCGAATGTCATAATCTTTGGTTTGGGCGGCATTGGGCTGAACGTTATTCAAGGCGCTCGCATGGTCGGCGCGGACAAGATTATCGGCGTTGATCTGAACGCTGACAAAGAAGAATGGGGACGGAAATTCGGGATGACACATTTCGTCAATCCGAAAGATGTCAGCGGTGATATTGTCGAGCATCTGGTCGCGCTGACCGATGGCGGCGCAGATTATACGTTCGATTGCACAGGCAGTACCGACGTGATGCGCCAAGCATTGGAAGCCTGTCATCGCGGCTGGGGCGAGAGCATCATTATTGGTGTCGCGGAGGCGGGCAAGGAAATCGCAACCCGACCGTTTCAACTGGTCACTGGCCGGGTCTGGAAAGGCACCGCCTTTGGCGGCGCCCGCGGGCGGACCGATGTCCCGAAGATTGTCGACTGGTATGTGAACGGCAAGATCGAGATTGATCCGATGATCACGCACACGCTGACTCTCGACGAGATTAACAAGGGTTTTGATTTGATGCATGCGGGCAAGAGCATTCGCAGCGTTGTGGTTTTCTAAAACGTTCAATTAAGGAGAGAGATATGTTCAGTCACATCATGGTCGGTTCCAACGACATTGAAAGATCAAAGTCATTTTATAACGCGGTGCTTGCAACGCTGGGCGCCGGTGAGCCGATGGTAGATGTCAAAGAAGACGGCACGACCCGGCTTTTCTATATTCACAACGGGGGCATATTTAGCGTCAGTCAGCCGATTGACGGAGAGCCTGCGACTGTTGCCAACGGCGCAACAGTTGGTTTTGCTTGCTCCTCGCCAGAGCAAGTGAAAGAGTTTCACGATGTCGCCGTCGACAATGGCGCCAAGTCAATCGAAGATCCTCCGGGCCCAAGGGATTCGACCATGGGTCAGATGCACTTGTCTTATGTCCGCGATCCCGATGGTCATAAGTTATGCGCTATGTATCGGCCCGGATGAGCAGTCTGACGACAATTTCCGAGAATAAGGCGTTCGGCGGCGTGCAGGGGGTTTATTCCCATGCCTCCGCCGAAACCAAAACGGATATGACCTTTGCGGTCTTTGTACCGGGGCGTGAGGATGGTGTGAAGCTGCCAGTGCTTTGGTATCTGTCTGGCCTGACCTGCACCCATGCCAACGTCATGGACAAAGGTGAATATCGCCGGTTGGCCAGTGAATTGGGGCTGATCATTGTCTGCCCCGATACATCACCACGCGGTGAAGGCGTGCCGGACGATGAAGCCTATGATATGGGGCAAGGCGCGGGTTTTTACGTCAATGCGACCGAAGAACCCTGGGCTGCCAACTTCCGGATGCGCAGCTATATTGAGCAAGAATTACCCGCACTGATTGCGCAACAATTTCCAGCAGATATGGAGCGGCAAGGCATATTTGGTCACAGCATGGGCGGCCACGGTGCCCTGACCATCGGGTTGCGCAATCCCGATCGGTTCAAAAGTGTTTCGGCTTTTGCGCCGATTGTCTCCTCGCTTAATTGTCCTTGGGGACACAAGGCTCTGGGCGGTTATCTTGGTACCGATCAATCGACTTGGCGCGATTATGATGCCTGCGCGTTGATCGAGGACGGTGCGCGGGTCGCCAATATTCTTGTCGATCAGGGCACGGCAGACCAGTTTCTTGAAGAGCAGCTCAAACCAGATTTGTTAGTGGCGGCCTGCGAACGGGCCGCTATTCCTCTGACGCTGAACATGCGCGAAGGATATGATCATAGCTATTTCACCATCTCGACCTTCATGGACGATCATTTGCGCTGGCATGCGGAGCGACTGTGATGTGGAATGACACGCCGGAAATAGCGCAAATGCGCGAAGCGGTGCGCGCCTTGTGCAGCGATTTCCCCGGCAGCTATTGGCGCGAGAAAGACCGGGCACGCGCCTATCCCGGGGAATTTGTCGACGCCCTCACCAAAGCGGGCTTTCTCGCCGCGCTGATCCCCGAGCAATATGGCGGGAGCGGTCTGGGGCTTTCCGCCGCCGCCGCGATCCTTGAGGAAATTCACAGCAGCGGCTGCAATGCGAGCGCCTGCCATGCGCAAATGTATATCATGGGCACGATATTGCGGGATGGCAGCGAGGCGCAGAAGCAGCAATATCTTCCCAAAATCGCGACCGGCGAACTGCGTCTGCAAGCCTTTGGCGTGACCGAGCCGGGCAGCGGGACCAATACATTGGGTCTGAAAACCACCGCCGTGCGCGATGGTGATGATTATGTGATCAATGGCCAGAAAGTCTGGACCAGCCGCGCGGAATATAGCGACCTGATGGTCTTGCTGGCCCGCACGACGCCGCAGGATCAGGTGCGCAAACGGACGGACGGCTTGTCTGTCTTCATCGTCGATATGCGCGAAGCGGTGGGGAATGGCCTGACGATCAAGCCGATCCGCACCATGATCAATCACAGTACGACCGAGGTGTATTTTGACGACCTGCGTGTGTCGGCGGAAAATATCATTGGCGAGGAAGGCAAGGGGCTGCGCTATATCCTGAACGGCATGAATGCGGAGCGGGTTTTGATTGCCGCCGAATGCATCGGCGATGCGCGCTGGTTCACCGCCAAGGCATCGCATTATGCCAGCGAGCGGGAGGTGTTCGATCGCCCGATCGGCCAGAATCAGGGCGTGCAATTCCCGATCGCGCGCAGCTATGCGCAAACCGAAGCGGCAGACCTGATGGTACGCAAAGCGGCCACGATGTTCGAAGCTGGAGAACCCATGGCCGCAGAAGCGAATATGGCAAAAATGCTGGCATCCGAAGCCTCATGGGCGGCAGGCGAAGCGTGCATGCAGACCCATGGCGGTTTCGCTTTTGCCGAGGATTATGACATCGAACGCAAGTGGCGCGAGACACGGCTCTACCAGATCGCGCCGATCTCAACGAACCTGATCCTGTCCTATCTGGCGGAGCATGTTCTCGACCTGCCGCGCTCTTACTAGCAGTTTTCCCAAGTGATATTCATCTTATCAGGACTGGCCAGATCGGCCATTTTCCTGTAATTCTCCTCAATCCCGACATTCGTTGGGACCAGAAAAGATATGGAGGCCTTGATGAAAACGCTTAGGGTAAAGATTGTAGCTCCGGCTATCGCAACGATAATGTTACTCAGTGCATGTGGCGACGGTGGGGGATCAGAAGCGGCTCCAGAGGCCTCCAGTGAAGCGGCCAGCGCAGAATTGCCCAATGGCATGACGATCAAGGAACAGATTGAAGCGCGGCAGGGCCAACTTGAAAAAGTAGGCGATGCATTCAAGGCGATCAGCGATCAGCTGAAAGCCAGCACCCCCGATATCGCCATCATTCAGGAAGCCGCCGCTGCGGTTCCGGAAGCCACAGAAGGCATGGCGGACTGGTGGCCGGAGGGCAGCGGTCCTGAGTCCGGTGTCGAAACAGACGCGCTCCCCGCTATCTGGGAGAATATGGCAGACTTCCAAGAGAAAGTCGGCAATATGCAGGAAGCCGCGGCAAATCTGAACACCGTGGCGCAGGGCGGCGATATCGCGGCCATTGGCGAGGCGTTCAAGACTACCGGCGGCACCTGCAAAGCCTGTCATGACGATTATCGTCTGGACGACTAGCCTGCGATGACTTCAAAGGCCGGGCAGACACTGGTCTGGGACTGGACGATCCGCCTGTTTCACTGGCTGATCGTCCTGCTCCTCCCGCTCATGTGGTGGACGGCCGAAGAGGGGATGATGGACTGGCACCGGCGACTGGGGCTGACCCTGTTTGCGGTGATCCTGTTCCGCCTGATCTGGGGTATCATCGGCAGCTGGACCGCGCGGTTCGTGCCGATGATCAAGCGGTTGGCGGCGGTACCCGCTTATGTCCGCGATCTGTTTGCGGGACGGCACCGTCCCTCTTTCGGGCATAGCCCGCTCGGCAGTTTGAGCGTTTTCGCTCTGCTCGCCGCGCTATCCGTGCAGGTCGGAACCGGCCTGTTCACCGTCGATGTGGACGGGCTGGAATCCGGTCCCCTGTCCATTCTGATCAGTTTTAGCACGGGCCGGGATATTGCCGATATTCATGAATTGAACTTTGATATCCTGGTGGCGTTGATTGCGCTGCATATCGTCGCCATCGCCATCTACCGGTGGGTTCTGAAAGACAATCTCATCCGCCCGATGGTCACCGGTCACCGGAACGATGTCGAGCCAGCGTCGGTCGTCAATGTCCGCCCCGTCGCCCTGATCGCCAGCATCGCAATCGTTGCGGGCAGTCTGTACGCGGTTATGAACGCCGGTTAAGCGTCTAATAGCCCAGCGCCTGCCCGTCCTTCCGCATCTCGGTGGCGCCGATATAGACCCCGGTCTCGGGATCGCGGACGACCGCCTGATAGCCGCCAAACATCACACCATTATCCACTCGCTTGACCTTGTGGCCCATCGCCTTGAGCCGCTCCACCGTCTCCTCTGAAATGCCCGGCTCGACATGCAGCGTGCCGAGCAGGTCTGCCCCCGTGCCCGTCAGATCATCGGTCGGTTGCCGCCCACCATCATGGTTGAGGCGCGCGGCATCACCTGCTTGCTGCAGGTTCATGCTATAATCGACCATGTTGATCATCACCTGCACATGGCCCTGCGGCTGCATGCCGCCGCCCATCAGGCCGAAGGACATATAGGGCTGGCCATCCTTTTTCATGAAGGCGGGAATGATTGTCTGGAACGGACGTTTGCCCGGCGCATAGACATTGGGATGGGCGGGATCGAGCGAGTAGAGCTCTCCGCGATCCTGAAACATGAAGCCCAGTCCATCGGCAACCAGACCGCTGCCCATCCCGCGATAGTTGGACTGGATCAGCGAGACCATCATGCCGTCCTTGTCGGCAACCGTCAGATAGGTCGTGTCACCTTCGCCCTCCAGCTTGGGCTCGCCGGGGCCAAATTCCGGTGAGGCCTTGGCAGGATCAATCAGCGCGAACCGCTCTTTGCCATACTCATCCGATAGCAGCCAGTCGAGCGGGGCGGGGGACATGTCGGGATCGGCATAAAAGCGCGCGACATCCTCAAAAGCGAGCCGCTTGGCTTCGGTGATATAATGCAGCACTTCGGCGCTGCCGCGCGGATATTGCGCCAGGTCGATATTTTTGAGGATATTAGCCATTTGCAGCGCCGCAAAGCCCTGGCTGTTCGGTGGAAGTTCACACAATTCATAGCCCTTGCGATAGGTCACACAGCCCGGTTCCACCCATATGCTGCTATGCGCTGCAAAATCTTCGTAGCGCAAATTGCCGCCAATGCGTTTGAAATAGGCGTCCATCGTCCGGGCAATCTCGCCCTTGTAAAACACATCACGCCCGCCTTGGCCAATTTTGGTCAAGGTGCTGGCGAGATCCGGATTTTTGAAAATCTTGCCTTCCTCAGGCGGACCATCTGCAAAATAGGTCGCGCGGGCATTGTCAAACTCCCCGATCATATCGAGATTTTCTTCAAAACGCTTGAGATTGCGGCCGAAATAATAGCCGATCACTGGCGCAATCGGATGCCCTTCATTGGCATAGTCAATTGTGGGCGCGAGGATATCGGCCATGCTCAGCTTGCCAAAGCGCTCATGCATCTCAAACCAGCCATCCACCGTTCCAGGCACAGTGACCGGCAGCGGACCGAAGGGCGGAATGGTTTTGCGGCCATCCAGCTGTTTGATAAACTCGTCATAGGAGGTGCCCATCGGACTTTTGCCAGACGCGTTCAGGCCGTAAAGCTTCTGGGTCTTGGGGTCCCAGATAATCGCAAACAGGTCCCCGCCAATGCCGTTGCCGGTCGGTTCCATAAGCCCAAGCGCCGCATTGGCGGCAATGGCTGCATCAACCGCAGTGCCACCTTTCTTGAGGATATCAATCGCGATCTGGCTGGCCAGCGGATGGGCGGTCGCGGCCATCCCGTTTGCTGCGTAGACGGGGCTGCGGGCCCAGGCTTCGCCAACCGGACGCCCGCCGCCGCCAATTTCAAGGACGGGTTTCTGAACGCCGCTTTCTGCTGCTGTCTGTTGCGCCGCTGCCGGAGAAAAGGACAAAGCCGCCGCCGCGGTAAAAGCCAAAAACCGTTTCATCATATCCTGCAACCCCTAACCCTAATCCTCTGGTACAATTTGATTCGTTCATATTAGAGCCCGAATTCCTGACAGTTTATACAGCTTCGACACAGAATCGACTGAAAAATCGCGACATGTCTGGCCGAAAAAGTCAAAATCAGGCTCTTAAAGGAACGAACAGCGTCACAGACAATCTATACGCATGCCATCAATGTAGGAAAGCAGTATTTACAGGGGCTTTCATAGCCTGTTTGGGCAAGATGCAGGTATGTTGCGGTGCACAAAAAACTTGACTTGATATCATTTGATCCTATTTAGCATCACAGCAAAGGCAGATAACTGTCTGGCGAAAGTTCTGCGTGAGAGATGAAAAGTTTATCTCGAACCTCGCCTCATTGCTCTTTTATTTCCCGGCAGCCTGATCACGCGGGTCGTCTTAACCGACGGCGGACGCGCGCATAGCAATGATGCTGTGCCGTAACACTCGCTGCTATTTTTAAGGTATTATTTTTGACTTTATTTTCTGATTTCGCTCTGGCGAAACCAATTCAAACGCGTGTGGCCGAAGGCGGCTACACCAAACCATCCCCCATTCAGCAGCAGGCCATTCCGCCAGCGCTGGAAGGCAAGGATATTCTTGGCATCGCACAGACCGGCACCGGCAAGACCGCTGCTTTCTCGCTGCCTTCTATCCATCACCTGTTGAACAACAAGCGCAAGCCTGGCCGCAATGAATGCCGGATGCTGGTACTCGCACCGACGCGCGAATTGGCGCGGCAGATTGCCGATAGCATGACCGGCTATTCCAAAGGCCTTGGCATGTATGTAACGTCTGCTTTTGGCGGTGTTCCGATCAACCGGCAAAAACGCATTTTGCAGCGCGGCGTGGATGTGCTTGTCGCAACCCCCGGCCGTTTGCTGGACCTCGTCGATCAACGCTGCCTAGACCTCAGCAAGGTTGAGATATTGGTGCTCGACGAGGCGGATCAAATGCTTGACCTCGGTTTCATCGTTCCGCTGAAAAAGATCGTTCCGTTGCTTCCGAAAAAGCGTCAGAGCCTGTTCTTCTCGGCAACCATGCCTAAGACCATTTCTCAACTGGCAGACCAGTTCCTGACCAATCCGGTCCAGGTTTCTGTTGCACCGCAATCGACAACCGCTGAGCGGGTTGACCAGCGCGTTACCTATATTAATCAAGATGATAAGCAGCGTTTGTTAAAAGACTTTGTGAACCAGGAAAACCCGGATCACATGCTGGTCTTTACCCAAACCAAACATGGCGCGGACAAGGTTGTGAAAAACCTGAATGCCGTCGGTATCCACAGCGCTGCCATTCACGGTAACAAGAGCCAGCCACAGCGCGAACGTGCTTTGGGTGATTTCCGCAAGGGCAAGATCAATATTCTCGTCGCGACGGACATTGCCGCGCGCGGTATCGATGTTGACGGGGTCAGCCACGTGATCAACTTTGATATGCCCAACGTGCCGGAGCAATATGTTCACCGCATCGGGCGTACTGCACGGGCAGGGGCCTCCGGTATTTCCTACTCGATGGTGGCACCGGATGAACGCCAGTTCCTGCGCGATGTGGTAAAGCTAACCGGCGTGAAACCGGAAGTGGTTGAGCTACCCGAAGGCTATGACGAACCACCTCGCGAAGAAGTAGCGCCCCGTATCTATGGCCAAAAGCCAAAGAAATATGGCGCGAAGCCGACCCGTGGCGGTCCTTCCAAGAATAAGCATAGTTCTCGCAAAGGTCGCCCAGGCGGCGGTGGTCGCGGTGGCAATGGCCGGGGTGGGCCGGGTTCAAAACCAAAGAGCGACGGCCCGAAGCATTGGAACAATGGCGCAAAATCATTCAAGCGGCGCCAGGCGCGCAAAGCGGATGCTTGAATAACAATATCTATGCGATAAGGGCTTTTTGTGACGAGTTTCGCTTCTGATAAGAAAACCGAGGTTTGCTAAGATGATAGCGAGTTTGCTAAACCGGCTGGCTGACAAACGGACTTGGCGCCAAATTCAGAAATTCGTCATAGTGAGCGCGACAAGTGCTACGATCACGCTTGGGATTCCGATATTTCTGCATGAGATATTGGGGGTTCAGGAAAAGATCGCGGTACTCGTCGCGTTTGTCGTTGCCTATCTGATCAATTTCCTGTCGCTGCGCCGTCTTGTATTTGATAGCGCTGCCTCCGTGCGGGATGATTTCGTTAAATTTGCACTTAGCAGTCTCGCGTTTCGGACCTCCGAATATGTCTTGTTCCTCGTTTTGCACGAGTTTTTTGGCATATCCTATATTCTGGCATTGCTAGCCATCCTGACGACCGCGACTATCCTCAAGTTTTTCTGGTATCGCAGACTCTTCGACAATGCCGGGGCGGGTGTCAGCCAATAGGGCCTTTTGCGCATCCTCCAGATGCCTTAGTTTTTCTAGTGATATTTCGATAAGTTGCCGGTTATGACTGATCAGGTCCGCCATCAAACCCAGAATAAATGTCAGCACGCCGACGATCAGGAAGGCTGACCCGATCACCAGCGACTGGATCTTGCCTTCGCCGGACGCAAACAAATAGAAATAGAGAAATCTTACCATTGGAATAGCGCCGATAAGCCCGATAACTATGCCAATCAGGGTGAAAACCCGGAGGGGCTGATACATGGAATACATCCGCAAAAGCGTCGTTCCAGATCGCTCGATAAACCGGAATACGCTGTTAAACAGTCGCGAATCTCTGGTTTTGGGATTGGTCCGGACAGGAACGCTGGTGAAGGCTATTCCTTTCTTGCCGACCTGAATCAGCATCTCGATTGTGTAGCTAAATGAAGAAACAATGTTGATACGAAAGGCCGCTTCCCTGGAAATCGCGCGGAAACCGCTGACTGCGTCGGGAACATCCACTTCGGAAAAGCGCCGCACCACCCAGCTGCCAAAACGTTGCAACAGCTTCTTGCCCAGCGAGAAATGCTCGATGGTGGAGGTTTGCCGGTCACCAATGGTTATGTCGGCGGTTCCCGCGATAATGGGTTGCACCAGTTTTGCAATATCCGCGCCGCAATATTGGTTGTCGCCATCGGTATTGACGATGATATCAGCGCCCAAGCTAAGACTGTGATCCAGTCCTTTCTTGAATGTTCGGGCGAGACCCATATTTCGCTTGTTTCTAAGAACGTGATGGACGCCAAGTTTTTGAGCCAGCTCGGATGTCCCGTCTGATGAACCGTCGTCTATAATCAAAATTTCGATCGTATCGATGCCGTCGATTGATTTTGGGATGTCTGCGACTGTTTCCTCAAGCGTGCCGGCTTCGTTGAAACAGGGAATTTGCACTATCAATTTCATGATCGTCTCTTTCTTCACCCGATGATTGCCGGCAGGTCGTAACTATTATGCACGAATTTGTAAAAGGTAAAACCGGCACCCGAACTGCATATCATGTTGAATATGTACCATTTTGGGTTATCAGCTAATTCGGGTTGGAATGAGTTTTTGTGTTGACATAATCACTCACCGTACGTTCGTGTAAATGGTCGGAGACCAATGTTGGGCAAAATTGGAAAGACGGGTTTCGGGCCAACCCTTTACGCTACTATGTCGACCATGATTTTGGCGCTGGCTTTATTATGGCCGTCATTCATCAATGGCGAGCCATTCTACATGCCGGACACGCCCAGCTATATCCGTGCTGCGGATGCTGGCGTTTATAAACTGACGGGAATCGAATCTGCATGGACCAATGAGTTTCATGACCGGTATGCGGCTGGCTCGGACGAAACGCCGACATCGGATGAAGATGTGAAAGCGGAACCATCTAATTCCATCGAAAATGGTCCCGTCGCTTTGGCTGGTCGTTCGGTTTTTTATGGCGCTTTTCTTTATCTGGCCCAAATCTTCGGCAATTTTTGGCTGGTGGCAGTGATTCAATCTCTGATTGTCGGGATAGCGATCATGCTGACGATCAAGGCTTTTGTTCCGGAAGGAACTCGGGGTGCGGGGGTAATGCGAATTTTATCGATCGGCTTGCTAGTTGTTTTTCTTTCCTCCGCCGCTTTTTTCTCAGGCTTCTTGATGCCCGATATTTTTGCTGGTCTCGGGTTGCTGTCTTTTGTTCATTTGGCGGCATTTTGGGATCGGCAGGGCAGGGCAGAGAGACTGTTCTGGTTTGGTTTGCTGCTCGCTGCGATGCTTTTTCACAATACTAATGTTCTGATTACGGTCTCTCTGTTGGCGCTGGTTATACTGGGCAATATTACCAAGTTTCTACAGGCGGGATGGCGGCCTGTTCTGGTCGTTGTCACGAGCATATTGCTTTCCTTTGGGGGGCAATCCGTTTTCTATTGGGGCGTTACAAAATATTCGGGCAATGCGCCGGTGATGCCGCCTTTTCTTGCCGCGAGAGTGATTGATGATGGGCCTGGATACAAATATCTGGAAAAGCATTGCGGAACAGAGGACCTGAAATTTTGCCGAGTACTCGACTTTAAAGTTATCAATCATGATCAATTGCTTTGGAGCAAAGAGAAGGATGCGGGCTTTTTTCAAGCTTTGCCAAACCGTGAAAGACGCGAGGTTGCGGCAACAGAAAAGGCATTCGTTCTGGATGTGTTTTTAGAATATCCGGTTGAAGTATTGGTTGCGTCATTCCGTGGCTTCGGGACGCAGCTCGTCACCTTCAATCTTCCCAACTTCAACTATAACGACAAGCAAATAGCGCAATATCAAGACAAGATTCCTGGCAGGTATTTCGACGCGCAAAAGCAATCGGCAGCATATAAAAACACCATGCCGACCAGCTTCTGGGAGATATCTACGTTTATTGTGTCGGCTGCAGCCTTGTTGTTTCTGGTGATTTTCATATTCCGGAGCTTCAAGCATTCCGGTCGTCTCAGCAAACCAGCGGTTTTTTCGATATTAATCGTCGTCGGAATATTCGCAAATGCAGCAATTTGTGGCGCGCTTTCAGGACCAAAAGGCAGATACCAGATGCGCCTTGTTTGGGTACTTCCCTTGGCTGCCGCTAGCATGTTGCCTTATCGGCAAACACGGATGAAGGCGGCCGAGCCAACAGAATAGCTCGCGAAAATCATTGCGCTCGTGTGGCGATCAATCACCGCGCAGAGCCTTGATGTCTGACAGGTGAGAAATTTCTTTGTCGCTCAAGCCCAGCCAGTTTTTTAGAGCGGTGATATTATGTTCGCCGCGTTTGGCGGTTTTGCTGTTGCTATCAATACCGCTCTTCGATTTTGAAAAACGATAAGGCGACTGCACAGTCCGGCGGGGATTGCCATCATCATCAGTGACATCGACTATGGTGCCGAGGTGCCCGATGCTCGGTTGATCATAGACATCCGGACCAAAGGGATGCACTTCGCCCCAAGCCAGGTTGAGCCGATCGAGCGTCGCAGTCAGCGCCTCGAACCCGTCTTGGGACCGGATATGCTGTTCCATCGCTTCGCGGCGCAGCCTTACCTTGGTCGGAATATCCGCGCCCTCGGGTGTGGGATCTGCAAGGCCGTCTTTGGTCGAGAACATCAGCCAGAGCCACTTCATGTCACCGACAATCAGAATCTGACGATCTTCAGGTGCTTCCCAGACCAGAGTTTCCGGCGGTTTAGGCCAGATATCATCAAGCGCGAAATGAGCGTAATCATCAGCTGAATGCAGGACGTTGAGCATCGCCAGATCGATATGTTGGCCTTCGCCGGTCTGATCGAGTGTGCGCAAAGCGGACAGGATCGCGATGATTCCGTGCAGGGAACTATAACTGTCCGCCATGGCAAACTGAATATCGGTGGGATGACTGCCGCTTATCTGGGCTTGCCGGGCAATCAAGCCGGTCTCGGCATGAAGAACCGGCGCATAGGCCGCCTTTTCACGCTCTGGCCCGTTCTGGCCGTAGCCGGAGATGGACAGCATGATGAGTTGCGGATTGACCCTGGACAGGCCCTCCCAGCCGATGCCAAATTTATCCATAATGCCTGGGCGGAAATTCTCTACGACGATATCGGCCTCTGCCGCCAGTTTCCTGACCAGTTCCGGCGCGCCTTGGGCTTTGAGGTCCAGGCAGATATTCTGCTTGCCGATATTGAGCTGCAGATAATTGCCACTGACCCCGCTTTCCCGCTTGGCGAGTTTGCGGGTGACATCGCCTTCCGGCGGTTCAACCTTCAACACCTCTGCGCCGAGATCGGACAGCATCCGGGTGGCATAGGGGCCCGCGACCACGCGTGAAAAATCCAGGACCTTGAGCCCTGCTAAAGGGAAATCTGCCATAGCCGCCTGACTTTAGAGTTTCATCTGCTGCTTCATGGTCTTTTCGGTAGCGGAACCATAAGGTGGCAGGAAACCAGCAATTTTGGCAATGTTGACTTTTGGCTGGCGGTAAACGGCCTTGGCGTGGCTGAACTCCTTGAAGCCATCTGGTCCGGTATAAGCACCCATGCCCGAAGGACCAACGCCGCCAAAGGGTAGGTCATGCTGGGCGATGTGGAAAATCACATCGTTGACGGTCACGCCGCCAGAAATGGTGCGGTCCAGCACCTTGCGCTTGTCGGACTCCGTTTCCCCGAAATAATAGAGCCCCAGGGGACGATCATGATCGTTCACATATTCGATGACTTCATCGAGATTGCGATAAGTTTTGATTGGTAGCACCGGACCGAAAATCTCTTCCTGCATGACCCTCATGTCTTCATTCACATTTTGCAGTACCGTCAGCGGCATTTTGTTGCTGTTGGTGTTGGCAAAATCTTCGTCACCCGGATTGACCACTGTCTGCTTTGCGCCTTTGGCAACCGCGTCGTCGATCAAGCCCTGCAGACGTTCCTTATGCCGCCCGTTGATCACTGATGTGTAATCGTCATTGGATATCATCGTCGGATACTGTTCCGTAACATTGTTGGTTATGCCCTGTACAACCGCCTCTTCCTTGTCCTGCGGCACCATCAAATAATCTGGCGCCAAACAGATTTGACCAGCATTCATCATCTTACCCATTGCGATGCGCTGGGTAGCTTTTTGGACGTCAGCATCAGGTCCGACAATAGTCGGTGACTTGCCGCCGAGTTCCAGTGTAACCGGTGTGAGATTCTTTGCCGCCGCGGCCATAACATGTTTGGCAATTCCGCCGCCTCCTGTGAAAATCAAGTGATCCCAAGGAATTTCGGAAAAGGCTTTGCCCGTTTCCGGACCACCGGTAATGACGGTCATTTCTTCTGGGACAAAATATTCGGACACCAGTTTTTTGACCAGCTCGCCAGTTTCTGGGCAGAATTCTGAAAATTTGATAATCACCCGGTTGCCGGCACCGAACGCGCCGATGGCTGGGTCAAAGGCCAGATTGATCGGGAAATTCCAAGGGGAAATCACGCCAACAACACCTTTAGGTTGATATTCCACAGTCCCGCTGGCACCCAGCAAGCCTAACGGAAAGTCAGTCTTGCGTTTTTCAGGACGCATCCATTTGCGCAGGTTTTTCTTGTGATCTTTCGCATGGCCAACGACCGACATGAGGTCAGTCATAACTGTTTGCACCGAGCTGCGATGGCCAAAATCATTGGACACGGCCTCGCACAGGGCGTCTTTGTGATCGATAATCATCTGGGCCGTACGGTTGATACGGTCCATCCGGGTTTCATAACTGACAGGTAACTCAGCATGAAACGCATCGCGCTGCGCCTGAAACGCTGCCATGATTTCATCCTTGCTGACTTCGCCAGCTGCTGCTTCCAATGCTTCCATCACTCTTCTCCTGCAAAACGCCTGAGTGCGTTTTTTTATTTTGGTTTCAATTGACCACTTAAACCATATTTTTGCGGTTTGTCGAGGCTGAACGCCTTATCGAGATGCAGCGGAAATTGCCTCTGCTAAAGCAATCGTCTGTTCGGCCTGTCGTAAATGCAGGATCTCAGTCATCTTCCCATCAACAGTAATGACACCTTTGCCAGCATTGGCAGGATCTTTGAATGCTGCAATTATTGCCCGAGCCTTAGCAACTTTACTATCATCCGGCGCGAATTCCCGGTTTGCGATCTCAATTTGTGCTGGATGAATGAGCGTTTTTCCGTCAAAGCCAAAGGCCTTGGCCCGTCGGCATTCCTGTTCAAAACCTTCGGGGTCTTTAAAATCATTATAGACACTGTCCAGGATGTTTAGGTCAAAGGCGCGTCCGGCCATGATCGTTTGCGAGATTGCTGGCGTAAACAGGGTGCGATCATGCTCTGCGCGCATTTCCTTGGCAAGATCGTTAAATCCCATGACGAAGGTGGTAAGTCGGGTTGCAGAAGCAGTCTCTGCAATTTGGGCAATATTGAGCACCGCAATTGGCATTTCAATCATGGCCCATAGTTGCAAGTCGCCATGCGCGCCCTCGCGGTCGATAAACCCGGATATTTTAACAATGTCGGCGGCGCTGTGAATTTTGGGGACTAGAAGTCCGTTCGCATTGCTAGCGCAGATACTCTTTATGTCATCGGTGAACCAGGGCGTATCCATGGCGTTTACGCGCACTATCATTTCCCGATTCCCATAACCGCCTTCAGCCAGCGCTTGGCAGGCCGCATCGCGCGCGCTGGTCTTCGCATCGGGCGCAACGGCGTCTTCGAGATCAAGGATGATCGTGTCAGCAGCCAGAGTTTTAGCTTTCTCCAACGCCCGCGCGTTGGACGCGGGCATATACAGGCATGAGCGGCGCGGGCGGAAGGATGGGCTGATCATGGCACTACGATACCATCTTTTTGGTGCGCAACAAGTCGCAGTACAAAGATGAATTTCTACATGGTAGAAGCTCAGAATAATAACGCAGACTTACCAATTATTAACTATAAATCGAGTATTGGTTTGGGATCGATATTCGCCGACTGGCATGTTGGTTTTGAAAAGGCTCGATCCTATGACGCATCAAACCAATAGCCAGAA
This sequence comes from Parasphingorhabdus cellanae, assembly GCF_017498565.1. NCBI lineage: Bacteria > Pseudomonadati > Pseudomonadota > Alphaproteobacteria > Sphingomonadales > Sphingorhabdaceae > Parasphingorhabdus > Parasphingorhabdus cellanae. Next base: position 3,566,429 of record NZ_CP071794.1, read on the forward strand.
AAGGATTGATAACAACACAAATTTACTTAATTGGCTAAGTAAGTATTGGCTGATTGCACTGGTCAGTATTCCCTTGGTTCGAGTATTGATGTTGACGTCATTTGATGGGAGTTTTTCACAATGGCAGGTTTCAGCGCGGCTGTTTTTCCTTCCATCTTTATTTTTGGAGATGGGGATATTCATCCTCGCTGTTCTAAATGGTCTAAACCTTACCAGATCGTTCGGGAAGTTGCCCTTTGCGGCCAAGCTAGCGCTTGGTAGTTGGTTAGTGATTCTCTGTGGTGCCACTGTTCTCAGCGACGCCATACCCGATTTAGCAATCCGCGCCGCGATGTTTTGGATCACCCATGTTTTATTTTTTGCTGCTGTTGCCCATTTAATGGCTAAGAGTAAGGGAGTTTCCTTCAATGCGGAAAATTTCTTGGTCATTTTGCCGGCGACATCTGCCATGGTCGGCCTGTTAATAATGCTATTTGTTTTTTGGACTGGATTGGACAGCAATTTTAACTGGGCTGAGCATTTGCCCGGCTATGCAAACTTGCGCCATACTGGCTATATATTTGCGCCTGCGATAGCACTTAGTCTTGGGCATCTGGCAGCCCGGCCAACACAGTCTCCCCTAATTCACATAGGCCTGATAATTTTCAACACAGGTATCATGCTTTGGCTTGGTTCTCGAGGACCAGTTTTCGGGCTATTATTTGGGTTGGGCGTTTGTACGCTGTGCTTTCACCAGATGCGCAACGCACAATTTTGGATCAGAGGCTCGATCGCGATGACTGCCGCCGCTTTTTTGTCTTTGATGCTGCCCATTCCTAAAGATTCTCTTTTTGGCGCATTGAGGCGCTTATGGGACTCGAGCACCGGAGAGGCGTCTATAACGTCTGGTCGCCTGGATTTTTGGATCGAAACGGTCGGATTGATATCTCATAAGCCGTTTTTTGGATATGGCGCGCATAATTTTCAGTTTGTGAGCGAGCATGCCAATGGGATGTTTAAACATCCCCATCAAAGTATATTGCAGTTCTTCTTTGACTGGGGATTGATTGGAGGTGGACTTTTCGTCTTTTTGTTGAGCCTCATCGCGTTCAAGTCTTTTGTTTCAAGCGATTGCGCGCCTCACATTAAACTGATTTCCGCCATGCTTGTATCGACGATGTTTGGGTTCTCATTAGTCGATGGTATATTTTTCTACCCATATACCATCGCAATTTTTATCGTTTTTCTGCTTTGGCCCGTCATTGATGGACAAAGAAATGAGCATAGATCGCCTGCTTCTTAGTCGGCCTGCTTTACAAATATTAGTAAGTGAGCGAGTACATTTAATCGGTTTATACTGAGATTTCCTGGCCAGTCTGCCGGAACTAAAAACTTCGCTTTAACACGCTAGCTGCAGCTTATTGACTGCCTTCATATTATCCGGCTGATCCGGCCAAATACCGCGAGTATCATAGACTACTTTCGCGGCGCGTTCGTCCAGCGGAATGGATTTGAACATGTCGTGGTCAGTTAATGTGATTATGACGGGGCAGCTTTCAAGCGCTTCATCGATGTCGATCAGTTCAGCGCCCGTGCCTTCAAACGCGGGCGCTTCTTCCTACACGCCGCTGCTACCTGTCAGCATGAAGGCGCAGTTATTGATCAACGCAATAAAATTAGGATAGTCTAGCGGCTCAATCATCATTACGTTATTCAGATCGCCAAGAGCATTGTTCATAATGGCGCGTACATTAGGATTGAGGTCAACTCGGGAAATACGGGTACATCGTCCCGGCCGGCAATTTCGCGAAGCGCAGACGCTATGTTTACCAAACCATCACCAAAATTCTCTCGCCGATGGCTGGCTACTCCGATGATTTTTTATCAGAATATTTCCTAGGTCTTCGCTTAATAGAGGATTTTTGACGTTTTTCAACGGTAGATAGTAGCGCATCAATGACCGTGTTGCCGGTGATAGTGATTTGCTGATCTGGTATATTTTCTTTGATCATTGCTTCTACAGACATCTTCGTAGGCGCAAAATGTTGGTCGGCAATATTGCCAATGTTTTTGCGATTTACATCTTCCGGCCAAGGATGACAGATATTGTAACTGCGTAAGCTGGCTTCGACATGGCTCACCGGAATTTTGCGATAATATGCTGCGAGCGCTCCGCTGATGGCTGTAGCTGTATCACCTTACTCAATTACACATTGAGGCTGAATAGTTTCAATGTGTACCAATGCCCATCAGCAGGCGGCCTGTCAGCTCATCGAGGCTCTGATCAGCCCGCATTAAGTCCAAATCATAGTCCGGCTTGATGTCTGCTATCGCAATACTTGATCGAGCATTTCTAGGTGTTGCGCCGTAACGCAGCTAGTAACATCTAATTCGCCGCTCTTCGATAGCGCATTTATGACAGGAAAAAGTTTTATGGCCTCCAGTCTAGTTCCGAAAATCGTCACAATTTTTGGTTTTGTCATCATGTTATTCATAGTGAATCAAATAATGACCGTCGTCTAAATCTTAATAACTACATTATCTCTCGATTTGTTCATTGACGGTTAGGGATCACTCAGCCAAGCGGCGCATATGCAATGGTTAGAAATAAAGATTTGGCTTGAGAGCACTACGGGGTTGGACCGGGATGTGCTGCATATTTACGGTGCAATCGCAATTCAATTCGGGCTTGCTCTGTTTTTTCGTAGATCGCTGGCAAGTCCTTGGCCGTGGCTTGCGGTCCTTATAGCTGCGGCCGCTAATGAATATTTGGATTATCAAAGAGTGGGTGATAGCCCCGCATCCATAGCGCTCTTCCAAGCCGAAGGTTATAAAGACATGTGGAATACAATGTTGATTCCAACCTTTCTTTTACTGGTCGCTCGGTTCTGGCCGTCTTGGATTGCCGGAAAATCAAAAGATATGGATCGATCCATACAGGCTAAAATTCGCGAAAAAGAAACTATCTAGTCTGTATTTCTTCGCGCCGTTACGATTTTTCTGACATTTTGTGATTGGCCCTTTGGCAAAATCATGACTTTTTTGCCGCTGGCAACGATGATCAGATTTTCTAAACCAAATGTTGTGATTTCAAGCCCATCAGAATGAATGAGGTTATCTTTCGATTCTACTGCGACAACGTCTCCAAATGTTACGTTGGATTGATCATCAGATTGACTGATTTCAAATAAGGAATCCCAACTTCCTACATCTGACCAGCCGGGGTTGATCGGAGTTACTGCTACTTTCTCGGCTTTTTCCATAATCGCATAATCAATCGAGTCTGATGGTGCATTCGCGAAACTGGACTCATTCGGTTCTATCCGAGTTTGGTCTCTAGCCGCTTTTTCCATTGCATTTTTTGCAGCTTGCAACATTTCTGGCGCGTGCTGGGCCATGGCTTCCAAATAGGTATCTGCCCGAAACAGGAAAATACCAGCGTTCCAGTAATATCCGCCCTCGGCTAACATTTTTTCTGCATTGCTGTGGTTTGGCTTCTCTACAAAGCGCTGCGCAGCAAAGCTATTGGAACTGCCGATAACAGGCTCGCCTTGTTGAATATAACCATAGCCTGTTTCGGCACTGCGGGGTTCTATTCCGAAAGTAACCAACCAGCGGGCTTTTGCCAATGAAACCGACTGCCGGATTGCTTCTTGAAATGCCGGCACATCTTTGATGACATGGTCACTGGGCATCACGAGCAAAAGGTTTTGCGGACGTCTGCAGGCGAGGGCAGCCAATGCAATGGCTGGAGCGGTATTTCTGGCGCAAGGTTCTAATATATGAGCTTGTACCTCTGCACCAATTTCTCCCATCTGCTGTTCTGCAAGGTCTGCATGTTTCGCGCCACCGACTATGATTGGCAGGTCAAAAAGACTGGTGTCCTGGCAGCGTTCCAGCGTTAGCTGAAACATACTCAGAGAGCCGGTGAGATTAAGAAATTGTTTGGGCCGTTCATCCGTGGAAACCGGCCATAGACGTGTTCCAGAGCCACCGGATAAGATAACGGGTGTAATCAGATTGTCTTCGCTCATTTCATTCAACTCAATTCACGCTGCAAGCGATCAAAGATTTAATATTTTTCGACAGATCTATTTCCGAAGCTTTGGTGCAAAGTCCACACTCACCAGCGTGAATGGCCTTGCCCCTGGCCATGACCTTTCCTTCCAACGGCAAAATCTGCCATTCTCCTGACGCGGTACCTTTCAGCACGGCTTGATCGTTGCCGATGACTTGGAATAGTTTGAAATGCGGTCCATCAATCAGCTTTGCGGATTGGTCAGCCGCCGGTTCCTGATAATGTTTCATGTCGTAAGGCGTTAGTGTGGCAACGGAAAGAGCATCTTCCAAATGCAGTTCACGCGGACGGCCATAGTCGTACAATCTATAGGTTATGTCAGCGTTTTGTTGCACCTCGATAAGCTGTATTCCCGGACCAATCGCGTGGATGGTGCCCGCTGGAATATAGTATAGATCGCCGGATTTAACCGGTTTCCAGTCGATAAGCTGTTCGATCTGACTACACGCAACGGCAGCATGTAACTTTGTTGCACTCACTTCCTTGGTGAGGCCGATCCCCAGTAAGGCATTTGGTTCGGCTCTCAATATGTACCAGCATTCTTCCTTGCCGCTAGGAAGGCCCTTCCGACGTGCCTGGCGATCATTGGGATGAACTTGTATGGACAGTTTTTCGCTGGTGAACAGATATTTGGTCAACAATTTCGGTGTAACACCCTTGGGCGGTTGAAACCAGATTTCGCCGATCTTGTTTTTTTGTTTGCCGCCAAATACCTTCGGCAAACTCGATTGCCCCAAGGTTTTGGAACGGATTTCTGTTTGAGTTTCATCAGTGCCTGCTTAAAGTTCAGTTACGCCCGATGCTGGTATATTCCAGCCCGCTTTTGGCGACATCTGTCGGATGATATATATTGCGCAAGTCAACCAATGTATTGCCAGACATTGCTGATGATAGTTTTGCGAGGTCGAGCGCGCGGAAGGCATCCCATTCCGTGACTATCACAACAGCATCAGCGCCTGTAGCGGCCTCGTAGCTGCTGTTCGTCATCGCTACACCCGGCATTATTTCGGCTGCAGCGTCCATTCCTTCCGGATCAAAAGCGCTAACCTCTGCGCCCGCATCCAATAGTGTTTGTGCGATTGCAATGGCAGGCGCATCACGCATATCATCTGTATTGGGCTTGAAAGTCAGGCCGAGTAACGCAATTTTCTTTCCTCTTGCCTGACCGCCCAAGGCTTGGATGACTTTACGGCCCATAGCTCGCTTTCGTTGATCATTGACTTGCACGACTGCTTCCACGATCCGCACAGGGCTCTCATTGTCCTGCGCAGTTTTTAATAGAGCCAAGGTATCCTTGGGAAAACAGCTACCGCCATAGCCAGGGCCAGCATGCAAGAATTTCGAGCCTATACGATTATCTAAACCAATACCGCGAGAGACTTCCTGAACGTCCGCGCCAACTTTTTCGCACAAGTCGGCAATTTCATTGATGAATGTTATTTTGGTAGCAAGGAAAGCGTTAGCTGCGTATTTTGTAAGCTCAGCTGTGCGGCGACCGGTAAAGAGAATGGGGGATTCGTTCAGGAACAATGGGCGATATATCTCGCTCATGACGTCCTTGGCCCATTCGATTTCAGCACCAATGACGATACGGTCGGGGCGTTTGAAATCGTCAATGGCGGCGCCTTCGCGAAGAAATTCAGGATTAGATACCACTGCAAATTGATCGGAGTTAAGTTTTTTAGACAAAATTAACTCGACTTCGTCACCCGTGCCCACAGGTACTGTCGACTTCGTCACAACGACCGTAGGCTTAGTGATTGCTTCGGCAATTTCTTCGCTAGCGGCATAAACATAGCTCAGGTCAGCATGACCATCTCCGCGACGTGAAGGTGTTCCGACCGCAATAAATACGGCATCACAATCTTTGACTGATTCTTTCAGATCGCCTGAAAAAGATAAGCGGTCGCCGCTGACGTTGCGTTCGACGAGGCTGGCAAGGCCTGGTTCAAAAATTGGCATGATATTTTGATTCAGTTTCTCAATCTTGCCGGGGTCTTTGTCGACGCAGATGACTTGATGGCCAAAGTCAGCAAAACATGCGCCAGAAACCAAGCCAACATAACCAGATCCGATCATTGCAATTTTCATAGTGCTCCTTTGAAATTCTATTACTTAAATCGTTTTTATACGTAATATCGCGCTTCTGGCCTGATCAACATTTATGGTCAAGCGCGGTAAATTAATCCGGCTTCTCTAAAGTGCGTTCTGTCCCTTCTTAGCAAAGGCTGGTAAAGATTTAATGTGCGCAAGAGATGCAGACCTAACCTAGTCGAAGTTCGAGAAAGATTTGCGACGTAATAAACGGTAGCTGAAATAGTTGGAAAATGCGATAGAAGCGGCTAATAAACAGAAACTCGAGCAGCATTTAGTATTTTAGTATTCGGGTATTACGGGGATTATGACAATCGAGACCATCACCGCCTTGATCACGGCTTTTTTGGCTAAAATTGCGAATATGGCGCGATGGAAAAAGCAACTCACTGTTGTATCCCTGGATATAATTCTTTGTATTCTATCAATAATCGTCGCTTACTCTCTGCGTATCGGCGTTTGGGTCTATTGGGACTTGGCTATACAGAAAGTCGTTGTCGGCTCGTTGCTGATATTGGCACCGGTTTTCTACTATAGCGGTGTCTACAATGCGATTTTTCGCTATGCGGGCTCAGGAATGATGAAAACCCTTGTCAGGGCTTTTGTCATTTATTCTGTGCCGATGGTTTTGATTTTTTCTGTATTTGGGTTGGCAGGCGTGCCGCGGACAATTGGCGTAATCCAGCCGATAATCTTTTTTATCGCTGTCGGTTTTTCGCGCGTTATGGCCCGCTATTTGATGGTTGATATACTGGGTCGCAACCTTTTTGGGGGCAAGTCAAAACCGTTTTGATCTATGGTGCTGGGAGTGCGGGGCAACAGCTTGCATCCTCTATGCGTTCAGAGCCGGCCATGCGTTTGCGAGGCTATGTGGATGATGATCGCAGGTTAGACGGGCAAAAACTGGACGGCGACAGAGTTTTTTGGAGTGGTGACTTACCTGACGTAATCAGCAAATATGCAGTGACCGATATATTGCTGGCGTTGCCGAAGATATCTCGCAAAAAGCGCCGCGCCATCGTTGATCAAGTTCAAAAGTTTAAAGTTCACGTTCAGACCCTTCCGAACATGAAGGATATCATGGACGGACAGGTGTCATTTAACGACATTCGCGAACTAGACATTGAAGACCTGCTGGGCCGGGAACCCGTTGCGCCCAATGATCTGCTGCTAGGCCGGACAATTGTTGGCAAAACAGTAATGGTGACCGGCGCCGGCGGTTCAATCGGCAGCGAGCTTTGTAGACAAATTACTCAGTCGGGAGTCCATAGGTTACTACTTTTTGAACTGTCAGAATTTTCGCTTTACGCCATCGAATCTGAGCTGAAGCGATACATAAAAAGCAGTGACCTTGAAAATATAGATATCATACCCGTGTTGGGCTCTGTCACGGACGCCAGACGCCTTCAAGAGACTCTGTCTTATTGGAAGCCCGACACAATTTTTCATGCCGCGGCTTATAAGCATGTACCGTTGGTTGAAGCGAACCCAGTAGAAGGTATCAGAAACAACGTCTTGGGTACCTTCGAACTCGCCAATGCCGCGCATGCAGCGAACGTGAGCGATTTCATTCTGATCAGCACAGATAAAGCGGTTCGTCCGACGAATGTCATGGGCGCAACAAAGCGAAGCGCTGAGCAAATTATACAAGCTTTTGCGGAAAAAAGTGAAACTAGGTTTTCGATGGTTCGCTTCGGCAATGTTCTGGGTTCAAGCGGCTCTGTCGTTCCTCTATTCCGCCAGCAGATCGAAATGGGAGGGCCGATAACACTGACGCATCGCAACGTTACACGCTATTTCATGACCATACCGGAAGCTGCGCAACTCGTCATCCAGGCTGGCGGTATGGCCAAGGGCGGTGAGGTATTCGTGCTGGATATGGGCAAAGCAGTACGGATTATCGATTTGGCGAATACAATGGTTCAACTTTCCGGCTTAACGGTTCGAAGCGAAGCTAACCCGGATGGAGATATTGAAATTCAGGAAATCGGGATGCGTCCGGGCGAAAAGCTATATGAAGAGCTAATCATCGGTAATAATCCTAAGTCTACGGTCCATAATCGCATTATGATGGCGCGCGAGAATCACCTAGACCAGGCTGATCTGGATCAATTGGTCGATGGTTTTAGAAAATGCCGTGAATCAGGTGAGGCAATCGCGCTTCTGAAAAAAATGGTCCCGGAATTTGATCACAAACGCGATAATGAAGAGGTGGAAATAGCCTCCTGATTATTTCGCTATTGATAGCACGAGTTAAAGTGCCTTCACTAAGTCTAAAACTCGATTTGAATCTTGACGATGGCAGATCAACAAATCGGGCAAATATGTTTCTTCTTGGTTGTAACGTAACGGGCCGCCATCAATGCGGGAACAATGCAAACCATGCGCCTCGGCTACCGCAACTGGTGCGCAATTATCCCATTCATATTGCCCGCCGGAATGAAGATAAATATCCGCTTCCCCTCGAACAATAGCCATCGCTTTTGCCCCCGCAGAGCCCATCGGAATAAGGTCAGCATCCAATATTTCTGAAACTGCAACGGCTTCTTTGGCTGGCCGGGACCGGCTAACCACCATACGCAGTTTGCTGTTACGAGCGGGTGAAGCGATCGGCAGGTCGCTACGCAAAGTTAAATCAAGACTCGGTAGAGCGACCGCACCGATTGTAGCGCTCCCCTCTATGGCAAGCGCGATATGGACCGCCCAATCACTGCGGCCTTCACCATATTCCCGGGTTCCATCGACAGGATCAATGATCCAGACCCGATCTTTTTCCAGCCGACCACGGGTATCTTTGCTTTCCTCGGATAACAAGCCATCGTCAGGACGCTGGTCTCGCAAAGCTGCGATAAGCATATCATTTGCCGCTTTGTCTCCAGCGTTACCAAGCTCTCGTCCCGTCAAAACCGAGCTGTCGCGCAGCTTCAATAGCAATGCGCCAGCATCCTCCGCCAGCTTTGCAGCCAATTCAGCATCTGTCATATCGTATAGGACCAACTACCGACTATTTTGTCCACGATAATTTCGGCAGCCTCTTCAGGGCTCATCTTGGTGGTATCAATCCGCATTTCTGCATTTTCCGGGATTTCATAGTCGCTATCGATACCGGTGAAATTTTTTAGCTCGCCAGCACGCGCTTTCTTGTAAAGACCTTTGACATCACGTTCTTCCGCTACAGAAAGCGGTGTATCAACGAAAATCTCGATAAACTCGTCGTTCGGCAACATGGATCGCACCAGCTGTCGTTCCGCTCGGAACGGAGAGATAAAGGCCGTGAGGACAATCAGTCCTGCATCCGCCATCAACTTCGCGACTTCTCCGATACGGCGGATATTTTCCACCCGATCAACATCTGTAAACCCCAAATCCTTGTTCAATCCATGTCGCACATTATCGCCATCCAGAAGAAAACTGTGCTTTCCGAGGGCGTACAGGCGTTTTTCAACCATATTGGCAATAGTTGATTTACCGGAACCGGATAAGCCAGTGAACCAGACCACCCGTGGTTCTTGGCGTTTTTGCAAGGCATGAGCGGCGCGGTCAATATCAACATCCTGCCAATGGACATTTTGTGATCGCCGTAAGCAGAAGTGCAGCATTCCTGCGGCAACCGTTGCGTTGCTGATCTTGTCGATCAGGATGAAACCGCCCAGATCACGATTGTCCGCATAGGGTTCAAATATAATCGGCCGGTCCGTGGCAATCTCCGCTACACCAATGCCATTGAGGTCGAGCGTTTTGGCGGCGAGTTGCTCCATATTATTGACATTGACCTGATATTTTGGCGGTTGAACCGTGGCGCTGACAAATTGCGTGCCGATCTTCATCCAATAGCTTCGACCTGGCAAAAGTTCAGATTCATCCATCCAGACAATGGTCGTCTCAAACTGATCCGCAACTTGCGGCGGCGCATCAACAGCTGCGACGACATCCCCGCGAGAGCAATCAATCTCATCCGCCAGCGTTAGCGTGACCGATTGTCCTGCGACGGCCTCGTCAAGATCGCCGTCGAACGTCACGATACGTTTTACAGTACTTGTCTTACCCGACGGCAAGATGCGAACCGGATCGCCGGGTTTGACGGTTCCACCGGATATTTGTCCGCTAAAGCCACGAAAATCGAGATTGGGCCGGTTAACCCATTGTACGGCCATGCGAAGCGGGCGCGCTTGATTGGCCGTTACCATCACTTCGACATTTTCGAGATGCTCCACCAAAGCTGGACCTTTATACCATGGCGTATTATCCGATTTACTGGTGATATTGTCTCCAGCCAAACCGGAAATCGGCATGGGTGTGAAGGCTTCTATGCCGATTTCCTTAGCAAAAGCGGTGTAGTCGGCGATGATGTCGTCATAAACGGCTTGGTCATATCCGACCAGATCCATTTTGTTCACGGCGACAACGAGATGTTTGATGCCGATCAAATGCGCCAAATAGCTATGCCGACGCGTCTGGGTTAAAATGCCTTGCCGGGCGTCGATCAATATCACTGCAAGATCAGCAGTGGAGGCGCCAGTTACCATATTACGTGTATATTGCTCGTGACCCGGCGTGTCCGCGACAATGAACTTGCGCTTTTCTGTCGCGAAGAAGCGATAAGCAACGTCAATGGTTATGCCCTGTTCGCGTTCGGCGGCCAGTCCGTCGACGAGAAGAGCGAAATCAATCTCTTGACCTTGTGTACCAACCTTTTTGCTGTCTGCTTCCAATGTCGCGAGTTGGTCTTCAAAGATCATCTTTGAATCATAAAGCAAACGGCCAATTAAAGTTGATTTGCCGTCATCAACCGAGCCGCAGGTAATGAAGCGCAGCATTGTCTTATGTTGATGGGCTTCCAGATAGGTATCAATATCTTCGGCAATGAGGGCATCGGTCTCATAGATCGTGTCAGCATCGATATTTTCAGAATGAACCATCAGAAATATCCTTCCTGCTTTTTCTTTTCCATCGAGGCCGCTTGATCATGATCAATGGCTCGACCCTGACGTTCCGACGTTGTGGTCAGCAGCATTTCTTGAATGATCTGGGGTAGGGTGGTAGCTTCACTTTCGACCGCTCCGGTTAACGGATAGCAGCCAAGCGTCCGAAAGCGTATCGAGCGCTCGACCGGCTTTTCTCCCTCTTCAAACCGGAAACGATCATCGTCAACCATCAACAGCATTCCATCGCGCTCTATCGTCGGACGAGGCGCTGAGAAATAGAGCGGTACAATCTCGATATTTTCCAGGTGGATATATTGCCAGATGTCGAGTTCGGTCCAGTTGGACAGAGGAAAAACTCTTATGGTTTCGCCCTTGGCCTTGCGGGTATTATAGACTTTCCAAAGCTCCGGCCGCTGATTTTTGGGGTCCCAGCGATGGTTGGCAGAACGGAAAGAAAATATCCGTTCCTTGGCTCTGCTTTTTTCCTCATCCCGCCGCGCGCCGCCAAAGGCAGCATCAAAACCATGCTGGTCCAATGCCTGCTTCAGGCCCTCGGTCTTCCACATATCAGTGTGTAAAGCGCCATGGTCGAAGGGGTTTATGCCTCGTTCCTTGGCCTCGGGATTTTGATGAACCAGCAATTCCATGCCAGCATCCCGAGCGGATTTTTCACGAAGCTTGTACATTTCCTGAAATTTCCACGTAGTATCCACGTGGAGGAGCGGGAATGGGGGAGGGGAAGGGAAAAATGCCTTTTTCGCCAGGTGCAGCATCACCGCACTGTCCTTACCTACCGAATAAAGCATTACAGGTTTTGCGGTCTCCGCCGCAACCTCACGCATGATGTGTATCGCTTCCGATTCGAGGCGCTGGAGATGGGTGAGGGGCATTGGAATTATGCTTTCATCAATTGTCACTTTGAGATGCTTGCAGCGGGGACTGCATCATCAAGGTCCAACTATATAACGAACTTGCTGCGCAATGGCTGGCAAGATTTTCTAATTATCGATAAACATCGCTTGTACCATGTTTTTGAGATGATTGGTCAAATCCTGAGGGACCAGCCGTTCGCGACAATATATTTAGCTCAGACCGCAGCCGCCATATGACTTGCCTGATTTATAGCGGCTTTGGCGTCCAATTCTTTTGCCTCGTAAGCGCCGCCAACCAACGCCGGTGACAACCCATCTGCCACCAAGTCATCGTAAGTTTCCCGTAGTGGGTCTTGTCCGGCGCAGATGATGATTGTGTCTGCTTCCAGAATTGCTGGTTGCCCACCTTGCAGGATATGCAGCCCAGCATCGTCAACTTTAACATATTCAACGCCATTCATCATATTTACGCCGCGCCGCGCGAGCGTTATCCGATGGGTCCATCCGGTTGTCTTTCCAAGACCCGCTCCGACGCGACTTTCTTTGCGCTGCAATAGCGTGATCTCCCGATCGGATTTGGCAACTTTTGGCTCAACGCCGGTCACGCCACCCCGAGGGTGATTTTCGAAATCGACACCCCATTCTGCAGCAAAGACATCACGGTCTACAGCACCCGATGGACCGGAATGGCTTATCAACTCACAAACATCAAAGCCAATGCCGCCGGCGCCAATAATAGCAACTTTTTTCCCGACTGATTTTTTGCCCTTAATGACATCAACATAGCTCACCACCTTGGGATGATCGATACCCGGTATATCCGGCTTCCGCGGTTTAATGCCGGTGGCGATGATTATCTCGTCAAAACCCTCAGTTTTTAATGTTGCTGCGCCGGCTGGCGTATTGAGCCGCAAGTCTATGCCATGCACCTCGATCATGCGGTTATAGTAGCGGACTGTTTCGTGAAATTCTTCTTTGCCCGGGATGGTTTTGGCGAGATTAAACTGGCCGCCAATTTCTGAAGATGCCTCAAACAAAGTGACAGCATGGCCTCGTTCTGCGGCCACAGTGGCATAGGCAAGACCAGCCGGGCCGCCTCCGACCACAGCAATTTTCTTGGCTTCCGCGGTGGGGAGGTAATTCAGCATTGTCTCGTGACAAGCCCGCGGATTGACCAAGCAAGACGTTAACTTACCCAAGAATGTATGATCAAGACAGGCCTGATTACAGGCGATACATGTGTTAATTTCATCTTCGCGCCCTTCAACGGCTTTGCGCATAAAGGCGCTGTCCGCCAGCAGTGGGCGCGCCATGGACACCAGATCGGCGTCACCCCGTTCCAGAACTTGCTCGGCAACGTCTGGCATATTGATTCGGTTAGACGTAATAACCGGCACATTGACTTCTTTGCGTAGCCGGCCGGTGACTGATGTAAACGCTGCCCGCGGTACCATTGTGGCAATGGTGGGTACCGCGCTTTCATGCCAGGTAAAGTGAGTAGAGATGATGGTGACACCGGCTTTTTCCAGCGCTTTCCCGAGTGTGATGATTTCTTCCCAACTCATCCCATCCTCCAACATGTCCATAGCGGCGATGCGGAATATCAGGATAAAGTCGTCACCGACGGCAGCCCGAGTTTGTTCGACAATTTCAAGAGCAAAGCGCATCCGGTTTTCATAAGACCCACCATATTCATCTTCGCGCAAGTTGGTCTTTTTGACCAGAAAAGTAGAAATTAGATAACCGGCTGAGCCAATAATTTCGACCCCGTCATAACCAGCTTTTTTGGCCATTACCGCACAGCGGACGTGATCATCTATCTGTTTTTGGATACCAGCCTTGTCGAGTTCAATTGGGACAAATCGTCCGATCCGGGATTTGACAGCTGACGGCGCAACGGCATTGGGGGTATAAGCCAATGGTCCGGGATGCAAAATCTGCATGCAAATTTTAACGTCAGGATCTGCTTCGTGAACCGCATCAGTCACCATACGATGTTTCGTTGCTTCCTCGTCGCTGGACATCATGGCACCGCCGCTTGACGATTCTTCATTGGGTGCGATCCCACCAGTGATGATCATGCCAATATTATTGGCTGCGCGTTCGGCAAAATATGTCGCCATGCGTTCAAACCCGCCTTCTGTTTCTTCCAGTCCCGTGTGCATGGAGCCCATAATCGAGCGGTTTTTGATGGTGGTAAAGCCAAGGTCTAGTGGCGCGAGCAGTAAAGGATATTTCATGGTCATCGGTATAATAATATTTCTCCATCAGCCTATTATCGTATCTGTTAGGCTCAGGCGGCCGCTCCAGTACTTGACATCCTAGGCCATAGATTGCGCTGGCATTGACAAAATGGGCAAGCGCTTTCTTAATCTAATCAATTTTAGGATTCGATCGGGGCTAAATTGACTTCAAGGAAACATACTGATTCCCGGGATAAGGGTAGTTCCAATTTGGGCAATGATGAAACCAATGGCTCGTCATCGCATAATGATCTGACAGAGCTTTTTGCTCAATTTCAATTCCCTCTGGAAAAATACTTCCGGAAAAGGGTTTATAATCAAAATGAAGTGGAGGACCTGGTTCAGGATGTTTTCTACCGGCTGACATCCCGCACCGATAATGCGGATTTGGAACGCCCGGAAGCGTTTATTTTTCAGATCGCAGCGAATTTATTGCGCGACAAGGCGCGGCGTGAAGCTACCAAGCGGGCATTTACCAAACAATTATCTGACCAAAATGAAAATGCTTTTGAGGAACTTTCTCCCGAGCGCGTCCTATTGGGTAAAGAGAAAGTAGTGGCGCTGAAAAACGCATTGAACGAATTGCCTGAACGCACCCGGACCGTTTTCCTGCTGCACAGGTTTGAAGAGTTTAAATATCGCGAGATAGCGCAGCAATTGGGTATATCGATGAGTTCAGTTGAAAAGCATATGATGGATGCCATAAAGCATCTTACGCATCGTTTGGGGTCGTCAGAATGAAAGACCCCCACTCCATAAACGCGTTGCACGCAAATAATAATGTTGAGGAACAGGCGGCTTATTGGTTTGCGCGCTTACGCGCCGACAATGCGAGTAAAGGAGATCAGCGGCGGTTTAAATCCTGGCTTGAAGAGTCTCCGCGCCATGCCGAGGCATATGCTTTGCAAGAAGAGGTCTGGGCGGCGATGCAAGACAGCGCGGTTGATGATGATATCTTGGCGATGCGTCAAAATGCTTTGGGCATGTCTGCAACCTCAAATGATAACCGCTGGCTCAAATATGGGGCTATTGCTGCTTCGCTCTTGGTGGCCGCGGTTTCTTTAATAGTGCTGAACCCATTCGGATATTTGGATGGATCTGACTTTTCTGATCCGGCAGAACAACTGGCGCAATCCGAACCGCAATCATCACCGATTTACAAAACTGCCGTTGGTCAAAGATCGACGGTGAACCTACCGGATGGTTCCGTGGTCGAATTAAATACAGACAGCCTGATCCAGATCAATTTCAGTGATGATAAGCGCGATCTCATTTTGCTGCGCGGTGAAGCGCTGTTCGATGTAGCAAAAGATGAAAGTCGGCCCTTTGTTGTAGAGGCGGACGGCAAGTTGATCACTGCTATTGGTACAACCTTCTCCGTTCGGCGAGCCGATGATGAGATACGTGTGACCCTGATAGAAGGAATTGTTACAGTTGATAAGGAGGATAGTGAGGGCGGCAACCCTGACGCTGTTAACAAAAAACAACTGCGGCCAGGCGAACAGTTGGTCGCATTGGGTGATCAACCGTTTAAGGTGAATGCGATTAACACGGATGCCGCAACAAGTTGGAAAGATGGTAGGCTGATCTTCGATAATGAACCGCTGGGAACTATCATACAAGAAGTGAACCGTTATTCCACGCGCAAGCTGGTCGTCGGCGATCCGACATTGTCCGATATGCGGGTTAGCGGTATTTTCCAGGTTGGTTCCGTCGACAGTTTTGCCGCTGCTTTAGAGGCTTCTTTTCCTGTCGCACACAACGCGCAGTCTGATAAAGATGATATTGTTCTGAGCTGGAAAGAATAGCCTCTTAGTCTATGAAAAAATAGGCTTTATCACGCCAATAATACCTCGAACATAGCGAGCATATCTTCTCAATCTGAAAAAGATTTTGAGGAAAGAAAAAGGTCGCGCGTCTTACTTCTTGTTAGGCCAGTCAGCGGATGACTGACGGCCGACAGGGAATGAAAAGACAGGGGATCACTATGCAATCTCGTTCGTTCAAAATGCTGCAGGCAGCAATCCTGGCTAGTACCGCCAACATCGCAATTGTTGGATCGGCGCATGCCCAAGAACAGATCATGTCGTTTGATATGCCAGATCAGTCCCTGTCTGCAGCATTGAAGGACTATGCTCTGAAGACGGGAAAAAATCTCGTTTACCCGCCTAAAATGGTGGCCGACAAGCGAGCTAAGGCTGTCTCGGGCCAGCTTACCCCAACACAGGCGTTGCGACTATTGCTGAGAGGTACGTTAATTTCATTCCGCGAGATCCGGCCTAACGTAGTAGCGCTTAGTCTTAACAATAAGTCACAGTTCCAGCAAAATAGAACCGCTGCAACCGCGGCAGCGACTGCTTCGACACCGGCCGTTGTTCAAAGAGCCTCAACATTGGCCGATATACAAGACAGTCCTTCATCGAAGGACGGGGCGACCGGCGTGGTGTCAGGAACGGTGGTGAATACCAGCACAGGCGTCGCGCTGAAGGGGGCGTTGGTGCGCATCGACGGAACAAATCTGGAAAGCGTTACAGATGATCGCGGCCAATATTATTTTCCTGCGGTTCCGCGTGGGCAGCAGATGGTCCGGGTGGAATATTTGGGTGAGCAGGTAGAGACAGTGATTATATCTGTCTCCCCTGGGTCTCGACAGCAAGCTAATGTGCAAATCGGTCAGGCCAATCAGGACATTGTCGTCTTCGGCTATCGCAGCAGCATTCAGCAAGCGCTGAACAAACAGAAAAATGTGGATAACAGTGCGACGATCGTGTCGTCGGATTTATTGGGTGGTTTTCCGGCGGAAACAGTATCGGAAGCGCTGCGGCGGGTGCCTGGCGTGGCCTTTGGGCGAGACGATGCAACCGGCGAAGGATCTCGCGTCACTGTGCGTGGCTTTAGTTCTGAGGCTATCAACGTCCAATTGAACGGGATTGATTTGCAAGGCACTAGCTTCGAACGGACTGTGGATTTGAGTGGTTTTCTGACTGACAACATCTCTGAAATTACCATCCATAAATCGTTGCTTCCCAGTCATGAAGCAACAGGATCAGGTGGTCTTGTAGAAATCGAAACCAAGTCCGCATTGGATTATGGCGATTTCTCGCTCAATTTCGGCATTGAGGGGGAAAGCGGATTTGATCGGAAATTCGGCGAAGAATTTGAAGCCAATGGTACTATTTCGAAAAAACTGGCACCCAATTTTGGTATTGCAGCGACGTTGCAATATCGCAAAACTAATCGGTTGAATTTTGATGCCAATGTAAACGATATTATCCCGGCGATATTACCAGCGGGATTCACTTCATTTGGACTTGTCCCGGTGGCGGATTTCGAATTTCCCTTCGACCCCGGCGTTCAACAACAAATCATTTTCGGAGCTAATTATAATCGGCGCGACAGATCGGAAGAAGCGATCTTGGGCTCTATAAATTTGGCGTGGGACGTTGCCGATCATACGCGGTTGCGCCTGGACCTACAGCGTAATGTGCGCGATACACAAACTCTTGTATCAAACACATCAGTGGGTTTTGTCCTGGCAGGCATTGATATGCCCATTCCGGAGCTGAACAACGAAGTGCGACGGCGCCGGACCATCAACCAGTTCCGTCCAGCGATTAATTTGAATACGACTGACAATAAGCTGACAACAAGCACTATCAGTTTCCGAGGTGATACCGATATAGATCGTTGGAATTTCAAGTATAAAGCAGGCTACTCTCGCTCTGTTTCCAAAGGCAATAATTCGTCTATTGCCCTGATAGGTAAGCCAGCCAGTAATGTAATCGATCTCGTCAACGGTGACACGGTCATCATCAATCCAGACGATGACGCCGGTCAGCCACCCCGGGTTGTTGATGGTGTGGTTGTATCGGTAAGCAATGGTTTGCCTGCAGCATCGCTTAGCGCAGCGGGTATTGATTATCTTTTCGACCCGAGCAATTATAATGTCTTGCGGGCGCAGCGAACGCTGATCGATAGCCCGACGGATTCATATGTTGGGGAATTCAGCGCCCGATACAATACCCCTTTGGATTTTTTGAATTATGTGGAGTTGGGGGTCAAGTATGATTCGCGTACCAGACAAACGCTAGATAATCCTACCAATCCTGCCTTTTCGGCCAGTAGCCGATATTTTAGAATTTTTAGACGTGATACCGAAGCGTCGTTGTTGGATGGCGGGAACTTCTTTAGCCAGGATCTCGGTATAATAGGTGCATCTGGTACTGACATTCCTTCTCTTACAAGAGCATCTTCAGACCTGATATTTGCCGACTTGGCTAATTTCACGGCGGACGACCCATCTACTCCAGATTTTAACGAAGAGCGATTCGTCTTTGATGACTTTACTCAGCTTGACCCGATTTTGGATGGCGGTGGCGCCTTGTTTCCAACCGAGGTTACCGAGGAAAAGCTTGCCGGATATCTTCAGACAAAATTCGAATTGGGCGATTTCAATCTCATCGCTGGGGTTCGTTATGAGCGCGAGAAGCGGGACGCATTTACGATCACAACTCCTTCACTTAGGTTTGATAATATAACGGTGCCGCAGACAGATTTGATTGTGGCTGGTTTGGTCGACTTTAATACACAAGGCGCAACCGTGGAAACATGGACACCCAGTTTCCTCCTCACATATCGGCCAATTGACAACATCACTGCGCGTCTTGGTTATTTCCGTTCTACTGTTTATCCATCGATCCAGTTGCTCAACAGATCAACAACGATTCAGGGTGATTTGCGGGCAGCGAACCCCCGCATTACGATTCGAGAAGCCAATCCAGATATCAAGCCAACTGTCACCGATAATTTCGACTTGGATATCGCTTATTATTTTGACGATACGCCCGGCTTGATAAAGTTCAGTCTATTTTACAAAAAAATCTCCAATAATTTCACTAACATTCTCAATTCTTTTGGGAATATTGCAAGTGATGAGATCGTTAGAGATCGCTATTTGGAATTCTTTGATCCGCTGGTGGGACAATATCCTCAAATCACGGCCATTCCTGACGATACAACCTATTTCTTTAGTCGGCCCGAAAATGGAGAGGGCGGTAACATCTGGGGCGCTGAATTTGAGATTATTCGTCGCCTTGATTTTTTACCCGGTTTCTTGAGCGATTTTGGTGTTCTTGGAAACGTCACTTACACCAATGCAGAATTCCCTACGCTGGTTCCGATAGTGGAAGGGGTCGGTGCGGACCGGGAATTCACTCAAATCAGCTTGAATCGACAGCTTCAGGATCAAGCAAAATGGGTCTATAATATATCACTGGATTATGAGCGTGATGGCTTTCAGGGCAGGCTAATATACACCCGTCAATCATCCTCCGGTGTCATTTATGACGAGTTTAACTTGAACACGGTGACACCAGCGTTCGCGACGCTTGATGCCCGTTTTTCATATAATTTTGAAAAATTTGGCGGGTTGTGGACAATATTTTTGGAGGGCGATGACCTGCTTACTGGGTCAAAAGAGGCTGATATCCGTTCAGCGGTAAGCTCACAATTCGGCGATGGCGATGCGTCGTTCTTCTATCCACAAAGTTTCCAATTCAACGGCGGCCGCACGGTGACTTTCGGCATTCGCGCCAAATTTTAAGCGCCGCCTTTCTCCCTTCTGTTTCCTGGGGTTGATCCCACCCCGAAAACCCCGCATCGGCCTCAGGAAGCAGAGACTTCGAGGGAGCGTATGGATTGTGGTCCATGCGATCATACTGCGTATCATGTGTCGCACAGATATAGGATCTGAATGCGCAACTATTTGTTGAGGTATTGGTGTTCTGGCGCGTCTTATATATTATTGGTAGCCGACAGGATTCGATGGCTGCCCCCAACTTTCTGGAGACCTTGTAATGCGACAGATTTTCCGGTTGCGATTCTCGCTTGCGCTCGTTGTTATAGGGATGCTGTTTGCGGGCCTGTCTGACGTCGCGGTTGCCCAACAACAACGCGGCTTCGCGCATGAGGGAAGTGACCTAAAGCCCGATCCTCGGGTCGTTTATGGCACACTCGATAATGGACTGCGTTACGCGGTAATGAAGAACAGCACGCCAAGTGGTGTGGCTGCGTTGCGGATGCGAATTGCGACGGGGTCTTTGAACGAGACCGAAAAACAACTGGGAATTGCTCATTTCCTGGAACATATGGCGTTTAACGGATCCAAAAATGTGGCTGAAGGGGAGATGGTCAAACGGCTAGAGCGCTATGGTTTAGCCTTTGGCGCGGATACCAATGCCAGCACTGGTTTCAGCCAGACGACCTACAAACTCAATCTACCAACCGTTGGGGAGGATATACTCAACGAAGCCTTTTTCCTGATGCGCGAAACGGCCCAAAACCTGACGCTTGACCGCAAGGCGATTGCGCGTGAACGCGGGGTTATTGCTGCAGAAAAGCGCAGCCGGGATTCCGTCAATTTCCGCGCACTGGTCGCCAATATGGGTTTCCTGACCGAAGGCAGCGGACTGGTCGATCGTTTGCCGATCGGCACGGATGAAACCATTGCCAGCATGCCGCGCTCGGAATTTGTAAAATATTACCGCGCTTTTTATCGACCGGAAAATACCTTTATCGTTTTTGTCGGCGATCTGGATGAAGATGTGGCGATCAAAAAGATCGAGACCTATTTCGGCAATTGGCGCTCTTCCGCTGCACCGGTACCGGCGGCAGTTATCCCCCCGGCCAATGTTGCGCCGGGCCAGATCGGCTATCATCATAATGACGAGATATTGACCTTTGTCTCGCTGGGCGTGAAGCATCCGTATATCAATAGGCCGGACAATATGGCGCGGCGCAAAGAGGGTTTTCTGCGCGGGCTGGGCGCGCAGATTGTCAATCGCCGGCTGGACCGGAAAATTGACGCAGGCGATGCCGCCTATCTCAATGCCTCCATCAGCCGCTATGCACCGGAGGACACCGTCGATGCGTGGATCATCCGGATGCGCAGCAATCCCGATAATTGGCGGGAAGCGCTGGCTGGCGGGGACCAGGAAGTCCGCCGTGCGTTCACCTACGGCTTTTCGCAGGACGAAATGGACGAAGTGCTCGCCCGGTGGCGCAAGGGATTGCAGGTCGCGGTCAATCGCAAAGACACGCGCAAAACTTATGGGACCGTGGAATATAATTATGCCACGGAACTGGTCGACCGCTTCGCCAAAGAGCGGGTATTCACATCGCCGGAAGCAGATCTCGAGCGGTTTGAAAAATTCGTGGCCGAGGTCACATTGGAGGATGTCGAACGGGTCTTTCGCGAACGCTGGACCGGCATCGAGAATCCGTTTGTTTATCTCGCGACCAATAAAAAACTGAGCAATCCTGAGGCTGAAATCCGCGCTGCGCTAGATGCCGCGCGCGAAATCGCAGTCTCGCCTCTGGAAAAGGAACCGGCGCAGAAATTCGCCTATACCGATTTCGGCAAGCCCGGCCTGGTTGCTCGGGAAACCTATCTGCCCGATGCTAATGCCTATACGGTGACCTTTGCCAATAATGTGCGGCTGAATTTCAAACAAACCGATTTTGATGCAGATACAATCGGCATCCGGGTCCGGGTCGGCAGTGGTTTTCTCTCCATGCCGCAAAAAAACGAGAGCTTGAGGCGGCTTGCGGAAAATCTGCTCAACGGCAGCGGGGTGCAAGGACACAGTTCGGACGAGTTGCGGACGCTATTTGCGGGGAAACGGGTCGGCACGCGGGTGCGGTTGCGCCCCGACAATGACGCGCTGGAGATTATCGGCGGGACCAACCGGGAAAATCTGGCCGACCAGCTCAATCTGATGACTGCGCATGTGACTGCGCCAGCCTATCGCGCGCAGACCGTGACACGCTACCATGACAAGATGAAGGCTTGGTACCCGACGCATGACGCGACCCCGATGACGGTGGCTGAAAAAGAATTGCCGCGCATGATCCGATCCGGCGATGCGCGCTATGGCTATGACGACCTCGACAGCTTTCTGGCCCCGGAAATTCAGGATGTACGCGACTGGATGGGACCGCAGCTGAAAGACGGGCTGATCGAGATCACGATTGTCGGCGACGTCGAACGCGCCGCCGCGATTGCTGAGGTTGCCCGGACATTTGGGGCGCTGCCCAAGCGGGCGGACAGCAAGGATGCATTTTCCGACATGCGCCAGCTCGATTTCCCCACCCCGCCGGAAGCCCCTTTCACTTATTATCATCAGGGCAATACCGATCAGGCCGTAGTGCGTGTTTACTGGCCCGCTCCGGATGCGTCGGACGCCGTCAATGTTTTCCGGATGCAGGTGCTGCGCAGCATCTTCCGTAACCGGCTGAGCAATGTGCTGCGCGAGGAAATGGGAGCAACCTATTCTCCCGGTGCTGGTTTATTCGCTAACGATCTGTTTGAAGACTATGGCTATATATTTGCCAGCGTCACAGCCGCGCCCGAAAAAGTCGAAGAAGTTCATCAAGCTGTTCTAAAGGTTGGTGAGAATCTTGCCGAAGGAACGATTGATCAGGATATATTCGGCCGTGCGATAAAGCCGATTATCGACGATATTGACAGCACGCAGGAAAATAACAGCTACTGGATGTCGGTGCTGGGCGACGCACAAACCGAGGGGCACGGGATCGCCCGGCACCGGCTACGCGAAGAGGTTTTGACGACGATGACGGTGGAGGATGTCAACGCGTTGGCCGCAGAAGTTTTTATTTCTGATAAGGCTGTCGCTGGCTATATCCTACCGACATCAGATGACGATATTCCAACCGATATCGTTGAGGTGATAGATTCTGACTTGTAGCTGATCCCGGAAATTCGGAAGCCTGGTGCCCACCAAACGCGGATAGCGCAGGTTACAACCTAAACAATCGCACCATCTTGCCAGTCCAACACGGTCAGATAATTTGCTAGCCGGTTCTGCTCCAGTTTCGCGATGAGCGGGTTGTCATGATACGGGATCAGCAGATCGCTGAGCGGGCTGGCCCAAGGGGCGTTCGCGTCGAACATAATACCCAGTCCGAAAACAGCTGGAATTTCTGCATAAGCCAATGGCCGCCCGCTGGCTTCCGCCTCATCGATAAAATCAACCACCGCGCATTTTACGCCATTGCGTTCACCACCTTCGTGCAAAGCCCATCCAAATTGGCCCATGCCTCGAAAACCTTGTTCGCGTAGCAATCCCGACCGCCCGGGTTTTGCCCCGCCATCCATGCAATAATCATGACGATATTCCTCTGGAATTCTATCGGGCGCATAATACATATCGCGGTTTGCGGAGGGCCAGCAGACATCATGCAATATTGCCAACAAAGGTTTATCGTCTCGCTCGCAGGTGGCCTTAATCGCTTTCAGCTCGTGATAGACAGTATACCAGTTATGATCACCATCGATCAGCCACGCATCGATATGTTTCAGCTCTGGAATGGCTTCGAGGCTGGGCTTGGCGATATGGGTCACTTGTTTTTGCGCGTTGACCCAATCCAGGAATTCCTGTTTGGGCGTGGGATCCACGCTGAAAAGATGGCCTTCATTCGCCGCCGCATGATTGGCCAGAACGCTTGTCATACCGCCATATTCTGCTCCGATTTCGGCAATTCGAGAGACATTGGCGATATCCATCGCTTTTACTATAATGTCGGAAAATTCGGACATGGAGTGGATCAATAGCGTCATAACTAGGCAACCTTTCTGGTGGCAGTTTTTGCAGCTTTGCTCAGCACTGTCGGCCGGAAAACAAAGTTCAGCATCAATGTCTCACTGGTGGCAATGGCAGGAGGGGGAACGAACATGAATGCATCTTGCCGAGTGCAGCGATGCAGGCCGGGAGCATTTTCAGTCATTGCTTCATAAACCGGGTGCGCCGTAATAGCGTCATCGTCGATTTTCTTGGCCATGAAATTATCAATATCGTGAAAATTAACTTCTTCGATCTGCAACCAATCGCAAATCTGTCCGAGCATGATGGCGATGTTAAATTGCCCTGTACCGGCCGGGATCAGCGCTTGATAATAGCCATCACTGGTCGGGTGGGCATCAACTTCGATCTGCAGATGTTCCTTATCATCGGCAAGCATGACCGGGATTTTGATGCCGCCGCTCTGAAAGTCATTTTGGCGTAGATCAAGCGCGAAGCGGTTGCCTGCAAATAACGGCAACAGCGCCTGCATGCCTTGCTGTTTCAGTTCTCCGGGCAAATAGATGCGGGAGATATTTTTGGTATAAAATACCCCGCGTCGCCGCATGCCTTGTTGGGCGGTATCGGCATCGATGAACTTCAGCATGTCTTTCGTACCGAGGTTCACGTCATGATGGAAATTTTCGAAAATGCCGATTTCTCGTTCAACTGGCAGAAACAGGAGGCGTGATAGCGAGGCTGCGGCCATATGGCGCGCACAATCGCCATCCCATGATTTTGGGGTGGTCGCCCAGCCGCGACTCAACTGTTTTATATAGGTTAAACACGCTACTTGCGCATTGTCGCGCTCATCGCTCTGTTTGCCTTTTATATCGGCGGTATCTCGTTCTGGCTCACCTGCTACGCTATAACCCAGTACGGACCCGTTGGACTGTGTACAAAGCTGTTCCAGAACCGCAATGGATTCACATAGCGCATTGAGCGCGCTATTATCATAATGGCGGACGTCAATGAGGCCTTTCTTGTCCAGATCGGTTATCATCAACTCACGGAGCAACAGGTACCGACCAGATATGTCGAGATCCATTTCTGCACGCAGCACTGGCTCGATAACATTCTGAACTGATCCGTTATAACCGAGATCGACAAAGACGACGGTTTCACCTTGTTCGACACCATTGCTTTTGAGATGTGCAATTAGGCCGGCTCTGAATTTTTTCGAACGCGTGACAATTTTTTTGACATTCTTGGTTTTAAGAACTTCGCGAATGAAGGCCGTTGGAGTTTTCATTCCGGCAATCCGGGGTATCTCGTCTTTGGAAAATAGCAGCTGGCGACAATAGGCGGCCTGCCGTTGTTGGGAGTAAGCATCCTTTTTATTACCTGTTGCTTCCGCCATCAAAAAGGTTTCGATGGCTTTGCGGTCGACAAAACTTGCAGCGCTAGAGGTGAAACGGCTGAGTTCAACCATCGCTACGTGATCGGCATATTCGGGATAAACCTCCAGAAACGCCTTGGCTGGCAGATATCCGTCCCGCAGCAGGAAAAGTAATTTGGGTTTCTTTCCAATCCCAATTTCGATTTTCTCAAACTCTTCAGCTATCCAGCGCGAAAAACCGTGCAAAATCGGGCCGAGAACATCATGGCCAAATTGAAACGTCGCTTCATCTTTTGAGCGCAAGGATATTTGCGCGCGGTGGGGCTGCAAAGACGGTGCAATCTTGCGGGTATCCTTGTCCAATATTGTCGCCGCCACAGCCTCCAATCTCAAGCGCTCTGATGCCTCATCGTCAAATTGTTCGAAGTGCACGCCGTTAATGCCTAGCTTCATCGGCGCGTCAAAATCGGCTTTCTTGTTATCGCCCAGATGTAGGATTTTGCCTGGAGAGACACCCAAATCAGCAAGCACCGGCTTGAACAGCCCGCCAGCCTTGCTCATGCCATAGTCACAAGAACAGAATATCCGGTCGATTTTATCAGCAATTTCCGGTCCAGCGGCGTCTGTGATCAATCGGCGCAAAAGCGTCTCGGGCAAATAGGTGTCGGAAACAATGATGACCTTCAAACCGCGGCTTTTCGCACGGTCTATGAGCATGCTGACCGGTGCGAAAGCAAAGCAGTGCCGGGTCTCTGCCAAAAGTTCTTTCTCGACACAGTTTGCGACGCGGGCCTGATCGGCCTCGCGAAACATTTTTTCATAAATTTCGTGAATGGTGACTTCGTTTTTGGCCTTGTCGAGGACCAGGGCTTTACGCGCCCGCTTCTCAGCCAAAACACGCAGTTCCATGGTGCAGTCCGTTATGTCCAGATCATGAAAAATATCTATGGGGCGGTTTACGTTGCGCCAGATCAAAGTATCGAAACAGTCCAGCGACAATATTTCTATATTGTCATCCGCGTCGTCGAGAAGCGTATCGATTTCTCCGGCCGTAACGTTTTCTTTCATGTCTTCCTGTTCCTTTTCGTTGACCCAACTGACCGTTACGATCTCACCCTTTGATCGAATAAATCCAAAGGCGTCCGCAAAACCGGCGAGTACGAGGAAAACACAGCAAAGCTTATGCCAGTTTTCACATTGATTGACCGGAGGCCAAGTATGCTGGACTTTTGGGGCTTTTTTCAATCTCATTTCGTCTTTGAGGCCAAAGGATCGGCAAGAACTTGCCGCTCATCGGACAAATTTTGCCGGGCGCTATTGAATATCATGGCGGAAGTGATTGCCAAGATTGAGCGAGACAGTCCGTCCTTGGAATCGAGTTATCCAAGATCCGCTTTTATCAGGATGTTTAAACCCGGATATGCTATGATGATGCTCTCAAAACGGGAATAGGACCATTCTTGTGCCAAAGCGTTACAGACCGGTTGGGCTTATAATTTGCTTCGCATTGACGATCATTCTCTCTGGCTGTGCCACCAATGATATTCGGGTGGAGCGCGCTGCAACCATGACGGATGCGGCCCGTGCAGCTACAAATGCAACGCGGATTTTGATGGCAGACGTTCAGTCTGAAAACCGGGAAGCGCTTATCGATTTGGTTGCCTCAGATCCTAATTGCCGCCTTCCCACGCCACTAATTGCTCAGGGCGCCACAACGGACAACGAAACAATCTGCCGGGAAGGCAACAAGCAAGACAATGACTTTAGACTGGCGCGACTGACTCGCCGAGATTTTGACCCATCACTGGCAGTCATTGATGGTTTGGTGGCCTATTTTGATGCAGTCGATGCGATTATCACTCGTGAACCCACCAATTTTGAGGATAAGCTGCTCGATGCACAGTCAACTTTGGATGCCATCGCAGCCAATTTGGGAACCTTATCGGATGAAAAAGATACAACGTTGCTTGTTCTAACAGATGACCAGAAAGCAGCGGTCGGAGATATGCTCTCATTACTCAACGAGATTATCGACGAGGTAGCGCGTGTTGATGACCTGCGCGAAGTTGAAATTCAGCTGGATCAGACGGCTTTTGCTAACGACCTTGATCGACTTAACCGCATCAACGACAGATGGTTGCTAATCATGAATGTGCAAATCGACAATCGGCTGACGCTTATCGAAAGCCGGCTTCCTCGTATTGCTGCAGAGCATTTTGACCAAAGACACCGTTACGCGGCGCAGCAAATGACATTGATCGAACGGCAAGAGGCGCTGCCCGATTTGAAAATCGCACTGTCAAAGACTGTCGGAATGTTGAGTAAGACTCACGGCGATTATCACAAACTTTTATTTGGTGACGAGCGGTTATTGACACTTGATGAAAAGCGAAAAGCAGCGGCTATTACGCGAGCGAGAATGCGGAGCGCTCTGAGCCATCTTGCAGCGATTGTTAGAGTGTTTTGAAAAGGCAAGGCCAATGGTTGAATTAGTCGGTCCATTACTCAGCATGCGGGATAGCTTACACAATCTGCTTGCCCGCGTTGGCAGTAATTATGCGCAATCTGACCGAGTGACTCGTACCATCTTCAAGGTCAATTCGTTACTTCAGAATTTTGCCGAAGGAACCCGCGCTGACATTGACAAATTGCGTGTCGCCACTGAAGATATTGCGCAACTAAATCCCATTGATACGGCGGCTTTTGACATATTATTCGATGCAATTGAAGAGGTTATGGCCGATTTATAACAACCGATGCTTGAACGCCCGATGCTGATGCAGCGCTCCTGGTAAAGGAGCACAAACTACCGGCCGCCAATCATACCTTTGGCTAATAGCTTGTCCTTTCTGTGTTATGACAAAATAGACAGAGGAGATGCCTGTGGAAATTGATGAAGTCATTTCATTCTTAGGTCGGCATGCGCCGTTTGATGCTCTGTCGGCGGATATTATTGGTTCGCTCGCGCGGAAAATCGAGATCCGTTATTTCCCAAGAGAGATGATGATTATTGATGCGGGCAAAGAAAATCACGCGCTCAGTATTGTGCGATCGGGCGCAGTCGAATTGCGGTTGGGCGGGACCGAGCTCAACCACCGGCTGGGCGAAGGGAGCGTCTTTGGCTATCCATCTCTGCTCCATCACGAACGCACGCGTAATCAGGTTATCGCGCACGAAGACAGTCTGATCTATCAGCTGCCCAAAATCGATTTTCTAGGGCTGCTGGACAGCCATGAAGCGCTTAAGAGCTTTTTTGCAAAAGACGAAGCCGAACGATTGCGCCTTGCTGTCGATGGTCTGCGCCGATCCGAAGACGGGCATGGCGAAGCGACGATGATTTCCGTCAAACTAGAAACCCTGCTGCGCCGACAGAACGTGATTACAGCCAACCCGGGTGACAATATTAGCAATGCGGCAAAACTGATGGCCCGCGCCGATGTGTCGACGCTGCCACTCACCGATCAGGGCAAGCTGGTGGGGATATTAACAGATAAGGACTTGCGCCGCCGAGTTCTGGGTCAGGATATGTCGCTGACAGAACCTGTGTCGCGCGTGATGACGCCGACCCCGATCACGATGACACTGGATGATGACTTGCTGTCTGCGATGCTGGTAATGTCGCAGCATAATATTCACCATCTGCCGATCCTAAATGCCGCCGATGAGATTGTCGGTGTCGTTAGCTCCAACGATTTGCTTAACCGCTTTGGTATGAACGCGTTGCGCGTGGTCGCAGAGGTCAAGGTTGCTGAAGACGCAGCCGCGGTCGCCAGAGCAGCCCGGCGGGTGGATGAGGTACTGGCGCATCTGACAGAATCGGGTGTTGATGCCGATCATGTGGCGCGCTTCATCTCCAATATTGGCGAGGCAACCCACCGCCAGTTGCTCAAGCTCGCGGAGGAGCAGTTGGGGCCGCCGCCAATTTCTTATGCGCTCGTTGTTTTTGGCTCGCTTGCCAGACAGGAACAGGCTGGCGGATCGGATCAGGACAACGGTTTCATTCTGGATGATAGCTATGATGAACAGGCGCATGGCGATTATTTTGAGAAGCTCGCGACTTTCCTGTGCGATGGTCTGAACAGCGCTGGCTATATCTATTGCCCAGGCGATATCATGGCGACCAATGACAAATGGCGGCAGCCTTTAAAGGTCTGGAAAGAGCGTTACCGTGCGTGGATTGATAAGCCTGATCCGGATAATATTCTCAACACCACTATTTTCTTCGACATGCGATGTGTGGCAGGGGAAGAGAGGTTGGTTGATGGCTTGCGTGAGCAGATTTTTGAGTGGAGCAGCGCCAGCACGATATTCCTGTCTTTCATCGCGAGGGCCGCAGCCTACACGAAAATTCCGCTTGGCTTTTTCCGTAATTTCCTGTTGCAGCATGATGAAAAAGAAGGCGACGTGCTGCACCTAAAGCATCAGGCGATAGCACCGGTTGTTGATATTGCCCGGGTCTATGCGCTGGCGCTGGGATTAAACGAAGTGAATAGCGAGGAACGCCTTAAAAAAGCCGCTGAACGAGGTAACCTGAGCGAAGATGCGGTTTCCGATATTGTCGATTGCTTTGAGTTTATCCGCACTGTGCGGATTCGCCATCAATCCGGACAGATAAGGCGCGGCGAGGCGCCGACCAACAATCTCTCGCCGGAGCTATTGTCCCGGTTTGAGCGAGAACATCTCAAGGACGCGTTTCGGGTTATCCGCGATCATATGGACATTATCAGTCGCAAATATGCTGGCAATATCCATTGAAACTCGGCTGGCAACATTGGTTCAAGGAAAAGCGCTTCGCCTTGCGATGGGAGCGCGCGAAAGAGGCAGCGCAATCGACACCGATGGCGGATTACTACAGCGCCTTGTTGCTAACCGACCAGTTGCTGGAGGACATCCCACTGATTGCCCTCGATTTTGAAAGCGACGGGTTGGAGGAAAACGCGCGACTGCTCGAAGCAGGATGGGTTACGGTTGACGATGGTGCCGTGAAATTAAGCAGGGCCCGGCGACTGCGTATTAGAGCAGAGGGCAAGCTTCAGGGATCAGCAGTGGTCATTCACCGTATCACAGATGACGCCGCCGCGCAGGGTCAGTCAGAACAGGATGTATTGCTGGCGCTGCTGGCTGAACTGAAAGGTACGGCGATTATCGCCCATGCTGCGATCATTGAACAATCCTTCCTAAATGCCGCTTGCCTGCGCAGCTTCGGCGTTCCTTTTGTTGGCCGCTTCATCTGCACCATGCAACTGGAAGAACGCTGGTTTCCAAAGGAACGGACGGCAGATGGTCTGCGCCTGGGCAAATTGCGCGCGCAATATGGCCTGCCATCCTACCGCGCCCATGATGGCTTGACCGATGCGATAGCCTGCGCGGAACTGTTTCTTGCCCAGTGCGCGCGTCGTCAAAGGGAAAGTCTGCAAATCGAAGACGTGCTTATGCGGGGCTGAATGGCTTGGCCGGACATATTAGACCAAAGTCTCTCTATCAAAATTCTCCATCTCCACTAGCTTTCTTGAGAATGGCCGGAAACCGGTCATGATGTGAAACAAGAAAGGGGAGGATGCCATGACTGACAATGATCCATCAGTGCCGGAGCCGAATGACGGCCAAACGGACACGGGCACGGAAACCAATGCAAATGAAAAGGCCTATTGGTCGGAGAACATCCGGCTGCTGTGGACGTTGATGGCGGTCTGGTTTGTGGTATCCTTTGGCGCAGGCATATTGTTCCGCGATTTCCTCGATCAGTTTTCGCTGGGCGGCTACCCGCTCGGCTTCTGGTTCGCCCAACAGGGCTCCATCTACGTCTTCGTTCTGCTCATTTTCTATTACACGTGGAAGATGAAGAAGATCGAACGCAAATATGATCTTGATGACTGAGGGAGGCTGACATGGATACGCAAACACTCATCTATATTTTCGTCGGTATTTCCTTCTCGCTCTATATCGGCATCGCGATATGGTCACGGGCCGGATCGACCAAGGAATTTTATGTCGCGGGCGGCGGGGTCAATCCGGTCGTCAACGGCATGGCAACGGCGGCCGACTGGATGTCGGCGGCAAGCTTTATCTCGATGGCGGGTATCATCGCCTTTTCCGGCTATGATGGCTCGGTCTATCTGATGGGCTGGACCGGCGGCTATGTGCTGCTAGCGCTATTGCTGGCGCCCTATTTGCGCAAATTCGGGCAGTTTACGGTGCCGGACTTTATCGGCACGCGTTACTATTCCAAAGCCGCACGTGTGGTGGCGGTGATTTGTCTGATTTTTATCAGCTTCACCTATATTGCCGGGCAGATGCGCGGAGTGGGCATTGTCTTTTCTCGCTTCCTCGACGTTCCGATCACCATGGGTGTGATTATCGGTATGGCAATTGTTTTCTTCTATGCCGTGCTCGGCGGGATGAAAGGCATTACCTATACGCAGGTCGCACAATATTGCGTGCTGATCTTCGCTTATATGGTACCCGCCTTCTTCATCAGCTTTCTGGTTACCGGCAACCCGATCCCGCAACTGGGTCTAGGGTCCACGGTCAATGATGGGTCGGGCTTATATGTGCTGCAGAAACTGGATCTGGTGCTGCAGGATATGGGCTTTGGCGCCTATACGGACGGGTCTAAATCGATGATCGATGTGTTCTGTATTACCGCAGCGCTGATGGTCGGTACGGCAGGATTGCCGCATGTGATCGTGCGCTTCTTCACCGTGCCCAAGGCTTCGGATGCCCGCAAGTCGGCAGGCTGGGCGTTGATCTTCATCGCCTTGCTTTACACCACGGCTCCTGCGGTTGGTGCATTTGCCCGGATCAACTTTATCGAAACGGTTGACCAGACAGAATATGCCAAGGCGCCGGCCTGGTTCAAAAACTGGGAAAATAATGACCTGATCGCTTTTTATGACAAGAATGACGATGGCGTTATGCAATTGAGCAGCGGGGATGCCTTCAAGGGTAGTCCTTCCTATGCCGACACCACCGGTACCGCTGGACAGCGGATGGTGACTAATCCTCCCAATGAGGAAAGCACTAACGAGGTCTATGTTGACCGCGACATAATGGTGCTCGCCAATCCGGAAATTGCCAATCTGCCCGGCTGGGTGATTGCGCTGGTTGCGGCTGGCGGTCTGGCAGCGGCGCTGTCCACGGCGGCGGGTCTGCTGCTGGTGATCTCGTCATCGATCAGCCATGACTTGCTGAAGAGTACCTTCCGTCCGCAAATTACCGAGAAAGGTGAATTGTTGGCGGCGCGTATCGCGGCGACTGCGGCGATTGTCGTGGCGGGCTATCTCGGTATTTATCCTCCGGGATGGGTTGCGCAGGTGGTCGCCTTTGCCTTCGGTCTGGCAGCGGCATCTTTGTTCCCCGCCATCTTCATGGGCATCTTCTCTAAGTCGATGAACAAGGAGGGCGCGATTGCCGGCATGGTGAGCGGATTGGTATTTACCTTCAGCTATATCGCTTACTTTAAGCTGGTCGCACCGGACGCCAATGTCGCGGCCAACTGGCTATTCGGCATCTCGCCGGAGGGCATTGGCGTTGTTGGCATGATCATCAACTTCGCCATAGCAATTGCCGTGTCGAAGATGACCGATTCACCGCCCGTGGAAGTCCGCAAGCTGATCGACTCGATCCGGGTACCACGCGGGGCCGGAGATGCGGCGACGCATTAATGATCCCCAGTGATCTTCTCCCTTGGCGAGACGAAAAGGGCGGCGCTTGGCGTCGCCCTTTTTATTTGCTTTAAGCGGCGCAGGAGAGAAATATGATCTTGTGGATCGCGCTGGCCGTTACGGTGCTCTATTCCGTCGGCCTGTTCTGGCTGGCGTTAAGGGGCGATAGCGGACGTATTTCGCCGGGGCCGCGTGCGCAATCCTGGATCTACGGACTGTCCCTGGCGGTCTATTGCACCAGCTGGACATTTTATGGAGCTGTAGGGACCGCGATATCCAGCGGCTGGTATTTTCTGCCCATCTATCTTGGCCCGATTTTGTTGTTCACGCTCGGCTATGGCATTGTCGCTCGGACGTTGCTGCTCGGTAAATCTCAGCACAGCACATCAATCGCGGACTTTCTCTCCACGCGCTACGGAAAAAGCGGCGCAGTGGCCGCGCTGGTGACGATCATCGCCACGGTAGGCCTTTTGCCCTATGTGGCGCTGCAATTAAAATCTGTCGGCCAGACTCTGTTCGCGTTGTCGCCGGATATCGGTGCAGCGGTGAAACCGGACGACGTCGTTCTGGGCGTCGCCGCTATCATGGCTTCATTCTCCATATTATTCGGCGCGCGGCAGATCGATCTCACGCAGCATAATCGCGGGATGGTTTTGACCATCGCAGCCGAAGCGATTGTAAAGATGCTGGCCTTGCTTGCGGTCGCTATCTTCGCGCTTCTTCTCTTCACCGGGAATGGTGCCATACAGAGCAATGTGACAAGCGGTTTCAATGATATTTTTCACACGGACCAGTTTGATAGCCGCTTCCTTGTGCTGACGCTGATTTCTGCTTGTGCAGCCCTGTGTTTGCCGCGCCAGTTTCACATGACCATCGTCGAGGCCCAGAAAGACAAGCCGGATCGGTTGATGCGCTATGTTTTTCCCGCCTATCTTGTCCTGATTGCCCTGGTGGTGTTCCCGATCACCCTGGCGGGGACGTCGCTACTGTCCGGCGATCAGACAAGCCCCGATATGTTGATGCTGGCACTGCCACTCAGCACCGGGGCAGACTGGCTCGCGATATTTGTGTTTATTGGCGGCTTTTCAGCTGCGACCGGCATGGTGATTGTGACAACCGTCGCGCTATCAGGCATGATTACCAATGACCTGATTGTTCCGCTTTTCTATCGCCGCAAGACCAATCATGCGGCGCTTGGCCAGTCTTTGCTGTGGATCCGCCGACTGACCATTATCGGGCTGCTGTTTTTCGCCTATCTCTATTATCGCACGATTAGCAGCGCTTCGACACTGGCCGGACTGGGTACTGTTTCTTTCGCCGCCGTTTCGCAGTTCGCGCCCGGATTGATTGGCGGGCTGTTTTGGAAACAGGGCAACCGGATCGGGATGATTGCCGGGCTGATACTGGGTTTTGCCGCGTGGCTTGCGTTGCTGATTATCCCGACTTATCTCGATGCCAGTCCGGTCATCCAGATTGCCGAAGACCAGCTGGTGTCAGCGGTCATTATCAGTCTGGCCCTCAACATCGCCGCTTACATCCTGTTTTCACTCAACAGCCAGACAAATATCATAGACAAAGCCCAGTCAGCGGCTTTCGTCACGATGGAATATCGGGCCGCAGATGGCAGCCGCCCGCCCGAAAAAATGCGCGTGGCGGATTATAGATTGCTGCTCCGTCAGTTTGTCGGCGATGAACGCAGCCGCACCGCCATGCAGCATCTGGGGCAGCAGACGGGCCGCACCTATTCCGATCTGGATCCAGCCGATAATGGCCTGATTGAAATGGTCGAGCGACAGCTGTCCGGCGTGCTTGGCGCTTCTTCCGCGAGAGCGATTATCGGGTCGACCATGGAAGGTGATCCGATACCGCTGGAACAGGTGGTTGCGATGTTTGATGAAACCTCTCAGCGCTTGCAGTTCAGCGGCGAATTGCTGCAGACAGCGATAGAGAATATTGATCAGGGTGTTGCGGTGGTGGACAATGACATGCGGCTAGTTGCCTGGAACAGCCGCTATGTCGACATGTTTGCATTGCCGGACGATCTGGTGACCATTGGCAGGCCGATTGCTGACCTGATCGGCTATAATGTGCGCCGCAACGGTGTTGATGAAGACCAGGTGACGGTGGAAGTCGCCAAGCGTCTCGATCACATGCGTGCGGGCCGCAAACATGGTCAGGAGCGCGAACAGGCCGACGGCCGGATATTGCGGATCCTGGGCAATCCAACATCAACAGGCGGTTATGTCACAAGCTACACCGATATCACCGCAGACAGGCGATCAGAACAGGCGCTGGAGGCCAAGGTCGAGGAGCGCACCAAACAGCTGACTGATGCCAATAGCGCGCTCGAAAAAGCAACCCGATCCAAAACGCGCTTTCTGGCCGCGGCCAGCCATGACCTTGTGCAGCCTTTAAACGCGGCCAGATTATTCACATCAGCGCTGGATGAAGAGATCGGCACACAGCAACCCAGAGCCAAGAAACTGGCGCATGATATTGATCGTTCTATCGAGATGGCGGACCGGTTGTTGCGCGCTTTGCTTGATATATCCAGGCTGGATGGCGGTGGTCTGCAGCCGAAAATATCAAGATTTCCGCTTGGGCCGCTGTTCGATGATCTGCGGTCGGAATTTAACCGGGCGGCAAAGGAAAAGGGCCTGAAACTGCATGTGGAAGCCACCGATCTTTGGGTGGAAACGGATCGCAATCTGCTGCTCAGTATTCTCCAGAATCTTGTGTCCAATGCTGTGCGCTATACTGAAAGCGGCTCTGTTTGTCTTGGGGTCATAGGAAATTCCGATAGGGTTGATATCCGTGTGACAGACACAGGTGTGGGCATTGCAAAGGCGCAGCATGAAAAGATTTTTGAAGAATTTCAGCAAGTCGGGTCCCATATCAAGAGAGAAGGTGCAGGCCTTGGGCTTTCCATCTCTCAGCGAATCGCCGCTTTGCTCAATACCGCTATCGCGGTAGAATCCGTACCGGGCAAAGGCAGTATATTTTCTCTATATATCAATAAAGTGGCAGCTCAAACCAGTCCCGGTAAGTCTGCCAATAGCCGTAAATCGAACGTCTCCGAGCTGACTGGCAAGACCGTGCTCTATGTTGATAATGATCAGGCCGCGCTCGATGCGCTGGCGGCGTTGCTCGAACGCTGGGGCTGTGAGATCAAAACCGCCTTGGGGCCAGAGGATGCTTGTGAGGCTTTTGCCGCCCCGCCTGATCTCGTGATTTTTGACTATCAACTGGACGATGGCTGGACCGGTGACCGGTTGTTCGAAATGCTGATTGATAAGTGGCAACAGCGCCCTGCCGGCATATTGGTGACAGCAGAAGATACCGACCGCACCAGGGAGGCGGCGGAGATATTGGCGGTGGAGCGTTTGATTAAACCAGCCTCACCGGCGGCGCTGAGAGCGCTTGTCAGCCAGTTGCTGCGAAAAGCCTGAACTCAAACTGATTTTACTTCTGGCAATTCCACGTCCAGCTGTTTGGCGACGAGCACAGCCTGTGTCCGGTTGACCACATCCAGCTTGCGGAAAATGGCGGTGATATGCGCTTTCACCGTCGCCTCGCTTATCTCCATCTGATAGGCGATTTGCTTGTTCAGCATGCCTTCGCTGACCAGATTCAAAATCCGCCTTTGCGCCGGTGTGAGGCTAGCCAGCTTCTCGAACAATATCGTATCGTCTTCATTCTGGATAACGTCCGCATCAAACCAGACATCGCCATCGCGGATATGGGCGAGGGCTTCACGCATCACATCCAGATCGACAGATTTGGGAATAAAGCCGGACGCCCCTAGGCTCTGGCATGCACGGACAACGCGGCTTTCTTCACTGGCCGACACCACGACCACCGGGAGCGCAGGAAAATCGTGTCGGAAATCCAATAGCGGGGTCAAGCCATCGCTATCTTCCATATGCAGATCGAGCAAGAGCAGGTCCGCTGGTTTGGTGCTTGCCGCCTCACGGGCCGCGGCCACGGTTTCCGCTTCCACCAGTTCAGCCTTCGGCCACAGTTTCAGCACCGCCTGACAGAGCGCGCCGCGAAACAAGGGATGGTCGTCAGCGATGATGATGCGGGCCATAATCTACCTATTCATTCTTCCTTGTACCAGTGTATCGACGACGTTTGGATCTGCAAGGGTAGAGGTATCGCCGAGTGTTGCGAAGTCATTTTCGGCTATTTTGCGCAGGATGCGGCGCATGATTTTGCCGGATCTGGTTTTGGGCAGTGCCGGGGTGAAGTGGAGATGGTCGGGGGTGGCGATGGGGCCGATCTCTGTGCGGACATGGTTTTTGAGTTCTGCGGTGAACGCATCATCTGCCTCTTCACCGGCATTGAGCGTGACATAGCAGTAGATGCCCTGACCCTTGATGTCATGCGGATAACCCACCACCGCGGCCTCTGCGACCTTGGGGTGGGAGACCAGCGCGCTTTCCACCTCGGCGGTGCCCATGCGGTGGCCAGAGACATTGATCACATCATCGACCCGGCCGGTAATCCAGTAATAGCCGTCACTGTCTCTTCGGCAGCCATCGCCGGTAAAATATTTGCCCTTGTAGGTGGAGAAATAGGTCTGGATGAAGCGCTCATGATCGCCGTAGACGCTGCGCGCCTGACCCGGCCAGCTTGCGGTAATGCACAGGTTGCCGTCGGTTGCGCCATCCAGCACAGCACCGTCATTGTCGACCAGCTGCGGCTGGATACCAAAAAACGGTTTGCCGGCGCTGCCCGGCTTCATCCCGTGGGCA
This sequence comes from Parasphingorhabdus cellanae, assembly GCF_017498565.1. NCBI lineage: Bacteria > Pseudomonadati > Pseudomonadota > Alphaproteobacteria > Sphingomonadales > Sphingorhabdaceae > Parasphingorhabdus > Parasphingorhabdus cellanae. Next base: position 3,604,018 of record NZ_CP071794.1, read on the forward strand.
CCGGGCAAGGTGGTGATCATGATACCGCCGGTCTCTGTCTGCCACCAGGTATCGATGATCGGGGACTGGGCATCACCCACCACATCATAATACCAGCGCCAGGCCTCCGGGTTAATCGGCTCGCCGACCGTGCCGAGCAAGCGAAGGGAAGAGCGGTCATGCGCTTTGACCGGTTCATCGCCCTCCCGCATCAGCGCGCGGATCGCGGTGGGAGCGGTATAGAAGATGTTGACCTTGTGCTTGGCAACCACTTGCCAGAACCGGCCGTGGTCGGGATAGTTAGGTACGCCTTCGAACATGACTTCGGTCGCGCCGTTAATAAGAGGACCGTAAACAATATAGCTATGCCCGGTGACCCAGCCGATATCGGCGCTGCACCAGAAGACCTCGCCCGGCTTATAGTCAAAGACATAGTGGAAAGTGGTGGCCACCCATACCGCATAGCCGCCAGTGGTATGGAGCACGCCCTTGGGCTTGCCGGTCGAGCCTGACGTGTAGAGGATGAACAGAGGGTCTTCTGCGCCCATGGGCTCGCACGGGCAGTCTGATGGTACATCGGCGGCCACCTCGTGATACCAGTGATCGCGGCCCTCGGTCATCGCGATATCACTGTCTGTGTGGTTCACGACCAGCACCGCATCGACATCCGCCCCGTCTTTTGCGAGCGCGGCATCGACATTGGCCTTCAACGGCACGCCCTTGCCGCCGCGCAGACCGCCATCCGCGCACACCACAAACTTGCTCTCGCAATCTTCAATCCGTCCGGCCAGCGCTTCTGGAGAAAAGCCGCCAAACACCACCGAGTGGATCGCGCCAATGCGCGCGCACGCCAGCATCGCCACTGCGCCTTCCACAATCATCGGCATATAGATGGTGACCCGGTCGCCCTTGCCCGCGCCCAGCTTCTTCAGCGCGCCCGCCATACGGATCACTTCGGCCTGTAGCTCGCCATAGGTGAGCGTACGGCCCGCCGCGCCCGGATCATCCGGCTCAAAGATCAAAGCCGTCACATCCCCCCGGCCCGCCGCCACATGCCTATCAACCGCATTGTGACAAATATTAAGCACACCGTCCTCAAACCACTTAATCGCCACAGGATCATAAGACCAGTTGGCGATGGTACCCGGCACCTGCGTCCAATCCAAACGCTCCGCCTGCCGAGACCAAAAACCGTCCGGATCAGAAAGGCTGACAGCGTAAAGAGCGGCATAATCTGATGAAGAAGCGTGGGTATCTGCCCCTTGCTGTGGCGAGGCAATGGTCTCCGGGACTTCTGGCTCATCTGTTGTTTTTTCTAAACTGTCCGACATCATTGTCCTCGCACCTATTCGATTATCCGTGCTGTTATATTCGAACTAGCCATGCCTGTTGAATGCGACATTGGTCGTATAGACCATTGGCTAATTTTCTTATGAGCCGCCGCCTGACATTCTCTGCAAAAATAACAGAGAGGATGGTTCATGGCCTATGCTAGAAACAATTTGCTCAAAGGGATATTACTGTCTGCTACGATACTCGGAGCTTCTCCTGCATGGGCGCAAAATAGCGATGTCGATGCGCGGCTGGATCGACTGGAGGCGTTAGTAAACGGCTTGATCGAACGGTTGGATGCCAAAGAAGCCAATCAGGGAGCAACCGCATCCGGCGATGCCGAAGTCGCGCGCGAGGCCCAGCGGACGCTTCAGGCAAGCCGCAGGCTAGCCGAACGCACCGCCAGGGTGGAACAGAAAGTTGCCGAACAAGCGGCCGTCACCCAGAAAATCACTGAGCAAACCGACGCCGCCGACGGCTTCAATGTCGGCAAGACTCGGGTGACCTATGGCGGCTATGTGAAGCTGGACGTGATTACCGAACGGACCAGTGGCGGTCAGGTGCCATCAGGCAGCATAGCAAGAGATTTCCTGATCCCCGGGGCGATTCCGGTAGGCGGTGAAGCCTCAGGCTTTGATACTGATTTTAGCGCACGGCAGACCCGGTTTTTCCTGAAGACAGAGACTGATGTCGGAGATGATCACAAGATCGGATCGCATATTGAGCTAGATTTCATGGTGACCAGTGGCGGAGATGAACGGATATCCAACAGCTTCGCGCCACGTGTCCGGCAGGCCTATATAACCTTTGACAATTGGCTGTTCGGGCAGACCTGGTCAACTTTTCAGGACGTTGCCGCCTTGCCCGAAGCGATGGACTTCATTGGACCTACACCCGGCACTGTTTTCGACCGGCAACCGATGATCCGCTATACCAAAGGGGGCTTCCAGATCGCTCTCGAACAACCGGAAACCACGATCACAACGCCGGCAGGTGCCCGGATTGTTGCGGGTGATGACAGCCTGCCGGATATTGTCGTGCGCTACAATCACCAGGGCGATTTTGGCCATCTGACTGCGGCCGCGATTGGCCGCATACTTCGGGTTAATGAGGATGATTTCGGCCTCATTGATGACAGCAGTTTCGGATATGGCATCAGCCTGTCGGGCAAACTGAATGTCGGTGAGCGTGATGATTTCAAATTCATGGCGACAGCAGGCGAGGGGCTCGGGCGCTATATCGGGCTTAACATAGTCAATGACGCCGCGGTGCGCGCAGACGGCTCGCTAACGCCGATTGCAACCTATTCCGGCTTTGCCGCCTATCGCCACTTCTGGAGTGAGAAATGGCGCTCCACCATCTCCGGCTCTTATTTCAAAGCGGATAATCCGGTTTTACTGACCACTGGTCTGGTCACCGATCAAAGCTGGAACATATTTGGTAATCTGGTCTACTCACCGGTTGCACCACTCGATATCGGCATCGAATATATGTTCGCCAAACGCCAGATAGAAGATGGCACCTCGGGCAATTTGCAGAAAGTCCAGATGTCAGCCAAATATAAATTTTAGCGTTTTTGGCAGCACTTAAATCACCCTTTGTAATTTTTCCCGATGTAGCGCGTGAGCGGCGTGTCGCTTTTTAGTTCCGGCCCACGCGGGTTCAGTGTGTCATATACTACCGCATTTTCGAGCACGCGTTTGACATAGTTACGCGTTTCGGAAATCGGGATGTCCTCGATCCATTTGAGCCAGTCAATGCCGCCTTGCCGCGGATCACCATTGCGCCGTAGCCATTTGTTCACATTGCCAGGGCCAGCATTATAGGCTGCCACTGCCAGCGGTCGCGAGCCGCCATAATAGCGCAACATGCGTTGAAAATATCCGCTGCCGAGGCGGATATTATATTGTGGATCGCCGGTCAGGGATGACAGGTTGTAGCGCAATCCGGCCTTGCCCGATTGCTCGCGCGCTGTGCCGGGCATAAGCTGCATCAAGCCGCGCGCCCCCGCATGGCTGATCGCGCCCTCAGCGAACTGGCTTTCCTGTCGCGTTATTGCATGGATGCTCGTCCAGTTATTTTCATAACCATTTGGTACTTTCAACGTCGGAAATAATGTCGAGTCAGTGGCTGTCTGCTTTTGTCCTTGTGCGCTAATGCCGGATATTACGCCAAGGTCGCGCTGACCAATACGAGCGGATAAATCGCTGATCAGGGCATAGTCTTTGTCGGTTTGGGCATTATAGGATAGGGCCCGATAGAAACGGATTTGTTCTCTCCATGGGCCTGTCCGTGCGGAGGCTTTGACCGCTATAACCATAGGATCTTGATCATAGGCTCGCCGATCCTGATCGGTGATTTCCACTGCCGGTCTGCGGTTAAAGGCAGGCAGAGCGCGGCCAAGCCGCTCATGCGCCAACTGTCCATAGAAATAAGCGGGGAAGGCCGCTGCTTTCTCAAAATAGGAGGTTGCTTCGGCATTTTGCCCCGCTTCGGCAGCAGCACGGCCTGCCCAATAATAGCCTTTCGAGCGAATATTAGGGCTGTTATAAGAACGTGCATAGCGATCAAACATTGCTACCGCTTTGGCTGGATTGCGTTGACCCCACAGCGCTGCATTACCAGCGAGCCATGTCAGATCGGAATATTTATCCCGAATACGGCTACTTTCGCCGGCAATGTCGGTCGGTCCGGCATAGGCATCATCGACTTTTGATGCGATATTATATGCGACAGTCCATTGGCGGTCGTTAAAGGCGGCCTTGGCATTGATTAGATTGGCTTCATACCAAGTGGCGATTTGAGAATCGCTGGTTGGCCGCTGGCGCAACACTGGTCGGTTCGCCATTAACTGACGGGCGTTATAGCTCTGTCCTTTGTTGCGCAGATAGCGGGCGCGGTCGGCGATATAGCCAGCATCATATTGCGCCAGACTATTTACTGCACTGGCTTTTGCGTTGGCATCCGGTGCTTCAGTCAACTGAGCGAGTCGCGCTTCAAATACGGCCCGACGCCCAGACGAGGTAAAGCCAAGCTGTCTCGCAGCATCACGGGTTGCCCGGGCCCACAGCAGCGCATCCATTCGCGCATCGTGATCGTCAACCGTCAATGCGGAGCTAAACTTGCTAAGCAAGGCGGCTTCATCCTCGCTCGTCAATGTACCGCCACGCCACGCTTGCTTGGCCATGGCATTTGCATTCAGGGTCTCGCCTCTGGATTGCAAAGCCACCGCATATTTTGCTGAGCCAGCGTTCGTGAGGGGTGGAAACTTGTCAAAAAAGGCAATGACACGATTGGCGGAAAAGCTGTTGATGTTAATCGCTTGTTCCGCATTGCGGCGCATCCGCGTGTCTTCAGGCCAGCCAGGATAAGTGACGAGAAACCCGGCATAGTCGTCGAATGAATAATTGTCAGATTGGGTTAGGACGCGCCAGCGTTGCAAGCCGAGCACCGCATTTCCGCGGGTCGGATCGGAGAGTGTCGCCCCACCACTTTGTTCGGCGGCCATACAGGTCACCGGGGTTAAAAGCAGGCTTGCGAGAATAATTCTTGATACCATACTGGACATTTTGGGGGTAGGCTCCTTATCAGGCGCTGAACGGCGAACTATATCATTGTTAATCTTAGGCAAGCTTTGGCAAGTTCCTTGCCAAATATAAAGGAGTATTTGCATGTTTTCCGGCTCAATTCCGGCCCTGGTGACTCCCTTTCGCGACGGATCGTTCGCAGAAAGTGAATTTCGGGCCCTGGTAGACTGGCAAATTGAACAAGGCAGCAGCGGTTTGGTGCCTTGCGGGACAACTGGCGAATCCTCCACCTTGTCCAATGCCGAGCATCACCGCGTGATCGAAGTCTGTGTCGAACAGGCGGCTGGGCGCGTGCCTATTATTGCGGGCTGTGGCTCCAATGATACAACCAACGCCCTGCTTCATTTGAATTTTTCTAAAAAATGCGGCGCAACGGCTGGGCTGGTTGTGGCTCCTTATTATAACCGTCCCAATCAAGAGGGCATTTTTGCCCATTTTGAGACGCTGACCAAGAAGAATGATTTGCCCCTCGTACTCTATAATGTGCCAGCACGAACAGTGACTGACATATTGCCAGAAACGGTTGCGGCTCTATCTAAACTGGCAAGCGTCATCGCGATCAAGGACGCCAGCGGCGAAATTGACCGGGTCACCGATCACCGGCTTGCTTGCGATGATAATTTCTGTCTGTTGTCTGGTGTGGATGAACTCTCGCTTGCTTTTAATGCCTCTGGTGGCGCGGGATGTATCTCCGTGACCGCCAATGTCGCGCCGAAACTATGCGCTGAATTTCAAGCGGCCTGTGCAGCTGGCGACTATGAAAAGGCCCGGGAGTTGAACGATAAGCTCTATCCGCTCCACAAGGCGATGTTTTCCGATGCGTCTCCGGGACCGGTAAAATATGCACTGTCGCGGGTCGTTGAAGGTTTTCCGACCGACTTACGCCTGCCGATGACGCCGCCTTCGGATGAAGCGCGCAAGGCCGTCGATGTAGCGCTAGAAGGAGCTGGCTTGATCTAATGGCCAAACCCCGTCCTCTTGAATATGACAAACAAAAGGTCGTCGCGGAAAACCGGCGCGCACGCTATGACTATCATCTGGATGAGAAGTTTGAAGCGGGGATCATGCTGACCGGAACTGAAGTGAAATCGCTACGGTTCGGATCCGGGACGATTGCTGAGAGCTATGCCGAAGTCAAAGATGATGAAGTCTGGCTGATCAATGCCAATATCCCCGAGTGGAGCCATGGCAATCGCCATAACCACGAACCCAAGCGGCCGCGTAAATTGCTGCTCAACCGGCGTCAAATTAACAAATTCTATGGCGCGGTGATGCGCAAGGGTATGACCATCGTACCGCTATCAATCTATTTTAATAGCAAGGGTAGGGCCAAGATCGAACTTGCTTTGGCCAAGGGTAAGAAAGCTCCCGACAAGCGCGCGACCGAAAAAGATCGTGACTGGAAACGCCAGCAAGGGCGGTTGATGCGCGAACATGGCTGATCCAAATTCCTCGGGCCCCAATTCACAGGGTAAGGACTGGGGTGCGCGGACGATTATGCGCATCTTCCGTTGGCTCGAAGATAAAATGCCGACCCGGAAGGGGATGGCTGAAAACCGCTATCTCAAACCAATAGCGCACCGTTTTTTGCGTTCGGACCTGTGGCGCTTTACACGCCGGTCGGTGCCGCGCGGCGTAGCGCTTGGCATGATGGCAGCATTCCTGATCCCGGTAGGGCAGATATTCGGTGCCGTGTTTTTGGCGCTTCCGATTCGCGCGAACGTTCCGATCGCAGCCCTGACCACATTCATCACCAATCCCTTCACCTATCCATTCTGGATTGCGATAGCCAATCAGATCGGGAAATTTGCGCTGCGCATCGACGCGATGACCTATGGGCAGCCGATCAACAACCAGATCCGCGGCGAATTTGGTATCTGGCTGAGCTGGTTTGTCCGTGAGGCCGGCGTAACCGCTTTTGGTTTTCTGTTATTGGGTATCGTTTTTTCATCATTGGGCTATCTCATCAGTTCTTTTGGTTGGCGTTGGTGGACCGCCAGAAAATGGCAAAAGCGGATTAGGAAATTGGATTTAGATAGCGAAACTGATGGCAAGTGAAGCAAGAGACAATATTGGCTTGTTAAACCAAAGCACGCAACAAACGACCAATGACACTCGCTTGCGGGTTTTGTTGCTGGTGGTTGCAATCGCCGGGTCGTTGGGATTGCTCTATTGGCAGGTGCAAAATACCGCGCTGCTCTTTGCTTTCCTGGCGCTGGCGGTCACGACCGCTGCGGTCGTCTATTTTCTGCGGCCCCAAGATAGCGCCGCCAATGAAGAGTCTTCTGCTTTAGCCGATTGGGCAGTGACCAGATTAGTGGCCGATCAGTCTGAACTGGGATTGGCGATTACCGATCGAGCCGGGCGGCTGGTTTGTGCGAACGAGCTGTTCACCAAATGGTTCAATGGCCCAGCCGTACCGCCGGAATTGCCACTTCAGGATGGTGGCAATGATCTCCTCGCCACGGCAGGGCGCAACGCATGGCGCGATGGCCGCGGTTATGCCGAGGGTTTGAAGCGCGGCGTAGCGGAATATAATGCAAAAGTTATGCGCGCAGGGCAGGGTGATGAATATTTGCTGTGGCAATTCAAACCACAACGACGCAGTGACATATTGGAAGATACGATCCGCATGGTTGGTGGAGCCACCGGCCGGGCGCTGTCCGAAGCTGGCGTATTGACGGCTGTCATTGGCGGTGAGGGACGGATCAGGGGATCCAATCAAGGTTTCGCGCTGCGAGCGACTGGCCGGGAAGAAGCCAATATATCAGGCCGCAACTTCATCAACTTCATGCGTTCCGATGACAAGGGTACAATCTTTTTTGAACGGGATGGCCGACACGGCACACCGGTACGTCTGTTTCATATTCCATTAGACCGCAATCAGGAAAAGGGCCCTGCGCTGATCCTGTTGATCGACGATGATGGCGGCATGGTTGAGCGCGGCAAGGCGCTCGAACAGATTGAATCGATGCTGTCGCTGTTGCCGCTTGGTCTCGCATTGACGGATCGTGATGGCCGTTTCCTATTCTTCAACAATGCTTTTGGCAAAGTTGCCGGGTTGCGGGAAGGGGAGAAACCGCTTTATCCCGGCGATCTGATGATCCGCGACGATAAGTCGGCGGTGGCGGATGCCGTGCGGCGCTATGCCAGCGGACCTTCGATGTCCGGCGATCTCGCGGTGCGGCTGCGTTCAGGCGGGGAAGACCCTGTTGCCTTGGGTATAGCAGGGATCCGAGGGCTGGGCGATGCGGCGGTGTTGCTGTCGATCAAGGATAACAGCGAAGAGACCAAGTTGAAGAGCCAGGTCGCACAGGCGACCAAGATGCAAGCGGTCGGGCAATTAGCCGGCGGTGTTGCGCATGATTTCAATAACATATTGACCGCTATTATCGGCCATTGTGACCTGATGCTGTTACGACATGCCCCAGGCGACAGCGACTATGATGATATTCAACAGGTCAAGAATAACAGCAATCGGGCGGCTGGTTTGACGCGACAATTGCTGGCTTTCTCACGCCAACAAACTCTGCGACCGCAGATTTTGCAGCTGCCCGATGTGGTAGCGGATGTCTCCAATCTCCTTAAACGACTGCTCGATGACAGCATCGAACTGGAGGTGAAGCATGGTCGCAATCTGGGGTTGGTACGCGCTGATCCAGGACAGTTGGAGCAGGTTATCATTAATCTCGGCGTGAACGCGCGCGATGCGATCCAAGCCAGCGGCGCCAATGGCGGCAAAATATCCATTACCACGCAAATGGTCGCCGCCTCCGATGTGCGGGCGCTAAAGCGAGATATCTTGCCAGTGGGTGATTATACCGCTTTGTTTGTCACTGATACTGGTAAAGGCATTCCGCCAGAGTTGATCGGCAAGATTTTCGAACCGTTTTTCACTACCAAGGAGGTCGGCAAGGGAACGGGTCTGGGGCTGTCTACAGTATATGGCATTGTCAAACAGTCGGGCGGATATATTTTTGCCGATTCTAAACCGGGCGAAGGCGCGACCTTCTCTATCTATTTCCCGATCCACCAGATGTCGGAGCAGGAAACGGCCCAGACTATGGAGCCGCTTAAAGCGGTCGCCAAGAAAGAGCTATGGGGTAGTGGCCATATTTTGCTCGTCGAGGATGAGGACATGGTGCGCGCTGTCGCCGAACGCGCATTGACGCGCCAAGGCTATACGGTTGTCACCGCCAGCGATGGTGAAGAGGGGCTACAACATATTGATGCGTTAGGTGAGGGCGAAGAGATTTTCGATATGATCCTGTCAGATGTCGTCATGCCGAATATGGATGGTCCTGCGATGGCCAAAGAGGTCCGTCAAAAATATCCCGATATGCCGATTCTGTTCATGTCCGGCTATGCGGAAGAACAATTGCGCAAATCGATCGATCTCGATAATGTTGCGTTCCTGCCTAAGCCATTTTCTGTCGCACAAATTGCAGAAGCCGTCGGAGAAATTTTGGCCGAACATGCCAAATAGCCTATAGAATAACCTGCAAAATACTGTAATATAAAGACATTATAGATTTTCAGAAAAATTCTGTTCCACTCTTGTTCTGGTAGAACAAATGCGGTACATCATATCCATCATTGATTGATAACGTACAAGCATTTAGCGAAGGGGACAGGCAAATGGCCGGCAATTTAAAAGTCGTAGAATCGGATAATCAATTGAACTCATCAGACAGACAAAAGGCGCTCGACGCCGCATTGGCACAGATTGATCGCGCCTTTGGTAAAGGCTCAGCGATGAAGCTGGGCTCTCGCAAAGCGATGGAGGTCGAATCGGTCTCTACCGGTTCCTTGGGACTGGATATCGCGCTTGGCATCGGGGGATTGCCAAAAGGTCGCGTGATTGAAATTTACGGTCCTGAAAGTTCAGGTAAAACCACCTTGGCGCTGCATGTCATCGCCGAAGCGCAGAAAGCAGGCGGTACGGCAGCTTTTGTTGATGCTGAACATGCCCTTGATCCTGTGTATGCCAATGCATTGGGCGTGGATATTGACGAGTTGATCATATCTCAGCCTGATACCGGAGAGCAGGCGCTTGAAATTACCGATACATTGGTGCGCTCTAACGCGATCGATGTTCTGGTGGTCGATTCAGTCGCCGCCCTTGTTCCGCGGGCTGAAATCGAGGGCGAAATGGGCGATACCCATGTGGGCCTGCAGGCGCGTTTGATGAGCCAGGCACTGCGCAAGCTGACCGGTTCGATCAGTCGTTCAAAATGTATGGTGATTTTCATCAACCAGGTGCGGATGAAAATTGGCGTGATGTACGGCAATCCTGAAACCACATCGGGCGGCAACGCACTGAAATTCTATGCATCGGTTCGTCTTGACATTCGCCGCACCGGTCAGATTAAGGAACGCGACGATATTGTGGGTAACTCCACTCGTGTGAAAGTGGTGAAGAACAAAGTCGCACCGCCATTTAAGCAGGTCGAATTTGACATCATGTATGGGCAGGGCATTTCCAAAGTCGGAGAGATTATCGACCTTGGCGTCAAAGCTGGCGTGGTCGAGAAATCTGGCGCGTGGTTCTCTTATGACTCGGTGCGCATTGGTCAGGGGCGCGAAAATTCGAAACGCTTCCTGCTCGAAAACCCTGAAATGATGGCGAAGCTGGAAAATCAGATTCGCGGCAATGAAGAAGAAATTGCCGAGGAAATGATGACCGGCCCAGTTGGCGCTGACGGCGATACCGACGTTAGTGAAGAAACCAAATAGAAAGCTACAGAAGCGGATTTGCCCTTCTGCAGCTTCCTTCTTCTAAATTTCAAGTTTGCCGGTTCGTTTCCCCCGAGGCGAACCTCGGCATCCGGGCCGTCCTTCTGTCCCCCGATAGTTAGGACGGCCCCTTTTCATTTGCCATCCCGCAATTTCCTGTCAAAAGTTGGAAAAGCCTCACCGGTTTTTCATCTTACAACGGCTTTCGCGCGGAATTTTCGTGAACTTCGGACGTACTAAGCACTGAACCGGTGAAGTAAGCGATCTTTTGAAAAGGGGCATTATGACCATCATCGTTCATCATCTGGAAAATAGCCGGTCGCAGCGTATTCTCTGGCTGCTAGAAGAACTGGCGCTACCCTATGAAATCAAACGCTACGAGCGTCATCCCAAGACGCAGCGCGCGCCCGACAGTTTGAAGGCTATTCATCCGCTCGGTAAATCACCGATGATAGAAGATGATGGTCAGGTGATCATCGAAACAGCAGCGATTGTCGAATATCTGGTTACCAAGGCTGGTGGGACATTGGGCGCACCAGAAGACAAAACTGGCGCTAAGCTTTATACCCAATATTTGCACTTTGCCGAAGGATCGATGATGCCGCCGCTATTCGGTGCGCTCGTTATCAACCGCCTTGGCTTTCTGGGCTGGCCAGCAAAGAAGCCGATATTGGGCATGGTAGAGGATTTACTCACTTGGCTTGAAACCGAACTCTCGTCCCGGCCCTATTTCGCTGGTAGCGAGCTCACTGCGGCCGATGTGTTGATGAGTTTTCCTTTGGAAGCCAGTCAATCACGAGCAGGACTGGATGACCGTTTTCCCAATTTACAAGCCTGGCTCAAGCGGATTCATGATCGGCCACAATATCAAACAGCTTTGGAAAAAGGTGGGCCCTATGCCTATGCCTGATCGCGCGGCAAATTTAGCTAATGCTTCCACTGACGGGATTGTAAACCGCCCGGGCCTCGCCTAAGTCCAGTCCATGATTACAACGAACGATATAAGACGCTCTTTTCTGGAATATTTCGCTGATCAAGGACATGAAATTGTGCCTTCATCTCCGCTTATTCCGCATAATGACCCGACGTTGATGTTCATCAACGCGGGTATGGTGCCCTTCAAGAACATCTTCACGGGCGCGGAGAAGAGTAAATATCCCACTGCCACGTCGAGCCAGAAATGTGTGCGTGCTGGCGGCAAGCATAACGACCTCGACAATGTCGGTTATACAGCCCGTCATCACACGTTTTTCGAGATGCTCGGCAATTTCTCTTTCGGCGATTATTTCAAGGAACAAGCGATTCAAAACGCCTGGGAATTGATTACCAAGACGTGGGGCATATCTGCTGATCGGCTGACAGTGACCGTCTATCACACTGACGATGAAGCCTTTGATCTGTGGCGCAAAATTTCAGGTCTTCCTGAAGAGCGCATAATCCGCATTGCGACCAATGATAATTTCTGGTCCATGGGTGACACGGGACCATGTGGACCTTGTAGCGAGATTTTTTACGATCATGGCGGTCATATTTTCGGCGGCCCTCCGGGTAGCCCGGATGAAGATGGTGACCGGTTCGTAGAAATTTGGAACTTGGTGTTCATGCAATATGAACAACATGCTGATGGTAATCGCGTCGATTTACCAAAGCCTTCCATCGATACCGGGATGGGATTGGAACGCGTTGCAGCGGTGATGCAAGGCACGCATGATAATTATGACATTGATCTGTTCAAGGCGCTGATTGCGCAGTCGGGCACATTAACCGGAACAGACACAACGGGTGATAATCAAGCTAGTCATCGCGTTATCGCTGATCATCTGCGCGCATCATCATTCCTGGTTGCCGATGGCGTACTGCCGGCCAATGAGGGCCGCGGTTATGTTCTGCGGCGGATCATGCGCCGCGCCATGCGCCATGCGCATTTGCTGGGCGCGCAAGACCCGCTCATGCACCGTATGGTTGGGGCGCTGACCGGAGAAATGGGCAATGCGTTCCCGGAATTGATCCGCGCGAAACCACTGATTGAGGAGACTTTATTACGGGAAGAAACAAATTTCCGCCGGACTCTCGACAAGGGCCTAAAGCTACTCGATGCCGAAATTGCCGACATGAGTGAGGGCGATACCTTGCCGGGCGCGACGGCATTCAAACTCTACGACACATTCGGATTCCCCTACGATCTCACCGAAGATGCATTGCGAGCGAAATCACTTGGCGTAGACCGCGAAGGGTTTGATGCGGCGATGGCGGAACAAAAGGCTGCCGCTCGGGCAGCCTGGAAAGGGTCCGGGGATCAAGCGTCCGAAGCCATTTGGTTCGATATAGCCGAACGTGAAGGCAGTACAGAATTTACCGGTTATAGTGCAGAGGCAGGTGACGGAATGGTCATTGCGCTGATCAAAGACGGTCAAGAAATTCAGTCTGCTAAAGCTGGTGATACTGTTATATTGCTTACCAATCAGACCCCCTTCTATGGCGAAAGCGGTGGGCAAATGGGCGATAGCGGCTTAGTAACCGGACAAAAAGGCTTCGCCGCCAGCGTTGCAGATACTAGCAAGCCATTGGGTAGGCTCCACGCGCATCATATGACCATAGACAAGGGTGCGGTTTCGGTTGGTGATACTGTTCACCTGGTGGTTGACGCAACCCGCAGAACCGAGCTCCGCGCTAATCACAGTGCTACCCATCTGCTGCATAAGGCACTGCGTCATCATCTCGGTGATCATGTGACCCAGAAGGGCAGTTTGGTTGCGCCAGACCGTCTCCGATTTGATTTTTCTCATCCATCCGCATTGAGCGACGCTGAGATTAAAGCCGTGGAAGTCGATGTGAATGCGCAGGTTCGCGGTAATGGGGCTGTTGTGACGCGCTTAATGAGTCCTGATGATGCGGTTGCTGCCGGAGCGCTGGCCCTATTTGGTGAGAAATATGGCGATGAAGTCCGCGTCCTTTCCATGGGTGTTGAAGATGATACCGACTATTCGGTTGAGCTTTGTGGCGGGACTCATGTCAACGCGCTCGGTGACATAGGATTGATAGTGATCATCTCTGAATCTGCTGTATCGAGCGGTGTTCGGCGGATTGAAGCGCTAACCGGAGAAGCGGCCCGGTTATGGCTTGCTGACCGTGATAACAAATTGAAATCAATAGCATCCGTGTTGAAAACCTCTCCCGACGAAGCAGCCGAAAGGGTGTCTGCATTGGTGGAAGAACGCAAAAAGCTCGATCGTGAGCTTACGGAAGCGAGAAAGGCGCTTGCCTTGGCGGGTGATGGCGGTGGCGCTTCTACCAGTGAAGTTCAGACGATAGGTGACATATCTTTCAGTGGTCAGGTGATTAACGGCCTGAACCCAAAAGAACTTCGCGGTTTGATCGACGAGGCGAAGAAAAAAATCGGTAGTGGTGTCAGCGCTCTTATCGCCGTTAATGACGGACGCGCAACAGTAGCGGTGGGCGTTACTGATGATCTCACCGCTACTCATAGTGCAGTTGAATTGGTGCAATCTGCTGTTACCGCGGTTGGCGGCAAAGGCGGTGGGGGCAGGCCCGACATGGCGCAAGGCGGCGGTCCTGATGGAGCAAAAGCGGATGACGCGATTGCCGCAATCAAGGCTATTCTTGCGGGCTGAGTTTTTCGTCTGTCGCCATGCCGGTATCCAATTCCGATGACTTAAGCTTCGGTTCGATGGTGAGATTACCATCTTTCTGAATTTGGTGGCGTATCTGATCGCGTTTTTCATGTATCGAAGCGATAACAGGCCCCATAGCCACACCGTTTTCAACCAATATAGCTTCGGACAATTGTAACGAGCCCTCCAATGCTTCGGGAACTGCATTGGTTGCACCGGCTTGATAGAGCTCTGCCGCATGATCCGTATCACGGGCGCGAACTATTATTGGGAGATCAGGGACCCAAGCTCGAACGCGTTTTACCACCTGAACCGAAAGAACGGGCTCGTCCATGGTGAGAACCAACGCTTTGGCATGGCCGAGCCTAAGCCGATCAAGCATCTCGTTCCGGGCGACATTACCAAACAAAATGGGATATCCTTCTCGCCTTGCACCTGCAACTACATCAATATTGGATTCGACGGCGAGGTAGTTTTGTTCATGCGCTTTCATCATATCCGCGACCAAACGACCGACTCGCCCAAATCCGATGATGATTGTTTTTTCAGCATCAATGACCTGGTCATCTGTTGCTTGAATATTCTCGCCCCTTAGCTCAATCCGCCGGGCCATGTCATGACCAAATCTAGCCAGTAGCGGTGTGATTGTGAGGCCGATTGCGGTTACGATCTGCCAGAACGCCGCTGTTTGCGGTTGGATAAGCTGTGCTTGCGCGGCGGCAGCCAACACGATCAACGTGGTTTCTGATGGGCTGGACATCAACACGCCGGCTTCTGTTGCTGTACCGGGCCGGGCGCCTGCAAAGCGCAGCAGGCCGCCGGTAACAATTGCTTTGACAACTACCACGCCGACCACGGCAGTGATAAGGCTAGCCCAGTTGTCGAGAATGACTCTGATGTCGATTTGCATGCCGACAGTGATTAGAAAAACACCAAGGGCGAGGCCTTTAAATGGCGCAGTTATGATCTCGACTTCGCCGTGATATTCGGTCTCAGCAATCAATAGTCCTGCAAGGAGAGCGCCAACAATCGGCGAAAGCCCGGTGGCCGCAGTTGCTAGACTGGCAAGAATGATAACTAGCAGGCTGACAGAGAGGAATAGTTCAGGGCTTTTTGTTCGCGCTGCCTGAGCAAAAATACGGGGAAGCAAAAGGCGGCCGAGCACCAACATTCCGGCAACTACGGCTCCGCCAATCAATAACGTCTGCCCCAACTGGTCCCAGCTGGAGTTATTGCTCATGGCAGGTGATATAGCGCCGAGTAGAAAGATGATCGGTACGATAGCGACATCCTCGAACAGCAACATAGCAAGCGCAGCGCGGCCAACAGGGCTTTTTGTACCGGACATCGGCAACACCAGGGCGGTCGAGGAGAGCGCCAATGCCAGTCCCAGTCCAACGGCTCCTTCCCAGCTTTGCTGAGGAAAACCGTAAAGATAAAGTGCGCCGCCGATAAGCGCGCCGGATATTAGCAATTCTGCCGCGCCGACGCCAAAAACCAATTGTCGCATCGACCAGAGACGTTTGAACGATAACTCTAGGCCGATCGAAAATAACAGCAATATAATGCCGAACTCGGCAAAGGGTTCTATGGCCTCTCGATCGTTTATCGTGACAAATTTGAGCCAGTCATATTGTCCGGATAGCGAGCCCAAGCCTGACGGACCAAGCAATACACCCACGAGGATGAAACCAATTATCGGTGTGATCCGAAAACGGGCGAACGCGGGAATGACGATTCCCGCGGCGCCTAATATCACGATCGCGTCAACAAATGCCGGACTGTCGAGAGGTGTATTCATACGACACCTATAACTGAAACATCCGGTTTGTCAGCAAGTCAAAGCGTCATCGGAATTATTTCCAGTTTTCCATTTCTTTTTCGAGATTCGAACGCACGGCTTCAAAAAACTGTTCGGTTGTCATCCAGCTTTGATCGGGACCGATTAGGATAGCCAGATCCTTGGTCATATCGCCATTTTCGACTGTCTGAATGCAAACTCTTTCCAGCGTTTCGGCAAAGCGCGTGACTTCCGGTGTATCGTCGAATTTGCCGCGATAGATTAAGCCTCTGGTCCATGCGAAAATCGAAGCAATCGGGTTAGTCGAAGTCGCTTTGCCTTCCTGATGTTGGCGATAGTGCCGCGTAACCGTACCATGTGCCGCTTCGGCTTCGACGGTGTTGCCGGTTGGTGTCATCAATACTGACGTCATCAGGCCAAGTGAGCCAAAGCCTTGGGCTACGGTGTCGGATTGGACGTCGCCGTCGTAATTTTTACAGGCCCAGACGAATTTACCGCTCCATTTCATGGCGGATGCGACCATATCATCGATCAGGCGATGTTCGTATAATATGTTGGCTTTTTCGAACTTGTCCTTGAATTCTGCCTCGAACACCTCTTCGAACAGATCTTTGAAGCGTCCGTCGTAGGCCTTCATGATCGTGTTCTTGGTAGAGAGATAGACAGGCCACTCGCGATTGAGACCGTAGTTCATCGATGCGCGCGCGAAATCGCGGATTGAATCGTCGAGATTATACATTGCCATCGCAACGCCAGGGGACGGGAATTGGAATACTTCTTCGTCAATTTTGGTGCCATCATCCCCGTCAAAGACCAACCGGAGTTTGCCTGGACCGGGAACCTTGAAATCGGTCGCGCGATATTGGTCACCAAAAGCATGGCGGCCGACCACGATGGGATCGGTCCAGCCTGGAACCAGACGGGGGACATTGTCGATTACGATTGGTTCGCGGAACACCACACCGCCCAAAATATTGCGGATTGTACCATTGGGTGACTTCCACATGCGTTTCAGGCCAAATTCTTCGACCCGGGCTTCGTCCGGAGTGATGGTGGCGCATTTGACGCCAACACCATGTTTGTTGATTGCATTGGCTGCATCAACTGTAATCTTGTCATTGGTATCATCGCGCACTTCGATCGCGAGGTCATAATAATGAAGGTCTACATCAAGATAAGGCTCGATCAGTCTTTCGCGAATCCATTGCCAGATGATGCGAGTCATTTCATCGCCATCAAGTTCGACGACCGGGTTTTTGACCTTAATTTTAGACATAGAAATTTTTCTTTCCTGGAAGCAATGTTGATCGAAGCACTCAGCGGGAGGAATCTAAGATGACGATCTCTTAGCAAAGATCGCAATATGTTCAACCATCTGTTCAAAACTCCCGCGAGCAATCCTGCAAAACTGAAGTAGCAGTATTGTCAGAACAGGACACTGCTCCTAAGGATCACTTATGGCGATAGAAAAATATTCAAACAAAGGCCTTGGCGAAGCCAAATGGTCCTTTCCACCCGTCCACCCTGAAGGCCGCAAATTTGCTGTCATCTCGGCGGCGATTACCGCAGCCTTTGCTTTTTTTGCATGGGAGACTTTGGCTTGGCCCATGGCGGGCATCACGATTTGGGTACTGGCCTTTTTTCGTGACCCAAAACGGGTTACCCCGCTGGACGATAAGTATATCGTGGCACCAGCTGACGGACTGGTAAATTTGATCATGCCGGTCGTACCGCCAGTTGAATTGCAAGGCGATGGTGGTCTCGGTGATGAAGAGCTCATCCGAGTGTCCATTTTTATGAGCGTCTTTGATGTGCATATCAATCGGACGCCAATTGAAGGAACGGTTAAACGGCAGGCCTATATATCCGGAAAATTTTTGAACGCCGACCTGGACAAGGCCAGCGACGAGAATGAACGTCAGCACTTCATGGTTGAACGCAATGATGGCCTAAAGGTCGGTTTTACTCAGATTGCGGGCTTGGTGGCGCGGCGGATCATGTCCTTCGTCAAAGAAGGCGATTTCGTTGCCGTCGGACAGCGCATCGGGCTCATCCGTTTCGGCAGCCGGGTGGATGTTTATCTGCCCAAGGGTACAACACCAAACGTCGTTTTGGGTCAGCGGACCATTGCCGGTGAAACCGTCATCGCCGAAATCGGCCAAATGAAAGAAATTGAAGGCATCGGTCAATGATCTCGGTACCTGTAGTTAAGGATGCATATTTCAACTGATGGCAGATAATAAACGTATTCAACGGCCAGAACGCGGCATTTCTTTGAGGGCTTTTGTGCCCAATGCAGTCACCGCTTTGGCGCTATGTGTCGGATTAAGCGGTGTGCGTTTTGCCTTCATGGAAAATTGGGTGCTCGCCGCCGGTGCGGTTGTTTTGGCCGGAATATTGGATGGGCTGGATGGCCGGATCGCGCGCTTGCTCAACGCCCAAAGTCGTTTTGGGGCAGAGCTGGACTCGCTTTCTGATGTCATCGCTTTTGGCGTGACTCCCGCTCTCGTTATGTTCTTCTGGTCACTGCAGCATATGCCGCAATTTGGTTGGGTGATATCGCTTACCATGGCGGTTGGCTGCGCGCTTAGACTAGCACGGTTCAACGCTCAGATTGATGATGAGGATCAGCCCCATAAATCAGCTGGATTTCTAACCGGTATTCCAGCACCTGTGGCCGCCGGACTGGTCATGCTTCCGCTATATCTTTGGGTGATTACAGAGCAGGAGTTGTTCCGGAATTATTTTGTTGTTGGGCCATGGATCGTCTTGATTGCTTTCTTGATGATATCGAATACAGCGACGTTCAGCTGGTCATCTCTTCGCCTGCGCAAAAATATCCGCCTTGAGGCATTGGCAGGTTTTGCCCTGCTTGGCGTTGCACTAATCAACAATCCCTGGATTACGCTTAGCGCGATCAGTATCGCTTATATTGTCCTGATCCCATTCAGCATTCGAAGCTACGCCAAGGTCAAGCGGCAGCGCGCAATGGAATTTGCTGAAAAGAACGACGCTTTGCGCTCGTCCGATAAGGTGTGATTACGACATTGTGATTGCGCCGCGATATGGCGGTATTTGCCATGTCCGTATGGCCAAGCTCAGCCGCTATCACTGCTCTTATCTTGTCCTGATAGGCATGAAACATCATTCCGATGGTCAAAAGTGAGCCCGCAAGCGCAAGGGCAAAAAAGGAAGCAATTGCGATAGTTAACATGTCAAAACCCCGTATGTTCTTTCTATGAACCTTTAATGTTCTAAATATGTTCTCCTGTCAAATAATATTTTGAAAGGGAGGGATGAGGGTTCTTTTTTAGACCTCAGGCGCCGGGCGGGCCCATCCGGGCCCTTGGCTATCGCGCCAATAAGGCGCGGCGGCCAGTCGGCTTTGCCTTCGCTGCGCTCGGTTATATGGTCTCAAACGAAGCGTTTAGTGTCGCGCTGAACCGACGCATCGCGTCGGCAAGCGCGACCGCGCGCCCGAGCTTATGCGAGGAAAGCCAAGCGGGCGGATGCCCGCGCCCGGCGCCTGAGGTTAATAAATAAAGACTCCCTTCCAAAGTTCACACCATTCACACCCCCATCTCCCCCCGTCATCCCAGCGCAAGCTGGGATCTCCTCGAAACCTGCCGCTCTGCTGCATGGAGATTCCAGCTTGCGCTGGAATGACGATGGCAAAAGACGCGCCCTCAAAGTTCACACAGATCACATGGGTTTCTCCCGGCCTTTCGCCCAACCGTGCTCCGCACCTGATGCGGAGCCCAGGATGGCTGCCACGCCCGTCTACCCTGGGCTCCGGGTCTGCGCCCGGAGCACAGATTGAGAGCTAGCCCCCTGTTCTCACCCTAAAGAATATCGCCCGAGCTTATGCGAGGAAAGCCAAGGGCCTGGATGGGCCCGCCCGGCGTTTGAGGGAATAAATAAAGACTCCCCCGCGCCCGGCGCTTGAGGTTAAACAAAAAACACCTCCCAAAGTTCACACAATTCACACAGCCTCTTGCTTCTCGGCATCCTCGCCTTCCTCCTGCTCATAAAAGCCGCTGCGCTCCAAATACCCGCTGCGCTCGGCCCGTTCCCATTGGAGATCATCCCAGTCCTCACAATCCGCGACATCCAGGTCCGACACATCAATATCCTCCGGCGCCATCGCCTGGATCGTCTCGCGTTCGCTATGGAGAGTGATAGCCGCCAGCAAATCGCTGTTGGACCGCGCATCGCCCGGGGCGCTTGCCGTCCGGCCAGACGCCTCTATCTTGTCCACCAGCTCTGCACAATCCTCGCCTTTGCCAATGCCGTCGAGCAAATCATCAAAATGCTCCGCTGCCACCCGTGCCGGCTTGCCCGCCACATCCAGCCCATCCGCCATCTTGTCGAGCCGCGCCATGGCAGCCAGAAACAAGGGCGCGCTCCAGCGGGTGCGCATGCCCACTTCCTCGCCCTGATGCCATACCGCCTCGTTCCAGCCATTCAGCCCCTTGTCGAGAAGCGCATCCTGATAGATATCGCGCGCATGAATAAGCGCCGCATCCCACGCCCGGGCAAAGGCCCGCGCGTCCGGCCTGCGCCGCAGTTTATACGCGCTCTCGCGCGACAATCCGGTATAGGCGGCCGCGGCCTTCACATTACCGGTTCTTGCCAAAGCTTCGAGAAACACCACCTGCCGGTCCGGCGACCAGCCATCATGGCGCTCCCTGGGCTGCGCCAGATCATCAGGGGCAGGGATATCGGTGAAGCTGTCGTGTGAAGGGAGTTCGGTCATCTATATCGTCCTTGTTCTATAGGGGGAACAGAGAAGATAACCTATCTGGTTATGTGTAGGAAAGGGCGGATGTGGAGCGCTATATCATGGTTGAGCGACGATATGATTTTCACTGATCCCAAACGGTTGATATAATCGTAAACGCCTGTAAATTTGTGCAAATTTACGATCTGATGCGAGTATCTGGGCGATAGGGGCTTTGAAAATGAAGCAAAGCCGTTATGCCTGCCACCTCGTTCATTCCAGGGATCACAATGAAAAAATATATTCTCACTTTGCTGTCGCTCACTACGATCATGACGCCATCGACGGGTTTCGCACAGGAACAACAATCTGCAGAATCGATGATCGATGCGGCCATTGCCAATGGCGATACGGAAGCGGTTGATGCGATTGCAAAATATGCCAATAGTGAAGCGGTTACCGCCAAAGTTGAAGCTTATAAAGCCGATCTGGCAGCTAAAGAAGCTGCGGAAATTGCCGAGAGAAACGAAGCTGGTTTTTTCTCGAACTGGGAAGGCACAGGCGAACTGGGTGCGTTTCAATCCGGCGGTAATACGACGTCTGTTGGTGTGACCGCCGGTGTAAAATTGACCAAAGAAAGTGAGCGTTGGCGCTTCAAGTTCAATGCCCTTGCTGATTATCAACGCACCAATGGTTCCACCACAAGAGAGCAGGGCGTCGTCACATTGGAGCCCAATTATAAATTTAATGACCGCCTCTATGCCTTTGGCCTGGTGCAATATGAACGGGACAGGTTTCAAGGGTTCTCGTCACGCTACACGCTATCAGGCGGCTTGGGGTATAAGCTCATCAACACCGACGCGATGCAATTGGAAGCCAAGGCGGGCCCTGCATGGCGCAAGACGGACCTTGTCGGTGGCGGTTCAAACTCGCGCATCGCAGGCCTGGCGGCTGTAAACTATGCCTGGAAAGTCTCGCCAGCCATTACCTTCAATCAAGACCTGTCGGCTTATGTTCAATCGGGCAATAGCAGTTATAATTCGCTCTCGGCATTGAATGCAAAGCTGGGCGACAAGCTGACTGCGCGGCTGTCTTATCAGGTTGATCATGAAACCAATCCGCCAGCGGGCCTTGAGAAAACCGACACTTTTTCTCGTGCGACCCTTATTTTCGGGTTCTGATTCAACGAATATAGCGTGCGGCTCTTATAATAGCGGTCAATTTGAGCTTGCATTTCGCCGCGCAGCGCTCTAACGGCACGCTCATTCCACATGGAAAGCACTCATACCGGTGCCGATGCCGACCTTTTAGGTCGGTTCAGGTTCTCAGCTTTCCAGAGGCATAACCGGATAAGGAGAAGTACTATGGCGGCCCCTGTCGTCACCCTACAGCAATTGATTGAAGCCGGATCCCATTTCGGCCACCAGACCCACCGCTGGAACCCGAAGATGAAACCATATATCTTCGGTGCCCGTAACGGTGTCCACATTCTTGACCTTTCGCAGAGTGTTCCTTTGTTCGCTCGCGCGCTTGATTTCATTGCCAATGCAGTGTCGTCCGGCGGCAAGGTTCTGTTCGTTGGTACCAAGCGTCAGGCGCAAGAGCCGATCGCAGAAGCAGCGCGGATGAGCGGACAGCATTTTGTGAACCATCGCTGGCTCGGCGGCATGCTGACCAACTGGAAAACCATCTCCAACTCGATTCGCCGGATGAAGACGCTTGAAGAGCAGCTTTCCGGTGACATGGCTGGCTTCACTAAGAAAGAAGCCCTGCAGATGACGCGCGAGCGGGACAAGCTGGAACTGTCTTTGGGCGGTATCCGCGACATGGGCGGTATTCCCGACGTGATGTTCGTGATCGACGCGAACAAGGAAGAGCTCGCCATTAAGGAAGCCAATGTTTTGGGTATTCCGGTTGTTGCGATCCTCGACTCCAACGTTGACCCCAGCAACATCGCATTCCCGGTTCCCGGCAATGACGATGCGGCACGCGCTATTCGTCTTTATTGCGAATCGGTGGCTGCGGCTGCGACCAAAGGCGGCCAGGAAGCGGCTGTAGCATCCGGTAAAGATCTGGGCGCAGAAGTTGCTCCACCAGTTGAAGCGATTGTTTCCAGCGAAGCCAATGCCAGCGCCATGGCTGCTGGTGAAGCGGCTGCGGTTGCAGAGATTGTTGACGCGGCCCCTGCTAAGGAAGCGCCTGCCGCTGAAGAAAAACCAGCGGAAGAAAAACCTGCTGAAGAAGCAAAGGCTCCGGCCAAAAAGCCCGCTGCCAAAAAAGCGCCGGCTAAGAAAGCGGCTGCGAAAAAGGCTCCTGCTAAGAAAGCCGCCGCCAAAAAGGACGACGACAAGAAAGCTGACGATAAGAAAGCCGACGAAAAGGCCTAAGCTTGAAGCGTCTTTGTTCGGTCATATATTGACCGCATAGGAAAATGGCGGGGCGGCATTGGTGCTGCCCCTTCATTTTATTAAGATAACAATATTCCCGCACACGAAAATTGAGGAACTAAGAACATGGCTATTACCGCAGCAGCAGTAAAAGAACTGCGTGAGCGCACCGGCGCTGGCATGATGGATTGCAAAAAAGCATTGAGCGAAACGGGTGGCGACGTGGAAGCAGCGGTTGACTTGCTGCGCACCAAGGGCCTTGCTGCCGCTCAGAAAAAATCGAGCCGGACGGCGGCTGAAGGCCTGGTCGGCGTGGCCGTATCTGGCACCAAAGGCGTTGCGGTCGAAGTAAACAGTGAAACCGACTTTGTTGCGAAGAACGAGCAGTTTCAGGCATTTGTTAGCGGCGTGACCGATGTAGCGCTTGGTTTGGGTAGCGATGATGTCGAAGCTTTGGCTGCGGCTGACTATCCGACAGGCGGTACGGTTCAGGAGACCCTGACCAACAATATCGCTACCATCGGAGAGAATCAGGCTATTCGCCGGATGAAAACCGTGGCGGTTAGCAGCGGAACCGTTGTCCCCTATGTCCACAATGCCGTCACACCCACAATGGGTAAGATTGGCGTATTGGTGGCGCTGGAAAGCACTGCTGGCGCAGATGTTCTTGAACCACTGGGTAAGCAGATCGCGATGCATATTGCAGCAGCCTTCCCATTGGCCTTGAACGCTGATGGCCTGGATCAGGACACAATGGAGCGTGAACGCGCGATTGCTGCTGAGAAAGCGGCTGAATCGGGCAAGCCAGCGAACATCGTCGAGAAAATGGTTGATGGTGCGATGGCAAAATTTGCCAAAGAAAACGCTCTTCTTAGCCAGATTTTCGTCATGGATAACAAGACGCCGATTGCGCAAGTTGTCGAGCAAGCCGGCAAAGATGCGGGCGCTGAGATCAAACTGACTGAATATGTCCGTTTTCAACTCGGTGAAGGCATTGAGAAAAAAGAGGAAGATTTTGCTGCAGAAGTGGCCGCTACTCTCGGTAACTAACTGACTGGATTTGCAGCCATTCTATTGTTTGGCGCATTAACACTTGGCGCAATGGCGCGGACTATCTATGGTCTGCGCCATTGTTGTATCGGGGCCTAATCAAGCGCTATCGCGTTACAGTTAGTGGGATGGATTTTGCATGAAAAGACCAGCGTTTAAGCGCATTTTATTGAAGCTTTCGGGCGAGGCTTTGATGGGTTCGGGTGAATTCGGAATCGATCCGGAAACCGTGAATCGCATCGCGGCCGAAATAAAGTCCGCCAAAGAGGCCGGTTATGAGCTTTGTCTGGTCGTCGGCGGCGGGAATATTTTTCGCGGACTGGCAGCTGCAGCGAAAGGATTTGACCGGACCAGTGCTGACTATATGGGCATGCTGGCAACGGTGATGAATGCCTTGGCAGTGCAAAACGCGCTGGAGCAAATGGGTTGTGATACACGCGTATTATCCGCGATACCGATGGCCAGCGTTTGCGAGCCTTACATCCGCCGCAAGGCCGTCCGGCATCTCGACAAGGGCCGGATTGTTATTTTTGCAGCCGGAACGGGAAACCCCTATTTTACAACCGATACAGCGGCTGCCTTGCGCGCCGCGGAAATGGGGTGTGAAGCGCTGTTCAAAGGAACCAGTGTTGATGGTGTTTACGACGCTGATCCAAAGACAAATCCGGATGCGGTTCGTTATGAAGCACTGAGCTTCGATCAAGTGTTGACCGACAATCTGAAAGTTATGGATGCTAGCGCCGTCGCGCTGTGCCGGGAGAACAATATACCGATTGTCGTGTTTACGATTCGTGAAAAAGGCAATCTTGCGACCGTGCTTGGCGGTGGCGGTACCGCGACGATCGTCGGGGCCGCAGAATAGATTTTAGGAGAATATAGGCATGGCACAATATGATAAGAACGCGCTTGAAAAGCGTATGAAGGCGTCGATCGAAGCGTTGAAACATGACCTGAGTGGTTTGCGGACTGGCCGGGCCAATACGGCTCTGCTCGATAGCATCACTGTTGAAGTTTACGGCGCAAAAATGCCACTTAATCAGGTTGCGACTGTGTCAGTGCCCGAACCGCGCATGTTGTCCATCCAAGTGTGGGATAAAGGTAATATACAGCCAGTAGAAAAAGCGGTGCGGTCCGCCGGCTTGGGTCTCAATCCTATGATCGATGGCCCTAATATCCGGCTGCCAATTCCGGATTTGACTGAAGAGCGGCGCAAAGAGCTTGCGAAAATGACGGGCCAGTTTGCGGAAAAAGCGCGTATTGCCATTCGCAACGTCCGACGCGATGGCATGGATGATATCAAAGCCGATGAAAACAAGAAAGAAATCGGTGAAGATGACAAAAAGCGTTTGGAGACAGAAGTCCAGAAATTGACGGATACTATGATCGAGGAAGCGGATAAGCTTTCATCCGCCAAGGAACAGGAAATCCTGACACAGTGAGGCTGATGCCCGCCAAAAAAGGGTCTGTCGATCCAGATTCAGATATGGGTCAGATTGCTGACCCCACATACGGTGCGCGCCATGTGGCGATCATCATGGACGGCAATGGCCGCTGGGCAAAAAAGAGACATCTGCCGCGCGCGCTCGGGCACAAAAAGGGTGTAGAAACCGTACGCGATATCGTTCGCATCGCGGGTGAAATGGGCATCGAAGCGCTGACGCTCTACGCTTTTTCGTCAGAAAACTGGAACAGACCAGCAGACGAAATCACAGACTTGATGGGGCTGCTGCGCCAATATATCCAATCGGATATTGATGAATTTGACGAAAATGGCATCCGATTGAAGGTGATCGGCAATTACAAAGCGCTTGATAGCGATATTGTCCAGCTGATCGAAAATGCCCTGGAGAGAACCGCAAATAACGACCGGATGACGCTCGCTATTGCGCTCAACTATGGCGCGCAAGATGAAATGCTGCGCGCCGTTAAAGGCATTGCATCAGCCGTCAGAAATGGAGAGATCGATCCGCAAGAGATTGAATTGAGCCATGTCTCCGCTGCCCTGGATACAGCCGAATTACCGCCGCTTGATTTGTTAATCCGTACATCAGGTGAGCTCAGGTTATCTAATTTTCTGCTGTGGCAAGCCGCTTATTCAGAGCTCTATTTTACTGACGCATTATGGCCCGATTTTGATAAACGGGAATTACAGCGTGCTCTAAAATCTTTTGGGGACCGGGATCGCCGTTTCGGTGGCCGTTAAGCTATGAGTGACCCTAAAAGTCCTGCGCAAAAACATTCCAATGAGTTGTTGACCCGAGTCATTGTTGGCGTTGCTTTGGTTGCCACTACTATAACGACTCTTATCGTGGGTGATCATGACATTGGGCGGCATGCTTTATGGTTGCTTGTGGTGCTTATGTCTTTGGGCATATTGTGGGAATGGGCAGGTCTTACGGGCCGTGTGGAGAATAGGCGGCTGGCGCAATATGCTCTGTCTGTCCCGCTGGCGATTATGTCTTATCTGGCCGCGGGACCATCTTTTCTCGCGTTGGGAATGATATTGGGCGCAGCGATGTTTATCGCAGCTTTCGACCGATCTTATAAGCTCGCGATAGGCATATTATATGCTGGATTACCCGCTTTATCCATCCTCTACCTTCGCGGGACGGAAAATGGCTTGCTGATCGTGTTTTGGACTCTGGCTCTGGTTTGGGCAACAGATATCGGCGCCTATTTTTCGGGACGAGCGATCGGCGGACCCAAGCTCGCGCCAAGATTTAGCCCCAATAAAACCTGGGCAGGGCTGATTGGCGGCGTGATTGTGACAGGCCTATTCAGCTTTATTTTACATATCTATTTTCAATTGCCTTTTCAACTCGTCCTCCTCAGCTTGCCGCTGGCCGTATTAGCCCAAATGGGGGATTTATTTGAAAGCCAGATGAAACGCCGGGCAGGGGTTAAAGATAGCGGAACGGTATTTCCTGGTCATGGCGGTGTTATGGACCGACTGGACGGTCTGATTCCCGTTGCTCCTGTTGTCGCAGTTATTGTTTTGGCTGGCAGCCAATGAACGACTTAACCACCAGAACTATTTCGATATTTGGTGCGACTGGTTCGGTCGGCACATCCACACTGGATCTAATCCGGCTGGACCGAGGGAAATATCGCGTCGTGGCGCTCACCGCCCACAGCAATGCCGCCGAATTGGCAAAGCTGGCTAAGGAATTTGAAGCGGAAATAGCGGTTGTCGCTGATCCAGAACAATATGAAGCGCTGAAGCAATTGCTTGCTGGATCTCAAACCGAAGCGGCTGCTGGGCCGGATCAACTAATCTCCGCCGCTGCATTGGACCCGGATTGGACGATGGCAGCAATTGTGGGCTGTGCAGGTTTGCCACCGACGCTCGCGGCTCTGAAATGCGGGAAAACAGTTGCGCTTGCCAATAAAGAGGCTCTGGTTTCGGCTGGCGCACTGATGATGGCACAAGCTAGAGAGGCTGGAGCTACGTTGCTCCCGGTTGATTCAGAGCATAATGCGATTTTCCAATGTTTGCAGGGTGGTCGAATTGATCAGGTTCGCAAAATCACCTTGACGGCCAGTGGCGGTCCGTTCCGGTCCTGGTCCAAAGAGCAAATGGCTTCGGTCACACCTGAGCAAGCAGTGGCGCATCCCAATTGGGATATGGGCGCCAAGATTTCTGTCGATAGCGCGACCATGATGAACAAGGGCTTGGAGTTGATCGAGGCCCATCACCTCTTCCCCGTTGGTCTGAAAAACATCGACATTTTGGTGCACCCCCAATCCGTGATCCATTCGATGGTGGAATATCACGACCGATCGACATTGGCGCAGCTGGGATCGCCGGATATGCGTATACCGATTGCCAGTGCCTTGGCTTGGCCGGAGCGGATGAAAACGGATTGCCTGCCCCTGGATTTGTCTAAAATTGGTAAGCTGGATTTTGAAGCTCCCGATGATGATCGCTTTCCAGCCATAAAATTGGCGCGTGGGGCTATTGAGGCTGGTGGCGCTGTTCCGGCAATATTGAATGCAACCAATGAAATTGCGGTAGCCGCTTTCCTGAAAGGCAATATTCAGTTTCTGGAAATCACTGAGATTGTATCCCGCATGGTTGACAGCTATAGCCCGCCTGATCCGGATGATCTTGCGGACATTTTTGCTATTGATACAGAAACGCGGAAGCGCGCCAAAGCTATGATTGAGGATGTTAAAGTTTGACTGAGAATCCCGGCATATTGATCACTTTATTCGCTTTTCTAATCACTATCGGATTGCTCGTTTTCATTCACGAAATGGGACATTATTTGGTGGGACGTTGGTGCGGCGTCAAAGCAGACGTTTTTGCAATCGGTTTCGGCAAGGAAATTGTTGGCTGGAATGACAAGCGCGGGACCCGCTGGAAAATCTGTGCACTACCACTTGGTGGCTATGTGCAGTTTGCCGGCGATATGGATCCGTCCAGTTCACAAAGTCAGGAATGGCTCAAGCTTCCACCGGAAGAGCGTAATCGTACTTTTCAATCCAAATCACTGCTGAAACGAGCTGCCATAGTTTTTGCCGGCCCAGCAATTAATTTCTTGTTTGCCATATTGATATTGGCTGGTTTCGCTTTGGCATATGGAGAAAGTGTCACGTCTCCTGTCGTTGGCACTGTGGCGGAAAATTCTACCGCTGAAACAATCGGTTTGAAAAATGGCGATAAAATTCTGGAGATAGATGGCGACAGCATCGACCGTTTTTCCGATCTGTCGCGAGAAATTTCAATTATTCCTGACGAAGAGGTTGAGATCAAGTTCGAGCGTGATGGTGCAATCATCTCTAAAGAAGCGAAAATTGGTGTTCGTCTTGAGGAAGATCGGTTTGGCAACCAATATCGGATAGGCCTGCTTGGAATTTCGCCAGGCAGCATTGAGCGTCGTGACGTGTCGTTGTTGGAATCACCCGTTGTAGCAACGCGCCAAACTGTGGAGATTGTCGACCTGATCGTAACGACATTGGGGCAGGTGATAAGTGGCAGACGATCCGTTACAGAATTGGGTGGGCCGCTTAAAATCGCTCAGGTTTCGGGCGAACAATTTGTCGCCGGGCTGAACCAGTTCATATTCTTTGTAGCGTTAATCTCAATTAACTTAGGGTTCATCAACCTCCTGCCAATCCCCATGCTCGATGGGGGGCATTTGATGTTTTACGCCATAGAAGCGGTCCGGCGAAAGCCAGCCAGTCCTATGGTGCAACAATGGGCGTTTCAATCGGGCTTCGCGCTTGTGGTGATGTTCATGTTGGTGGTGACATTTAATGATTTGGCCTCTTTCGGACTATTCAGGGTCTTCTCGGGCTGATTGCCCATTGATTGATGGGTCTGGTTGAGGCAGGGGGTTTCGCAAAAGCTAATGCATTTTTGCACTGGTTAGTATTTTTTGAGTTTAAGGCGTGAAAGCGAGTTTGTCTGTGAAGCATAAAAAACGGCTCCTGCCCATATTGATGAGTGGTACAATTCTGGCAGGCACGTCCGTGCCGACCCATGCGCAGGACACGCCCGTGGTTCAACCGCCGGCGGCTCAACCCCCGGCAGTTCAGCCTAGCGTAACGGCCAATGATACGATCAGGTCTATCGTCGTAAATGGTGCTCAGCGGCTAGAGTCAGATACGGTTCTGTCTTATATGAAACTGCGCGTCGGGCAGACCTATACGCAGGAATCGGCGGATCAGGCACTTAAGGACCTTTTTGAAACAGAATTGTTCAAGGATGTCAGTATCCGCAATAATGCTGGTGCTGTGGTTATCGATGTTGTCGAAAACCCCGTTATCAACCGGATATTGCTGGAAGGTAACAAGCGGATCAAAGAGGATAAGATTCGCCCGGAAATCCGTCTTGCTCCTCGCCAGATATTCACCCGGTCAAAAGTGCGCGCTGATGTCGCTCGTATCGTTGAGCTCTATAAGCGTAAGGGGCGTTTTGCAGCCAGTGTAGAGCCCAAAATGGTTCAACTCGATCAGAACCGCGTTGATATTGTTTTCGAAGTCAATGAAGGTCCGAAATCAAAAGTTCAGCAGATTAACATCATCGGCAACGAGGTGTTCTCCGATGGTAAGTTACGCGGTGAAATGGCGACGAAACAGTCGCGTTTCTATCGTTTTTTCAGCTCCAGCGATACTTATGATCCTGACCGGCTTGCTTTTGACCAACAGAAGCTACGCCAGTTTTATTTGACCGAGGGCTATGCTGATTTTCGGGTTATCTCAGCAGTAGCAGAGCTGACACCAGATAAAAAAGACTTCATCATCACCTATGTCGTGGAAGAAGGCGATCGCTATAAATTTGGTGATGTGACAGTTGAAAGCGAGATCCGCGACTTCACTGCTGAAACGCTAACGCCGCTATTGCCTATGAAAGAAGGCGATTTTTATAACGCGAAGCAGGTTGAAGATACGGTGGAAAGCCTGTCAGAAACTGCTGGTCTATTTGGCTATGCGTTTGCTGATGTGCGACCGGAATTTGATCGCGATAAAGAAACCCTGACCATGGGAATCAACTTCCAAGTCGCAGAAAGCGACCGTGTCTATGTGGAACGTATTGATATTAACGGCAATACGCTAACAGTCGATAAAGTGGTTCGGCGCGAATTCCGTTTGAACGAAGGTGATGCCTTTAACAGTTTCCAGGTGAAACGCTCTGCCAACCGGATTAAATCGCTCGGCTTTTTCCAGGATGAGCTGGAAATCGAGCAGAAGCAGGGGAGTGCGCCAGACCGAATCATTCTCGAAGCCAATGTCGAAGAACGCGCGACGGGTGAATTGCAGCTTTCGGCAGGTTTCTCCAGTGTTGAGAATTTCATTCTGCAGGCCTCTGTCCGCCAGCGTAACTTCCGCGGTAAAGGACAGGAGCTTCGCGCCAGCGTGAGCTATTCGAGCTTTTCGCAGGCGATTGAATTGGGCTTTACAGAGCCTTATTTGTTTGACCGAAACATTGCGGTTGGTGTTGATGTTTTTCGTCGCGATTTGAACAGTTTCGGTTTTGATCAGGCAGGAGATCGACGAACGACATTTGAGCAACTGACAACTGGTTTCCAGGTTCGCGCGGGTGTTCCGATTACGGAATATTTATCGGCTTCTCTGCGCTATGGTTTGAGTTATGATGATGTGACGCTAGATAGAGATCGTTTCTTTTCTCCAGGTCCCGATGGTGTATTAACTTGCGATCCTGTACAGGCCGGCCGCTTTCTATGCGATGCCATTGGTAAGAGAACAACGTCATCAATTGGCGCATCGCTTATCTATGACGACCGCGATAATCGTGTTCGGCCCACGCGTGGCCAGACCGTTGTAGGTAGCCTTGATTTTGCAGGCTTGGGCGGCAGTGTGAAATATCTTAGAGGCCGTCTCAATGCCGCTAAGTACTGGCGGGTATTGGGCAACTTTATTTTCTCGGTTAGTGCCGAAGGCGGGTATATCCACCCGCTGGAAAATCGCGGTAGCGCGGCTGATGGTATTGACGATGTTCGGCTGACAGACCGCTTTTTCCTCGGTGAACCACAAATTCGCGGCTTTGATATCCGCGGTGTTGGCCCACGGGTGATAAGATCTCGTTTTAGAGAAGAAATTGTTGATGGCCGTGCGGTCAATTCGATTATTGATTTTCGCGAAGATCGAAACAATGTTACTGATGACGCCATTGGTGGACGGGCCTATTATCTGGGACGGGCTGAATTGGAAATACCACTGGGCAGTGGCGCACGTGAGCTAGGGTTGCGACCATCAATATTCGTCGATGCTGGCGCTGTGTTTAACGTTACGCAACCGCTGTTGATTGATAACCGGGTACAGGCCACCCTTAATGGCGTTCCGCAATTTTTGACCGTTGGTGCCGACGGCAATATAACACAAACGGCTGACGCTGTTGATGCCAATGGCGTAGCAAATGAACCAGATTTGGTCCCCCAATTTAGCTTCACCGAACAATTTTTTGGCGATAGCGCCAAACCACGCGTTTCCGTTGGCATTGGCGTCAACTGGAATTCTCCATTCGGTCCGTTTAGGATCGATGTAGCACGCGCTCTGTTAAAAGAGCCAGGTGATGACACCAAGCTATTCACTTTCAATGTAGGAACACAATTCTAATGACTTTTTCAACCAAGACACTTTTGAAATCGGCCGCCTTAGGCCTTGCAACCTTGTCGGTTCCGGCAATGGTAACAACACCTGCTGCGGCCCAGTCACGGACCAGTATTGCGGTTGCCAATTATGAAGCAGCTGTTGTCCGTTCACAGGCTTACCGGACTGCAGTAGAGCAGATGAAAACTACCTATAAAGCAGATATCGATGCGACCAATGCTCGTGCGACTGCTTTGCAGACGGAACTGAAACCACTTGTTGACGCGTATAATGCCGCCGTTCAACAGCCCAATGCGAACGCACAGACGGTTCAGCCACAAGCGCAGGCGCTTCAGGCAAAGCGACAATCTGGTCAGCAGGAACTGGCTCGTTTGCAACAGCGTGTCACCTTGGCGACTGCCTATGTCGAAGAGCAAGTCGGCCTGAAATTGAACGATGCGATCAAGGCGGCGATGAAAGCCAAAAATGTTGATCTCGTGCTACAGCCGCAAGCTATTGTCGCGCGGGAACCTTATGTCGATATTACTGAATCTATCGTTGCAGAGCTTAACAAGCTGGTTCCTTCGGCTACAATCACGCCGCCTGCAGGCTGGAAGCCCGGCCAGGCTCAACAAAATGCGCAGCAGCCGGCGGCAACCCAGCAACCTTCAGGCCGGTAAATAAGCATAATGTCTGAGTCGATGGATTATGACGTCACCAAGGTAATGGCGGTTTTGCCCCACCGTTACCCTATGTTGCTGGTCGACCGGGTGGAAGAACTGGTCAAGGATGAATCCATTCGTGCAGTGAAAGCCGTCACGATGAATGAAGGGTTTTTCCAGGGCCATTTCCCTGGCCGTCCGATCATGCCAGGCGTTATGATTATCGAGGCTTTGGCGCAGGCTGCTGGCGTTTTAGCGATGGAAAGCTTCGGGCTGGTCGGTTCAGGCAAGCTGGTCTATTTCATGGCAATTGATGGCGCAAAATTCCGTAATCCCGTCGAGCCAGGTTGTTTGCTTTCGCTCAACGTAGAATTTGTCCAGAAACGTCCACGGGTCTGCAAGTTCTCCGGAAAGGCGATGATTGGCGAAAAATTGGCGGCTGAAGCCAATTTTACGGCAATGATTGCTGATCCGCCGAGTTCATAATTGACCGCATAGCCGATAAAAGAATCTTGCACTTTGGAGCAGCGGCAGTTAATGCGCCGCTTCACAGACAATTACACGCTTAGGGACCTGGTCGGAAACCAGCCCGTTTTGGAGCAAAAAATGAAAAAAGATACGCATCCCGATTATCACATGATCAAGGTCCAGATGACCGATGGCACCGTGTTTGAAACCCGCTCTACCTGGGGCAAAGAGGGCGATACGCTGCAACTTGATATTGATCCAACATCGCACCCAGCATGGACTGGCGGCAACCAACGCCTTCTCGACGCTGGCGGCCAAGTCGCACGCTTCAACAAGCGCTTTGGCGGTTTGTCACTTAAGAAAAACTAAGCCGTGCTGGCAGAGGTTCGCGCCTCTGCTCACCACAAGCTTATGGTTCCCAGCCACGTTGTGAGAAGAGCGAGCTTCTTGCGATAAATTTCTATCGCCCGTTCGTTTGAAACTTGCACAAGTTGGATTTGGGAGCCGGGACGCAATTGGCCGATCAAGTGGCGATCAGACCGTATTACTTGCGCAACCCTTGGATAACCGCCGGTTGTTTGTGCATCGGGCCCAAGCAGGAACGGTTCGCCGTCTGGTGGGCATTGAATCGTGCCAGGGAAAACAGGCGCGCTTTTCATTTTTGACCCACTGTCTTGTTCCAACACCGCGCCTTGTAAGCTGAGGCCCATCCGATTGGTTTGCGGTCCAATTTGATAAGTTTCTTCAAAAAATATCTTTTGAGAATATGAACTTAAAGTGGAAATCTCCGGTCCAATAGTAGCTCGTATGATAGATTTATTTGATATCACGGGTCGCAGGCCACCAGGTGTTCTTTTGCTGGTATTTGTCGACCGATGGCCTTTTGTCCATTTGATCGTATCATTGGCTTTTAATGCGCGACCTTGGAAACCACCCAATCCGGCACCAAGGTAGGTAGACTGCCCACTTAATAGGTATTGCGCATCTATTTCTCCCGAAACGGCCAGATAGGATCGGCAGCCCTGAGCGGCTGGACCGACATGAATTTCGTCACCGGGTTTCGCATATATCGGTTCATGCAACGCCCGATTTTCACCGTTTATGCGCAAAAACCCTGCTGCGCCTGTAAGGGCTAGGACAATGGGATGCTCGGCAGTGAATTTGGCATCATCCAGCGTTAGTTCTATTGCTATCGCTTCTGGAGGATTGCCGACTAAATGATTGGCCAAAGCGAGAGATAAGCAATCTGCCGCGCCAGCCGCTGGCATGCCCAGGTGCCGATGACCTGAAAACGGCGCGCCCTGCAAGGTCGTCTGCAAGCCAGGTTTGACAACCGTGAGCGTCATTTCAGTTCTTCTCTCGCGGTCGCATCAAATTCCGCTTTGCTTATCCGCGTAAACGATACGATTTGATCGGCAGCCAAGAGTGCAGGTTGATCCTTTGCTGGATCAAACAACTTAACGGGAGTGCGGCCAATTACCGGCCAGCCGCCGGGACTGCTAAAGGAATAGATGCAGCTTTGATTACCGATAATGCCGATCGATCCCGCTTCTACTTTCTGTCGCGGTTTGGTTAATCTGCCGATATCAGTAATGTTCTCACAGCAGCGCAAATAAGCAAAGCCGGGCATGAATCCGAGCATCGCCACCGTGAATTCCAGGCCGCTGTGCCATTCCACTAACGCTTCTACCGTTAACCCCATTTTTTTAGCTATCCAATGCCGGTCGGGAGCGAATATTTCATCATAGCAAACCGGAATTGTCACCGGTGCTGTCTGCATCACCGCATCAGTTTGTAGCCTTGATAGTTGTTCCCGGAACAAGTCGGTCGCTTCATTTGGCGTGATCCGGACTGGGTCAAATTGTACGGCGATACTATCCAACCCTGAAACGACCTCTTGCCATATCTTTTGTTCCCTTATTGCGGCGCTGACGGCATGAACCGTATCGAGATTGTTCAATTGGCAGGAAAGCCAGTCGTCACAGGAATGAATATCAAAACTATTCACCGGGGACCGCAATGGATATCCCGTCAAGCTCCAGTGCTTGCCGCATGGCTTTTGCCGTGGCAAGCGCACCCTCACTATCGGAATGCAGGCACAGCGTCTCGGCTTGTATGACTTTTGATTTATTTCGGGCTGTCGTAACAGGTTCTCCGTGCGCCAGGACTAGTCCCTGTTGCACGCGCTGTGCATCATCGTCGATGACGGCTCCCTCTTTCATGCGAGGCACGAGGCGGGAGCGATCCGTATATTGCCGATCAATAAAGGCTTCTGCGATAAAGCGGACGCCGCTTTCTCGGGCTTTTCGCTGCATGATGGAGTCTGCCATGCCCACCAACGCTAGATTTTCGGCGCGCGCAATTGCGACCAAAATATCTGCCAGAGTCTCACTATCCTGTGCATCGTTATAGAGCGCACCATGCGGTTTCAGGTGGGTGATGTCGGCTTCGACATCTGCTGCGACCGCTTTAATCAAGTCCAACTGCTCCAGCAAACTGGTCTGTAGGCGGATAGGATCTATCTCAATGCTTATCCGTCCGAAATTGGCGCGGTCGGGATAAGAGGGATGGGCACCGGCCCAAACGCCCTTTGCTTTGGCTGCCACCAACATAGCGCGCATGGTCTCCGCCGAACCTGCATGGCCGCCACAGGCGATGTTGCAACTGGACACAATATCCATGATTGCAATATCGCGCGCTATTCCTTCGGCGCTTTCGTCCTCGCCCAGATCGGCATTGAGATCGATACTGGTGGTCACGGCCACCATCCCAAGGCTCGTGCGATGAGACGGATACCGAGCATGAATGTGACGGTCAGTATGATAGCGCCAGCAATATTGCCCCTCCATCCATTCACATGCTGGCCCAGTACCGCCTTGTCATTAGCCAGTTTGACAAGGAAAAACGCGATGATCGGCAGCAACAATCCGTTAGCGATCTGGGCAACGAAGATAATCTCTACCGGTTTGTAATTCAGCAAGGCACCGAATGTGCCGGATAATATAACAAGCAACGCGCCGATCCTGAAAGGGGTCCGCGACGCTTTGCCAACCGTTTTGCCGAAAATCTCTTGAACAATATATCCGGTTGCGAGCGGCGCCGTGATCGCCGAGGTCAGTCCTGCAGCAAATAGCCCGGCGCCGAGCGTTGCACTGGCAAAACTGCCAAATAAAGGGTTCAGTTGTTCTGCCATATCGGCCGCGCTGGAAATCTCTTGACCGCTTCCGAAAAGGCTGGCGGCGGCAGTTGCCAATATGGTGATGGAAACTAGTCCGCCGAGCCCAATGGAAAAAGCGCTATCTGTCTGTGCTTCTGACAGATCGCTTTCTTCCTTCCAGCGCTCTCTTACACTAGCGGCGTGGAGGAACAGATTGTACGGGACGATCGTAGTTCCAATGAGCGCGATGGCGGTCAACAATCCGCCTTCGGGGATGGATGGAATAAAACCGCTCAAAATCGCTCCAATATCTGGGCGTGTGATCAAGAATGTAAGCAGGAATGATGCACACATGAACAGCACCATGGCGATCAAAATCCGTTCTACCCAGCGCGGTTTGGAAAACAAGATTAGGGCTCCGGCCAGTAAAGCGATCAAGCCTATAGCCAGGTCCCGATTATCTGAAAAGTCGCTGTTGAGTGCTTCCAGGCCCAATAGAGCGCCAGAAATATTGCCAGCCTCATAAGCGGCATTACCAAGAGCCAAAGCTGCGATGAGCAATGTTGCAGCAAGCCAGCGTAACGGCGGAGATGCAACCGTCTGCATCATAGCTTCTGCAAGGCCCATACGGGAAACTAGCGCGACTCGAACGGCGATAGATTGTAAGATGATCGTCGTTACTGTCGCAAAGGCCAGCGCCCAAATAAGTGCAAATCCGAAATTGGCTCCGGCCAGAGTGCAGGCGGTAACGGTGCCCGGGCCAATGAAGGCTGCCGAGACCATCATACCCGGACCGGGCCGATAGCTGGTTATTTTCAATGGAAACGCTGCAATATGGTCATCCCCGTTGTGGTTCCACTTCGTCCGGCCATGGCCAAGCGCGTTCCCTGAACCATTTTGTAATCACATATTTTGTGCCGCTTCGAACCTTCATTCCATGGTGCAGCGTCAAATCGTTGACGTCGCCGTCGGGCTTCATATTGTTCCAGCATAATATATGGCCGGTTTTAGGAACGAATTTCTTGTTCAGTTTCACAAAGCGTGTGGCACCGCCCGCACCCGGTTCATTCAAATAGATCATGAAGGTCCACGTGCGCTGACCGGATATGGTGCAGAATTTTTTAAAATCTTCGCCATTGGGGTCGAAAAAATCGGTGTGAGCCTTGAATTCCTGCCCTTCGGCATATCGCTGTCCCTGAAGCGGCTCACCGAATTTTCGGTTGATATTCGCAAAATTGCAGATTTTGGCATCGATTTCTGCAACAAAACTATCGTCATGATCCAGATCGCATGTTTCACTGGTGCGAAAATAGTCATCGCCATTGGCATCCGCGATTGTTGAGGGTCGGCGCTTTTCGTCAATGCGCTGGATAAGCTTTTCACATTCTTCCTTGTTCAGAAAGTTTTTTAATATGCAGAGTTCCACGTCCTTTTTCGGATAACGTTGCACCTGGCCCAAAGCGACCAGATAGTCTGCGGTAGTGCTGTTGTTATCTGTCATCAAATGTTCCGAAATCACTCTTAATGCCGGAATATCAGATTAGATGAAAAATTGTCTGCCGCAACCGCTCTTTGCTGTCGGGCACAATATGGATATAGATCACGCAATCATGGCAGGCGCAAAATACGATCGCGGCGATAGCATCAATATACAAGGCGGGTTCACGCTGGTAGAGATGATGGTGGCTCTGTTCATTTTTTCACTGCTGTCGGTTGCTGGTGTAGCCCTGCTGCGCGGTGCGGTGGACAGCAACGAGGTTACCGATGCCAAACTCAGCGATATGGCGCAGATGCAGCGTCTTGTGTCGCTTATGGAAGCGGATTTAAGTCAGGCAATCCCACGACCTCATCGTGATGAGGAGGGAGGCCGGGTGGCTGCTTTCATAAGCGAGACGGGTAGCGGTGGTCGCGGTTTTCTGTTTTTCAGTCGTGGCGGACAAAGCAATATTAACAACAAGCCGCGCTCCAATATGCAGCGTATCTCTTATCAGTTAAATGAAGGAAGGCTTGAGCGGCGGCAATATGAGACTACCGACGGCGGCTCTATAAGCGAACCGGCAGAACTGCTCGATGGCATCAGCGATCTTGAACTGCGCTTTCGTGACAAAAGAGGGCAGTGGGTCAGTAATTGGCAGACCGAACGGCTTAGCGACTTGCCGCGTGCGGTAGAGTTGCGATTTGAACAGAATGGTAGAAAGTATCGCCATGTTTTTCTGGTCGGGACGGGCTATTTATGAAGCCACTTCAACTGGCGAAAAAAGGCGAACGCGGTGCAGCGCTTCTGACTGTATTATTGTTGGTAGCCGTGATCGCGGTGCTGGCGGCGCATGGAATAGACCGGCTGGCGGGAGCCACAAAATTGGCGTCCAATGCCCGCGAACTCAGCCAGGCCAAGGCCTATCTGATTGCAGCAGAGACGATCGGGATGCAATCGGCAGAGCAAATTGTCAGCTTGTCGCCGGGGCGCACCACAAATATCGGCGGCTGGAATGGCCAGGAACGGCGTTTCCCAGTTCCGGGCGGTATCATCACGGCTGCGCTGACCGATGGCGGCAATTGTTTTAATATCAACAGTCTTGTGAGCCAGAATGACGCGCTTTTGTCAGCCCGTCCAGATGGCCAAACCCAATTTGTCCGATTGATGACGTTGTTGGATATCTCGCAGGGAGAGGCCACGGATATCGCGGAATCAGTGACCGACTGGATCGATAGCGATACCATCCCATCGCCGCGCGGCGCTGAAGACGAATATTACGCTCAGTTGGAAAAGCCTTATCGTACTGCCAATGCGATCATGGTTGATATTAGCGAGCTGCGCACCGTCAAAGGCGTGACCAGTGCCATCTATGCCCGGATTGCTCCATGGTTGTGCGCATTACCGACCACGGATTTATCGCCGATCAACATCAATACGCTGCGCCCCGAGCAAGCGGTCCTATTGGCGATGCTCTCCAACAATCCAGATATCGTCCAGTCTCGTCAATTTCTCGGCCGTCGAACGGAAACGGGCTATGGCAGCTTGAATGATTTTTGGGCAGAACCCTTTCCCGCAAATTTTTTGGCGCCGTCCCAAGTACAAAGCCAGGTGAAATTGAAGACCCGTTGGTTCCGGCTCGATATGGCAGTCGAAATGCAAAGCGCTTTGGTGGAGGAGCGCGCTTTGGTTGATGCAGCGCGCCAACCGGCAAGGTTGGTGCACCGTCAGCGCGGGGATGCTCTTTGAATAAGATTTCCGTGCAAACGAGATTTCGGAGGGAAGAATATTTCATGTGTTTTTGCTGTGCTAAATACTTGACGGCTGCCCCCATGCATCCCTATGCAGCGCGGCGCAGCAGGCATATTTGATGCCCATGCAATTATGGCGATCGTAGCTCAGTTGGTTAGAGCGCCGGTTTGTGGTACCGGAGGTCGGGGGTTCGAGACCCCTCGGTCGCCCCATTTTAAAACCACCTATCCAGTATAATCAAATGGTTAGCAGCCTCTGAAATATCTTGGGGTGACAAAAGTGTTCTGTAATATTATTACGCGCTTACCAAATTATGTTACTCAATGCGCGAAGGGTTTTTCCAAATGTCGGTAATGTGGGATCTGCCAGATTTTGATGGCCATGAAGCGGTACATTTTTTTCACGATGTCGAAACCGGTCTCAGCGCAATAATCGCCCTGCATTCTACTCATTTGGGTCCCGGTGCAGGCGGTACAAGATTCTGGCACTATGAGAACCGCACGACGGCTGTGACTGACGCGCTGCGTTTGTCCCGCGGCATGAGTTTCAAGAATGCCATGGCCGGGCTACCATTGGGTGGCGGCAAGGCTGTTATATTGGCGGACCGCAACCGGACGAAATCTCCTGAAATGCTGACCGCTTTTGGGCGTATGATTGATTCGCTTGCCGGGCGTTACGTGACGGCAGAAGACGTTGGCATCAGCACGGCCGATATGGTCGCTGTTTCCAAACAGACCAAATTTGTTTCCGGCCTTCCGGTCAGTGATCAAAGTGATGCTGGCGGCGACCCCGGACCGTTTACTGCAATGGGCGTCTATCTTGGTGTCAAAGCCGCCGTGAAACATAAATTGGGGCGCGACAGCATGGAAGATGTCCATGTCGCTATTCAGGGTGTGGGCAGTGTCGGCGGCGGATTGGCGCGGTTGCTCGCTAAAGATGGCGCTCGCCTCAGCATCGCGGACATCAACAAGGACCATGCGACCAATTTGGCATCAGAATTGGGGGCGACCGTTGTTGGTCTTAACGACGTGATGCGTTTGGAAGCAGATGTGTTTAGCCCCAATGCTTTAGGCGCAGTTCTGGACAAAGTCTCTATTGCCCATCTCAATGTGCCGATCGTTGCCGGCGGCGCAAATAATCAACTCGCTACGCCGGAAGACGGTCAGCGGATTTTTGACCGCAACATTCTGTTTGCTCCAGACTATGTGATTAACTCGGGCGGCATTATCAGTGTCGGACTCGAATATCTGGGTGATAGTGACGTCAATGAAGTCAATCGGCGGGTAGAGAATATTCCTGCGCGGCTCACAGAAATCTGGCAAGAAAGCGCGTCGAGCAAACTGCCGTCAGCCGAAGTTGCTGATAATATGGCGCAGGCGCTTATCGGCCGTTGAGCCATTAATATTCTTCCAAACTAAGCATATCCTCTGTTTGGTGCTTCACGCCAAAACATCTAGATCGCCACTTGCATGAATTTTGGTTTGCTGGCCTGATCAGCAGCACTTTGCGCCAGTGGGTAGTTACCCGGCGGTAGAGCCGCCAGCGGCATTCCAGCGGCGGCAAGGTCATAGGGTGAAACA
The DNA here is from genome assembly GCF_017498565.1 of Parasphingorhabdus cellanae. Classification (NCBI taxonomy): domain Bacteria; kingdom Pseudomonadati; phylum Pseudomonadota; class Alphaproteobacteria; order Sphingomonadales; family Sphingorhabdaceae; genus Parasphingorhabdus; species Parasphingorhabdus cellanae. The sequence goes on from NZ_CP071794.1 coordinate 3,645,390, forward strand.
CGGTGACGGGTGCATAATCCACCGGCTCCGTCACTAACCAAAGGCGTTTCAAACTCGGTTGCGACGATTGCTTCTTTCGCTCTTATGACAGTGCTGATTACGAGTTGCCCTCCGCCAAGGTCAAGAACTAGCTGCGTTCCCACGGGAACCCCAAGCATGCCCTCGAAACGGGCACCTGTTTTGGAGAGATCGCGCATAACAACATCATAGCGATGATCTTCATGAATAGCGCCGATACGGCGAAATACGGTGCGGCGATCTGGTCGATATAGATCAGGCCCATCGGGCTCAATACGGAATTCACCCGTCCCGAGTTTTTCCTCGATTTCGTCGAGCCTCAGGGCCTTCGAATAGATCCAGCCTTGAATGTAACGAGCCCCCTTGGAGCAAACGAGCTTAAACTGATCAAAGGCTTCGACGCCTTCCACCGTTGTTTCCATGCCTAGTGCTTCCGACAAACTGACAATCGCGGCAATGATCTTGGCGCTATTTTTGTCCTGTTGCGTACAAGAATCAACAAAGCTCTTATCGACTTTGATCTTGTCAAACGGAGCGGACCGTAGATAGCTCAAAGACGAATAGCCGGTACCAAAATCGTCCAGAGCCAATCGGACGCCGAGCTCTTTCAAAATCTTGAAGGTGTTATCGATGGTTTCGCTGTCGCCCATGAACACGCTCTCGGTCAGCTCAAGCTCCAGTCGTTCAGGATTCAGGCCGCTGGCGGCAAGGGCGTTCATAACAATTTCGGGAAAACCGCTATTCGCAAATTGCACAGCCGACACATTGACTGCAATGCGGACCGAGTGTGGCCATTGCAAAGCATCGGTACAGGCCTTGCGTAGTGCCCATTCCCCAAGTTGATTGATCAGATTGAGCTCTTCCGCAATCGGGATGAATACACCAGGACTCACAGCACCCCGTTCAGGATGGACCCAACGCATTAGCCCTTCAAATCCGACCACCATATGATCGTTCGTGCGGACGACAGGTTGATAGTGAAGTTCTAGCTGATCATTGTCCAGCGCATCGCGCAGGTCCTCGACGAGCAAGCGGCGTTCTTCCTCTTCGTCCTTCAAATCCGCAGAATAAAAGCGGAATTGTCCCCGTCCCGAATTTTTAGCCGAATACAGGGCGAGATCTGAACTGCGAACCAACTCATCCTTTTCTACACCATCATAGGGGGCAACAGCGACCCCGATAGACGTGCCAATGACGGCACTTTTTTCGTCAATGGGATAGGGTTGAGAAACAATCTTGACGATTTTCTCGGCAATTTCGCCCAGTTTCCCGCGATCGTCCAGATCCGGTAGAATGACCTGAAACTCATCACCACCAAGCCGCCCGATTTCGCCGCGGTCACCGATTATTTTGCGAATTCGCGTTGCAACCTGCTTCAGCAACTCGTCACCGGCCGGATGGCCCATTGTATCATTGACCTGTTTGAAACGGTCAAGGTCAAGCATCATAACGGCACAACTACGTCCCGCTGCTTTGAAGGCGCCAAGAATTCCGTTCAGCTGATTATCCATACGGTGGCGATTGGCCAGTCCGGTGAGCGAATCGAATTCAGCGAGACGGGAGTCTTCCAGTTTGCGTTGATACTCGACGGTCACATCTTTGGCATTACCCCGATAGCCCTGGAAATTACCGGAATCGTCAAATTTCGGATGCGCTGAAATCATCCACCATGTCGGGCGATCTTCCCGGTTTAATGTTATGGGTATGCGGCGAACCACCAGATCACGAAGCTTGCTGCGTTTACTGAGCTGGTAATGCAGCGGACGATCCGACTTTTCGTCCGGATTGTCGGGATCATTTTCAAATAGCGATGTAAAGGGTTGAGTAAGTATTTCACTAACCGGAATTTTTAGGTTTTCTGCCGCTTTCTCAGAAAGATATACGAACCGGCCCTCGGCATCGGTAGCCCACAGCCAATTTATCCCGGCTTGCTCAAAATCATCCAGAACTTCCAAGCGCGTTGCTTGGTTGTTGGACGAAATAGCGGCTACAGATTCGTCCGATGAACTATTGGAAAACGCCTTCAATAAACCTTTTACCGCCATAAATATTCTTTAACCTCAGCCCCACTGAAGAATTAATTCTGATCTTGAGCTTTAAGGTCTATCGCAGCATGGTTACGATAGCGCTAACGGCAGTTATTTAACTTTGTGTCGGCAGGCGGCTGCTCTAGTTCCACAGCTGGATTACAACCTGTCCAGAAAAACACTTGTCGCTTTGCGCCAGTTCTGCCATCAAAAAACCAGATTTTGCTGGTCGCACAGTAGCTAGAGGCAACCACCGTTTTTTAAATGCATGCTTACGCAAATCCTACCCGCTTTCTGTCGCTTGCCAGGCCGTTAACGCTGTGGTTTTTGATCGTCGGCCTGATATTAATCGCCGTTGGTTCTGGGTACGGGCTATTATATGCGCCTGCCGACCGGTTAATGGGCGATAGTGTTCGGATTCTTTATATTCATGTTCCGACTGTTTGGCTGGCTATGGGCGGTTGGACATCGATTGCGATTGCCAGCATTGTACAAATTGCGTGGCGGCACCCTTTGGCAGCAGTGGCTGCGCGCGCGGTCGCCATCCCTGGCGCTTTGTTTACCGCCCTGGGCCTGGTTACTGGATCAATCTGGGCGCGCCCTACTTGGGGCACTTGGTGGGTCTGGGACGGCCGCGTTACATCAGTGCTGGTGCTGTTTTTCCTTTACCTTGCCTATATCGCACTCGCAAATGCCAGCAGCGAAAAAGGCGGAGTATCGCGGGTAACTGCGATTTTCGGTATTGTGGGTGCGATTAATATTCCGATTATCAATCGCTCGGTCGTGTGGTGGAACAGCCTGCATCAACCGGCCAGTATTACGGTAGGTGGATCATCTATTGATAGCGCCTTTCTATGGCCGCTGATGGTAAATGTCATTGGATTCAGCCTGTTGTTCGGGGCAATCGTTCTGATGCGTATGCGCGCGATTTTGGCAGAAACCAAAGTCGAGGCGCGGCTGCGACGGATGGCGGCAGAATGAACCATTGGCCTTTTGTGATCGCTTCATATGCGATAGTGCTGCTCGGTACCGCTATTGTTATCGCGGGAAGCTATGCTGCTATGCGCAAGTCTGAAGCAAAGGCAAAACAATTGAGTAAACGCAAATGAAGGCGAAACATCAAAGACTGACACTGGCGGTATTAGCGCTGGTCGCGCTGGTTGGGGCAGGCTTGCTCGCTGCTTTCGCGCTACAAGATCGGGCTAACTATTTCTATACACCAGCAGACATTGTTGCGAAAAAACCCGAGGTTGGGCAAGCGATCCGCTTGGGCGGAATGGTCGAACAAGGTTCGATAAAACAAGAGGCGGACGGGGTGACAGTCAACTTTATCGTTCAAGACGGCACTGCACGTCAAGCCGTGACCTATAAGGGTATCACGCCTGATCTTTTCGTTGAAGGCTCGGGTGTTGTTGCTGATGGTAAATTGAACAGTGCCGGTCTGTTCGTCGCCGATAGCCTGCTTGCCAAACATGACGAGAATTACGTTCCGCGAGAGCTGGAAGGCATTGATATGACTGGCAATATGACGAAAACGGATACGCTAGTCGAATGATTGCAGAAGCAGGTCTTATTGCACTCTGGCTCGCCGCCAGCATGGCATTTTTGCAATTTGCAATTTGTGCCATCGGTCTGGTAAAAGGCCAAGAAGAATTTTTCACGGCGATCCGTCCCGTGGCCATTGCCCAGGGCGTGCTGGTCGCTTTATCCTTTCTTCTGCTGGTTTGGCTATTCGTGCGTTCTGACATGTCAGTGAAGCTCGTGGTCGCCAATAGCGTGGCGATCAAGCCGCTGATCTACAAGATTTCAGGTGCATGGGGCAATCATGAAGGGTCCATGCTGCTATGGATTGCAATCATGGGCGTTGCGGGCGCCTGTATCGGTATTTTTGAACGTAATCTGAAAACGAAGACGCTAGTGGCAACCTTGGGTGCTCAAGCGTTTATTAGCATAGGTTTCTATGCTTATTTGTTGATCGCATCCAATCCGTTCGAGCGAATTTTCCCGGTTCCGGCGGATGGGCAGGGGCTTAACCCGCTGCTGCAGGATATTGGCCTCGCTCTGCATCCACCGACGCTTTACGTCGGCTATGTTGGATTATCTATCGCCTTTTCTTTTGCGGTGGGCGCGATGATCACCCGCGATGTCGGGCCGGAATTTGCCAAAGCCATGCGACCTTGGGTACTTGGCGCATGGGTGTTCCTGACGCTGGGTATTACGGCTGGCAGTTATTGGGCCTATTACGAGCTTGGCTGGGGCGGCTGGTGGTTCTGGGACCCTGTCGAAAATGCTTCGCTGATGCCGTGGCTTGCCGCTACCGCTTTACTTCATTCAGTCACGGTTTTGGCTACCCGCGATGGTTTGCGGGCCTGGACCCTTATGCTTGCGGTTGTTGCTTTTTCGATGTCGATGATCGGTACTTTCCTGGTTCGATCCGGCGTTCTCACCAGTGTTCATGCGTTCGCGGTCGATCCCGAGCGCGGCAGTTTCATTCTCGCCTTACTTGCCCTCTATATCGGCGGCGCCATGGCTTTGTTTGCACTCCGCGTTGGCTCGGTCAAAGAAGGCTCCCAGTTTGAACCGGTTAGCCGGGAAGGGGCGCTGGTAGCCAACAATCTGCTACTATCTGCGATATTGGGTATCGTTTTTATCGGCACACTATACCCATTGTTTGTCGAAGGCATGAGCGACGAAATGATTTCGGTCGGTCCGCCTTATTTCAATCTCGCCACAGGCCCAATCGCATTGATCTTAGTGGCCATCATGGCGGCAGGCCCCTTGCTGCGCTGGCGGCGTGATAGCGCGAAAGCCTTGATGAACCGTATTTCTATCCCGGTCTTTTTGACCGCTGCGGCCTTGTTCGCATTGGTCTTGTTTACCACGTCAATGTCGGTCTTGTCCTTGCTCGGCCTCGCGCTCGCGGCTGGGATCGCGGTGGCAAGTTTTGCACCGTTATGGAAACGCAATTTGCGGCGCACACCTATGCATACTTATGGCATGATTATCGCCCATTTCGGCATTGCCGTTGCGTTGGTCGGGATGGCATCAGAAACCAGCTTTACCGAAGAAAAATTGGTCGCCGCAACGCCGGGCGATGAAATCATGGTCAACAAATGGAAGATCAAATTCGAGGCGATTGAGCCGGTGGCTGGTCCTAACTGGACAGCGCTGGAAGCACGCGTAACGGCGCAATATGAGAATGAAGCAATCCACGAGATTGCCCCACAAAACCGGATGTTTGCATCCGCTCAAATGCAGACGAGTGAAGCCGCCTTGCTGACCCGCTGGAACGGGCAACTCTATGTGGTGCTCGGTGATAGCGACGATCAAGGTCGCTGGCAGTTGCGCATTTGGTGGAAGCCTTTTGTGACGCTCATCTGGTATGGTGGTGTGCTTATTGCTTTGGGTGGTCTGCTGGCGATGATCGGCCGACTGCGTCGTGCAGGGCGCCAGAAAAAACAACGTGCCTATGCTGAGGCGATGATATGAACCGTTGGCTGCTCTGGGTTCCTCTTGTTGTATTCGGTATATTCTTCGCGGTAGTGGCAGCGGGCTTAATCCGCCCGAAGGATAACATAATCGAATCGAAAATGATCGGAAAACCGATCCCGGAATTTTCCCTACCAGCTGCGGTTGAACAGCGGCCCGCATTGTCAGTGGCCGATCTTGCGACCGGGAAGCCACAATTGCTCAATATTTTTGCAAGCTGGTGTGTGCCTTGTATTGCCGAAGCCCCGCAATTGCTGGAGCTTGAACGGGCAGGTGTACAGATTAACGGTATTGCCAGCCGCGACACGCCGCAGGACATTGCGAACTTTCTCAACCGTTGGGGTAATCCTTATGTCCGTATCGGAACGGATGTGCGCAGCGTCGTGCAATTAGAGCTTGGCTCATCCGGTGTCCCGGAAACATTTGTAATCGACGGCAACGGTATAATTGTACACCAGCATGTTGGTGATATCCGCAAGGAAGACGTTCCGGAACTGCTGGAGATACTGGAGAACGCCGGATGATCAGATTTTTCGTTCTGCTGGCATTTTTAGTGTCAGCTCCTGTTGCGGCCCAAAATGCGCTGCCGGCTTCTCCTTATGCGCATCAGCAGCTGGATGATCCCGTTCAAGAGGAAAAAGCGCGTTCCTTAATGGAGGAACTGCGCTGCCTGAAATGTCAGAGCCAGTCGATTGCCGATAGTGATGCCCCGATGGCAGGCGATATGCGCAGTCAGGTGCGGGAGCGCATTGCCGCTGGCGCAACCCCGAAGAGGTTCGCAGCTGGTTGATTGAGCGCTATGGCGACTGGGTGACTTATAACCCACCGGTCAATGCCGTGACAGGACCGCTGTGGATTGCGCCTATTGTGCTGTTGATTGTTGCTACATTGCTGGCGCGCGGGCTCTTCCGTCGGCGAAAAACCGACAAAAAGGACGCAAGCTGATGGGTTGGATCATATTGCTGGTCATGGTGCTCCTGCTTTTTGGCGTGCTTGTCTTTTTGGGTAAGCTGCCGCGGACTGCCTACGAACTGACCGGCGCGGCGCTTCTGTTCGGGGTTGCAGGTTATGCTTGGCAGGCCAATCCCGGAATGGCTGGTGTATCTGTCGAGCCGACCGAAAAAGCGAATAGCTTTGATGAGCGGAATATCGAATCCCGTCAAGAAATGGGCGAACGATTCGGTACGGCGCGACAATGGTTGGTATTTTCCGACGCCCTGAACCGCAGGGGTAAGCATGGCGCCGCAGCCAATTATTTGCGAAACGGCGTCAAAGAATACCCGAACAATCCCGATCTATGGGTTGGGTTAGGCAATGCCCTGGTTGTCCATGCCGACGGAGTGATCACTCCGGCCGCGCAATTTGCGTTTCAGAAGGCTGCTGATATTTCGCCCGAACATCCCGGTCCGCCGTTTTTTCTCGGCATGGCTTATGCGCAATCCGGCAAGATCGATCAGGCACGCGCAGTTTGGACCGAATTACTGGAGCGCAGCTCCGAAGATGCACCTTGGCGCAAGGATCTCGAGTCGCGTTTGGCCACCATGGAACAAATGCAACCATCGCTTCCAACCTCGGATAGTCCAGCTGCCGACAACTAAAATATAGCATTATCAGCTAGTTGATGGGCATATCTGTTGGTCTTGTTGCGTGCTATAGAGGCCCATGCTAGTCGCGCGCGCTTGTCAGGATGGAGGCGCGGGGCTTGCGCACCCATTTCGACCCAATCAGGGGACCGCCAACACGGCAACCAATGTCTGAATCGACGTCACAACCGAAACGGAAACGCAATCGCGTCATCCAACCTCATGGCTCACGCCAAGAGGGAAGCGCCATCGCAAAATTGGCCGCTGGAGCGATCGGTATTGTGTTTGGGGACATCGGAACAAGCCCGCTCTACGCCTTTCGCGAAACATTCGTTGGCGCCCATCCGCTAGAGCTGGATAAGCTCCATGTCCTAGGCGTAGTGAGCCTGATTTTCTGGTCGATGACGTTGGTAGTAGCGATCCAATATGTGACCATATTGATGCGCGCGGATAACAAGGGGCAGGGCGGCAGTCTGGCCGTTGTTGCTTTGCTATCTGGAGCGTTAAGACGATCAAAATTTGGCTGGGTGGCTATATTATTGGGCGTTTTTGCGACCTCGCTATTCTATGGCGACAGCATGATTACGCCGGCCATATCGGTTTTATCAGCCGTCGAAGGTCTGACGGTCGTAAACAGCGGCCTGCAGCCTATGGTTATTCCCATAGCCGTCGGATTACTGGTCTTTCTGTTCATGATTCAATCTCGTGGAACCGCCAAAATCGGAGCATTATTTGCGCCCATCATGTTTGTTTATTTTGTGGTCATAGCGATATTGGGACTGACCCAGATATTTCAGACACCGGAAATCTTGCTGGCGCTTAACCCTTGGTATGCTTTGCAATTCTTCCTGATCGACGGCTTTAAGGCTTTTCTCGCCTTGGGTTCCGTTGTGTTAGCGGTAACAGGTTCAGCGGCGTTGTTTGCGGATATGGGCCATTTTGGCCGCAAGCCAATGCGCATCGCCTGGTTTGGATTCGTTATGCCAGCCTTGCTTTGCAATTATTTCGGCCAAGGTGCGATGATCATCGGCATGGATGACGCCAGCGCAGCCGCTGCGATCCAGAACCCGTTTTTCTTGCTCGCTCCTGAAATGTTGCGCTTGCCGCTGGTGATCCTTGCCACGATGGCAACATTCATTGCCAGCCAAGCGGTGATATCTGGCGCGTTTTCGGTCACCCATCAGGCTATCCAGCTGGGCTTCATTCCGCGGTTGACGGTCAAGCATACCAGTGCATCGGAAGCAGGGCAGATCTATATTCCAGTGATCAACTGGACGATCATGATTGCTGTGCTGATCCTCGTTCTGACCTTCCAAAGTTCGAGTAGTCTCGCATCGGCTTATGGTATTGCGGTTACCGGCGCGATGCTGATCGATACTTGTTTGCTTGCCGTCTTAGTTTTCACCATGTGGAAATGGAAATGGTGGTATGCGGTTCCGCTGCTGGCATTGTTTTTCATCGTTGATGGGGCTTATTTTGCGGCAAACCTCACCAAGGTTCCGCAAGGCGGCTGGTTCCCGCTTATGGTTGGCGGCTTCGCCTTCCTGCTGCTGACCACTTGGGCCAAGGGTCGCAAGATCATGCGTGAAAATATGGCGGAGGCGGCCATGCCCATCGAAATTTTCACCAAGTCTGCCAAGAACAGCGCAACCCGTGTGCCGGGAACCGCGATTTTCATGGCGTCTAACTCCGTCGGCGTGCCGTCGGCGTTACTGCACAATATTAAGCATAACAAGATTATTCACGAACGCGTCGTCGTGCTCACCGTGAATATCGAAGACGTACCTTATGTCGAAATGGAAGACCGGATTGAGGTCAAGGATCTCGGCGATGGCTTCTATCGTCTGATCCTAAACTATGGCTTCATGCAGGAAACGGATGTTCCGGCGGCCCTTAAAAAGGTCAAGGAATGCGGCATGGACTTTGACATGATGACGACGAGCTTCTTCTTGTCGCGACAAACATTGCTGCCATCAGAAAAGCCGAAAATGATGATTTGGCGAGAAAAAATCTTTGCATGGATGCTGCGCAACGCCGCCACCGCAATGGAGTTTTTCAAGCTTCCGAGCAACCGTGTGGTTGAGCTTGGTAGCCAGATGGAAATCTGACGCTAGGCCTCACGTTCAAATATCAGTTTTGTCCACCAAATACCTGCGGCTTTATTGTTGGGTAGAATGGATTGAGATCGACCGTTATAAAGTGCAACAAGCTTATGTCGCGATGCCAATTCTATGGTCTCTTCAGCCGAAACGGCAAACATCCTTCTGCCTCGGGGGACAGGGCCATGCCTTAGTGAGATAAAGAGACGGGCAGCTTGGCTGAGCAAAGGAGCGACGGCACTCATCGCTTCCTCCCTCTGACCTTTGTCCAGATGCATCCAAACAGCATTCATCAATATGAAATCGAACCGCTCGTGCAAATGTCTCACTTTTTCTAGATCAGGTAAGCTATCATCTACCCATCTAATAGTTGGCGAGGGGTGCAAATGAATAGCGCCCTCACGCAACTCTTTCGTCGGTTCGGCGGCGAGGACCTCATGCCCCTTCTTATCGAACCACGCGGCATCTCTTCCTGTACCCGAACCAATATCCAATATTTTGCAGGGCTTTTCAGGGAAATAATCGATTGCTTCCGGATAACTTTCTTCAAACGAGAAATTCTCATATTGCTCCAAAAGAAATGAGGCTTGGCTCGCATAGCCTTCCGTACCGCTGACAATTTTGTTTTTCATGGGTAACAGTTTCTTGTGAAGCCCTGCATTTGTCCATCGTAAATTTATCTTAAGAAAGCGCAATATTTGGTGGCGCACAATCATATCGTGCACTAGATAGCGGGCATTCGATTCTTGTCTGGATATTGAGGACAAAGCCCATGCGTATAGCCATTGCTTCTGATCACGCAGCAATAGAAATGAAAGCCGCTTTAGTGGAGTGGCTCATTGAGGCTGGGCATGAGGTAAATGACCTGGGTCCCATGACGACTGATAGTGTGGATTATCCTGACTATGGTTATAAGCTCGCCTATGCTGTTGCATCTGGCGATGCCGAGCGCGGCGTAGCACTTTGCGGCTCCGGTATCGGCATATCCATGGCGGTCAATCGGAACCCGGCTTGTCGGTGCGCTCTGGTATCGGAAGGCCTTTCGGCGAAACTGTCCCGCGAGCATAATGACGCGAATGTCATCGCGATGGGCGCGCGATTGGTTGGGATCGAGATTGCCAAAGACTGCCTCGATAATTTCTTGAACACTGAATTTGGCGGAGACCGGCATCAACGCCGTGTTGATAAACTCTCTGCCCCCAAAAACTGAATAGCACACCGAAGGAGCACCATCATGAGTAATGTCGCAGATATACAGGATATCCGCCCTACCGGATTTTTCGATTTCTCGGTTGATGAGAGTGATCCAGCGATTGCTGATGCCATCAATGCGGAGATGTCGCGTCAGCAAAACCAGATTGAGCTGATCGCGTCTGAAAATATTGTGTCCAGGGCAGTGCTGCAGGCGCAAGGTTCGGTTTTCACCAACAAATATGCCGAAGGCTATCCCGGTCGCCGTTATTACCAAGGGTGCGCGCCTTCCGATGACGTTGAAACTCTGGCGATTGAACGCGCAAAAAAGTTATTTAATTGCGGATTTGCCAACGTCCAACCCCATTCAGGCGCTCAGGCCAATGGCGCGGTAATGCTGGCGCTGACCAAACCGGGCGACACGATCCTCGGTATGTCTCTCGACGCTGGTGGGCATTTGACCCACGGTGCGAAGCCGGCACAATCGGGCAAATGGTTTAACGCGGTTCAATATGGCGTGAACGATGACGATCATTTGATCAATTATGAAGAGGTCGCGGCGCTGGCCAAAGAACATCAGCCCAAACTAATCATCGCCGGTGGCTCTGCCTATCCACGCCAGATAGATTTTGCCAAGTTCCGTGAAATTGCTGATTCAGTCGGCGCGATTTTCATGGTCGATATGGCGCATTTCGCTGGCTTGGTCGCTGCTGGTTATCATCCGAGCCCGCTCGATCATGCTGATGTGGTGACGACTACGACGCACAAAACCTTGCGCGGTCCACGTGGCGGTATGGTGCTGACCAATGATGAGGCTATAGCGAAGAAGATTAACTCCGCTGTTTTTCCGGGCCTTCAAGGCGGTCCGTTGATGCACGTTATCGCAGCAAAAGCCGTGGCTTTTGGCGAAGCGCTGCGACCTGAATTTGCGAGCTATTCTGCTGCTGTTATCGAAAATGCAAAAATATTGGCCGCTCGCCTCAAAGAACGCGGAGCAAATCTCGTGGCTGGCGGAACAGATACCCATTTGGCGCTTATCGACCTTTCGCCGCTTGGTATTACCGGGCGCGACGCGGATGAAGCCCTCGAACGCGCGGGCATTACCTGCAACAAAAATAGTATCCCCAATGATCCGCAACCACCTATGAAAACGAGCGGCATTCGTGTCGGTTCACCAGCGGGCACGACACGGGGATTTGGCCCGGCCGAATTCCAGATGATCGGTGATATGATCGCGGACGTTCTGGATGGCCTGCGCGAAAAAGGGGAGGGCGGTGATCCCGCGGTTGAAGCCAATGTCCGTGAGCGGGTTGAAGCGCTTTGCGGCCGTTTCCCGATTTATCCAGAATAAGCGAACGAACCCCTTATGCGTTGCCCCTTTTGCGCCTTTGATGACAGCCAAGTAAAAGACAGTCGGCCAACCGAGGATGGGACCACCATCCGGCGGCGACGGCAATGTGAAGGTTGTGGTGCCCGGTTCACAACTTTTGAGCGGATTCAGCTTCGCGAAATTACAGTAGTGAAAAGCGAGGATCGGCGGGAGACATTTGATCGATCCAAAATTGATCTGTCAGTTTCGCTGGCTTGCCGGAAAAGAGGCATCGCTCAGGAGCAAATGGATCAACTCGTGTCGGGTATCCAACGTCAGTTGGAAACCAGCGGGGAGAATGAAATTCCCTCGAAACGTATTGGCGAGATGGTTATGGACGGCCTGAAGGGGCTCGATAGCGTAGCCTATATTCGGTTCGCATCAGTCTATAAAGACTTTACCGAGGCGAAGGATTTCGAAGAATTCGCCGGTAGCGTAAAGGATGTTGCGATTACCGACACCAGTGAGAAATGAGCACTGGAAAACCGATAATTGTTTTGGTCAAACCACAACTTGGCGAGAATATCGGCAAGGCGGCGCGGGCAATGTTAAATTTCGGTTTGACCGAGATGCGGATCGTTGATCCTCGTGACGGTTGGCCCAATCCTTCCGCTGGTCCGACGGCGGCAGGTGCCGATAGCGTGTTGGAAGAAGCGCAGGTCTTTGCAACCACAGCAGAGGCGGTCGCGGATTGTTCGCATGTTTATGCGACAACCGTACGCAAGCGCGGGATGACCAAAGAGGTGTTGACACCCGCCGAAGCCGCCGATGATATGGGGTCAGCTAGTGGAAAATGCGCGATATTATTTGGTCCTGAACGATCCGGTCTTGAAGTGGTCGATGTTGAGCTGTCACGCAAGATCATTACGGTACCAATCAATCCGAAATTCGGGTCCCTGAATCTTGCCCAGGCCGTTATATTAGTGGCTTACGAACTGTCCAAGATGGATACTATCGGGACCGTACAGCCGACGGTCGACAAGAAAAAGAAGGAACCGGCCCCGCAAATCGAACTCGATCGCTTTTACGAGCATTTGGAGCGCGCGTTAGAGGGGACCGGCTATTTCTTTCCACCGGACCGTGCACCAGCAACCAAGGTAACGCTGCGCAATATGATTACAAAGCCCGCATGGACGAATGAAGAAGTTCAGACATGGCGAGGGGTGATCAGCTCTCTGGAGAAGCCGTTTGTCAAAAAATGAATGTCGCGGCGCCTAGCTGCCTCTTATTTGATCCCATTTTTCCAACTCATAGCTGATCGATGTTTCTATCAGCATTTCCCAAATCGCAGCCATGGTCGGAACCGGAATACCGGCGGCGCTAGCAAGCTGTTTCACATTCTCGAGAACTTCGGCTTTCCGCTTTTCATCGCGTACTGCGGACTTTTCAGATTTTATCCTTGCAGCTGCATTCATGCATTGAAACCGGAGTTTGAGCAATGCGATGAGATCGGAATCGAGTCGATCGATCGTGTCACGAAGTTCGGACATTTCTCGAATTTTGGCGATAGAATCTTTGGAGTAAGGCATAATCGCGGCGTTAGTTGAGCGCGGACCAATTGTCGAGTGCAGGATAAGTTTTCATCTAGAATTTTTTTTTATACCTGTTAAAGTAAAGTGGGTTCTTATTACTGAGGAATTACTGTGCTTTCATTAATCATATCGATCGCCTTTGCTGGAGAAGTGTCTAATATTTCTACTGAAAAACAATCAGTTGATGAAGATAAGGTTGTTTGTCGTTCGGTTCAGAGGGTCGGATCGCGTATTCCGGAGCGTATCTGCCGGACAAAAAGAGAGTGGGCGGATATAAGGCGATCAAACGGTCAGCAGCTGCAGAACCAATCCAATTATAGTCGCGGCACACAGAATAGTAATTGAGACCATTCTGACTGGAAATATTGTCGTGGTCATTTTATCTGATTTGTGGCCTTGGAGTGTGCTTGACAGAGATGCATAATCTCGTCATAGGCCGCGACTTGCAATTGGCTCCGCACCCCGGTGAAGCGGTAGCCGCGTTAATCCAAGCGGATTTTCGGTGCATTCCGGGACGAATTGAAACAGCAAATTAGGAGTCATCCAATGACGAAGCGTACCAGCTCGAAATATAAACTTGACCGCCGTATGGGCGAAAATATTTGGGGCCGCCCCAAATCACCTGTCAATCGCCGCGACTATGGTCCCGGCCAGCACGGTCAACGCCGCAAAGGCAAGCTTTCCGACTACGGCATTCAACTGCGCGCCAAGCAGAAGCTGAAAGGCTATTATGGCGACGTGACCGAAAAGCAATTTAAGCGCGCTTATAAAGAAGCATCGAGCATGAAAGGCGATACCAGCCAGAACCTGATCGGTTTGCTGGAGCAGCGTCTGGATATGGTCGTTTACCGCGCCAAATTCACACCGACGATTTTTGCGGCCCGTCAGCTCGTCAGCCACGGTCATATTCGTGTGAACGGCGTAAAATGTAACGTTGCTTCGCGCAAAGTGCAGCCTGGCGATATCGTATCGCTGAGCGACAAGGCCAAAGAAATGCTGCTGGTTATCGAAGCACAGAGCCTTCCAGAGCGCGACATTCCAGAATATGTCACGCCAGATGGCACCGATAAAGTCACCTATGTTCGCGTACCGACGCTGGACGAAGTGCCTTATCCGGTGACAATGGAACCCAACCTAGTCGTCGAGTTTTACTCACGCTAATTGACTTAACAGAACATTTCAAAAAGGCGGTCTTTCGAGACCGCCTTTTTTATTTGTGGCATTGGCAAAGGCTTGCGCCAGATTAAGGACACTGCCAGTAACGAAAATAGAAATCAGTTTGATGATTAAATTTGGATGAGGATCTGGAATGCAAAAGAAATGGCTCTCACTTGCGCTGATACCGGCGTTGGCACTTGCTAGTTGCGTAAAAGTAGATGACGCAAATAATGCAGAAAATCTTGCGGCGTTACCAGAAGTTGCTGCGCCGGAATTGTCGCTGGATACGATGCGGGACATTACGAAAGAGCTGTCTCTCGACTCTTATGAGGGCCGTGCTCCTGGAACCGTTGGCGAGGAAAAAACCCTCGCGTTGCTCACCAAAGAATTTGCCGAAGCAGGCATAGAACCGGGCAATGGCGACAGTTGGTTTCAGGATGTGCCGCTTGTCGAGATTGCTGCCAAAAATGTGTCTGACTTATCCATCAAGGGTGGGACAGGAGACATGAGTTTTCAATATGGTCCCGAAATGGTGATCACATCCTATCAGGAACAGGCGAAGATCGATGTCACAGACAGCGAAATGGTCTTTGTAGGCTACGGTATCAACGCGCCCGAGCGGGAATGGAACGATTATGAAGGCGTTGATGTCAAAGGCAAAACTGTCGTCATTCTTGTAAATGATCCAGATTTCGGAACAGAAAGCCTCGAAGGCGAATTTGGTGGCCGGGCGATGACCTATTATGGCCGCTGGACTTACAAATATGAAGAAGCAGCGCGTCAGGGTGCGGCCGCCGCACTGATTATTCATGACACTGCTCCTGCTGCTTATGGCTGGAATGTTGTCGAATCTAGTTGGAGCGGGCCGCAATTTTATGCGCAGTCAGCAAATGGCGGTTCTAATCAAACAAAAGCCAATGGCTGGGTTCAGAAGGATGTGGCAGCGAAGATTTTCGCTAGCGCCGGTCAGGATCTGGACGCGATGATGACAGCTGCTAAAGATAAAGCCTTTAAGGCGGTTCCATTAGGCGTGACCGCGTCAATGTCCTTTGAAAATGACATTAGTAAGATGAACAGCAAAAATGTCATCGGCATGATCAAGGGCAAAACCCGGCCTGATGAATATGTACTCTATACCGCGCATTGGGATCATCTCGGCCGTTGTAAGCCGGCACCCGATGGTGATGATATTTGCAACGGTGCCGTCGATAATGCGACCGGAACCGCGGCCTTGGTTGCTCTCGCCGAAGCGCATATGAAGGCCGGCGCGCCAGATCGCAGCATTATTTTCCTAGCCGTAACAGCAGAAGAATCCGGTCTGCTTGGTTCCAAATATTATGCAGAAAATCCAGTTTATCCACTCAACAAAACGGTGGGCGGCGTAAATATGGATGCATTTGGCATGGCTGGCGCAGCAAAGAATGTTGTGGTGGTTGGTAAAGGCAAATCCCAGCTGGATCGCTATCTGGAAGGGGCGCTGCAAGCTGATGGCCGCGTTGCCGAAGCCGAACCGACACCGGAAAAAGGCTTTTACTATCGCTCCGATCACTTCAGCTTCGCTAAACTTGGCGTGCCGATGATCTATTTCGAAGGCGGTGAAGACCTTGTTGATGGTGGCCGTGCAGCCGGAGAGGCGATCAGTCAGGACTATACTGAGAACCGTTACCACGGGCCAAAGGACGAATTTAATCCGGACTGGAACTGGGACGGCGTCATGAGCGATCTGAAAGTCTATTATACGGTCGCACGGATGCTGGCGATGACGGAAGATTGGCCGAACTGGAATGATGGCGATGAATTTCGTGATATTCGCGACAAAAGCCGCGCTGAAAGCTAATCGATAGCGCTTCGGATTGACGATGAGGTGGCCAGCCGAATGGGAGCCGCATGAAGCGGTCTGGATTGGTTTTCCTGGTAACCCAAAGGAATGGCCTGAGAAATTGGCGGACGCGCAGCAGGAAGTTGCGGCTTTTGCTAACGCCATCTGCGATCATGGCAATGGCGAGCGGACCATAATTGTTTGCAGGGATCACGGAGACGGCGACCGGGCATCTGAGCTTGTCGATAATCACGTCGAAATTTTCATAGAGCCCTTTGGGGATATCTGGCTGCGCGATACAGGGCCAATCATAACGGTTAATGATCATCGGAAGGCACGTGATTTCCGCTTCAATGGTTGGGGGCGCAAATTTGACATGGCGGGCGATCAGGACATCGGTCAACGCCTTGCTGCGCTGATCGATATACCTACCATCTCGCACGATTGGGTTTTGGAAGGCGGCGCTATTGATGGGGATGGTGCTGGCTATCTCGTCACAACTGAACAATGCGTGCTCAATCCCAATCGCAACAAAGATATGTCGAAGGATCAGGTAAGCAAAAATCTAAAGGATGCCCTGAATATCGAGAATATATGTTGGATGGGTGATGGTTTGATCGCTGATCATACCGATGGTCATATCGACAATCTTGCGCGGTTTGTGGCGGAGGGTAAAGTCGCAATTCCGAAAGCTGATAGCGAGGATGATCCCAATAGCGCGATATTTGAAGATGCGGCGCACCGCGCAGCGGCTGCCGGTCTTGAAGTCGTTCGCATTCCATCTGTTGGAAAATATGAGGTAGAAGGAAGCATAGCACCAGCAAGCTATATGAATTTCTATGTCGGCAATATAGTGGTCGTTGTGCCGCAATTTGGAGTACCAGCAGATGATGCTGCAGTTGTCGCAATCGCCGAGTTATTTTCGGACCGAAAGGCAGTGGGCCTGTCCAGCAGGGCGTTGCTTCGTGGCGGTGGGAGCTTCCACTGTATCTCTCAGCAAATTCCGCAACTTTGATTTTTTCCAACATCTGCCGGTTTCAAGCGAACTATGTTTGAGGGGAACAAAATGCTAATCCCTGTTTCGAGATTTTTGGGGATAGATAATGGCTGACGGAATTTTGAGCGTGTTGAGTACTCTCACTTATATCTTGGTTTTCCTGCTCGGCCTCGGCATTGCAGTTGTGGCGATTTTGTTCATCGTAGACGTGACGCAAAAGCAGGACGCAGTGCGTCGGAACTATCCTGTCATCGGTCGTTTCCGCCATTTGTTCAGCAGTCTCGGGGAATTTTTCAGGCAGTATTTTTTCGCCATGGATCGCGAAGAAATGCCGTTTAATCGTGCTGAACGGGAATGGGTTAACCGAGCAGCAAAAGGTACCGGCAACACAATTGCTTTTGGTTCTACGAAAAACCTTGATCCGGCTGGAACACCGATTTTCGTCAATTGTCCGTTTCCAACTCTGGAAAAAGATGCTGCCGATACCGCAACATGCACATTGGGGCCTTTTTGCGAAAATCCGTTTGAAGCCAAATCACTATTCAATATTTCCGCGATGAGTTTCGGCGCGCTGTCTGTCCCTGCCGTGCGAGCTTTGTCTCATGGAGCGAAAATGGCGGGATGCTGGATGAATACCGGGGAAGGCGGTCTGTCGGCTTATCATCTGGAAGGGGGCTGCGACATTGTCTTTCAAATTGGCACAGCCAAATATGGCGTGCGGAACGATGATGGTAGCCTGAATGATGACAAGCTGCGCGCCATTGCTGATCACGAGCAAGTCCGCATGTTTGAGATTAAAATGTCTCAAGGCGCAAAGCCGGGTAAGGGCGGTATCTTGCCTGCGGAAAAAGTGACGGACATAATTGCACAGGTGCGCGGCATAGAGAAAGGTCAGGCATCGATCTCACCCAATCGCCACCCTGAAATCAACAGTGTTGGTGACATGCTTGATTTTATCGCACATGTACGTGCAGTCACCGGAAAGCCTACCGGCATTAAAGCGGTGGTCGGCTCTTATGGCTGGCTGATCGAGCTTTGCGAAGAAATTCATCGCCGGGGTATCGAAAGCGCGCCTGATTTCTTCACGCTGGATGGCGGAGACGGCGGGACTGGCGCCGCACCAATGCCATTGATGGACAATGTCGGATTACAGCTCGATGAAAGCTTACCGATGTTGTCTGACATATTGCACCAATATGGTCTGCGTGAGCGGGTACGGATCATCGCTTCGGGCAAACGGATTACCCCCGTCGATGTCGCTTGGGCAATCTGTGCCGGGGCTGACTTTATCAACAGCGCCCGTGGTTTCATGTTTTCTCTCGGGTGTATTCAATCGCTGAAATGTAACAAGAATACCTGCCCGACAGGGATCACAACACATAATCCGAGGCTTCAACGGGGTCTGGATCCATCGGACAAGAAAGTGAAAGTCGCAAACTATTGCAAAAACCTGGTTCATGAAGTGGAAGTGATCGCTCATAGCTGCGGTGTTGATGAACCCCGCCAATTGGGCCGCAAGCATGTCCGCATCGTACAGGATAGCGGTAAGTCGATACCGCTAGATGAAATCTACCCCCGGCCAGAGGTTTTGAAGCATTTCAAGATAATAGAAGACATCTCTGGATAAACTGCTTTGCATGACCGTGCAGGTCATTTATGTTCATTTTCGGAGAGAGGTTCCCCAATTGAAAGGCCTGTATAGATGACGAAGAAGCTTATATTCGCTGGTTTCGCGACTGCACTATTAGCAACGGCGGCGGTTCCTGCACTGGCGGAACAAAATGAAAAAGATGGCGCTATGCACAGGGATGCTGCGCTAACAGCTGTGATCAATCATGAGCGGCGCAAGGATGACAAGGTGCGCGATGTCTATCGCAATCCCGCAGAGACTCTGGCATTTTTTCAGGTAAAGCCTACGCATACTGTCGCAGAATATGGCCCTGGCGGCGGATGGTACACGCGGATTTTGTTGCCCTATATTAGTGCTAACGGAAAATATGTAGCGGTTAATGGCAACAGCGATAGCATAGATTTTTCCAGTCGCGCGCGTGAAGGGCGCTCAAAAAGCTGGCCCGAACGCTTCCCGGATGTCGCATCGGAGTGGACAGGTGTTTCTCCCGACAAAATTGCTGCTTATGAAAGCGATGAAGTGCCGGAGGAGCTCAAAGGAAAAATTGACCGGGTTTTGATATTTCGTTCGATGCACGGGATGCTCAACGGTGCGCGTTCTGATTCTGAATTACAGTCGCTCCGCGAAATTCTGGCTGATGACGGCATGATTGGTATCGTCCAGCATCGTGCCAATGCAGATGCGTCTTATGCGATGTCAAAGGGAACCAAAGGCTATTTGAAACAAGATTCGGTTGTGGCGCTTTTTGAGTTAAATGGTTTTGAATTGGTTGATTCATCGGAAATAAATGCCAATCCCAAGGATACCAAAGATTATGAGAAGGGTGTTTGGACCTTGCCGCCCGTTCTGACGAACAAGGATGAGAACAGGGCGAAATATCAAGCCATAGGCGAATCTGACCGGATGACTTTGCTGTTCAAAAAACGACCTTAGTATTTGCAGGTTGGGTGAGTGTAACCCTCTCCGGCAATTGAAGAACTATTGCATGAAAGGAACGACAATGAAGAAGACGTTGATTATCATGGGAGGTTTGACCGCATTGGCGGTTACAGCCGCTACGCCCGTTGCCGCGAAACATCATGCAAAGGACGGAGCGCATAGCGAAAGCAATTTGCGCATGATCATTACCAATGAGCGCCGCGCGGAAGATAGTGTGCGTGATAAATATCGCCATCCAGCCGAAACAATTAGCTTTTTTGGCATAGAACCCAATCATACAGTGGTGGAATATGTGCCCGGCGGTGGCTGGTATTCCCGGATTTTGGCGCCTTATGTTGCGGATAAGGGCAAGTTTATCGGCCTGACTTTCGCGCCCGATCCTTTGCCTTTTGGGGATGAAGCCAAAGAGCGTATTCGGAATTTCCCGACGAAATTTCCCAATGACGTGGCCGAATGGACCGGCATGCCAGCAACGAAATTTGCAGCATACACTACCGATAAAGTTCCGGAGGAAGTGAATGGAACCGCAGATTTCGTGGTCATTCCGCGCATGATGCACAATTTGATGCGCTGGAACTTGGCGGACAGTGAAATCAAAGTGATGCGCAATATGCTGAAAGATGGCGGCATGGTGGGGATCATCCAACACCGCGCAAAAGACGGTACGCCATTCAGCTATGCCGATGGCAACAAAGGCTATTTGCGTACAGATACGGTTGTCAAATTTATGGAGGCGCATGGCTTTGAATTGGTCAACCAGGCAGAGATAAATGCCAATCCGAAAGATACAGCGGACTATCCTAAAGGTGTTTGGACGTTGCCACCGCGCTATGCTGAAGGTGATGTGGAGAAAGCAAAATATACTGCAATCGGCGAATCTGATCGGATGACCTTGCTGTTCAAAAAACGCCGTGATCACTTGCTAAGCCATGGGTGAATTCGCGGTCCGGGCCATCGTATCGGGAGTGATCGTCGCTATCGTAGCGATCATCGCTCGGCGCTATCCAGCCATGGGCGCGCTTGTGGCCTCGCTACCGCTTATTTCGATTTTAGCGATGATCTGGCTGTGGCGGGATACTGGCGATACGCAATTGCTGGCGGGGCATGTCGAAGCAACATTCTTTTATGTCATTCCCAGCTTGCCGATGTTCCTTCTGATCCCGATGATGTTGCGGCAGGGAATAGATTTTTGGGTGTCGCTGTTCGCCGGCATATTGTTGACAATACTGCTATATCTCGCGACAATTCCGATTGCGGCGCGTTTCGGTATCAAGCTATGACGGCGGTATGACAAAAGAGATCTCCGTTGCAGCGCTGCAACTTTCATTGACCGGCAGCGACGTGGAAAACATACAAGCCGTCAGCGATCATGTTGCCAAGGCGGCGGAGCAGGGCGCACAAATCATATTGCCTCCGGAACTTTTTGCGGGACCTTATTTCTGCAAGACCGAAGATGAAGCGCTGTTCGCGCTGGCCAATCCCACGCACGAAAGCGCCTCGGTTCAGGCGATGCAAAAACTCGCAAAGCAGTTAAAGGTCGCAATCCCCACCAGCTTTTTCGAACGGGACGGCCAGCATTATTATAACAGCATCGCGATGATTGGCCCGCAGGGTGACGTCATGGGCGTCTATCGTAAAAGTCATATCCCCGATGGTCCGGGCTATGAGGAGAAATTCTATTTCCGTCCCGGCAATAGCGGCTTCAAAGTCTGGGACGTATTTGGAACGACCATCGGTGTCGGTATATGCTGGGACCAATGGTATCCCGAAACCGCGCGGGCGATGGCGTTGATGGGCGCAGAAATCTTGTTTTATCCGACCGCCATTGGTTCAGAGCCCTATGACGCAGACCTCGACACCAGCCCGATGTGGCGGCGCGCGATGCAAGGTCACGCGGTGAGCAACTGCATGCCGGTGATCGCCAGCAATCGTATCGGCGAGGAAGACGGGCAGGTTTTTTACGGGCACAGTTTCATTGCCAATGAATGGGGTGATTTGGTGCTGGAATATGGCGCGGAAGAGAGCGGTGTACTGGTCTCTACTTTCGACCTCGAAAAGGCCCGAAAGCACCGTGCCGGAATGGGATTTTTCCGTGACCGCAGGCCAGAGCTTTATGGGCGGTTGATCGAGGATGTCTGATGACTGGGGCTATGGTCGTTGGATAGCTGGCTTTGCCGATTCTTCGCTTTCACCATATTTGGATCACAAACCTTGGGCGCTAACCGCAAATTGCGAAGCAGTTGTTATTGAGATGATCGACGGGCTTTCGGGAGATTTTGCGATTGTTGGTGATATCGCGATCGCAAAGTCCGCAACTGTCGAGGACGGTGCTATAATAAAAGGCCCTGCGATCATTGGTCCCCGATCCTTTATTGCCAGTGGAGCATATATCAGGGACGGGTGTTGGATGCAGGCCGACAACATTATTGGTCCGGGATGTGAGCTCAAATCATCATTCCTTTTTGAGCACGCAAAGTTAGCTCATCTTAGTTTTGTCGGAGATACCGTCATGGGGCGGGCAGTCAATATCGAAGCCGGAGCAATGATTGCAAATTTCCGTAATGAAATGATCGATCCGAAAATCGTGATAAAGCACGAAGGCAAAACGATTGATACCGGCAGGACTAAATTTGGAGCATTGGTTGGTGACGACTGCCGAATTGGTGCCAATGCCGTGATCGCTCCCGGAGCGCTTCTTGAGCGAAACACAATTGTGGAGCGTCTCAGTTTGGTGGATCAATCGCTCTAAAGCCTGACGCCATTTCAAACACAGCCTCGAACATTTCCGCCGTCAATCTTTTAGTATTCACATTATATCGGCTGCAATGATAGCTATCGATTAGGACGCGCCCATCGGGCAACCTATGTTCCACGCCATGTCCGAATTTATATTCTGCCAACCTGCCACCTGTCATTCGGATCACGCTGTCATGAGCGATTTTCCCAAGGGCGAGTAAAACCCGTAAGTTAGGCAGGGCGTCCAATGCCTTGACCATAAAAGGGCGGCAATTGTTGATCTCGGCGCCATTGGGTTTGTTCTCTGGCGGTAGGCATTTGACAGCATTAAGGATAATCGTGCCTTTCAATGTAACGCCATCATCAATGCTGGATTGAAACTTACCCTTTGAAAGTCCTGCCCTGTCGAGCGTAGCGAAGAGCAGATCGCCGGATGCATCACCGGTGAATGGGCGACCGGTCCGGTTTGCACCTTCCCTTCCGGGGGCAAGGCCGACAATTGCGAGCCAGGCATCGGGATCGCCGAAGGCCGGAACCGGGGCGTTCCACCAGTCAGGATGCTCTTTGCGGAGCGATTGGCGCAAACCAACCAATCGCGGACAACGGCGGCAGTTTTTCGGGGCCTCGGCAAAAGGAAGGGGGCTATGATCGCTCATAACCCCCGCCTAAAAACATTTGGACATGACGTCCAGTAAAGGCCTGGAAAATTGGCCTTTAACAATCAGTCTTTCAATTCTGCTGGTACGATACCGCCATTGGCCGCTATTTCTGACATCACGCGCTTGTGCAAAGCGATATTGTCTTCTGCTGACCCGCTATAGCTGGCGTTGCCCAATTCTTGGGCCAGTGCTTTGCGGTTTTCATAGCTCGCATCAATCTGGACCAGTTTCATCAGGTCAACAATAGACGTGCGCCAGTTCAGCTTGTCTGAGCCTGGGATATTGTCGAGGCGTGCTGCGACGTCCACTTCGGTGATGGCTGCACGTTGGGCCGGGGCCGCTTCAGCGGCTGGCGCTGCTGCCGGTTCGGCTGCCTTCGCTTCACCACCGAAAATCGCGTTTTTGATTTTTCCAAATATACTCATGCTTTGCTCCTCTTTAGCTGTGGGGCGTGTGAGTCTGCCCTTGCTTCCTTTCTTCGGTGTTACGTCGAGCGGAGTCAAATACCGGATGGCCTTTTTTTGCTACTCAGAGCTGCTCATGAGTGTAAACAATCGTAAACCTTTCATATCTGCCGTTTTGAGCATGAAAATCTGTTAGAGTGGAGAACCGAACACTAGAATCGATAGCAAGCCCTGCGGGGGTAAAGGAGACGGGTGATGAGTATTTTGGAGATATTGCAGCAATCGGGTGGCATTGAAACAATGGCACGCGAATTGGGTGTGAATGAGAGCGTCGCGCAAGCCGGAACCGCGGCTCTGCTGCCTTCCATTTTGGGCGGATTTAAAAAAACTACACAGGCACAACCCAGTGGTTTGGACGGACTGGGTGGTCTTTTAGGACAGCTGGGCGGCGGCGGACTGCTCGACAGCGTGTTGGGTTCGCAACCTACGCCAGTGAACCAAGGCAATGAAATTCTTGGCCAGATATTCGGATCAAAAGAAGTCAGCCGTACGGTTGCCGCTGGCGCAGAACAACAGACCGGCATCAGCAGTGACTTGCTCAAAAAGATGCTGCCCATAGTTGCAATGATGGTCGCTGGTTACATGGCGAAACAGGGTGGCGATGAGTCCGGTAGTGGCGGCGGCATCGGTGGTCTAATCGGCGGATTGCTTGGCGGCGGCTCAAAAGCATCTTCTGGCGGTATCGGCGGATTGGCATCGCTGCTTGATCTTGATGGCGATGGTAACCCGCTTGATGACATTATCGGAATGGCCGGCAAGCTGACACGTTAAAATAATAAACGAAAGAGATGATCGATGGGACTTTTGGATAGCGCACTGGGCATGTTGCCCGACAACGTGAACCTAGACAGCTTGGCCGAAAAGGTAGGTATGTCAGCTGACGAGCTGAAATCCGGCGGTGAAGCCCTTTTTGCGAAACTGCAGGATGGCAGTGTGGACAAAGCGACTGCCATTAAAGAAGCAGCCGCTGAGGCAGGTGTTGACGCCGATAAACTTAAGGGCCTTATGCCTGCTATGGCCGAAAAAGCCGGCCTGGATGGCGAAGGCGGCCTGATGGAGAAACTCGGCGGTGAAGACGGTCTACTTAGCAAAGTTGGTGGCTTCCTGGACCGTGATGGCGACGGCAATCCGATCAACGACATCACCGATATGGCCAAGGGCTTTTTTAAGAAATAGATCCCGCCGCTGCTGATAAATTAAGTCAGTTCTTCCGGTATTTCTTCGAGTATTAAAATACCATTGGCGACGTCGATAATTCTCGCAGAGGATCCTTTTGCCAGTGCAGGACCTCTGGCTGACCATTCGCTGTCACCGACTTTGACGCGGCCAGATGTTGCATTGATCGGTTTGACGACGGTTACCGTCATGCCGATTAACCGTGCGGCACGATCATTCAAAAGCGGGTCTTCGCTTTTCACCACATGAGTCAGATACCAACGGCGACCCAAAAATACTGAAGCGAGTGATAGCAGGCCGAATAAAGTGAACTGACCAGCAACCGTGATATCGATGAACATGGCGACAAACCCGGTAATGGCCGCCGCAGCAGCGAGCCAGATCAGGAACACGCCGGGCACCAATATTTCCCCAATGCCGAGCAGCAGCGCAATTATCAGCCAATGATAATGCGATTCCAGCCCCATGATCTGTTCGATGATATCCATGTCTAGTCGCCTTGTTGTTCAAACGGGCCTTTGCGGCGTGGCGGTGGAGGCGTAATGGCGCCGCCATTTTCACCCAGCGCCTCTTTGGCCAGTTCACCGATACCGCCCAATGTGCCGATGAGCTGTGTCGCCTCGACCGGGAATAATATGGTTTTTGCGTTGGGAGAAGTTGCGAACTTCTCGACCGCTTTGACGTAATCCTGCGCGACGAAATAGTTTACTGCTTGCGCATTGCCGTCAGCAATGGCTTTGGAGACCATTTGGGTGGCTTTGGCTTCGGCTTCGGCTTCACGCTCGCGGGCTTCTGCATCCCGGAAAGCAGCCTCGCGGCGACCTTCTGCCTGCAAAATTTGCCCTTGTTTTTCACCTTCTGAACGAAGGATTTCGGAAGCGCGAGCACCTTCGGCATCCAGAATATTGGCCCGTTTCTCGCGCTCTGCTTTCATTTGCCGCGCCATGGCGTTGATTATATCCTGTGGTGGGCGAATATCTTTAATTTCCACACGAGTAATTTTCAGGCCCCATGGCGTGGTCGCATCATCTATGACGGTCAGCAGGCGCCCGTTAATCTCATCACGCTTGGATAGTGTCTCATCCAGGTCCATCGAGCCCATCACGGTCCGCAAGTTGGTGGTCACAAGGTTGAGAATAGCATTATAAAGATCATTCACTTCATAGGCAGCCTTCGGCGCATCCAATACCTGAAAGAAAACCACGCCATCGGTAGAGATCATCGCGTTATCTTTGGTGATGATTTCCTGACCCGGAATGTCCAGCACCTGCTCCATCATGTTGACCTTACGGCCGACGCGATAGAAAAACGCGGGAAAGAAGTTAAAGCCGGGCTTGGCGATGCTGGTGAAACGACCAAAATACTCAATCGTATATTGATAGCCTTGGCGAACAATCTTGATGCTCGCGCCAAGATATATGATCACCAAAAGGAAAAAGAAAAATGCTGCCGTGAGTTCCATCTGCTACGCCTTCCAACTTTATGTCCGAATATCATTGATTATTTGCGGTATAATGCCAAGAAAAAAGCGAATATTTCGCTCTGAAACAAGGTTACCATTTTCTATGCGTTTTACCATTTGTGCTGTTGTATCTTTGCTCTTTTCGTCCGCAGTGCACGCTGAAGAAATTTCGGAAGCTGATTTACTGAACCATATCAAGATATTGGCCAGTGACGATTTTGGCGGGCGCAAACCCGGAACGGCGGGTGAAAATAAGACTGTCAATTATATCGCGACAGAATGGCAGAAGGCGGGTCTGGTTCCCGCAACGGGGTCACCATCATGGTATTCACCCGTTGCCCTGGTAGAGCGGACCCCGCTGAAGCAAACGGTCGAATTGAAATATTCTGACGGCAAAAAGACGAAAACCGTTCGGATTGATGAGGATCAAATCATCCTGCGCGGTGCGATGCCGTTTGCCAATCTGACCAACGTGCCGGTTGTCCATGTCGGTTATGGCAACTTATCGGTATCGGAAATGAAACCCGCGGTTTCTGGCAAAATTGCTCTGGTGAACCGTTCTTCGCTGCCAGGCGCAACTGATTTCCCGGCTTATAGCGTGCGCAAAGCCAATGTGATTGCAGCCGGTGCCGCGGGAGTGGTTACGGTGATTGGCAGTCAATCGCGCTTTAACCGCTTTGCCCGCCGGTTCGGCACCGAACGTACTGGTTTAGACCAGCCGGAGCAACATGCGGATGTTGAGGGAATTATCAGCGCTGCTGCTGCGGATAAGTTGCTTAGCAAAGCCCAGATAGATCCCAAGCAATTAGGTGAAGATGCAAAGTCCAAGACTTTTGGACCGATAGCCACAGGCATCTCTGCCAATCTATCCATAGTAACGCAGGTCCGGCGCTTTGTGTCCCACAATGTGATCGGCAAGCTTCCCGGCCGCAAACCGGCCAATGGAGCGGTTCTGTTCTTGGGACATTGGGACCATCTTGGCGAATGTCGCGGGGAAGGTGAGGCCGACCGCATTTGCAATGGTGCGGTGGATAACGCCAGCGGGATTGCATTGTTGATCGAGACTGCCAAACGGTTGAACGCAGATCGGCTTGATCGGACCATCTATTTTCTTGCGACGACAGCTGAAGAGAGCGGGTTACTGGGTGCAAAAGCGTTTGTAGCGGAATCAACTTTTCCGCTGGATAAGTTAGTCGCGGTATTCAACGTCGACACCATAGCGTTGACGCCAAACGGCAAAAAAATCGCGGTTGTCGGGCGCGGGAAAACTGCAATTGATGATGATATCGAGAAGGTTGCAAAGGCGGAGGGCCGTGAAATTGATACCAGCGACAAAGCCAATGCCTTTGTCCGGCGGCAGGACGGTTATGTATTTCTGGAAAAAAATATCCCTACGCTAATGATTACGAGCGCTTTTGCTGATCAAGAACTATTAAATGCCTATCTCAACGGGCGCTATCATGATGCCGACGATGAGGTCGATGACCAGTTGCAATTGGGCGGCGCGGCTGATGATTCCAATTTCCATGTCGCATTGGGGCGGTATTTCGGCAGCCTTGAGAGCTATCCGACAAGTTCCGTACCGAATAATACTGGCGAATAATATGATTACTGATTACATGGGCCGCCACAGAATCAAATTCGACAGAGCAGAAAGTGGCATAGCATGAGCAGCAGAGAAATCCGGACTGGACTGACATTTGACGATGTCCTGCTGCAGCCCGCTGCATCAGACATAGTGCCCAGTCAGGCGAATACCCGGACATGGTTGACAAAGGAAATATCGCTCAACATCCCGGTCCTATCGTCTGCAATGGATACCGTGACGGAATCCGATATGGCGATTGTGATGGCGCAATTGGGCGGTATAGGCGTGCTTCACCGTAATCTGACGCTCGATCAACAGATTGCTGCCGTCCGTCAGGTTAAGCGGTTTGAATCCGGTATGGTTGTCAATCCGATTACGATCGCACCGGATGCGACTCTGGCTGATGCCGAAGCGACGATGGCACAGAACAAGATTTCCGGTATTCCGGTCGTTGAGTCCGGGGGAAAACTGGCAGGCATCTTGACGAACCGTGACGTGCGCTTTGCCGAAAATCCAAGGCAGCCGGTGTCAGAGCTAATGACCAAAGATAATCTGGTAACAGTTCCCATCGGCGTGAGTCAGGAAGAAGCGCGGCGCATGTTGCATCAGCGCCGGATCGAAAAATTGCTTGTCGTCGATGACAACTATCACTGTGTTGGCTTGATTACGGTGAAGGATATCGAAAAAGCGGTTACTTACCCTAATGCCACAAAAGATAGCACGGGGCGTCTGCGTGTGGCGGCGGCTTCGACGGTTGGTGATGCAGGAATGGATCGGACCCAGGCACTGATTGATGCGGAATGTGATCTGGTGGTTATCGATACCGCTCACGGTCATAGCAAAATGGTCTCCAAGGCTGTTGAAGAGGTCAAAAAACGATCGAATCAGACTCAAATTATTGCCGGTAACGTCGCGACGGCGGCGGCGACGCGCGCGCTGATTGATGCTGGCGCTGACGGGATCAAAGTCGGTATCGGGCCGGGCTCAATCTGCACAACCCGTGTCGTCGCTGGTGTCGGCGTACCGCAGCTCACCGCGATTATGGATTGCGCAGAAGAAGCAGCTAAATCCGGTATTCCGGTTGTGGCGGATGGTGGTTTGCGAACGTCAGGCGATGTTGCCAAAGCGTTGGCTGCTGGCGCGTCCTCGGTGATGGTTGGATCGTTGCTCGCCGGAACCGAAGAAGCGCCAGGCGAGACGTTTCTCTATCAGGGGCGTGCCTATAAAAGCTATCGCGGCATGGGTTCGGTTGGCGCGATGGCGCGCGGTTCGGCTGATCGTTATTTTCAGCAGGATATCTCGGATCAGCTCAAACTTGTTCCCGAAGGTATCGAAGGACAGGTGCCATTTAAGGGCCCGGCGGGCGACGTCATCCACCAATTGGTCGGCGGCGTAAAGGCAGCGATGGGCTATACTGGCTCCGAAACTCTGGAAGACTTACGCGAGCGAGCCGAGTTTGTCCGGATCACAAATGCTGGCTTGCAGGAAAGCCATGTGCATGATGTCTCGATCACGCGCGAAGCCCCTAACTATCCAACGCGGTAGGGTTTGAAAGGGCAAAGATGATCGAAGTTTTTACACCTTATTTGCTGATATTTCTTAGCTGGAATGACCTCGACCCTGGGCCGACCATGCAAACGAAGCAAGAACTATATATCAGTCAGGAAATCTGCATGAAGGCCGGTGCTGAGACTATGAAATTGGTTGAAAATGATCGCCGTGAACGCCTAAAGAGATTCAAGGTCGATCAGATCAAGACGGAAGCGAGTAAATTTTTCTGCGTTCCACATTTGGAATCGATTCAGAAATTCCGCCCACTACTGGACGATAATTGACCCCATCGGCGCGCCTGCAAGCGGCCATTGAACTGCTTGATGACATCATTGTCGCGGCACGGGATAACGGTGCGTCTGGAGATAATGTCGCGAAGAAATTTTTCAGGGCGCGTCGCTATGCCGGTTCGAAAGACCGCCGGGCGATACGAGAGCATGTTTATGCGGCGATCCGGCGGTTTGGTGATCGTCCCGAAAGTGGCCGTGCGGCGATAGTCGGGTTGGCAGCAGAACAGCCGGAGCTAAAAGCCTTGTTCGACGGCTCGTCTTATGGTCCGGCCGTACTGACAGACCAGGAACAGCAAGCCAGCGGCGAAGCCATACCCGCCTGGCTGCACAGTCAATTCGCCACGCCAATCGATGGCGACGAGCAAACGGCACTATTTGATCGCGCGCCTCTGGATATAAGGCTCAATCCCAAAAAGGCCGATGCCGATACGATAGAATCGGCTTGGCCAGAAGTCGAAGCGTTACCAATGCCTTATGGCTATCGATTGCCGACGGGGACGAGCGTGGAGAATAGTGAACCCTATAACAGCGGCAAGATCGAGATCCAGGATTTGGGAAGTCAGGCTATTGTCGCCGCGTGTGTCACCAAGAAACCCAAATTCGTTTTGGATATGTGCGCAGGGGCCGGGGGAAAGACACTGGGGTTGGCGGCGCAATTATCTGACGACACCCGGATCATTGCGGCTGATACAGACCGCGGAAGACTAAGCCGGATCGAACCGCGTTTGCGCCGCTCCAGCACACGTAATGTTGAAACAATATTGCTATCACCGAATAAAGAGATCGAGGCGCTGGAAACTTTAAAAGGACAATGCGACCTAGTGCTGGTCGACGCGCCCTGCACAGGAACGGGCACATGGCGCCGAAACCCTGAACTGCGCTGGCGGATGACGCCCAAACGGCTCGATCAAACCGTCCAGTTACAGGCGCGATTGCTTGATCTGGCGAGTGCGTTGGTCGCGCCGGGCGGTAGGCTTGTTTATGCCGTTTGCTCCTTACTCGATGCCGAAGGCGGCGACCAAGCCGTGACTTTTCTCAAGAACCACCCGGATTGGCGGTATATAGAGGTTGATTTGCCGATTGGACGGCCATATCGTAAAGGAACTCTACTCACCCCGTATCAAGACGGAACAGATGGCTTTTATTTCACCTGCCTTGAAAAATTGTGATAGCAAATCGTGACGGACACCGTCATGTTCACCGAACGTGCAGGTGGCCCTGCTACAAAGCCTGAGTCTTTATTGGAGCTAATTATGCGTTTTTCACCTGCTGCCCTGGCAATGTCTTTGGTTTTGGCGACTGTTTCCAGTGCCAGTTTCGGCCAATCGGCTGATATAGAAATCAAAGCACGTTCGGTTGCCTATATGGAGCAGGGCGCGGCGGCGCAAAAAGAAGGCAAGCTCGATCTTGCCACTGATCTGTATGAAACAGCCTTGGCGGTTGATCCGCGTAACGGTTCGGCGTTCATAGCGCTTGCCCAGATCGCGCGGGTTCAGAAACTGCCGGGTAAAGCGATCCGTTTCTATCGTGAAGCGTTGATCCTCGACCCCAATAACCTTGATGCTCTGGCCGGACAGGGTGAGGCGCTGGTGCAGCGCGGTGCGGTTGAAAAAGCGAAAATCAATCTCTCGCGGATCGAAACATTGTGTCGGACCCGTTGCCCGCAAACAGCGCGCTTGTCATCGGTGATCAAGACATCTGAAAAAATGCCGGTCTTGTCAGCGCAAGCGGTAACGCCGAAACCGAAAATTGGCGAAGACAAAGACGAAAAAGTGGCGCCTAACTAGTCGACCAGATCTTCCGGGCTAAAAATCCCGGCCCTTCCGTTCTAAAAATCCCGGCCCTTCCGTTCTAAAAATCATAGACCAAAGTTGCGCGACTAAGCGTATCGGTTTTCTCGCTGCCATCCGGTGGATTGGTTTCATGCTCGACAGCATAAGAAAAGCGAGCGGTCAGCTTCCCGTTTATTTTCGCATCAAGCCCTGTTGTCGCGGTCAGCGTGTTGGTGCCAGAAGAAAATATCACATTGGCGCTGGTGAGGCTTTGCGCGTCCGAGGCCAATGTTGCGCCGGCGTCCTGGGTCAGTTTCAAATTATCCGCAATCTGCCAGCCGAGATCAAGACCAATTAAACCGGCCAGACTGCTGTCCGACCCGCCGTCGGTAAATTCCGTTAGGCGCCAGGCTGGCCCTGCTTTGACATCCAGGTTGACTTCGTCTTCCTTGACCACCGTGTAGCCAATACCCCCCGACGCAGTATAGCGCGCGGAAAAACCCTGAAACCGGTCGTGATCATATCGCGCCAGACCATATACAAACAAACGGTCATTAATCTTATATTCCGGCTCTACCGCAACCGCATATTGCTCTCGGCTGGTGACGCCATTGCTGCGTTGATAATCGGCGCGCGCCTGAAATTTGAGGCGCCAGTCGACCGCATCTTTAACCAAGTTAATGCCGCCGCTTAAACCGACACCGCTGGAATTTCCGGTATTGCGAAAGCCGCCAAGCTCGCCTTTGCCCGACCAGTTTTCAAAAAAGGGCGCTTCCATTTTCGCTCTTCTTTTTGCCGCTGCGAGCTGTGTTTTCTTTACGGTATATGAAGCCATCATGGCGTCAATTTCGGCGATGCTATCGGGATTTGCGACCTTGGCAAACTTGATAACCGACTTGACCTCGGCATGTTTACCAGAATCAATGGCAGCCTGAATCATCGCCTTTACTGGCGCAGGCAGCGCGGCTTGCGCCGGTGCTGTAAGGCCGATGGTTGCTATCGGAATTGAACAAACTATCTTACGCAACATATTGTAATCCTGTGGCTAATCTGTTTGGCTTTCAGATCAGAGGATCAAATTCCTTCAATATTGCGCGGTAGAGATCTTTTTTAAACGGTACGATCATATCCGGCAAATCTGATGGTTTGGCCCATTTCCAATCCGAAAATTCTGCATGTTCGGTCGCAATATTGACATGCCTGTCTTCGCCTGTAAACCGCATCAGGAACCAGGATTGGCGTTGACCGCGATATTTTCCCTTCCAGATTTTACCCAAAAGCTCGTCTGGCAAATCGTAATAATATTCTTCCGCGCTGCGGGCAATTATCTCAACATGTGCCGCCGTGATGCCGGTTTCTTCTTCCAGCTCCCGGATTGCTGCGGCCTCGCTTTCCTCACCGTCATCGATGCCGCCTTGCGGCATTTGCCAAGCGTCGGGATAGGCGCTGTCTTTTGCATCCAGTCGTTGACCGACAAAAATCTTTCCGTTTTTGTCGGCCAGCATGATGCCAGCACAGGGACGGTAAGGAAGGTCGCTAAAGTCGGTCATAGCGCCGCCAAAGTCGCCTTCAGCGCATTGCAAATACCATCGACATCCTGCTGTGAGGACGGAATGCCTTTGCGCAGGCAGATCAGGCCATGGACATTGCCCTTGGCTTCCATAAAGGTAACTGGCACACCGGCCTCTACCAACTTGGCGGCGTAGCTACGACCCTGATCGCGCAGAGGATCCAAGCCGCCAGTGATAAGAACAGTCGGTGGGCTGTTGGCGAGATCGCCATGTATGGGGTCGCAACGGGCATCGCCAGCGACACCGGCGTAATGTTTATGGAAATAGTCCATTGAGTCTTTTGTCAGCAAAAACCCTTCGGCAAATTCATCCATAGAACCACCGGCTGCCGTGCTGTCTACCGCGGGATATATCGGGACTTGAGCGATTACCGGTGTCGCCGCATTTTTCTTGGCTAGATCCTGCGCCACGACAATTGCCAAATTACCGCCAGCACTATCGCCGCACGGAATTAAGCCGTCTATTTCAATCCCCAGCGCGCTCTTGGCATTTTCGGCAATCCAGCGCGTGGCCGCTTCACAGTCATCCGGAGCAGCCGGAAAGGGCGCTTCAGGGGCCAGCCTGTAATCCACTGCGATCAGAGGCAAGTCCATCTGCGCCGCCATCTCGGTGCAATAGGGATGGTGGCTTTCCAGATCACCAATGACGAAACCACCGCCATGATAAAAGATGATCGCAGGCCCTTTTTCCCGGTTTTCCCGCTTATCATAATAGCGTAGCTTGATATCGCCCGCCGGTCCCGGACAAGTCAGGTCCTTTACAACCGCCAGTTCGGTGGGTTCTGCATCGACCAGAAAGCGCATACCGACATAGACTTCGCGTGCAGCTGCTGGCTCCATTTCATTCATCGGCACTTCCATAGCCTGTTCGAGCATGGCCAACATCGCCTGGGTATCGGGTCGCACAAAAGCCGTTGTCATCCTTACTTCTCCGTATTGTTGCATATTGATTTGCTACTGAACCTCTGGCGAGTAGATCAGCCATGGTTCACTAGGCAAGAAGTAATCTCAATCTCTGGCTTTAAACAAATGCTTTATCCCTAGTAGTTTTTATGGTTTGAAGCAGAGGGGAGAAGTGCTTTACCGCATGTTCTAAAGAGTTATGGGTACGGAAATTATATATGGCTACGGCGCTTAAGCAAGACGACAACAGCAACAATTCACCGGAGAATGCGGAAAATGTCGTCGTTCGCTTCGCTGGTGATAGCGGCGATGGTATGCAGCTTACCGGCGGGCAATTCACTCTGTCCACGGCTTTGTCTGGAAGTGACCTTGCCACTTTCCCGGATTTTCCGGCAGAGATTCGCGCGCCGCAAGGGACATTATTTGGTGTATCTGCCTTCCAGATCAATTTTGGCAGCCGCGCGATTGAAACAGCTGGCGACCGGCCTGATGTTCTGATCGCAATGAATCCCGCCGCGCTGAAGACCAATGTCGAGGCTCTGCGCGATGGCGGCTTGATAATTGCCGATGCAGGCGAGTTCGGGAAACGCAATCTCGACAAAGCGAAATATGAGAATAACCCGCTGGAAGATGGATCGCTGGCGAAATGGCAACTGCTGAAACTCGATATTTCAGCGCTGACACTGGAAGCCGTGAAACCGTTTGGTCTGGGTAACAAAGAAGCGCTGCGCTGCAAAAATATGTGGACGCTTGGCCTAGCTCTTTGGATGTTTGAGCGGGACCGTGAGCCAATTGTTAACTGGCTGAATAGCAAATTTGCTAAGCTGCCGGATGTCGCGCAAGCCAATATAGCGGCACTGAATGCCGGGCATGCCTATGGCGAAACGGCGGAATTATCCGGTGATGGGTTGGGTAGTGGCCATTTAACGACACGCAAGATTGGCGCTGCGCCTTCGGCACCAGGTGAATATCGTACCGTGACCGGCGCCGAGTCACTGTCTCTTGGTCTGGTTGCGGGGGCGCAGCTGGCGGATTTGCCGATGTTCTTTGGCGGTTATCCAATTACGCCAGCCTCGGCGATCCTGCATCACCTGTCGCGCCTCAAAGAATTTGGGGTGACGACCTTTCAGGCAGAAGACGAGATTGCGGCGATCGCGGCAGCCATTGGTGCAAGCTATGCCGGTAAGCTTGGCATTACGTCCTCATCCGGCCCAGGCATCGCGCTAAAAGGCGAGGCGATGGGGCTGGCAATCATGACCGAGCTGCCGTTGGTAATTGTCAATTCACAGCGCGGCGGGCCGTCGACAGGCCTTCCCACCAAGACGGAACAGTCTGACCTCTATCAAGCGATTTATGGTCGCAACGGGGATGCGCCGATGCCGATCATTGCAGCATGTTCACCCGGCGACGCGTTCGAATGTGCAATAGAAGCTGTGCGGATTGCGGTGCAATATATGACCCCGGTCATGTTGCTGACCGATGGTTATATCGCCAATGCTGCTGAACCCTGGAAGATCCCAGATGTCGATACATTGGAGCCCTTCCCGACGAGTTTCATGGACAAGATGCCCGAAGGCGGCTTGAAACCCTATGCTCGCGATGAAAAACTGGCGCGGCCATGGATTAAGCCGGGAACGCCAGAATTGATGCACCGTATTGGCGGTATCGAAAAAGGTGTTGATACCGGGCATATTGATTATGCGCCGGAAAATCACCAGCAAATGACCGAGATCCGGCGGGATAAAGTATTGGGTGTTGCTGAAAGCATCGCTGATCAGGGTGTTTCCCTCGGAAAAGAGGGCGGCAAACTGGCGGTCGTTGGTTGGGGCTCTACCTTTGGACCGATCCATCAAGCGGTTCGCCGCTCCATTGCCGCTGGGAAAGACGTCAGCCACATTCATATTCGCAACATTTGGCCGATGCCGAAAAACCTTGGTGACTTGTTGAAAAGCTATGACCGGGTAATCGTACCGGAAATGAATACGGGGCAGCTGAAAACCGTCCTGCGCGATCAATATCTGATCGATGCGAAGCCGGTTAACAAAGTCTCTGGCCAGCCATTTACCATTACCGAAATTGAAACGGCGATTGAGGAGAATTTGGGGTGAGCAATCATCCGCTCGCCCTGAGCTTGTCGAAGGGCGTTTTGCAAGATTTAGAGGTGGGCTTCGACAGGCCCAGCCCGAACGGGAAGAAAATATGAACGAGATGACAAAAATCACGACGCTGAAAGACTGGGAAACCGATCAGGAAGTCCGCTGGTGCCCGGGTTGCGGCGACTATGCGATCCTGAAAGCGGTGCAGCGGACCATGCCGGAACTGGGTGTACGTCCCGAAGATACCTTGTTTATTAGCGGGATTGGCTGCTCTTCCCGTTTCCCATATTATATGGAGACTTACGGTTTTCATACTATTCACGGCCGTGCGCCAGCGGTGGCCACCGGTGCGAAGCTTGCCAATCCGGATCTGGATGTCTGGATCGTCACCGGCGACGGTGATGCGCTTTCTATTGGCGGCAATCACACCATGCATTTGCTCCGGCGGAATCTGGATTGTCAGATCATGTTGTTCAACAACGAGATTTACGGTCTGACAAAGGGACAATATTCACCGACATCTCGGGTGGGAACGAACAGTCCTTCGACACCTTATGGATCGGTGGATCGACCGGCGTCGCCTTGTGCATTTGCGCTGGGCGCAGGCGCCCGGTTCATTGCGCGTGCGATCGATGTGCACAAGGATCTCACGAATGTTCTGAAAGCTGCGCATAAGCATGAAGGCGCTTCCTTTATCGAGATTTTTCAGAACTGTATCGTCTATAATAAAGACGTTTTCGATGAATTCGCGGCGAAGAAAACCGCACCATCAACGCAGCTGCTGTTGGCAGACGGTGAGCCTATGTTGTTTGAAAAAGGCGAAAAAGGGATCACGCTGGACCGCGACACATTGTCCCTGAAAGTGGTCGATGTTGTTGATGGCGATTGGGAGGCCGCTAAGGTTATCGTACATGATGTCACCAACAGAGCAGTGGCCTATATGCTGATCGAAATGCCTTTTGGAGAATTTCCTATGGCCATTGGCGTACTCTATGACGATCCGCGGCCCACGTTTGAGTCGGCCGTCATCGCGCAGAATGAACAAGCATCGAAAGGTAAGAAGCGCGATTTGCAGGCTTTGCTGAACAAGGGGCAGACCTGGACCGTCCCGGAGAGCCAGCACAACCTATAATCACCGATATGGACGCTTGGGGCTTGCAATGTAGGAATTGGTTTGCCACCCTAGCGTCAAGGCTTGAGTCTTGGTCATCCGCTATGGGGCGGGCCGAATTGGGAACGGACATTTCGTCGCTCATATGGAACAGTTGAACCGAATTCGACCACCGATTCGCGTATTATTTGTATATTTTCTCAGTGCGGTTTCGGGGCTCTGTCTGTCACATGGATAATCTGACGCACAGTCTTGCCGGGGCCGTTTTGGGTCAACTCGGTCTGAAAAAGAAAACCGGCCTTGGCATGGCGACATTGATTATCGCCGCCAATATTCCAGATATTGATGCCATCGCGACACTTCTTGACGGGGTGCAGCATCTCGCCATCCGCCGGGGTATTACACATGGCCCGATTGCTATGGTGATACTACCGCTATTGCTAACCGGGACTATGATCCTGTTCGATGGTTGGCAGACGAAGCGCGGGAAACGCCCAGCGGACCGGCTGCCCATTCATAGGGGCTGGCTATTGGCGCTCGCTTATATCGGTTGTTTGAGCCATCCCGCGCTGGATTGGCTCAACAGCTATGGCATTCGTCTGCTGGAGCCCTTTTCATCACAATGGTTTTATGGCGACAGCATCTTCATCATCGATATCTGGATCTGGGCAGCGCTGATTACCGGCGTCTGGATTTCACGGCGACGCGAGAAAAAGGGCAGGGACGATTGGCAGCGGCCGGCATGGGTGAGCTTTGCGGCGATTTGCGCGTATATCTTTGCCAACGGGTTGATTACCGGCAAGGCGGAAGATGAAGCTACGAAGACCGTGCAATATATTTATCAATTGGAGCCGACTTTAGTTGTTGCAAACCCGGTCCCGATTACTTTTTGGAAGCGGGAGATATTGTGGCGATTTGAACTGATTGATAAAAGTGGGACCGGCGCTCTTGTGGGGAGTGGAAACTATAGTTTGTTAGAAGGCGCGAGTCTTGATGAAGGTAGGAACCACTCTACTGCATTGTCGCTCAACAGAAAGATCGATGATGGTGGCCCAATTCTTAATGGTCATCGTGCTCGCACTTCTGGCGCTGCCAACATCCATTTGGATTACCTTAAGTCTAGCAATCAAGATGTAGATGCTTTTCTGTTTTGGTCAAGAATGCCCTTAATTGGATGGCGATTCGAAGACGATCGATCGAAAAATGGTTATGAGTTTGTCATAAAAGATCAAAGGTTTGATTCTCCGTTAGTAGCCGATCGTTTTTCTGTCGAAGCTTATATTGATGAGCAGACGGTGCGAAGGTTGAGAGCAGAAATAGTAAAGTCACATGAATAGCCCCATCATCCTCTGGTTCCGCCGCGATTTGCGTCTTTCCGATCAAGCCGCCGTTGCCGCCGCCGCTGCGGAAGGCCCGGTCATCCCGGTCTATATACTCGACGACGAAACGCCAAAGCATCGCAAAATGGGCGGGGCTTCGCGCTGGTGGCTCCATCATAGCCTGAAATCTCTCGACCAGCATCTGCGGGACAAGGGTTCGCGGCTGATATTGCGCCAAGGCAATGCCGCCACGATCCTTGCAGACATCGCGCACAAGGCTGGCGCGCAACAGATACATGCGCTCCATCATTATGAACCTTGGTGGCTCAACGCTGAAAAGCATCTGCGGGAGTCTTTGGCAGACGGCGTCGAGTTGATATTGCATGACGGCAACTACCTATTGCCGCCCGGTGCGGTGACCACTGGCGGCGGCGACCCCTATAAAATTTACACCCCTTTTTGGAAATCGGTCCGCGAGCGGATGCCGCCAGCAGAACCGACGCCTGTTCCGCAAAAAATCGATACACCTGATCAATGGCCAGTCAGCGATAGCTTGGATGACTGGAACTTGTTACCGACCAAGCCCGACTGGGCGACCGGCTTTACAAAAGCTTGGACGCCGGGCGAAGAAGGCGCACGGGCCAATGTCGACGCGTTTATTGACAAGGCCACCCGTTATGACGAAGGCCGCAATCTACCCTCTGCAGAGCTGGTGTCGCGGCTGTCGCCGCATCTTCATTTTGGCGAGGTCAGTCCAGCCTATGTCTGGCACCGGGTGACAGGACGCGGACGGCAAGTCGAAACCTATCTCAAGGAAATAGTCTGGCGCGATTACGCGCAAAACGTAATTTGGCAGTTTCCGCAATATGGCGGGGAAAGCTACCGCGAGAAGTTCCGTGATTTTCCGTGGCGGGACATGAATGATGCTAAGGTTGCCAAAGATTTCGAGGCCTGGTGCCACGGCAAAACGGGCTATCCCATTGTAGATGCCGGTATGCGGGAATTGTGGGCAACCGGGTGGATGCACAACCGCGTCCGAATGATCGCGGCGAGTTTTCTGATCAAGCATTTGCTGATCGATTGGCGCAAGGGCGAGCAATGGTTCTGGGACACGTTGGTCGATGCCGATTTTGCTTCGAACAGCGTCAATTGGCAATGGGTTTCAGGCACTGGCGTCGACAGCAATATGTTTGTCCGGATCATGGCGCCGCTGACGCAGTCAGAGAAATTCAATGCGGGTGACTATATCCGCAAATGGGTGCCGGAACTGTCGGATGTGAGCGATCCCTATATCCATGATCCCGAGGAACACGGCGCTAAACCGGCGAGCTATCGGTCAAAAATTATCGGGCACAAAGATGCCCGTGCCCGCGCTCTGGATGCTTATGCGGTGGTGAAGTGACGAGGCTATTGAAATGCTTATGACACCTCCGTATAGCCGCACTTGGTCAAAGAAGGATATCAGGTCGATGAATACATAGGTCGCCATCAGGCGCATTCAAAAATGAAAGCTGTTCAGTCCCTGGGCTGGATATTTTGACACCTATATTCAGGATCTTTTATGCACAGACTCTCAGAAAAATTTTGCGTTATCACTGGGGCCGCCCGCGGTATTGGCAAAGCCATTGCTCAGGCTTTTATCCAAGAAGGCGCGACCGTCTTGTTGACCGACTATGATGCCGAAGAACTGGCAAAGGTCGGGCAGGAGCTCGACAGCGCGACCTTTGTTCTTGATGTAAAAGAGGAGGCAGATTGGGATCGTCTCGCTGACCTTCATCCCACGGCAGATGTTGTCGTGAATAATGCTGGTATAACCGGATTTGAAAAAGGCCCGGCACCGCATGATCCGGAAAATGCTTCGCTCGAAGACTGGCGAGATGTGCACCGGGTAAACCTTGATGGCACGTTCATGGGTTGCCGCTATGCAATCCGCGCGATGAAAGAAAAGGGGGCGGGGTCTGTTATCAACATATCGTCGCGCTCTGGCATGGTCGGCATTCCGGGAGCTGCGGCTTATGCATCGTCCAAGGCGGCGATCCGGAACCACAGCAAGTCGGTGGCACTGTATTGCGCGCAATTGGGATGGGATATCCGGTGTAATTCTATCCATCCGGCTGCGATCATGACCCCAATGTGGGAGCCGATGCTGGGCGACGGTGAACAGCGAGAGGCGGCGATAGAGGCTTTGGTGAAAGATACACCATTGCGGCGTTTCGGTGAAGCCGATGAGGTAGCATCGGTCGCG
Organism: Parasphingorhabdus cellanae; assembly: GCF_017498565.1. NCBI lineage: Bacteria > Pseudomonadati > Pseudomonadota > Alphaproteobacteria > Sphingomonadales > Sphingorhabdaceae > Parasphingorhabdus > Parasphingorhabdus cellanae. The sequence continues at coordinate 3,686,183 of NZ_CP071794.1, forward strand.
GTGCTGCTGGCTTCCGACGAGGCGCGCTATATTACCGGCGCGGAGATGACCATCGACGGGGGTATTCTTGCTGGCTCTGCGGCTGCCCCCGGTTCATGAAGGCCGGACAATTTCTTAGGGATAGTTCCGCATTGCCAAGTAGTTACCGCTGGTCCATATTTGCCGGATGAATGCTGAAGCACCAAAGCGTGGCAACCACCTGCTCGATGCGCGTAAGCGCTTCGGGACAGGGGGTGGTCTGCTTGCGCGTCTCGCTGCTCCGGGGTTTCATCGGATATTGGACCGGATCGATCTGGGTCTTGATCACGGCACATTTGAAGGCAAATTGCCCGATGGTACGACCCGCATTGTCGGTGGCCGCGGTGAGGGACCGATGGCAGAGATCACGCTGCATAGCTGGAACGCTTTGCTCCGTCTGGTGAATAGCGGTTCGGTCGGCTGGTATCGCGCTTGGGAATTGGGGGAATGGGAAAGCCCGGATTTGGTCACAGTCTTTGATCTGTTTACCCGCAATAGGGCTGGGTTAAAAAACACCGGGCGTGCAGCCGGTATTTTTCGCTTGATTGCCAAACTACGCCATTCGCGGCGGCACAACGACAAAGTCCGTGCGCGGCAGAATATCCAATATCACTATGATCTGGGTAATGATTTCTATCGGCTGTGGCTAGATGAAAGCATGAGCTATTCCAGTGCGCTGTTTGAGGACAAAACAGGAAAAGCGAAGACGTTCAAAGAAGCCCAGGCCAAAAAGGTCAAAGCCATAGCGGAACGTCTAAATGCGAAGCCAGGCGATAGAGTTTTGGAAATAGGTTGCGGATGGGGATATCTGTCTGGAACTTTGGCTCGGGACTATGATCTGGATGTCACCGGCATTTCCTTGTCGGATGAACAAACCGAATGGGCACGAGAGCATCATGCTGAAGCAAAATATCGTATCCAGGATTATCGCGATGTCGCTGATCAATATGACGCCATTGCCAGCGTCGAAATGGTCGAAGCGGTGGGGCAGAAATATTGGCCCGATTTCCTCGACTGTGTCGCCCACAATTTGAAACCCGGTGGGCGAGCCGCGATCCAATATATCAGCATTGCTGACGACATTTTTGAACAATATGCGGCCAGTGCCGACTTTATCCAGACTTACATATTTCCCGGCGGGATGCTACTTTCCGAAAGCCGGTTTCGCGCGCTGGCAGAAGACCGCGGATTGGCTTGGTCGGATCAACATGATTTTGGTTCGGATTATGCCGAAACACTTCGGCTTTGGCGCGAACGTTTTGATGCTGTTGTGGAGCAAGGCAAATTGCCGGCTGGATTTGACGAGCATTTCGTCCGGTTATGGCGCTATTACCTGACTTATTGTGAAGGCGGTTTTGCTGGTGGCGGTATCAATGTCTCGCAAGTTACTTTGATAAAAGAACAATGAAAAACGGGAGTGGATTATGGGGTTAGGGAAAAAGCTGACGCTTGCGATGACAGGTATCGGTCTGTGTTTGGCGTTGCCGGCTTGTCAGAAGGTCAAGGAAGTCGCGGCCGATGCGGCTGGACTGCCAACAGATAAAAACATTCTGTTCTGGACCGATGATCAGCGCAACAAAGCCTTTCGGATGATGGATACGCTTGTGCCGTCCAACACGATCGCGGCGGGACCAGATGCCAAGGTACTGGAACAGGGCGAAGCCCTTCCGAAAGAATTCGAAGTGGACGGCAAGATGTTATCCGTCGACCAATATATGGATGACCAGCGCACAGCAGGCATCGTGATATTGCAGGACGGGAAGATCCGGCTGGAAGAATATCGGATGGATTTTGAAAAGGATGACCGCTGGACGTCTTTCTCTGTGGCCAAGTCATTGGTTTCAACCATGGTAGGCGCTGCCATCAAAGACGGTTTCATAAAGTCTATTGATGATCCCCTGACAGACTATATTCCTGAGCTGAAAGGCAGTGGATATGACGGTGTCACCGTGCAGCAGCTTTTGACTATGACTTCTGGCGTGAAATGGAATGAGGATTATGCCGATCCCAAATCCGATGTGGCATTGTTCAACAACACCAAGCCGGTTGATGGCGTTGATCCGATTATCGTTTACATGAAAACACTGAAGAATGAGGCAGAGCCCGGCACGCGCTGGCAATATAATACCGGTGAAACCAATCTCATCGGCGTGCTGGTAGCAAAGGCAACGGGCAAGACTATCTCCAAATATCTCTCGGAAAAAGTCTGGGCTCCTTATGGCATGTCGCAGGATGGCGAATGGTTGCTCAATGAAGGCGGTAAGGAAATTGGCGGTTGTTGTATCTCAGCGACCGTCAGAGATTATGCGCTGTTCGGTCAATTCGCGATGAATGGCGGAAAAATTGGTGATCAGTCCGTTGTCCCTGACGGATGGTTTGCCAAAGCTGGAACAAAACAGGCAGATATCGGTGCTCCAGGCCGCGGCTATGGTTATCAGTGGTGGACCTTTGATGATGGCAGCTTTGCCGGTCAGGGAATTTTTGGGCAGGGCATATTCATTGATCCAGCGCGCAAACTGGTAATCGCGAGTAACGGCAATTGGCCAAGCGCAACCCCAGAAGCCCAAGGGGCGCAGCGGATCGCTTTTTTCAATGCGGTGAAAAAATATCTGGATTCAGAGAATGGCGAAGCGGCTGCATCCGGCGAAACCGCTAGCTAATGTCAAAATTCTCGCCAGTCTCAAAATCACTGGCTAGAAATTCAACCATACGATTGGCCACAACCTCTGGCGATTTAACTGATTGTGGGTCTTCACCCGGATAAGCACGGGCCCGCATATCAGTGCGCGTGCGGCCGGGGTTGATGATCGCGGTGCGCAATTTCCCAAGGTTGCGCATTTCTTCGCCGTAACTGATCACGAGCGTTTCCAACGCGGCTTTGGATGCGCCATAGGCGCCCCAAAAGGCGCGGGGAGATCGACCGACGCTGCTGGTTATGGCCAATAGCCGTGCATCCTCACTCTTACGCATCATCGGATCAAATGCGGCAATCAAAGCCTGTTGAGCTATGAGATTAAGGGTAAGAACATTGTTAAATTCCTTGCCATCAATAGCGGGAACTGGCGTCAATGTTCCCAGCATAGCGGCATTTAGCACCATGATATCAAGCGCTTCCCAGCGTTCCGAAATAGCTTGGGCAAGTCGGCCGATACTGTCACCATCCGTTAGATCCAGCGGAGCAATTGTTGCATGGCCACCTGCTTGATGAATTGTTTCTTCGACCGCTTCCAGGTCTTTGGCGTTTCGCGCTGTCAATATGACATGCGCACCTTTTGCGGCTAGGGCAATTGCCGTCGCAGCGCCAATGCCTCGGCTTGCCCCGGTGACGAGCGCTAGTTGGTTTTCAAAACTCATTGGCAAATATCACTCAAAAATGTCTCACTTATCCAATTTGCTCGGCCAATATCGGCTCTTCTTTTACTCCCACCTTCTCGTTCAACATCGTTAGCTGATCGGGTTGCTGCTCCCCTTCCTGGTCAGTCAACGGTGTAGGGTAGGCACCCGTAAAGCAGGCATCGCAATATTGGGGCTGGGCTTCCTCCCGCATATCTTCGCCAACGGCGCGATAAAGGCCATCAATAGAGATAAAGGATAAACTATCTGCCTGAATATAGTCGCACATTTGTTCAACAGACTTCATCGCGGCGAGCAGTTTTTCGCGTTTTGGCGTGTTCACACCATAAAAGCAGCTATGCATTGTTGGCGGACTTGCGATGCGCATATGCACTTCTGCCGCACCTGCTTCGCGCATCATTTGCACGATCTTCAAGCTGGTTGTCCCGCGCACAATGCTGTCATCAATCAGGACAATTTTCTTGCCATTCACCAGTGGTCTATTGGCATTATGCTTGAGCTTCACCCCGAGATGGCGGACTCCGTCACCAGGCTGAATGAACGTTCGCCCGACGTAGTGAGAGCGAATGATGCCCAGCTCAAATGGAATGCCCGACTGTTCGGCATAACCAATGGCCGCTGGTGTTCCGCTATCTGGAACCGGAATAACATAATCCGCATTAACGGGATTCTCTATGGCGAGCTGCGCGCCGATTTCCTTGCGCACACTGTAGACCGACGATCCGTCGACAATAGAATCGGGTCTTGAAAAATAGACATGCTCAAAGATGCAGGGTCGCGCGCTGGTTTGTCCAAAGGGGCGATGCGAACGCATTTCACCGTTGGCAACCACGATTAATTCTCCGGCATCGACGCTGCGTACATATTCCGCGCCAACCAGATCGAGGGCAACGGTTTCCGATGCAAAGACATAAGCATCACCGATTTTACCGATAACAAGGGGTCGGATACCCAGCGGATCGCGGCAAGCAATCATTCCATCGGGGGTCATGCAAATAAGCGAATAAGCGCCTTCCACTTTGCGCAATGCATCAATAAATTTATCGAGCAGCGTGCGATATTTTGAGGTCGCCAGCAGATGAATGATCACTTCGGTATCGCTAGTGGATTGAAAAATGGAACCGCTTTGTACCAGCTCCTGCCGCAGTTTCAGCGCATTGGATATGTTGCCATTATGGGCAATAGCGAAACCGCCAGAAGCGAGGTCGGCTTCTAGCGGTTGAATGTTTCTTAGTGTTCCGGCCCCGGTTGTAGAATAGCGGACATGCCCGCAGGCATAATCGCCTTGCAGTTTGTCCATGACTTCGGCGCTGTCAAAATTACCTGCGACAGGACCGAGCGCACGGTGGCTGTAAAATTCACGGCCGTTTCGGCAGGTGATTCCCGCTGCTTCCTGTCCGCGATGTTGCAGGGCGTGCAAACCCAGCGCAACCATCGCCGCAGCGTCGTCTATTCCAGCGACACCGAAAACACCGCATTCTTCACGTAGCTTGTCATCTTCAAACGGGTGGGTTGTAAGCATATCGCACCTTGTTTGCTGCCCAAAATATATGCGCCTCAAATGGCACGTACAGGGGATGGCAGGGATATAGATTTGATTCCCGACTTTGTCTTCCCCCCTGGTCATAAAAATATCATATTTATTGACGCCCAATCGTCCCATTTGAAGAAAGACCGGTTTTGCGTTGCACGGCGTGCATGACAACTCTAATTCATACGGATGACAAATGATCAAAATATCGACCGCGAGTCCGGATCGCGGCTTAGCCCCAAATATGATTCGAATGGTTTGGTCTCAGCCGTGGTCACGGATGATTCGTCAGGCGATGTCCTGATGATTGCGTTTATGGATGCCGAAGCGCTTCATCTGACACAGGAAACTGGCGTTGCTCACTTTTATTCTCGCAGCCGTCAAACGCTTTGGAAAAAAGGGGAGACGTCGGGCAATATTTTAAATGTTGTCGAGATGCGGATTGATTGCGATCAGGATGCGGTATGGATCAAGGCAAAACCCGCTGGTCCGACTTGCCACACCGGGGTACCCAGCTGTTTTTATCGGATATTGAAAGATGGCCAGTTGGAGCCCGTTGAGTGAAGCGAACCTCCGTCTTAATGGCTGCTTTGCTGTTGGCCGCTTGTGGTCAAGCCGGCAATGAGACGGGGCAATCTCGCGCGGACTCGTCAGAAGAACTCTCTATGCTTGAGAAAGCGGCGATTGAAGCAGGCGTTATTCCCGATGCTCGCAATGTCAGCTTATCCGGCGCTTTTGAAAGGCAGAGTGATCTCGGCGAAGACCGTTTTTGCGCGGTTGGGAGCGATGAAAGCGGCTATCAAATTGGCCTGCTCGCAGTATTTGGGCCGGACAGCAAATGCGAAGGTCTGGGCGCTGCCCAGCGGAATGGCGAGGACATTCAGATCACGTTGGATAGCGAACAACGATGCAGTTTCACGGCAAGCTTTGATGGCGTTGCTTTGCGAATACCGGGCAATTTACCAGAATCCTGTGCAAGCTACTGCACGCCGCGGGCGGTGTTGGGCGGCGTCAGTTTTTATCTGGTAGGCGAAGGGGATGCGGTGGCACGATCAACGCGTGGCCGATCAATCGAGAATCTGTGTCCGGGTAGTTAGTATTGACGTTTACGTTAGCGTAAGCTATATCGGTGGCATGTCGAAACCGCTCAATCATGCCGAGATTGATACGCCTGACCTTAAAAATCGCGAAACTTTTACGATTTCCGATTTGTCCGAGGAATTTGGTGTCACTGCTCGTGCACTCCGTTTCTATGAAGATGAGGGGCTTATCGCTCCGCATCGCAAAGGTCTCTCGCGTATCTACACGAAACGCGATCGCGCGCGCCTTGCGTGGATCATGCGTGCTAAAAATGTCGGATTCAGTCTTACCGAAATTCGCGAAATGATTGATCTCTATGATCTTGGCGACGGGCGTATCACCCAGATGGAAGTGACGCTCGAAAGATGCCAGGAAAAGGTGGACCTTCTAAAGCAACAACGCAGCGACATCGACAGCTCGATTAAAGAGCTCACTGAATTTATCAAGATTGTGCAGGACGCCGTGACCGACGCAAAAGCGCAACAACATTAGAGGATCATCCGCCAGTATTTTCTGGCCGCACCCCATTAAAAAGAAAGTCATAGATAATGCCTAATTATCAAGCCCCAGTCCGGGATACGCAATTCATCATCAACAATGTTTTGAACGTCGAACGCTTTTCCAACCTGCCCGGTTTCGAAAATGCCACGCCGGAAATGATTGATGCTATTCTTACCGAAGGCAGCAAGTTTATCGAAAACGTGCTGTTCCCGCTCAATCAGGTCGGTGATCTCGAGGGCTGTACCCGTCACGAAGATGGCAGCGTAACCACGCCGACCGGTTTCAAGGACGCCTATAAACAATATTGCGAAGCCGGTTGGGGCACCTTGTCCGGGCCAGAGGAATTTGGCGGCCAAGGTCTGCCCCATATCGTTTCCATGGCATTTGAAGAATATATGGCAAGCGGCAACATGGCCTTTGCGATGTATCCCGGTCTTACCCATGGTGCGATTTCATCGATTCTTGCGAAAGGCAGCGAAGAGCAAAAAGCCAAGTTTGTACCCAAAATGCTGTCTGGCGAATGGACGGGCACAATGAACCTGACCGAACCGCATTGCGGCACCGACCTGGGACTGATCAGAACCAAGGCAGAGCCAAATTCCGACGGTTCCTATTCCATCACCGGAACCAAGATTTTCATCTCTTCCGGTGAGCATGACATGGCGGATAATATTATCCATCTTGTACTCGCTAAGACACCGGACGCACCGGATAGCGTAAAGGGTATTTCCCTGTTCATCGTCCCCAAATTCATCGTCAATGAAGATGGTTCGCTCGGGGATAAAAACGCCGTGTCCTGTGGTTCGATCGAACATAAAATGGGCATTCACGGCAACTCGACCTGCGTCATGAACTATGATGGAGCGACCGGGTATCTTGTCGGTGAAGAAGCTAAAGGTCTTGCCGCCATGTTCATTATGATGAACGTCGCGCGATTGGGCGTTGGTCAGCAAGGTCTTGGCGTCGCCGAAGTCGCTTATCAAAATGCTGTTCACTATGCCAATGATCGGCGTCAGGGCCGGGCGCTTACCGGTCCCGAAGACCCAGAAGCTAAGGCAGATACATTGTTCGTGCACCCTGACGTCCGCCGGATGCTGTTGGACGGAAAGGCCTTTACCGAAGGCATGCGCGCCCTGTGCCTGTGGGGCGCTTTGCAAGCTGACCTGATCCATAAGGCGCAGACCGAAAAAGAGCGTCAGTTGGCCGATGATCTGCTGTCGCTTTTGACGCCGGTGATCAAGGGCTATGGTACCGATAAGGGCTATGAAATTGCCACCAATGCACAGCAAGTCTATGGCGGTCATGGTTATATTGGCGAATGGGGCATGGAACAATATGTCCGCGATGCGCGCATCGCCATGATCTATGAGGGCACAAATGGTATTCAGGCGATGGACTTGGTCGGTCGCAAATTGGCGCAAAATGGCGGCCGCGGTGTTCAGGCGCTGTTTGCCGTGATCGCGAAAGAAGTCGAAGAAGCCAAGGCTGATGACAAGTTGAAAGACTTTGCTGAGGGCCTGGAAAAAGCCAATGGGGAGCTGCAAAAGTCGACCATGTGGTTCATGCAAAACGCAATGGCCAACCCCAATAATGCCGGAGCAGGCGCGCATCACTATATGCATATCATGGGTATTGTCGCTCTCGGTCTGATGTGGCTGAGGATGGCCAAAGCCGCTTCCGAAGCATTGGCGGCTGGGGAAGATAATCCAGCCTTTTATGAAGCGAAGTTGGTCACCGCCAAATATTTTGCGGAGCGTTTTTTCCCGGATGCGGGTTCGCTGCGGCGCAAGATTGAAGGCGGTAGTGAGACGATCATGGCGCTGGAACCCGAGATGTTTGCTGTCGCCTAACCGGGCTTCGGTCTCGCGATAGACAGTGGCTGCTGTGCGATAGTCTCCAAAAGTCGCCGAAAAGTCTGATTTCTACCTCGCTTAACCGCTGCCTTCTTGAATGGAAGGCGGCGGTAGCACATCATTGTATATGACAGGGGAGTGATCTGCATTAGGAGTAGATGCAATGCATTCCAAACAGACTATAAAACCAAAACGGCGGATAACGCCTTATCTTGTAACAGTCGGCGTCGGCTTTTCAATGGCGACCGGTGCCGTTGCTGCGCAGGATACCCAGGAAGAGCCGATGGAATCGGAAATTCCTGCACCAACCATTGATACCGATGGCGATGGTACCATGGATGCCTGGGATCGCAGCGGCGATGGCCAGCCCGATGCCTGGGATACCGATGCTGATGGCAAGCCCGATTTGCTTGATGATGATGGCGACGGCAAACCAGACTAAATATTTCGCCAAACTATAGGGTCGCAAAAGCGCCGGGCTGGATATATTCCGCCCGGCGCTTTTATTTTAAAAAAGCTCTTCAAACATACTCAGCATGGCGGCTTTGCTCTGCACATCAGCGGACTTGTTATAGGCCACCGCGTCCAGTGGCTTCCCGTCGCTGGCAGGGTCTGTAAAACCGTGCACCACGCCGGTATACATGTGCATGTGACAATCCGCTCCCGCAAAATCCATTTCCTCCAGAAACGCCCGCACCTGTTTCGGCGGGACAAGCGGATCGGCGCGCCCGTGACAGACAAGTAGCCGCGCTTTGATTGCGCCGCGTTTGGCCGGCAGCGGGGTCGCCAACAGGCCGTGAAAGCTGACCACCAATGCGATATCTTCACCACCGCGCGCCATTTCCAACACAATCTCACCGCCCATACAGTAGCCAATGGCTGCAATCCGATGGTTAGCGAGTCCGGACCGTTGGCGCAGTTCATCCAGCGCACAGCGAAACCGTTCCCGGTAATTTTCCGGATCTGCCCTCAAAGCGTTAGCCATTGTGGAAGCAGTCCGATGATCAGTGATTTCCCCCTGACCATACAGATCGCAAACCATTGCCGAATAGCCAATGGACGCCAACCACCGTGCGCGATCAAACATAATCTTGTTCGGACCAGCAATGGTCGGAACGATCAATATACCGGCGCGCGGATAGCGGCTCGGCTGGGCCATATAGCCCGCGAGTTCTAGATCACCGTGATGATAGGTGAAGGTATTGACTTCGATGGAGCTCATTCTTCGGGTAGAAACTCCGGCACCGAGAGATAACGCTCACCGGTATCATAATTAAAGCCGAGAATATTGGCACCGTCATCCAGTTCGGGCAGCTTCTGCGCAATCGCTGCCATCGTGGCACCAGAACTGATGCCGACCAGCATGCCTTCTTCTTTCGCTGCGCGAAGCGCCATCGCTTTTGCATCTGCCGGTTCGACCTGAATCGCGCCATCAATGCTTTGGGTGTGCAGGTTGCCGGGAATGAAACCAGCGCCAATGCCCTGAATCGGATGTGGTCCGGGTTGTCCGCCGCTGATCACGGGTGATCCGGCAGGCTCGACAGCATAGACTTTCAGGCCGCTCCATTCCTGTTTTAGAACTTCGGCGACACCGGTGATATGGCCGCCTGTGCCGACGCCAGTGATAATCGCATCGAGCGGGTTATCCTTAAAATCGGCCAATATTTCCTGCGCTGTGGTTTGTTTATGCACTTCAAAATTGGCCGGATTTTCAAACTGTTGCGGCATCCATGCGCCGGGCGTGGAATCGATCAATTCCTGTGCGCGCTCAATGGCACCCTTCATGCCTTTTTCTTTGGGACTGAGATCAAAGCTCGCACCATAAGCCAGCATTAACCGGCGGCGTTCCAAAGACATGGATTCAGGCATGACCAAGATCAGCTTATAGCCTTTGACGGCCGCCACCATCGCAAGGCCGACACCGGTATTACCTGATGTCGGTTCAATGATCGTGCCGCCGGGCTTCAGCGCACCGGATTTTTCGGCATCTTCTATCATCGCCATGGCGATCCGGTCCTTGATCGAACCGCCGGGGTTAGACCGCTCGGACTTGATCCAGACATTGGCATCACCAAAGAGGCGCTGCATTTTGATATGGGGCGTGTTCCCAATCGTATCGAGAATAGTATCGGCGATCATTTCTCTGTTCTCCTAGATTTCAATCTTTAGCACTAGTGTTTGATTTGTCTTCTATTTTTCCATCCGCTTCCAAATCCGGCGGCGGATCAAAAGTCTTGGCAGCACCGAGTTGGGGGAACAGGCGCGACCAAATTCCGGTTACCACTATAGCACCAGCACCGCCTGCGACAATGGCTGCGATCGGGCCAAAGAGGACGGCCAGTCCGCCCGAAAGCGCGTCGCCCAGCTCGTTGGAGGCGCTGATCGTCATCTGGCTAACCGCATTCACGCGGCCGCGCCGGTCATCGGGTGTATGCAGCTGAATCAGCGAGCTGCGCACATAGACACCGAACATATCTGCCGCGCCGCAAAGCGCGAGACAGGCCATGGAGAGGGGCAGCGATGTGCTGAGGCCAAAACCGATAGTGCCGACGCCGAAAACAGCCATCGCGATCAGCATCATGTTGCCAACGTTGCGCGACAGCGGCGCAAAGGAAAATATACCGGCGACAATAACCGCGCCTACTGCCGGGGACGCGGCAAGCAGCGACAGGCCGATTTCTCCTGCGCCCAATATGTCTTTCGCAAAGACCGGGATCATCGCGGTGGCACCGGCGAGGAACATCACCAGCAGATCAAGCGTTATTGCCCCGAGCACCAGTTTATTGGTCCAGACATAGGACATCCCATCCATGACTTGGCGCAAGGGGCCTTTGGTCCGATCAATCGCGCTGCGCGTGACCGGTCCGATCATGAAGATCGCTAGCATCGCCAGCGTGTAGAGTGCTGTGCAAACGAAATAGGGCAGGGCGGGCGCGATCTTGTAAAGCGGCCCGGCCATGCCAGGTCCGGCAATAACGCCAACCTGCCAGGCGATGGTAGACAATGCGATGGCGCGGGGCAGCGACTCTTTCGGCACCAGATTGGGGGCCAGCGAAGTGACCGCCGGTCCCAGAAACGCACGGCAGATGCCAAGCAGAACCGAGATAATATAGATGGCCCACAAGGAAATCTCACCGCTGACCGTCAACAATCCCAACACCAGAGCGATGACGGCCTGTGCGCCAAGGACAATCCGCGCGATCCAGCGGCGATCCAGATGATCTGCCACCCATCCGACGACCGGCGTCAGGATGAACAGCGGCACGAACTGCAAAAGCCCAAGCAATCCCAGTATGCCAGCCGATGCACCGACACCCATATCCTCGCGGGCAAGGTTATAAGCCTGCCAGCCGAGGATCAGCATCATCGCATAGAGCGCGAACATTGATGATAGTCGCGAGAACCACAGGTAGCGGTAATTGGCTATCGTAAAAGGATGAGGCGCGCGCTGTTCGATGATTTGTATTTTCTATGATGATCAGTAATTACAATCGGTTCTAGGCAAGTCTCCCTTTGCAGAACAGCAAAAATTTCTTTGTCCGCCGAAGGATATTGTGATGATGACTTGCTCTGTAAACGGTCACCAAACAGGATGGTAAAGCGTCTTTGCGCACCGTAAGAAATTATACAAATAATACGCAAAACGGGGGTGAAATTCTGTTGAACCGTTCTCTATCATCGATCAGTCGTTTCGTTTGCTATGCGATGCCATGAGGGCAAATAACAGCCGATTGTCATAGCGCCGAACCTCCCCCCGCATCAGGCCGCCATAGAAATAGGGCACAGTATAACCCTCGATCGCCCTTGTGATGGCGTGGTCGTGGCCATTGTCACAACCCATTTCCAACGCCATATCCCAAGCGGCAGCGAAACTCTCTGCGCCTTTGCGCTTCCGCAATTTATAGGCGGAGTCGCGAGTCATGCCGACTGCTTTGGCCGCCGCAGAAACGACACCGATGCGCGATAGCTGATGAATAAATTGACGCTGGCGATCGGGCGTCCAGCCGCGATAATGTTTCACAGCAAAAGGAACAGGGATGAAGGCGAGCGGATCGTCCTCATCGGCGATGGGCGCATCGGGCGCGGGGGATATATCAGTCATGGCCACAGCGTTGCACAGCGGCGGCTTTGTAGGAAAGAACAAAATAGGAACTTTGTTCTTTGTGCGAGGAGATTATATCCCGATATCTACCGGCTTTTGATATTCGTTAATCGCTTCAAATATGGTCGTCAGTGCTGCGCGTTCTGTTTCCGATATTTCTGGCCGCCACACTTCAAAGAGCAGGATGACGCGCCGTTCCTGACTGCGGTTCCAGGCCTCATGCTCAAAACTATCGTCGAAAATCAGCGCTTCGCCCTCTTTCCAAGGCCGTGTCTCGCTGCCCACGCGCAGGGCGCAATCGGACGGAATGATTAACGGTATATGGCAAATCAGGCGCGTATTGAGCAGACCGAAATGCGGCGCAATATGCGTGTCCGGTTCCAGCACCGAATAGAGCGCCATGGGAGAGCGGTCCTGAATGACCGGGATAGGCGCGGTTTCCAGCGCAGCGATTGTTTTTGGGCATTGGGCGATATTATCAGTGATCGCCTCGCCATTTTTCCAGAAATAATGCGCGCCCCAATTTGAATCGTCCAATAGAGGATTATTCGGACGAGGGCGATCGGGATGGGATTTGACATAGGGATCAAATTGCGTGGTTTGACTCAGCACCTGTGCCAGCTCGTCCTGCATGTCCGGAATGGCCGCTTCCATCTGCTCCACCCATGGAAATTCTTCGCGCTCGTAGAATTCCCGTTGCGGCATGCCGGGATAGTAAAACATCGATGGTTTCTGGTAGAAAATCTCCTTGCGGCCCATCAAAAGGTCAAGAGCATTGCGGATCGGGATGGGTGTGTCGTTTCCCTGCAGGCCAGTTTCACGCAATTGGCGCAGCAGATAATTTTCAAAGCGGCCATGCGCGCCGGCCAGAAATTCTTCCGCTTCTTTCAGCTTGGGACGCAGGTCGTCGCTGACTCGCGCACCGACACCGACCATGTTGAGCGCAGCCTTATAGAAAGCACTTGCGGCGCGATCATCATCCTGGCGCGCCTTTAACTCCGCCATCAATAGCAACGCGGCCAAATGTCGCTTGTCGGTTGCCAGTAACGCCTGCAACGCTTGTTCCTCGGCTGCATTGTCATCCATCATCCGGCACGCATGAGCGAGCAGCAGCCAGGGTGGGTCAATATCATTGCCGGGCTGTGATAATTGCTCAAACAACGGCCGGGCTTGCTTGGCATTGCCTGCTCGCAGTGCCGCTATACCATCCTGTAAAACGGTTTCTGCTTCTGATCGTGTGCGTGTCATCTGCCCGATATATCGGAACAATCCGGGCATGCAAGGCCGGGTAGTCCGGGCTGCTTAACCTCATCCTTTAAGCTTTGGGTTTTGGGCGTCTCCAACCGGCACAGGTCGAATAGACCATTCGTCGTCTCGTCTGGATTTTGGTAAAGAAAGTCCTAAGAGATGAAGAGGCGCGAAATATGACAAAACAGCTGATGATGCGGATTACCGGCGGGATACTGGCAGTCGCGGGTTTTGCCGTTTTGGGATTGATGACGCTGGCTCTCATTCGCGCTGTCGCTGCGGAACCCGTGTCCGCCGAACCATTGGCGGCGATGGAGCGGGATATGGTCCCGGCGGCTATTTCCGCGGTGCCGGAGTCTATCGAACCGGAACCAGTTTCACCGGTTATTTCGGATTCTCCCTTCGTTGTTAAGCGCATTTTGCAAATTGATGAGCCTTTTGTGCATGGCTATTATAAATGGGATGATGAAGGCGTGCCGGACGGAGAGATTGTCATTACGGTTGATCTGAAGGCTGAATCGCTATCGGTATTTCGGGATGGCTATGAAATCGGAGCGGCGGTGATCAAATTTGGCGATGCGCTGAAACCCACGCCCACCGGGGTTTTTCCGATTACTCAGAAGAGCAAGGACCATATCTCTAATATATATGATGTACCGATGCCCTATATGTTGCGACTGACCAATGACGGGATTGCAATACACGCGGCCGAAGTGAAATGGGGCTATGGCACGCGCGGCTGTATCGGCGTGCCGGAGGAATTTGCCCGGCGCCTGTTCGAGCAAGTCAGACTTGGTGACCGCGTCATCGTCACCAATGGCAAAATGCTTGATCTCGGCGAACAGATCGTTGCTGGATAAAATTGTTAGACGATGGTTTTTGGTCGATGGTTTTTGGACGATAGTTATGGTCAGGCTTTGACCATCGACAATTGTTGTGTCTGTTTGGTGTTTTTATCCGTAAGATGATCGGCAAGCCGCAGGCTTAATGCCATGATACCGAGGGTGGGATTAGCCCATCCCGAGGTCGCAAAAACGGAACTGCCAGCGATATAGAGGTTGTGTACGCCATGAACCCGGCAATCCGCATCGACCACGCCAGTTCGCGGTGATCCGGACATGCGGGTCGTTCCCATGTGATGATAGCCACCTTTCGCATGGGCTGAGATGAGCGGGTCCGTAGTCCAGAGTGTGGCGGCTTCGTCAAGCCACGGGGCCGGATCAAACCGGCCGATACCCATAAGCTCCAGCTGGGTAGCAAATTCCTGCATCATGACTTTGACGCTATGCTTGTCGAGTTCTGAAAAGCGCCAGTCCAATTCGGTCAGCGGCATGCCCAGCGCGTCGCGCTGCTGTGCCAGTTTTACGCGGCTATCGGGATTGGGTGCCTGTTCCGCGCGCATAATAGCGGTCAAGTCCCAACCCATTGCGGTAAGCGCCCGCGGGCGGAGCGGTCCAGCCATTTCATTGAACCGGGTCATGACTTTTTTGACATTCAGCCAAAGGGACCGGTTGGTCTTGGTCGGAGCAAGTGCATGTTTAAGGCCATTATAGGCTTTGACTGGTGCAACCATATTGGCCTGCGGTGCCTGGCGCGCGGCTAGCGAGAAGGCGCTGTTCAATATGCCCTCACGCTTCTGCATGGCTGCGGAAGGCCGGATAAGCGGCGCGTGCATATGGCCCTTGTCGTCGCGCATACGGCCGTGGAGCATTTTTAACAGCTGCCAAAACCGGCCCTCAGCCATGCGCCCACCGCGCGCATGAGGATGTTCCATAAAATAGCGGCCGACCTGGTCATGATTATTGCCAATATTGGACGCCAGCATCAGTCGCGCATTTTCGATACCACCGGCGGCCAGGATATATTGCTTGGCTTTGATGGTGGCATTGTAACCCGTTACATCGCCGACCGTAATGCTTTCGATAGCGTTGTTGCCATATTCTGTGTTGATGGCCGTAACCGTTGCATGAAGCAATATGCGAACGGACCCGCTTTCGACCAGATCACCGCATTTGCGCAGAGTGAACTGCTCAGTTTGCGATGTAAATTGCCAGAAATCGGTAGTCAGGCTGTCCTTGGCAAATCCAGGCATCGTACGGCCAAGTCGGGGCCAAAGCGCTGCGGTCAATTGTCGCGGTGGCAGACCAAGCAGCGTGCGCGCATGATCATAATAGGGTAACAGGTCACCGTGCGATATCGGCCAACCGCTATGTGGAACCCAATCGCGCCGTTCGAGATCAATCGGATTAAACTCGGCACAGCGTCCGCCCCAGATCGCTGTGGTTCCGCCAAAGAAACGCAGCCGCGCATCGACCAGGGGATAATAGTCATGGCCAATGGATGGGCCGTCGGCCAATGCCTGAATATCAGCTTCAAAGTCGATGCCGCCGCTTTCGAGCAGCAATATCTGTAATCCGGAACGTGCCAGTTGCCGCGCCAGCGTGATGCCCGCTGCGCCTGATCCCACTATACATATGTCCGCTTCAAAGCGTGTAAAAGGGTCGGATTCCCTCAGGTCAATAATCACTAGCCAGCCTCAAACAACTAGACTCGCGCATTTTGCACGAGCTTCGACCCTACCAGTTATAATATATCATTTTGGGTAAGCGAATTACAAGGGTTCGCCGTATTTGGCCGAAAATGTCAAAATTGAGCTTTTACACTGTCCACTTCTTCAACCGGCACCATCAGATAATCAGCGAGTGCGAGATCACCGTGAATGCCGATTTCATCAATCTGCTCGATCTTAGATAAGGCTTCATCTGCATTGCGCCTGATCCGGAACATCACATAATTTGCTTTGGCCAAATGGTCTTCGATGATCTTCTGCTGTGCAAGCCGTGGTGCGTTTTCTTTGTTATAAGCTGGCAGTATTTCGACCAGCACGTAAGGGCGCGGACCCTCCAGCAAAGACTGGATGCCTTGAATGACGAAAGCCTCACCGCCTTCAACATCGATTTTGACGATGGCTATGTCGTCTGGGATTAATCCGTCAGGAAGATCATCAAGCCCCACAACGACAACGGATTTCGTTGCAATGGCACCGTCGCGAAAGCCTTCGACCAAGCTGGCTGAGGGGTCGGTGTCTTCATTGCGGTAAATCTGCAGCTGCAGGATATCTGTTTTGACACTCAACCCTGCTGGTATAACCGTATAGGGCAGGTGGTTTGCGGTGATCAGCGCTTGTGCATAATCCGCGCAAGCCGGGTTGGGTTCAAAGCCAACATAGCCGCGATCAGGGTCTACCGCTGCGACTTTCAACATAGTCTGACCGAGATTGACGCCGACATCGATAAAGGCGCCCTTTTTCTGTTTGAATAGCCGCGCAATCATTTCTGCCATCCACGGTTCGGAAATATAGGTTTTCCGGCCGTTGATAATCGGCACCACAAAATGGCGGCCAAAAGCTTCTTCGGTATAGCTGCGATTGAACAGGCCGAGGCGCTTGAGGATGAAATGGGCGGCGCGATTATGGAGAGCAGGCATGCCGCTTTACTTCCCTTGTTTTTGCTTAAAGATCAAGCTGTTCGCTCAAGCCACTTCGACAAAACTATCGAGTACGCGCTTCTGGCCGCTTTTTTCAAACTCGATTTCCAGCTTGTTGCCCTCTTTCTCCATCACTTCGCCATAGCCGAATTTCGTGTGGAAAACGCGCATGCCAACCGTGACATCATCGCGGCCTTTATTGCCCAGCGAGACGGCACTGCGCCGTGCTTCCTTGATATTTTTGGGCGTGCTGTCGAAGCCGCCTGTATTACGCGCCCGTTTCCAGCCTGGGCCGCGCGTAGTCCCACGCGCGGCGTCGGCAAAGGGATCAGCACGTTCCGACCAATTGGCGCGCCACAGGCTTTCGCCGCCCATCATGCTGGATTCTTCTTCGATATGTTCCGGCGGCAATTCGCCGATAAAGCGGGACGGGATAGAGCTGGTCCACTGACCATAAATCCGCCGATTGGCTGCGTGGAAGATCGTGCATTTTTTCTTCGCCCGGGTAATCGCAACATAGGCGAGGCGGCGTTCTTCCTCCAGACTGGCATTGCCGCCTTCGTCAAGACTGCGCTGGGACGGGAAGACACCTTCCTCCCATCCGGCGCAAAAAACATGGTCATATTCCAGACCTTTGGCCCCATGCATGGTCATGATCGTGACCTTGGCTTCGTCACTTGCTGCATCATTGTCCATGACCAGCGACACATGTTCAAGGAAGTCGCCAAGCGTCTCATATTCCTCCATCGCGCGCGTCAGTTCGGTCAGGTTTTCGAGCCGTCCAGCGGCTTCTGGCGTACGGTCGGCCTGCAACATGGCGGTATAACCACATTCGTCGAGCACTACCCGTGCCAGCTCCGCATGCGGTAGCTCCTCGGCATTGGTCTGCCATCTGGCAAAATTGCGCATCAGCTCCTGCAGCGTATTGCGTGCTCGGGCCGGCAATTCATCCGTATCGCAGATGCTCAAAGCCGCTGCGGCCAGCGGAATGCTCTGTGCCCGTGCGAGCCGGTGGACTTTTTCCACAGTTTTATCCCCAAGGCCGCGCTTGGGCACGTTGACGATCCGTTCAAAGGCCAGATCATCGGCGGGTTGCGCAATGACTCGCAGATAGGCGAGGGCGTCGCGAATTTCCGCCCGCTCGTAAAAACGAAAACCACCGATAATCTTGTACGGCATGCCGATGGAGATAAACCGGTCCTCAAATTCGCGTGTCTGAAACTGCGCGCGAACGAGGATCGCCATGTCGTTGAGCGAAACGCCCTTGTTTTGAAGGCTCTCCATTTCTTCGCCGGTGCGGCGGGCTTCTTCGGGACCGTCCCAGACGCCGGTGACCTGAACCTTGTCACCCTCTTCTTCCTCGGTCCAAAGGGTCTTGCCAAGGCGCCCGCTATTATTGGCGATCAGCGCAGAGGCAGCCGCCAATATGTGCGGCGTGGAGCGATAATTTTGCTCCAGCTTGATGACCTTGGCATCCGGAAAATCTTTCTCGAAGCGCAGGATATTGGCGACTTCTGCTCCGCGCCATGAATAAATGCTCTGGTCATCATCGCCGACACAGCAGATATTCTTGCGCTCCTGCGCGAGCAGCCGCAGCCACAGATATTGGCTGCTATTCGTATCCTGATATTCGTCGACAAGGATATATTTAAAACGTTCCTGGTAGAGTTTCAAAATCTCTCGGTCGGTTTTGAGCAGATTAAGGATATGCAGCAAAAGATCGCCAAAATCGCAGGCGTTGAGTACCTTTAACCGCGCCTGATAGGCGGCATAAAATTCCTGACCACGGCCGTTGGCGTAGCGTTCATTCTCATTGGCATCGAGATCCGCAGGGTTTAGCCCGCGGTTTTTCCATTGATCGATCAGGCTAGCGAGTGACCGCGCAGGCCAGCGCTTTTCGTCCAGTTCTTCGGCCTGAATGAGCTGTTTCAGTAGCCGCAGCTGGTCATCGGTGTCGAGGATCGTAAAGTTGCTTTGCAGCCCGACCAGTTCCGCATGGCGGCGCAGCATTTTGGCCCCGATGCTATGGAATGTGCCGAGCCAGGGCATGCCTTCGACCGCATCGCCGACAATTGTGCCGATCCGCTCTTTCATCTCGCGCGCAGCCTTGTTGGTGAAGGTTACGGCCAAAATCTCGGACGGCCAGGCCTTGCGGGAATAAACCAAATGCGCCAGCCGCCGAGTAAGAGCGGCGGTTTTGCCAGTGCCGGCACCGGCCAGAACCAATACCGGCCCTTCGGTGGTCAGCACCGCATCGCGCTGCGGCGTGTTAAGGCCACGCACGTAAGGCGGATCCGATTCAGCGGGCATGTTTACAGCGTTGGACACAGGTGAACAGTTAGGGAACATCCGCAGCGGCGGCAAGGCTAATATCAGTTTTGACATGACCCAAGGTGCAGGTTGTGGATCATGTTGCGATGCAGCATAAGCAAATCATACTTAAAATGCTGCCAAAGACAGGAAATGAATATGAGCAAACGTTTGATGTTTAGTGCAATTATCGCGACCGTAATGATGGCGACAACCACGGCTTATTCGCATATGCAAAATGACAGTGCCGAAACAGCAACGGCTTACGAGACCGCCAACAGCTAGGCCAATAATCAGGCGGGGCGCAATATGTGGAGTCTTGCTTTGCCGCTATCCCGTTCACTTTCCAATTCAAAACCCTTAACAGCTATGTTCTCGTTGCGGGACGTTTCTATCGCAATCCAACTGGAAGGCGAAAACCAGCCGTGGCGATTCAACTTATCGAGCGCAACCGCGCCGGCCCCGGTTCCATAAGGCGGGTCCATCAGAATTAAGTCATAAGGTTGGCGGGCGAGGCCAAGAGCCAGCACTGAACCGATACGAACATCTGCTTTGGCATCCAACGTTTCGATGTTTTTTTCGAGAGCCTTCAGCGCTTCGCGGTCTTGTTCGACAAAAGTACAATGCGCCGCGCCGCGCGATAAAGCTTCCAAACCAAGCGCGCCAGCACCAGAAAACAGATCCAGGACCTGTAAATCGGCAAAATCACCCAATCGGCTGGTGAGCATGGAAAACAACCGTTCTCGCGTGCGATCGGCGGTTGGACGCGTGGTATCCCCCTTGGGCGCGACAATTTTCCGGCCGCGCCAATCGCCCGCGATTATTCTCATAAAATATTTCTTTTCATCTGCTTTTTATTAAGTCCTTCACGCTTTGCCGTAATAGTCAGTAACAACATAATTACAAAGGTCGTAAGATGGAACAGTTTGGTTTTGGTAAGGCGGTGTCAGGCGGCACTCCAGTAACAGAGGATGAGATACGCAAAATGCGGATTGATGATCTGTTGACCCTTCGAGAAAGTTTCTCGAAACCGAAGCAAAAAAAATCAGATGATCCTGTGGATCAAAGGGTGTCGGAAGAGCTCGACTTTGCCAAGCGATTGCTGGAAATCATCGAAGCGGAAATTGAAGCGCGCGGGATGCCTGCGTCCACTGTCAAAAAGTTGGAACGGGTTGAAGATATGCTGGAAGACCTGTCTGATATCGTGGAGTCAGATGATAAATGCGAAAGCGTAAAAGCAGCAAAGTCGGAAGACTTAAGCCGGCGGATGCAGCGTAGCGATCTCTATGGCAAGAACCCGATTTGCGACTAGCCGCTCGGTCTGTTCTATTTCAACGTCCGTCGAAATTTGACCAGATCGTGCCGTCGGACAGCTTCTATGTCTCCCTTGGCGAGATTGCCAAGTATAAAAGGGCCATAGCGGGTGCGGATCAGGCGCGAGACTTTTAGGCCGAGATATTCCAATACACGGCGGACTTCGCGGTTTTTACCCTCGGTCAAAGTCATTTCAATCCACTGATTGCGGCCGGTGCGGCGCTCCAGATTGGCTTCAATCGGGCCATAGTGCATGCCTTCGACAATGACGCCCCGGTACAGCTCTTCGAGCTGATTCTGCGTGATGTCGCCAAAAGTTCGCGCGCGATACGTGCGCTCGACGCCAGTTTTGGGGAGTTCCATCTCTCGCTTAAACTCGCCATCGGTGGTCATTAAAAGCAAGCCTTCGGTGTTCAAATCGAGCCGTCCAATCGGCATGACCCGCTCCAGATCATCCGGCAGCACATCATAGATGGTTTTCTTGCCCGAGGCATCGCGCTCCGCGGTAATATATCCATTAGGCTTGTGAAAACGAAACAGCTTGGCAGGCGCGGGCTCCGCGACGGGATTGCCGTCGACTGTGATCCCGGTGAGATTTTTGAGTAGTAAGGATGGATGATCGACGGTAACCCCGTTTAGAGCGATCCGTTCTTCTCCAATCATCCGCTCAATTTCCCGGCGTGATGCCACGCCAGCGCGGGCCAGCAATTTGGCAATGCGTTGCCCTTCGCGGACTTGCGCTTCTGGCGGTTTGGCCTTGGCAGGTTCTTGCTTTGCTCCGCGTGTAGGCTTGGCTTTGTAAACTTTGCCAGAATCGCTCTTGGTTTCTTTATCGGTCATGCTATTTCGCATGGCGGAAAAAAAACTTTGCTGCAATCTGTAACCGATTGGGTGATGCAGGCGAATGGCTGGATAGTTACTTGTTTGGAAGGTGTCACGATGCGTTATATAATATTGCCAGCAATGGTTGCAGCAACAGCATTTGCTGGCTTTATGGGTGCCCAAATCGCCCAATCATCTAGCGGCGCTTCCGCACAAGTGACTACACCCGCAGCGTCTAATGGCGCGAAAAATTTTGGCGACGAAACGGTTTCCCCTAATCCGGGCTCTAATCCGGTCGTCGTCGAACTCTTCACCAGTCAGGGATGCTCATCCTGCCCCCCTGCAGACATGCTAGCGTCCCGGCTAGCCAAAGATAGCGCCCTGCTGGTGATTTCGCGGCCCGTTACCTACTGGGACCGGCTCGGCTGGAAGGATACGTTGGCAAGAGAAGATAACACGCGGCTTCAGCGCACCTATGCCAGTAAAGGCAAAGCCGGTTCCGGCGTTTATACACCGCAGATGGTGGTCAATGGCGGTGGTGGAGCCGTGGGTTCGCGCGAGGGCGATATTCGATCATTGGTTCGCTTGGCGAAAAACGACACCGGTCCTGTTATCGAAACCAATCGCGCGGATAATGGTGATGTTACGGTCACCATCAAGGGGAAATCCCGCTATATGGCCGGCGTTTCGCTCTTGGCATTAAGCTCGTCGGAAACCGTTCAGGTTGGTCGCGGCGAAAATGGTGGCCGCAAGCTGCATTATACCAACGTTGTTAAAAGCGAGCGCAATCTGGGTAGCTGGGACGGCACATCGATGCGCGTCAAATTGTCGAGCACGGACCTGAGCGTAGCAGGCGCCGATAAATACGCGATTATCGTCCAGCGTCCCGGTGCCGGAACCATTGTCGGCGCCAAGCTGCTCGATATTTAAGCGCATTCGAAAAATCTGACTGGTATTCAAAGCATTTGCCGCTAGTGTTTCTCTCAGTTCAAGGGAGAGTATCGCGTGAGTGGACAGACAGCAGACATCGGATGGCGTAAAATTTTACCCTCAGGTGTCCGGCCTTACAGTGAGGCCGCCCCGCTAGCGGCTTTTTTCCTGGGCATTTCGTCGGCGCTGCCGCTGACCATGATCGCGGCGACCCTGACAACGCGTTTGGCACAGGCCGGGATTGAGAAATCTACCGTTACGGCTTTTGCGCTGACGTTTCTCGCCTACAATTTTAAATGGCTTTGGGCTCCGATTATCGATGTCGTCAAACTGCCGATAATTGGCCGGATGGGGCAACGCCTGTCCTGGTTGATCCTGACCGCGGCGCTGGCCATGGCAGCGATTATTTATTTGGGATCATTGGATCCGCAAGCGGACATTGTCGCGGTTGCCATTGCCGCCATCATGGTGGGCATAGCAGGGGCGACATTTGACGTTGTGATTGATGCTTATCGCATCGAACTACTGGAACCTGAACAATTGGGTGTCGGATCAGGCATGTCGCAATATGGCTGGCGTATCGGCGCGGCCTCAGCAGGCGCAGTCGCGCTGGTGATCGCGGCGCGCAGCAACTGGTCCATTGCCTATTATGTCTGCTCGCTCTTCGCGTTATTTGCCGTGTTTGTCGGATTGGTCATGCGCGAGCCTGCTCGGCGGCAGGAACCAAAACCGTTGAAGGGGCCGATTGAAGCGGTAAGGGCCTATCTTAGCCCGCTTGTTGAATTTTTCAAGCGCTCTGGCGCTCCGGTGGTTCTGCTGTTTGTGTTGGTCCACAAAATCGGTGATACGTTGGCCAACTTGACGTTCCGGTTATTGTTCGAAGATCTTGGGTTTACCAATGATGAGATTGCCTTTTATGATGTCAGCCTGGGCTTTTTCGCCTTCCTGATCGGTATCTTCGTTGGCGGCATTGTCTATTCGCGCCTGGGCATGAAAAAGGCGGTGATGTTGAGCCTTGTGCTCATGGCCGTTAGCAATCTTTCTTTCGCCGGTCTTGCTGCTAGCGGTCACAATAATTGGGCAATGGCGGCCGCGATCGGATTCGAGAATTTCGCCAGTGGCATTGGCGGAGTGGCGGTTGTTGCCTATCTTTCAGCGCTTTGTAATCTCAGCTTCACAGCTACCCAATTTGCGTTGCTTTCGGCAGCGGCGAGCATTTTAGGGCGTTTCCTGACCGGGACAACCGCAGGGTCTTTGATCGAAGCCATGGGCTATGTTAATTTTTACCTGCTGACCACGCTAGCCGCGTTTCCTGGTGTCATTATGTTCTGGCTGATGATCCGGTCTGGATTGGTCGATCGATCCTTGGGCACGGCCGGTACAGAGCATGCGACGGATAGTGAGGTCAAAGAAGTACCTTAATCTGGCGCTTGCCGATTATCCTCTAACACTCCGCCAGCAAGATAGAGCGTCCCGGCAATCAGGACGGTTTGCGGCTCTCGTTCGGCGATTGCTTTCAAAGCACTTGCGACATTCGCTGCGCTTGAAATCGGGGCCTCGGTTTCGGGGAAATCGCCCACGGCATGGGATGCATGCCCCTCAATGGGGACGACAGTGACGCTGGCGATTTTGGATCGTAGTGGATCTATGATCGCTGCCGGATCTTTATTGGCGAGCATGCCGGTTATGAGATGGATTGAGCTATCATCATAGCTATCAAAATGCGCGGCCAGCGCTTCGCCTGCGTTTACATTATGCCCGCCATCGAGCCATAATTCAGCTGTTTCCGACAGTAAATCACGTAGGGGCCCAGGTGATAATTTTTGCAATCGTGCGGGCCATTTCGCCCATCCCATGGCGGCGCGGAAGGCGGCTTCGGAAATTGCGATCTCATCTTGATGCCGCAACATGGCAATAGCGAGCGCGGCGTTATCGGCCTGGTGCACGCCGGGCAGGGCGGGGAGGGGAAGTTTCAATTTCCCCCGATCATCGCAATAGTGGAGCTGGTCTTCGTAAATTGCGGCATCCCAAGTTTCGCCGCGCGGTAGATAGTGTGCGCCGGTCGCAGCAGCGTGATCCGCAATTGCCTGCGCCACATTGTTGCGATATTTTTGCGTGAGCAACGGCACTCCGGGCTTTGCAATACCTGCTTTTTCCCAGCCGATGCGCACCAATGGATCAGTCGGGGTCCCCTTTTCGGGGGACAGCAGAAATTCCTTATGGTCGATGCCAAGCGCGGCCATGCCGGTTGCCGCAGGGGCCGCCACGATATTGGTCGCGTCCAACCGGCCGCCCAGACCGACTTCCAATATGCAGGCATCGGCGGGTGTTTCGGCAAATGCTAACATGGCCGCCGCGGTGGTCGCTTCGAAAAAGCTGGGATTGATATCTTCGCTGGCGTCGAGGACACGCGCCAACAACGCCGCAAGATATTCGTCTTCGATCAATGTCCCGGCCAGCCTGATCCGTTCATTGAAACGCACCAGATGCGGACTGGAATAGACATGTGCTTTCAGGCCTTCGGCTTCCACTGCCGCGCGCAAAAAGGCGCAGGTGGACCCTTTGCCATTGGTTCCGGCGACATGAAAAACCGGTGGCAGGTTCAGATGCGGGTTGCCCACGCGTTCCAGAACCGCGCTGATCCGCTCCAGTCCCAGAACATCGCGTCCGGGCGATAGCAGCGAAAGCCGATCGAGTTGTTTCTGAACCGCCGGATGGTCGGATCGTGCGCCGTCTGCCATGAGTGAATACGGCTGGTTTAAGCCGCTGTCTTCCAGGCCATAAGGTAAGACATGACTTGCGCCAATTGGTTGCGCAACTCCTTGCGGTGGACAACCATGTCGATCATGCCATGTTCCAGCAGATATTCTGCGGTCTGGAACCCTTCAGGCAGTTTTTCCCGGATGGTGTTTTCAATCACACGCTGGCCAGCAAAACCGATCAGAGCGCCGGGCTCTGATATCTGGACATCGCCAAGCATTGCATAGCTTGCCGTAACGCCGCCGGTGGTCGGATCGGTCAGCACAACGATAAACGGCAGACCCGCTTCGCGCAGCATCGATATGGCCACGGTGGTCTTGGGCATCTGCATCAGCGACAAAATGCCTTCCTGCATCCGTGCGCCGCCTGCCGCTGTGAAAATAATATAGGGGCATTGCTCTTCTAACGCACGGTTTGCGCCGTCAACAAAAGCCTGACCTACGGCGAGACCCATCGAACCACCCATGAAAGCAAAGTCCTGAACAC
Source organism: Parasphingorhabdus cellanae (assembly GCF_017498565.1). Taxonomy (NCBI): domain Bacteria; kingdom Pseudomonadati; phylum Pseudomonadota; class Alphaproteobacteria; order Sphingomonadales; family Sphingorhabdaceae; genus Parasphingorhabdus; species Parasphingorhabdus cellanae. The sequence goes on from NZ_CP071794.1 coordinate 3,711,978, forward strand.
CGACCACACAGGGAATATTGTCGATAGTGCCAGTGGCCGTAATCAGTGCATCCTGTTCCTCGGTCTTGGCGCGTGCGGCTTTCAGGCGATCGGTATATTTTTTCTGGTCTTTGAAGCGCAGAGGATCTTCTTTGACTAATGTGAAGGGAATAATCTTCCAGCTATTCTCGTCCATAATCTGCTCAAAGCGGATCATCGGCCCGATGCGGTCATGATGCTCGCATTTCGGGCAGACTTGCATATTCTCCTCAAACTCCTTGAGGAAGACCATGGCTTCGCATTTTTTGCATTTGTGCCAGAGATTATCCGGCGATTCTTTCTTGGTGATCGAAGCGATCTTGTTACGGACATTGCTAAGCCAAGACATGCGTCAATTCCCCAGATTTTTTAGCGTGCGCTTCTGATAGCATCAGAAAGTGATTTTACATAGTCTTTGACATGTGGAGCAGCGTCGGCGCCATGTTCGGCGATGATCTCGACAATCGCGGAGCCAACGACAACGCCGTCGGCAACGCGCGCGATATCAGCGGCTTGCTCCGGCGTGCGAACCCCGAAGCCCACGGCGACGGGCAGGTCTGTGCCCGCTTTCAGGCGAGAGACCGCTTCCTCGATGCTGGCCTGTGCCGCCTGTTGCAGCCCGGTAATCCCGGCGACAGAAACATAATAGAGAAAGCCCGAAGCGTTGTTGAGGATTTCTGGCAAGCGTTCGGCATCGGTCGTTGGTGTGGCGAGACGGATTACAGCGACATCCTTTGCGCGCAGACTATCGCCCAAGCTGTCATCTTCCTCCACGGGAATATCGACACAGATAACGCCATCAACGCCTGCGTTGACGCAAGCATCGGCGAACCAGTCGGCCCCGCGGATCGTCATCGGATTGGCATAGCCCATCAAAACAAGCGGCACCGTAGGATGGCGTTCCCGAAAGGCTGTGGCGATATTCAATATGTCCGCGGTTTTTGTACCTGCGCTGAGGCTACGGATATTTGCTGCCTGAATGGCGGGACCATCGGCCATGGGATCGGTGAACGGCATGCCGAGTTCGATAATATCGGCACCGCCATCGACTAGGGCGTCAAGGACAGCGCCAGTATCGGTAGCGGTCGGATCACCGCCGGTTACGAATGCGACAAGGGCTGCGCGGTCCGTTGGGAAGGCAGAGGCCAGGCGGGTCATTTGCCTTCTCCGAGGCCATGTTCTCCAAAGACCCTTTTTCTAACCCAGTGAGCGATTGTGATCGCAACTAAGACAGCTGGCAAAGTCGTAAAATACTCGTTGTTTCCGAGTTGAGGAACCTGTTTCAACAGCCAAATGAAAACGACACCAAGTGGAAGCGCAACAGACAAATAAAGGAGAAATGCCTTCGTTCGCTCAGTCATATCTCCGTCCCCAAAGCCTCAGCGACCGTGAAAATATCCTTGTCCCCGCGCCCACAGAGGTTGGCCAAGATTATCTGATCCTTGTCCATCTTGACCGCTTCCCGTGCCACGGCGGCAATCGCATGGCTCGGCTCCAGCGCCGGAATGATGCCCTCCGTGCCACAGAGCAGTTGAAACGCTTCCAGCGCTTCGGTATCGGTCACGCTGTCATAACGCACTCGGCCGGATTCTTTCAGCCAGCTATGTTCCGGACCAATGCCGGGATAGTCGAGACCGGCGCTGATCGAATGGGCTTCGTCAATCTGCCCGTCTTCGTCCTGCAGCAAATATGTTTTGTTGCCGTGCAAAATGCCGGGTTTCCCGCCCGCCAGCGATGCAGCATGTTCTTTTTCCAGGCCATGGCCCGCCGCCTCAATGCCGAGCATTTCGACATCGGGATCATCCAGAAATGGATGGAACAGGCCAATAGCGTTAGATCCCCGCCAATGGCTGCAACCAGCATGTCGGGCAGGCGACCTGTACGCGCCAGCATCTGTTCGCGCGCTTCGCGGCCAATGACACTTTGAAAATCGCGAACCAGTTCAGGATAGGGATGGGGGCCAGCGGCCGTTCCGATGATGTAGAAAGTATCATGCACATTGGCGACCCAGTCGCGCAAAGCGTCGTTCATGGCGTCCTTCAGCGTCGCCGAGCCACTGGTCACTGGCACGACCTCTGCGCCTAGCAACCGCATCCGGAAAATATTCGGCTTCTGCCGCTCAATATCGGTCGCGCCCATATAGATCACGCAGGGCAGGCCAAAGCGGGCGCAGACAGTCGCCGTTGCCACACCGTGCTGACCCGCGCCGGTTTCCGCGATGATCCGCGTCTTGCCCATGCGTTTGGCGAGCAATATCTGGCCGATGCAATTGTTAATCTTGTGCGCGCCGGTATGGTTGAGCTCATCGCGCTTGAACCAGATTTGCGCGCCTTTGCCTTCTGGCGCGTCTTTCCGGACGTGCTCGGTCAGGCGCTCGGCAAAATAGAGCGGGCTGGGACGACCGACATAATGCTCCAGCAGGTCATCAAATTCTTCCGCAAAAGCCGGGTCGGCCTGTGCCGCGCGATAATGCTTTTCCAGGTCGAGAATCAGCGGCATCAGCGTCTCGGCCACATAACGCCCACCAAATTGGCCGAAATGGCCGCGATCGTCGGGTTGGTTGCGGAAGCTGTTAGGTTGGTCGTTCATTTTTCAAATTTCCGCTTATGCTGAGCCTGTCGAAACATATTTATCGGTGGCGTTTTGCCAATCATCCTTCGACAGGCTCAGGACGAACGGCGGTTATCAAAGTCCTGAACCGCTTGGCAAAAGGCAGCGATTCTGTCCACATCTTTGACGCCCGGCGCGGATTCTACGCCTGAGGAAACATCGACCAGCGGCGGGTTTGTGGCTTCGATGGCTTGCGCTATGTTGTCGGAATCTAAACCGCCAGCAAGGCCCCATGGCACCTTATGCTTATGGCCTTCCAGCACAGTCCAATCAAAACTTGTTCCTGTGCCGCCGGGCAGGGCTTTGGCCGGAGCATCGAATAACAGCCGGTCGGCAGCGCCCTCAAAGCGGCTGCTCTTTGCCAATGTCGCTTGGTCTCGCAAACCGAGGGCTTTCCAGACCTCAACATTGCTCTGATCGCGTACCAGTTTGATCCACTCAGGTGTCTCTCTGCCATGAAATTGGATAACGTCAGGGCGAACGATATGCACCGCTTGCCCGGTGAGCTTTGGGTCTGCATTGACCAGCAAGAGCACCGTTTTCATCGCCCCCAGCGTGGCTTCCCGCAATTCCGCAGCACGTTCCAGTGATACATGGCGCGGGCTTTTCTCGAAATGCACAAGGCCGATATAGTCGGCTCCTGCCTTAGCAGCAGCTGCGATGCTGGCTTCGTTGGACAAGCCACATATTTTGATTTCAGTCTTCATCGGCTGGCTTAGAGCGTGGCCTCAATTGACCGCGCCGCCGCATTGGGGTTCTCTGCTGCAGTAATCGGACGACCGATTACCAACACGCTGGCGCCATCATCACGCGCTGCACGCGGCGTTACCGTCCGTTTCTGGTCGCCGGCCTTGCCGTTAGCAGGGCGCAGCCCGGGGACAACAAAATAGCCATTTTTCCAAATTTTATGCGCTGCACCAACTTCATTGCCGGAACAGACAATACCATCCAACCCCGCTTCGCCAGCCAGATTAGCCAGTCGCTCCACCTGATCATGGGGACTCCCGCTATAGCCGACCGCCCCCATGTCGCGCTCGTCCAGCGAGGTGAGCAGTGTGACGCCAACAACCTTGGTATGGCTACCCGCTGCGGCTTTCGCATCCTCCATCATCGCCCGCCCGCCTGACGCGTGGATCGTGACAATGGCCGGCTCCAGGACATTGATGGCCTGCATGGCTTTCGCGACGGTATTGGGAATATCATGAAGCTTGAGGTCCAGAAAAATCGGTAGGCCGATTTTCTGGATTTCATGTACGCCATGATGACCATTGGCGCAGAAAAATTCCAGGCCAAGTTTCAGGCCGCCAATATGACCTTTTACGGATTGGGCTAGCTCAATCGCATTGTCCAGTATCGGTGTGTCGAGCGCAACAAATATGGGGTTGGTCATGTGCCTGCTGCCTTGTCATCTTTAGCGGCGGAAGCTGTGATCGGCGAAACCGCTGGTGCCGGTTCAGCAATCTGGTCTTTGCCGAGATCGAGTGGCGCCGATGCGGGCGGCTTCGGTGATGCCGGGGCCGCCGGAGCAGATGTTGCTGGACGTGTCGTCGGCGTAGCCGGTGTCGGTGCTGGCCGCGCTGCCGCTTCCAATGTCTTGATCCGCCTGTTCAAACGCCACTTCGATGTACGGTGGATCAGCCATAAAGGCACAAAACCCAGCAAAAAGGCGCCAATTACAAGTACCGGTAATTTGGTATCAACGCGGACGTCTTCCCAGATCAACACGGATGTGGGCGACCAGTTATTGACTGCAAATACAACCAATATGACCGCCAATATGACCCAGAAAAGCGTTTTAATAAACTGCATACGAAACCCTCATTTGCGCATTTTTTTACATATTACGCGTAAATTCGATCAGTGACCAGAGTTGTTACTATTTAGGGTTAAGCTAAAGACTTATTCACCAAAAACGCGGGCAAAAATCGTATCGATATGCTTGAAGTGATAATCCAGATTAAACCGTTCTTCCAGCTCGGCATCTGACAACTTCCCGGTGACATCAGGATCGGCTTTGAGCAGATCGAGCAGTGCGATTTCGCCATCCGATTCCCAAACCTTCATAGCGTTGCGTTGAACAATCCGGTAACTGTCTTCGCGGCTGATACCCGCTTGAGTCAGCGCCAGCAGAACCCGCTGAGAGTGCACAAGGCCGCCCATCCGATCGAGATTTTTCTGCATACGCTCTGGATAGATGAGCAGTTTTTCAATGACTCCGGTTAGACGGGCGAGGGCAAAGTCCAAGGTGATCGTGGCATCAGGGCCGATCATGCGCTCGACCGAACTGTGCGAGATATCGCGCTCATGCCACAAGGCGACATTTTCCATCGCGGGCAGAGCATAGCTGCGCACCATGCGAGCAAGACCGGTCAGATTTTCGGTCAGAATCGGGTTGCGCTTGTGCGGCATTGCGCTGGAGCCTTTTTGACCCGGCGAAAAATATTCCTCGGCTTCCAGCACTTCGGTGCGTTGCAAATGGCGAATTTCAACCGCAAGTCGCTCTACGGAGGAAGCTACAACCGCCAGCGTGGCAAAATATTGTGCATGGCGGTCGCGGGGAATGACTTGTGTTGAGACAGGCTCAATTTCGAGACCCATTTTTTCCGCCACATGCGCTTCGACCTTGGGATCGATATTGGCAAACGTGCCGACCGCGCCGGATATGGCACAGGTTGCGACTTCCTTGCGCGCGAGGACCAGTCGATCGCGATTTCGTTCAAATTCGGCATAAGCCTGCGCCAGTTTCATTCCGAAGGTGACGGGCTCGCCATGAATACCGTGGCTGCGGCCGATGGTCGGGGTCAATTTATGCTCATAAGCACGGGTTTTGATCGCCGCGAGCAGCTTGTCCATATCGGCCAGCAAAATATCGGTGGCGCGGGTCAGCTGCACCGCAACGCACGTGTCGAGTACGTCGCTCGACGTCATGCCTTGATGCATGAAACGCGCCTCTTCACCGACATTTTCGGCAACATTCGTCAGAAAGGCGATGACATCATGCTTCACTTCGCGTTCAATCTCGTCAATCCGCGCAACGTCAAATTTCCCTTTGGCCCAGATCGCTGCTGCTGCTTCCTTGGGAACCACGCCTAATTCAGCGAGCGCATCAGTGGCATGCGCTTCTATTTCAAACCAGATTTGGAACTTGGATTCAGGCTCCCAAATGGCAACCATTTCGGGGCGGGAATAGCGCGGTATCATTTTTTCTTTCCTTGAAACTGAAAAAGCTGGTTTAATCCAGACTTTAGATGATCTGAGAATTGCCGCCCCGCTAGCAGCTACATAATGAGTCGGCAATGTGTGGCGCTGAGGGAATGGCACAACAGGGAGAATAATATGCGTCTGGCAGTATTAACCGGCGGCGGCGACGTTCCGGGCCTCAACCCTTGCATCCGGTCAATTGCGATGTCGGCTTGGCAGCGCGGCTGGGATGTTATTGGCCTGCGCCGGGGCTGGGAAGGGGTGCTGGAGACCGATCCGACGGATCCCTGGTCGCTGGAAAATTCCGCGATGGTGCTCGACAAGGATGCGGTGCGCGGGATTGACCGGCAAGGTGGAACCATATTGCACAGCTCTCGGTGTGACCCGCGGGTAACCCCCGACGGAGATCAGACACAAAAGGTTCTCGACATATTGGATGCACTGAAAGTGGATGCTCTCATCACAATGGGCGGTGATGGTACATTGCGGTTTTCAGCCCATCTCGCCAGTTTGGGGCGCAATGTGATTTCCATCCCGAAGACGATGGATAACGATGTTTTTGGTACCGATTATTGTATCGGCTTTTCCACTGCTGTCACACGGTCAGTGGAAGCGATTAATGCGCTCCGAACCACGGTAGCGAGCCATGAACGGATAGCCGTTATCGAGCTGTTCGGGCGCCGGTCCGGAGAGACCGCTTTGTTATCCGGTTTTCTGTCTCAGGCTGATCGTACCGTTATTGCAGAAGTACCGGTGGATATTGATCAGCTATTGCCGCTATTGCTTGCAGACAAAGCAAATAATCCGGAAAGTTACGCCATTTGCCTGGTGTCAGAAGGCGCCAAGTTGGCAGGCAACGAAGTTGATGACGCCGAGATCAGCAAATCCAACACCAATCGTATCGGCGTGAATATCGGTACTCAATTGGCGAGAGAAATCGAGGCGCGGTCGCCCGAACGCACCATCGTGCAGGAATTGGCCTATCTGATGCGCGCTGGCGAACCCGATGCGATGGATCGGATGGTCGGCTTTGCATTTGGCGCTTTGGCGGTGCAGCTAATAGAGGAGGGCCGGACGTCCAACATGGTTTGCCTGACCGACGGCAATTATGGCGTTGTGCCTATTGGAACGCTGCTGGAAGGCACCAAAGGCGTGAATGTTTCTGGTTTATATGATGCGCGTCAATATCGCGCCAATCTTGTGCAGATAGAGGACATGCCGATGTTTCTATATTGAGCGCATGGGGACGGCTGTAACTATTAAGCCGTCGCGACGAATAGGGTGATGAGGGGATCACGAAATGACTATCGACCAAGCTGTTTTGCAAGAAGAACGCCTGTCACCATTTTTGCGAGTTACACTCCGAATATGGGTAAAGACCTATCGCTCAATCATATCGTTGATCAGCCCGCTTTTTGATCTACTGGTTCGACTATTTGTCGCGCAGGCTATATTCCGCTCGGGCGTCGTAAAATTGTCTGATTGGGATACAGCTCTCAATCTCGCACGCTTTGAATATCCGGTGTCATGGATGGCTCCTGAAACGGCTGCTGTGGTTGGCGTAACCATAGAAATTATAGCGCCGATATTGCTGTTAGCGGGCCTGTTTACGCGTGGCGCAGCCTTGGCGATCTTGACCCTGTTGGCAATTAGTCAGATTGAATATATTCCGACCGATCTGAATCTTTGGTTGATTGCCATATCGGGATGGTATGTTTTGCGCGGAGCAGGAGGCTTTTCCTTTGATCGCGCCGTTGCCGGCGGATTGGGCGACAGCGCTTTGCCATTTGCGCGGCCAGTCATGGGCTTGTTCCGGTTTTTGACCGATAAGGTAGCACCTGTATGGTTGCTCGCCATTCGGATATGGTTAGCAGTAACATTGCTTGCCGTGGTTGGCATCATCGGTTTGGCAGGTCCGGACGTTTTTCTGCCGGTCAAAAGCTTTGCCGATATTAATCCCGCATTGGCTGTCTGTTTGGCGGTGTTACTCATCATCGGACTCGTTGTTCCTGTAACGGGTCTAATGCTTATACTCTCGCTCAGCACATTGGCTGTCATGGGGCTGCATCCTGATCTCACATTTTATCCGATGTTGCTCTTTGGATTGATCGCCATATTTGGTGCGGGCTATTTGTCGGTCGACCGGATGATTTCCGGCTGGCTGGAATCCAATATATTGTTCGACCGGAAATATGAGGATGTGCCCGAGAACTGGCCGCATATTGTTGTTGTGGGCGCTGGCTTTGGCGGTCTGGCCTGCGTTGGTAAACTCAAGAACCTGCCAGTGCGTATCACTCTAATTGACCGACATAACTATCATTTGTTTCAGCCGCTGCTCTATCAAATTGCAACGGCTGCGCTGTCGCCAGCGGATGTGGCCACTCCTATACGGGGGTTGTTCCGCAACGATGGTAACGTCCGCGTATTGCTGGGCGAAGTAAGCAGTATTGATAGCGCCAAGAAAACACTGACCTATGGCCAGAATGGCCTGGACTACGATCATCTGGTGCTGGCTACAGGTGCATCGCACAGCTATTTCGGCAAAGATGAATGGGCGCCTTTTGCGCCTGGCTTGAAGACTATCGAGGATGGCGTTTCGGTCCGAGGTCATGTGCTGCGCGCGTTTGAGCGGGCAGAATCATCCAATGATTCGGAACGGGTTAAACGTCTGCTGACTTTTGTGATTGTCGGTGCGGGGCCGACCGGTGTTGAGCTGGCTGGTGCCATTGCCGAACTCGCGCATCATGGTCTGAAAGACGAATTTAGCCGGATTGATCCCGCGCAGGCGCAGATCATTCTCGTGCAATCGGGTGATCGGATATTGCCAGCCTTTCCCGAAGAGTTGTCGGCTCATGCTGCGGCCTCGCTCAGCAATTTGGGCGTGGATATTCGCTTGAAATCACGCGTGACAGATATTTCAGCTGATCGGGTGAAAATTGGCGACGATATGGAGATCGCGACCGAGACCGTACTTTGGGCTGCAGGGGTGATTGCATCTCCGGCAGGAAAATGGCTGGAAGCCGATACCGATCGGGCAGGGCGGGTCGCAGTAGACGACTATATGCGGGTTGCGGGGCACGAAAATGTCTTTGCAATAGGTGATACAGCGGGCAGCAACGCTTGGGATGGCAATCCGGTTCCGGGACTGGCACCTGCAGCCAAGCAAGCCGGCGCATATGTTGCCAGCTACATTCAAAACCAGCTTCTCGACGACAAACAAATGGCTCCTTTCAAATATAAGCATCAAGGCAGCCTCGCGACCATCGGTCGGAAAAGCGCGGTCGCCGATTTTGGCTTTATGAAATTACACGGGGCGCTCGCCTGGTGGCTTTGGGGCGCGGTGCACGTTGGCTTCCTTTCTGGCATGCGGAACCGGATAGCGGTATTGGTGAACTGGATATGGTCCTATTTCACACTGCAGCTCGGTATCCGGCTGATCACAGGCAAGGATAGCGGCGCTTAGAGATGTGTTTAAATCAAGCCTTTTGACCGGAAGGACGTGTGTCCGTCCTTGCCGATGATGATATGATCATGCACCGCGATACCCAATTTACGTCCGGCATCGCATATATCTTTGGTAATCGCGATATCCTGGCGGCTGGGCGCGCTGTCTCCACTGGGATGATTATGGACCAATATAATTGCCGCTGACCCCAGCTCCAGCGCGCGCTTGATCACTTCTCGCGTATATATAGCAGCCTGATCGATCGACCCTTCGCTGACCAACTCGTCGCGAATCAAACGGTTTTTGCTGTTGAGATGCAGCACCCGGACCCGTTCATGGACCAGATGCGCCATATCGGCACGGAGATAGTCCAGCAGAGCCTGCCAGCTGGTCAGGATTGGCTGCTCGCGGATGGGTTCAGAAATAAGCCGCAATGCAGCCGCTTGAACAATCTTGATGGCCGCAGCGCTGGTCTCGCCCATGCCTGGGACTTTCTGAATCGATTGTCCGTCGGCAGTTAACAAAGCCGATAGACCACCAAATGTTTCGATCAGTTCCTTTGCCAGCGGCTTGGTATCGCGGCGTGGGATGGCAATGGCCAGCAGATATTCAACCAATTCATGATCGAGCAGCGTATCGCCGCCGCCATTGAGTAGCCGTCCGCGCAGCCTCGCGCGATGGCCTTTTCCATGATGGATTTTGGAAATTTCTGCATCATCCAATTTGGCCATAACGAAACATAGCCAGTTTGCGCGCAAATGGGATAAGAAAGCCGATTTTTAGTATTAATTGGCCGAATATGTCCAATCGTGAATAAATATCATAAAAACTGTACAGTTGCTCCACTTGTACATTGCAACTTAAGCTAGACTTCTGCATTTCAGCTGGGATGGAGGAAGAAATTGAACCAGGCCCTTTGGGCAGCCGATTGCGGCCAAGGCTATTCGTCTATCTGATCCTCTTTCTATTGCTTGTTGGTTTCATTGTGCTGTGGTTCAGTCGGATTACCATTGCTGACAATTTTGTTCGTGGCGAGTTGGATAAACGGGGCGTGGAAGCCAGTTACGAAATTGAAGATATCGGTTTTCGCAAACAGACCATTCGCAATCTGGTGATTGGCGATCCCGACAAGCCTGACCTGACCGCTGATCTGGTTGAAATCGGCAACAGCCTGGGCACTGACGGCGCTGGCATAAACTGGGTGAGAGCCACTGGGGTCAAGGCCTTTGGTCGCTTGCGCGATGGCAAGCTATCCTTTGGGGCGCTCGATAAGTTTTCTGACCCAGAGGATGATAGCCCTTTGGCGCTACCCGATATTTCGCTGACGCTTGAAAAGGCCCAACTGCGGATCGACAGCGACTACGGTCCGATTGGGCTGGCGCTGAACGGAGCCGGCAATTTGCATAATGGCTTTGAAGGCGAACTTGCTGCTTTGAGCGAAGAGCTCGAATTGGGCGGCTGCGCAATTTCGAAGCTCAGCTACTTTGGTGAAATCGCGATTAGCGAGCGCAAGCCCCGCTTGGATGGTCCATTGCGGTTGCCAACCGTCCAATGTCCGGAATTGGATGTTTCTGCACAAGATGTCGGTGTTCAGCTGGCTTTGGAGTTGGGACAGGATTTTACGAGCTGGACTGGCGATGCGGGGATATCAAGCGGACCTGCAGTTTTTTCAGATTACAGTGCCAAAGCAGTTAAATCGACTATTTCCTTTACCGGTGACCTGGATCGCAGCAGCGGGAATATCGACCTCACGACAAATGACGTGACATCACCATATGGCCGCGCCGAAATTGGACGAGTCAGCGGACCATTTCAAATCGGCTATGGCGATGATCCTATGACAGCACGGTTTGAAGGCACTCCTGAAATCCGGTCTGCAAAAATATCTAATGGCCTGATGAAGCAAACCGCTGGTTGGGCAGCATCAACTGACGAAACACCAATAGGACCAATTGCCAAAAAACTTGCCAATGCGATCCGGAATGCTGGCAACTCGCTCAATCTCACTGGTGATGTGAAGTTTGAGATGGAGGCAGATGGAACCAAGTTGGCGATCAACGCATTAAACGCAACATCGCGGTCCGGTGGAGAGATGATGCTGGATGACGCCATTTTACTAACCTTTATCGGCGATGATGTGAAGATGCTGGCAGAAGGCGACCTTCTTTTGAATGGTGGCGGCTTTCCGGATGCACAAATCGACCTAAATGATGGCAGTCTGGTAAACGGTTTTTCCGGCAGCCTGCAAATGGCTGCTTATCAAGCGGGCACAGCAAAGCTTAATATCCCTAACCTTGATTTTTCGCCCTCCAGTGGCGGCGGCACTAATATCGATGGCCGTATCATGCTGTCGGGGCCGTTCGCCGATGGGCAAGTCACCGGGCTGCAAATTCCAATCAAAGGTGTGATTGGCGGACGTGGTGGATTTTCCCTTTATCGTGAATGTGTCGACCTGCAATTTGCCAGCTTGCGAACAGCTGCTTTTGTCGCTGGTCCGACGCGGACAAGATTATGTCCGGCCGGGAATGCAGGCATCGTCTCAAATAGTGGTAGCGGAGTGAATATCGCAGCCAATGCTCCGTCATTTGACCTTAACGGTGCAGTTGGCGGCACACCGCTTGCCCTGTCCAGCGGTGCACTCGGTTTTTCAATGAGCAAAGGCATGACCGCTGAAAATGTCTCTGTTCGCATGGGTACACCGGACAGCATGACAAAGTTCGATATGGCCTTGGTAAGTGCTGCATTTGGCCGCGTCGTTACCGGCAAAATCAAGGGTGGTGAGGGGCAGATAGCGAATGTTCCGTTATTGTTTGACGATGTAGATGGAGATTGGCGTTTCGTTGACGGGGCCTTTTTGGCAGATGCACAGCTTCGGGTGCGCGACGCCAAACAAGTAGAGCGCTATCGGCCATTGATCAGCAACAATGTACAGTTGAAATTTGCCGACGGGGAAATTACCGCAGATGGTCTTTTGCGAGAGCCGACGACCCAGCGCGCAGTCGCAACTGTCAGCATGAACCATAGGCTTGACAACACTACAGGAGAGGCAATTATCGATGTCTCAGGGCTGACTTTTGATGATCAGCTTCAACCCGAAATGCTCACGCCATTGACGCTTGGTGTCATCGCAAATGTCAATGGCGCGGTGACCGGTACCGGAAGAATTAACTGGGACGCGCAAAAAGACGGCGTTCAGAGTACGGGCGTTTTTCGCACCGATTCTATTAATCTTGCAGCAGCATTTGGACCAGTCACCGGTCTTGCGGGGGAAATCAGGTTTTCGGACTTGCTCAGTCTGGAGACAGCACCGGGCCAACAGGTTCGAATGGCCGAGGTCAATCCTGGTGTAGCGGCTTTTAATGGCGAGCTTTTCTATCGTTTGCTGCCGGACTATAAAATGCAGGTTGAGGGAGGCCAATGGCCGTTCGCCGGCGGGATGCTGTATCTGGAACCCACGATCCTTGACCTTGGAGAGGATGCGGAGAGAAGGCTAGAATTTACAGTTGTGGGTGTCGATGCAGCGCAGTTTCTGACTCAATTTGATTTTGAAAATCTGACCGCCACAGGCGTTTTTGACGGGAAATTGCCGATGATCTTCGATCAGGATGGTGGTCGGATCGCCGGTGGTTATTTGGTCGCACGAAAAGGCGGTGGTTCGCTCGCCTATATTGGTGAGTTGACCTATGAAGATATGGGCACTTTTGCAAATTTTGCCTTTAACGCTCTGAAATCGTTAAAATACCAGCAATTGACGATCGGCATGGATGGCGCAATTGACGGCGAAATTATCACCGAAGTAAAGTTTGCCGGGCTCCAACAGGGAGATGATGCGAGTAAGAACTTCATTACCAAGCAACTGGCCAAAATTCCGCTGGAATTTAATGTGCGGATCCAGGCACCCTTCATGCAGCTAATGAGCAGTGCAAAGGCTTTTTACGAGCCAGAAATATTAGTCGGTCAAAATTTACCGGCTTTGCTCAGGGCGCAGGAAGAGCGGGCTGCGGAGGCCGCCAAAGCATTGGAAAACAATTCTGAATCAACTGTTCAGCCACGGGAAAGCGACAATGAACCATAAGATAAGTCAATTGACGGATGCATCTGGAAATGCGATTCGTTCAATTATGAAGAGTAGGAAGACATCTGGCCTGATATCGGGTGTCACCTTGGGGCTAAGTGCCGTTCTGGCAGGATGTGTGCAGGTTTCTGCGCCCGACAAACCCATCGTGATCAACTTGAATATCAACATAAAACAGGAAGTCGTCTATCGGCTGGATGGCGACGCAAAAGATTTGATTAACAGTGAAGCGGAGATTTTCTGATGTTTGAGTTTATACGGAAAAATAGAGCAGTTGCCGTTGTTGGCGGATTGGCTTTGACCGCAATAGTTGCGACGCCGGTAATGGCACAGCGCGATCCCGCCTATGCTGCAGCGCGTTCTTCTGGCGTGATTGGTGAGAAGCCCGATGGATATCTGGGTTATGTGACATCGCCATCAGCGTCTGTTAAAGCCATGGTCGAGGATTTGAATATTAAGCGTAAGGCGGCTTACACCCGGAAGGCGCAGGAAACAAATTCCACAGTGGAGCAATTTGCATTTACTTCTGGGTGCAATTTAATCATGCGCACGGATGCTGGCGAGAAATACCAGGCTCCGGACGGCAGCTGGCAGACCAGAACATCGGCAGCTCCCACGCGGGATTCGCGTTGCCCTTAAGTTCAATTGAACACAATATTTTTACATCAAGCGCGCCAGCAATTTTGGCGCGCTTTTTTTTGATTTAAATTCCTGAATTTTTATCGAAATTTCTGCAGTGCAGCATCGCTGTTGACTTGGCGCACCCGCTTTTCTAAACGGGCGCGGTTAGCGGGGCTACTCGCTGTCGTGAGTAGAACCAAGTTAATCGGCTTTGTCGCTGATTTTCAACAGTTTTTCACAGAATCACGACAGAGAATGGACCCGGTAAGTCTGATGGACGATGATGCTAAGATAGACGCGTTAAAAAAGCGGATCGATCAAGCGACGTCGGAAGAAGCCGTTAGATCAGGCAAAACCCAAAAAGGGGTCGATGATAATTATCGGCTCGGAAACCGGGTTTTGGCGGATTTGATTGCGGGTATTGGTGGCGGTGCATTGGTCGGCTGGGTGCTGGACCATTTTATCGGAACCTCGCCTTGGCTTCTTTTGGTATTCCTGTTTCTAGGGATCATCGTGGCGTTCAGAAATATTATTAAACTCTCAAATGAGAGCGCAAAAAAGCACAAGTGATTTTGCGTACCATTTGAAAAACAGGGGTCCCTTGCGTGGCGACTGAAGAAGGTAAAATCGATCCAATGTACCAGTTCGAGGTACAGACGATTTTTGAGGGCTTTTCGTTGGGCGGTCAACAGATCGCTTTAACCAATAGCGCCGTATGGATGATGTTTTCCGTAGCCGCTTTATGGGCTTTTATGCTTGGCGGTATGAAGCGCGAGCTCGTGCCGGGGCGCTGGCAAATGATGGTCGAGGGCTTTACCGGCTTTATCGACAATATGATGGATGCGAATATCGGTCCGGCTGGCCGGAAATATGCGCCTTATGTATTTTCGCTCTTTATGTTCATATTATTTTCCAACGTTTTGGGCCTGCTGCCGGTAGGCGTGCTGGGTCTGCATCCCTTTACAGTGACCAGTCATTTGACGGTGACCGGTGTATTGGCAATTATCAGCTTCTCGATTGTTTTGATCGTTGGTTTTGCCAAGCATAAGCTTCACTTTTTCTCACTATTCGTTCCGCATGGCACGCCACTCCCAATGATTCCGTTTATTTTCATTGTTGAGCTATTGTCCTTCCTGGTTCGTCCTTTCAGCCTTGCACTGCGTTTGTTTGTAGCCATGACTGCGGGCCACATATTGCTGAAGGTTTTGGCGGGCTTTGTCATCAACAGTTCCAACGCAGGCGCCGGTTATGGCGTGCTCGTCGGTATCCCAAGTTTTGCGCTAATGATTGGTATTAGTGCTCTCGAATTGCTGGTGGCGGTTGTGCAGGCCTATGTGTTTGCGTTGCTGACATCGCTTTACATAAATGATGCAGAAAACCTGCATTGATTTGAAACAAGACTTTATTTCCAAACGATATTTTTGAACAGGAGTTATTATCATGGACGCAGAAGCAGCAAAATTATTGGGCGCAGGTCTGGCAGCAATTGGTGCCGGTGTAGCCGCCGTAGGTGTGGGTAACGTATTCGGAAGCTTCCTGGAAAGCGCATTGCGCAATCCATCAGCTGCTGACGGCCAACAGGGCCGTTTGTTCATCGGCTTTGCCGCTGCCGAGCTTTTGGGTCTGCTGGCATTTGTTGTCGCAATGATCCTGATTTTCGTTGCCTAATAATGATGTGAAACGAGCGGGGCGGCATTTGAACCGCTCCGCTGTTTCAAAATATTGGAGCCTCTGGTTCAATGCCACAAATTGATCAAATCGCCGCAACCTATGGATCTCAGATTTTCTGGCTTTTGCTGACATTCGGGATTACATTTTTTGTCATCGGTTTAGGCATGTTTCCGAAAATTCAAGGTACGGTTGATGCCCGGGATAAGCGGATTGCCGATGATCTTGAAGCGGCGCGTGCCGCTAATGTGACAGCGGACGAACTGGAAGAAAGCTACCGTGTCAAAATGGAAAATGACCGTAGCGAAGCGCAGGCCCTGGTAGAAGCGAGCAAGGCGAAGGCCAATGCCGCTGCGGAAAAGCGCAAAGATAAAGCCAATGCTGATATTGCCACCAAACTGGCGGCAGCAGAAGCGGACATCAAGGCGCGTGCCGGCGAAGCGTTAAAAGAGATTGAAGGCGTTTCCGCCGAAGTGGCGCAGGATATGGTTGCCAAAATTTCCGGTGCGAAAGTAACCAAAGCGGCAGCATTGAAAGAAACAAAGGCAGCTTTGAAACATGGTTGAAGCACAAGCACAGACAGATCAATCCAGTTCCGGACCAGAGGCCATGGACGCGGCGTCTGAAACGGTAGCAGAGCGGCTTGATACGCCGTTGGATAACGAACCTATGCCTGTTACCGGAGTGGAAGCGCTGGAAACAGGATCAACCGACGCGCATGTTTCGCCAGCGGTATTCGGTTTGGATGCAACCGTTTTTGTATCATTGTCGATGTTGGTTGTCGTTGCCCTAGTGCTTTGGAAAAAGGTGCCGGCGCTTATTGGTGCATCACTGGACAAGAAAATCGCCGATATTCGTGAGCAATTGGACGAAGCGAAAAAGCTGCGTGAAGAATCCGAAGAGCTGCGCGCAAAATATGAATCCCGTTTGCGAGCTGCCGACGACGAAGCAGCTGAAATCTTGGCGCAAGCAGAAAGCGAAGCCGAATTGGTGGTTGCGGATGCCAAAAAAGCCACGACCGATCTTATCGCTCGCCGCAAAAAAATGGCCGAAGATAAAATTGCCGCTGCCGAACGTGCCGCGGTTGCCGATGTTCGGGCAAAAGCAGCCAGTGCGGCCACGGTTGCGGCGCAGAACTTAATTGCCGCAAAGCATGATGCAGCTGCAGACAAGAGCCTGATCGACAAAACGATCAGCGATTTGGGTACTAAACTTAACTAATTCAGAGCATTTTGGCTTGGATTGGGCGCTGGTAATCATCAGCGCTCACGCTTAGATATAGATCATGTCAGGCCCACAATCTCCCGACCGTTTTAACGAAGACAAGGCGACCTATGCCGTACGCGGCAATGAAACACCGGACCTTGAAACGGGCATGGCGGCGATCCGTGAGACCTTAAATACACTACCGACCCGACCGGGCGTCTACAGGATGCAGGATAGTCGCGGCGATGTCCTTTACGTCGGCAAGGCCCGTTCCCTGAAAAACCGGGTCGGGTCCTATGTCCAGATGAACCGACTACCGCACAGATTGCTTCGTATGGTCGCGCAAACCCGGTCCATGACCATCGTGACGACGGGCAGCGAGGCAGAAGCACTGCTGCTTGAAGCGCAGTTGATTAAAAAATTTCGTCCCGCCTATAATGTGCTACTGCGCGACGACAAAAGCTTTCCCTTCATCTTGTTACGCGAGGATCATGACTTTCCGCGTATCCAGAAACATCGCGGGGCGCAAAAAGCGAAGGGCAGATATTTCGGACCCTTTGCCAGCGCAGGATCAGTCAATCAAACGCTGAACGCTTTGCAAAAGCTGTTTCTACTCAGATCCTGTACCGACAGTTTTTTCAACAACCGCTCGCGGCCTTGCTTGCTCTATCAAATCAAACGCTGCTCGGCGCCTTGCGTGGACCGGATTTCCAAGAATGATTATGCAGAGTTGGTTGAGGATTCGCGCAACTTCCTCTCTGGAAAATCTACGGAGGTGCAACAAAAACTGGGCGCGCAGATGGAGAAAGCGGCGGAAGATCTCGATTTCGAGATGGCGGCGCTTTATCGCGACCGCTTAAAGGCGCTTACCTTCATTCAGGGTAATCAGGCTGTTAACGCTGCAGGTCTGCCAGACGCAGATATATTCGCGCTGGCGGCCAAGGGTTCTACGGTTTGCGTACAGGCGTTTTTTATCCGCGGTGGGCAGAATTGGGGGCATCGCAGCTTCTTTCCGGCGCATACAACCCATGTTGAGATCGAAGAGGTGTTCTCCAGTTTCCTGATGCAATTTTATGATCGGATGCCGCCGCCGAAACTGGTATTGCTGGATCGCGAACTGCCTGATGAGGCTTTGTTGTCGGAAGCGCTTGGTACCCGCGCGGATTACAAGGTTAGCGTTTCAAAGCCCCAGCGGGGTGATCGCTTGAAGCTGCTCAAACAAGCGAGCCGAAACGCTGAGGAGGCGCTGGACCGGCGTTTGGCCGAATCATCTACCCAAGCGAAGATTATGCGTGAAATGGTCGATCTGCTGGAACTGGAAACAGTGCCAGACCGCATCGAGATTTACGATAACAGTCATATTCAAGGAACAAATATGGTCGGCGGTATGGTTGTTGCCGGGCCCGAGGGTTTTCGTAAAAATGCTTATCGCAAGTTCAACATCAAAAACCCTGACACCAAGCCCGGTGATGATTTCGCGATGATGCGAGAGGTGCTCGAACGGCGTTTCGCGCGTGCCCAAAAAGAGGATCCGGATCGGGAGAAGGGTGAATGGCCGGATCTCGTTCTGATCGACGGCGGTAAGGGGCAGATGAGTGCTGCGAAGGACGCGCTAGCGGAAATTGGAGTCGAAGATGTCAATATGATCGGCGTGTCCAAGGGGCCGGATCGCAATGCTGGGCGCGAGACTTTTCATTTTATCGACGGCCGAGAACTGAACTTGCCGATTAACAGCCCGGTGCTGTTTTACCTTCAACGCTTGCGCGACGAAGCACACAGGTTCGCGATTGGCGCGCATCGTCAGAAACGCGCTAAAACCGTTGGTCACAGTTCGCTCGATGATGTGCCGGGTATCGGTCCGGCTCGGAAAAAGGCGATGTTGCTGCATTTCGGAACCGCGCGGGCTGTGAAGAATGCATCGTTGGAAGACCTGCAGGGTGCACCCGGAGTTTCTGCAACTGTGGCGCAAAAAGTATATGACTATTTCCATGGCTAGCCTGCGAACCTCTGCGATTATCTGTTCCGTCCGGCAACATGGCGAACATGGTGCGGTGGTGCGCTCACTGACCCCGAGAAATGGATTGATGGCGGGCTATGTACGCGGTGCACGTTCACGAACGATGCGACCGGTGTTGATTCCTTCCAACATCGTGCAAGCCGATTATCGCGTGCGGACCGAGGCTCAACTCGCGTCGATGACGGCCGAATTGCAGCAAAGCCGGGGGCCGTATCTTGGGGAGCCTTTGGCCAGTTCCGCGCTGGGCTGGGTAACCGCGCTGACCGCTGCGATATTACCGGAAGAGCAAAATTATCCGCAGCTTCACTCGGCTCTGTCTGCCTTGCTGGATGCAATATGCGGTGCGCCATCGGCCAAGGGTTGGGCTGTAGCGTTGGTGCGCTATGAGCTGTTATTGTTGTCAGAGCTGGGATTTGGCTTGTCGCTCGATAGATGCGCAGTGACGGGCAGCGCGGATGATTTGGTCTATATTAGTCCCAAAAGTGCGACAGCGGTAAGCCAAGGGGCAGGGCAGATTTACAAGGATAGGCTCTTACCGTTACCAGACTTTCTAAAGGGCACAGCGAGTCCTGAATGGGATGATATTTTTGATGGTTTGAAGGTCACAGGGTTTTTTCTCAAACGTCACTTTTTCGAAGACAGCCGGAATGACGTCATGGCGGCGCGCTCGGTTTTGGTAGATCGATTAAAAAGGGTGGTTGCCTAATCCCGTTGAGCGGGGCAGGGAGTAGCGGAAACTTGGCCAAGAATTCTGGGGAGAATAACATGCATATTGCGGTGCTTGCAGGTGACGGCATTGGTCAGGAAATCATGGTCGAAGCCTTGCGGGTATTGGACGCTCTGGGACTCCCTGATTTGCGTTTGGATCATGCGGATGTCGGCGGCGTGGCATACAAGAACCACGGTCATCCATTGCCGCCAGAGACCCTGGAATTGGTCATGGCCGCCGATGCCGTATTATTTGGAGCGGTGGGTGATCCCGAATGCGATGATCTGGAACGCCATTTGCGCCCGGAACAAGCCGTGCTTGGATTGCGCAAGGAAATGCAGACATTCGCCAACTTGCGCCCTGCGAAAGCTTTTGCCGGGCTTGAAAACCTCTCTGCCCTGAAGCCGGATATCGCGGGTGCGATTAATCTATTGATTTTCCGGGAACTGACCGGCGATATCTATTTCGGTGAAAAAGGCCAACGCACCACAGACGCAGGGTTACGCGAAGGCTATGATATCATGGCCTATGATGAGGAAGAGATCAGCCGTATCGCCCATATCGCGTTCAATGCGGCACAGGGGCGCCGCAAAAAGCTATGCTCAGTGGACAAAGCGAATGTGTTGCAAACATCGGTTTTGTGGCGGGCAGTCGTTAATGAAGTTGCCGCCGATTACCCGGATGTCGAACTCAGTCATATGTATGTCGACAATGCTGCGATGCAGCTGGTGCGCAATCCAGGGCAGTTTGATGTTATGCTAACCGGGAATATTTTCGGTGATATCCTCTCTGACCAGGCCAGCATGTGTGTCGGATCGATTGGGCTACTGGCGTCCGCGTCTTTGGGCACCGGAACCCGCGGACTCTATGAGCCGATTCATGGCAGTGCGCCGGACATAGCCGGGCAGGGTATTGCCAACCCCTCTGCGATGATCTTGTCCGCTGCGATGATGCTGCGCCACAGTTTCGATATGGAAGAAAAAGCTTCGCAGATTGAAAGGGCTGTGGCTGACGTTCTGCAGCAGGGGATACTCGGCCATGATCTGGGCGGCAGGGCATCGACATGTGAAATTGGCGATGCGGTTGTTGCACGGCTTGCCAGCTAAGCGCCAAGGGGCTTAAGAAAAGATATGAAAAGAGATACCGGTCAAGATCGCGCGATTACGAAAAACTGGCGCCCAGCAACGAAAGCCATTCGTAGCGGCACGATGCGCAGTGAATTTGGCGAGACATCGGAAGCCTTGTTCCTGACATCCGGTTACACTTATGACTGTGCCGAAGATGCGGCAGCCCGTTTTAATGGTGAGCAATCCGGCATGACTTACAGCCGCTTGCAAAACCCGACGGTGCAGATGTTGGAAGAGCGGATTGCGGTGATGGAAGGTGCGGAGGCCTGCCGTGCAACAGCGTCCGGTATGGCAGCAATGACTGCCGCATTGTTGTGCCAATTGGAAGCCGGTGATCATGTCGTGGCGAGCCGTGCCCTTTTTGGTTCTTGCCGCTGGTTGACCGACAGTCTGTTACCGAAATTCGGTATAGAGACCACGGTTATCGATGGCCGCGATATCGATAATTGGGAACAAGCGATCACGCCCAAGACAAAAGTATTCTTCTTTGAAACGCCAGCGAACCCGACCATGGACGTCATCGACCTGCGGTCTGTTTGCGATCTGGCACGGGCGAAAGGTATTATAAGTGTTGTCGACAATGCTTTCGCCACCAATGTTCTTCAGCGGCCGATGGAATTTGGTGCCGATATTGTAGCCTATAGCGCAACCAAGATGATGGACGGGCAGGGGCGCGTATTGGCTGGTGCTGTTTGTGGTACGGAAGAGTTTATCGAGGAAATTTTGCTGGCTTTTACCCGCAACACAGGTCCGACTCTAAGTGCGTTTAATGCCTGGGTTGTTCTGAAAGGACTCGAGACTCTTGACCTGCGTATCCGCAAGCAGAGCAATAATGCCTTAGAGGTGGGTAAGTTTTTGGAGCAACGGGTAGAAAAAATATTGCACCCTGGCCTACCCAGTCATCCGCAACATAATCTTGCGATGAGCCAGATGGAAGCGGCAGGACCGATCTTTTCGCTCTATGTTGGCGGCGGTCGCAAGCAAGCGCATAATCTACTTAACGCATTGAATCTTATAGATATATCGAATAATATAGGGGATAGTCGATCGTTAATGTGTCATCCCGCGTCGACGACTCATCATGGTCTGGGGGAGGACGCACGGTTAGAAATCGGGATCACTGAAGATATGTTAAGGATCAATGTCGGACTGGAAGACCCTATCGATTTGATCGAAGATTTGGATCAAGCCCTTTCGTCTGTTGGTCTTTGACGCTATTATAAATAGATGATGCAGGCGTTCTTCCCATTCTCAGAAACCACCGACGGGGTCACCGTAAGGGTATCGGTCACGTTTTTACCGGAGCAGTCAGACATAGATGGCCTGCGCTGGTTCTGGGCTTATCATATACGTATTGAAAACGAGCGTGATAGCGCGGTTCAACTACTAACCCGTCATTGGCGTATTTCTGACGCGCGCGGAGCTTTGCACAGAGTCGATGGTGACGGGGTGATTGGTGAACAACCTGTCATCCAACCGGGAAAATCGCATGACTATGTCTCTGGCTGCCCGCTCAATACGCCAAGCGGTGCGATGGCGGGTCATTTTATGTTTGTGGGTTCTGCACCGGACGCCTTTGAAGTTCGTATTCCTCACTTCCCTCTTACAGCACCAACTGTAGAGCAATGAAGCGTACCCATTTGCCGTTAAACGGGCTGCGTGTGCTCGATGCAGCGGCACGGCATCTCAGCTTCACACGGGCCGCAGATGAGCTTGCAGTCACGCCGGCGGCTGTCGGGCAGCAGATTAGAGCGCTCGAAGATATGCTGGGCGTTGTTATGTTTCGGCGCACACCGAAAGGACTGGAGCTGACCGATGAGGCGGCCGCAGGTCTGGACGCGCTGCGGTCAGGCTTTCTGGAATTTGAAGATGCTGTTCGGGCGATGCAAGCTGGTCAGTCTTCTCATAAACTGACCATCGCTGCACCGCGTGATCTGACGGCTAAATGGTTGAACGAGAGGCTGGCGAAATTCTCGCAGGACAATAAAGACGTCAGTTTTGCTGTTGTTGCTTCCGAAGGTGGCGCCGATTTTACCGAAGCCAATCTTGATGTGGCAATTGGTCTGACAGACGGACCTGGGGATAACGAAGGCGTGATCATTGGCGACACCATGTTCGTTAAAGTCGCTGCACCCGGCGGCAAGGCGGGTCAGAAAATTGACTGGCCCGGTTGTCCGATTTCTGAAGGCGAAGAAACGCTGATGCGGGTCGCTGATGGCGGATTAGCAATAGAGGCTGCTGCCAACGACTTTGGCCATGCATGGGTGCCAAAGATGCTGGTGCAGCAAGATATTGCAGCAGGTCGGGTTGAGGTGATCGGTGAGGATAGTAAATCCTCTCGCGGCTATTGGTTGGTTGCTCCGCTCCCGCAATGGCGGCAGAAAAAGGTCAAGGCACTAGTTGCAGCGCTTTCGGCATGACCTTCTCCGTTTTGTTGACGGAACGGCTGCGTTTGCGCCCGTTGCGACTGGAAGATGCCGATGCCCTTCATCCTGTCTTTGCAGATGCGGACCTAATGCGCTGGTGGTCCAGCGGGCCCCATAAATCTGTTTCAGAAACGCGGGAATATGTGGCGCAAAATTGCGAAGGGGAGCCTTGGCAAACTTGGGCGATAACCAGAATGCAAGACGATACGGCACTGGGTTGGGTAGTTTTCATTCATTCGAAAGACCGCCCGAATGTTAGAGAAATTGGTTATATCTTGAACCGTTCCGCTTGGGGAGCGGGAATAGCGCGAGAGGCGGTTAGCCGGGTGATCCGATATGGATTCGAAGAACTAGGTCTCCGACGCATCTACGCAGATGTTGATCCCGAGAATATGTCTTCGATCAAGCTATTAAAAGTTCTTGGTTTTCAACAGGAAGCGCATTTGCGGCAGGAATCAAAAACACATATCGGAATCCGCGACAGTTTGATATTCGGGTTGCTGCAAGATGACTGACAAAACGTCAGTCCGTAATCTAACGAGCCGCAACCAGGTTCAACAATCGGTTCATCATCAAAGTGAATTTGTCATTATCGACAGGCGCCTTGCTGTTGTTCCAGCTTCCCGAAACCACATAGCTTCTGCCTGATTTTGACTTGGTCAAAAAGGCCAAGGAAATGACGCCAGGTTCCGAACCACCTTTGCCGCCAATATAGCTCCATCGCAAAGCATCTCCTGGCGGGATCAAAGGGTTGATCTTGAGGATATTCTTTACCACTGGGTCCTCAATTTCTTCGATAATCTTTAGCAGCCCGGTAATATCGGAAGGTGCGGCAAACCATTCTATCGTGTCGATATGTTGGGGTTTGTTCGCCAGGTTGCTGATTTCGATCGATTCCGGGGAGAGCCCGATGCCATGTTTGCTGAGCAAATTCCTTTGTTCATTGTTGCTTGCAGCAATGTAGAGATCCCGAACATCTGCACTATTTGGCATTTTTAGGTCAAAAAACTCTACGGTGTTCAACATCGGAAGTATCTTGTCAGGCGCACGATGGCCGCTTTTATACACCATATCATCAATGGCCTTACTGCCGAGTTCGGTCATTAAAATATCTGTTGCGGTATTGTCGCTTACGGAAATCATTAGCGTCGCCAGGGCTTGCAGTGTCATCGGTGTTCCGTCCGGCCAGGTTTGTAAAACTCCGGACGGTAAGGACTTTCTATAGAGTGGAACAACATCGCTCCAACTTCGGTCGCTATTGGTTATCTTGGATGAGAGCGCGGCAAGGACATAGAGTTTGAACGTTGAGCCGATGGCAAGTTGCCGATCAGCATTTAGAGATGCCATGATGCTCGTCTGATCGGCGCTGATTTCGGCGATCTCAAATCCAGCAGCGCCAGGTAATGCTTCCATCTCGCGCTTGATCTTTTCGATGCTGTCGTCAGTCATATTGGCACCAGTGACTTGCAGTCCGATCACGGGATAAGGTGCAGAGCCATCCAGAACCATGCGCATTGCCAAAGTCGCCTTGGCATAAGCAATTTCGACCGTCCCATCCTGATTGCTCGCAGGAATGACACGGGCGATGGTGAGAGGTTCTCCATATTGTGTCTCAAGCTGTGCCACCAACGTCCGAAACTGAGTCACGGGGATTGCATCGAGAAACGAACTGGCAAAGAAACTTTCTTCTTGTTCTGAGCCTTTCAGAATTTCGAGTAATTGGGACGCGCGGTCTTGATATTCGGAAGAAGCAGTCGACATTTGTTCCGCCCTTGCTGGGGAGGGAACCCCTGCGGCGGCCATAATCGCAAACGCCAAGAAAATCCAGAACCGGCTTAGCCGATCAAGCATCAATGGCTTCCTCGTCAAGACTGGCGGCATTTTGTTGGATGAAATTAAATCGATGTTCGGGGTTTTTACCCATCAGCCGGTCGACAAGGTCCTTTACGACAGCCCGGTTTTCATATTCTTGCGGCAAAGTCACCCGGTACAGGGACCGCGTTTCGGGATCCATCGTAGTTTCTTTGAGTTGGCCCGGGTTCATCTCGCCGAGGCCTTTGAACCGACTGACGTCAACTTTCTTTCCTTTAAACGGACCGTTCTCAATTTCTGCGCGTGCTTCATCATCCTGTGCATACAGGCTCTTGCCACTGGCGGTCAGGCGATAAAGCGGAGGACGGGCAAGAAACAAATGGCCCTGACGAACCAATTCCGGCATTTCCTGAAAGAAATAGGTCATCAGCAGCGTAGCGATATGCGCGCCATCGACATCTGCATCCGTCATGATGATCACGCGTTCATAGCGTAAATTGTCCGGATCACAGTCTTTGCGAGTACCGCAACCAAGTGCCAATGTCAGATCGGCTATCTCCGAATTGGCAAAAATCTTGGCGCTATTGGCCGAAGCAACGTTGAGGATTTTGCCGCGTATGGGCAAAATGGCTTGGGTTTTACGATTTCGCGCCTGTTTTGCAGACCCGCCAGCGCTGTCTCCTTCGACAATAAATATTTCTGTGCCGTCTGCGTCATTGCCAGAACAATCGGTGAGCTTACCAGGCAAACGCACTTTGCGTCCACTGGTAGCGGTTTTGCGTTTGACTTCGCGTTCGGCTTTGCGTTTTAGCCGCTCGTCCATCCGTTCCATGACAAAACCAAGCAGCGCCTTGCCGCGGTCCATATTATCGGTCAGGAAATGGTCGAAATGATCGCGCACGGCATTTTCAACATATTTCGCGGCTTCGGGAGATGTCAGCCGGTCCTTGGTCTGGCTCTGGAACTGCGGATCACGGATGAAAACGGACAGCATCATCTCCCCGCCTGAGATAATATCGTCGGCAGTCAGCTGCGATGCCTTTTTTAGCTGCACCAATTCTCCAAAGGTTCGCATACCCTTAACCAGCGCGTTCCGCAGGCCGGTTTCATGAGTGCCGCCATTAGGTGTCGGAATGGTGTTGCAATACCAGCTGTAGCTGCCATCGGTCCAGATGGGCCAGGTTATGGCCCATTCAACACGCCCAGCATTATCAGGAAAATCCTGATTACCCGCGAAAAAGTCGGTTGTGACACATTCACGGCCACTCAATTGTTCGCGCAAATGATCAGATAAGCCACCAGGAAATTGAAACACGGCTTCTGCCGGAACATCTTCACTGGCCTGTTCTGGATCGCATTTCCAACGAATTTCAACGCCGGCGTAAAGATAGGCTTTAGACCGCGCCATCTTGAATAAGCGTGCCGGTTTAAACTTATTGCCGTTGCCAAAAATTTCAGTGTCGGGAATGAATGAAATGCTGGTTCCACGGCGATTGGGCGTGCTGCCGACTTCTTCTAGCTTGGATACGGCATTGCCCTGTGAAAAAGACTGTCGATAAATGGTTTTATTGCGCGCCACTTCGACAATAGTATCGGAAGACAGGGCGTTGACTACCGACACGCCAACACCATGCAAACCGCCTGATGTCGCATAAGCCTTGTCAGAGAATTTACCACCGGAATGCAACGTCGTCATGATAACTTCTAACGCTGATTTGTCGGGAAATTTGGGATGGGGGTCGACCGGAATTC
Source organism: Parasphingorhabdus cellanae (assembly GCF_017498565.1). Taxonomy (NCBI): domain Bacteria; kingdom Pseudomonadati; phylum Pseudomonadota; class Alphaproteobacteria; order Sphingomonadales; family Sphingorhabdaceae; genus Parasphingorhabdus; species Parasphingorhabdus cellanae. Next base: position 3,738,665 of record NZ_CP071794.1, read on the forward strand.
CGCGACCATTGTCGGTGACGGTTAGGCGATTTTCGCTATCAAGGGTAATCTCGATGCGGCTCGCATGGCCGGCGACGGCCTCGTCCATGCTGTTATCGATGACTTCTGCAGCCAGGTGATGGAGTGCGCGTTCATCAATGCCGCCAATATACATTCCAGGGCGTTTGCGAACGGGTTCGAGACCTTCCAATACCTCAATAGCAGAGGCATCATATTCACCGGACTTCGAAGCGGGCGCTGAGCCATTTGGGGTATCGGCGCCGAAAAGATCATCAGACATAATGATCCTATAAGAGCGTGGGAGTCAGACTGGCAAGAGGCTTATTAGGCCTCTTGCCAAATGGTCTGTAAAATATCGTCTTGTGGGCTGATTTAGCGGACTCGCGGACCACCAAAAGGCAGTGGTGGAGGCGCGCGCCGTGCGCCACGCGGCAATTGTGCCTGAAACGCCCGGCCGCAATGCTCAACACAATAAGGAAAGCCCGGATTCACCTCTTCACCACAAAAATGAAAATCTGGCTCTCCAGGATGGTTCATCGGCCAGCGACATATTCTGTCATTCAAATCAAGCAAGCTAGTTTTGTCAGCAATCTCTTCGCTTGGCTTCGCGGGAACCAAGCGCCGCGGTGGTGCCGGTGGTATTGGTGCCTGCTGATCGCCCGGGCCTTGCCGCAAAAAGCCGCCGGGCCCAACAGACACAATTTTCGGACCATCTGGTTTCGGCATCTTGGACTGTTGCGCAGCATGCGTACGAGCAGCCGGTGTTGGCGGCGGCATTGCGCGGCGAGCGACATGCTCTTCTTTTTGCTTTGGTTTCTTGGTCGCTTTAACCGCGGCCTTTTTCGGTTTTGCGGCTGGTTTGGCGCCTTTTGCCGTCTTGGCTTTGGCTTTTACCGGGGAAGGACGTGATTTCAGGCCGAGCCGATGTGCTTTGCCAATAACGGCATTGCGGCTAACACCGCCTAATTCTTCCGCGATCTGACTAGCTGTCAGGCCTTTTTCCCACATCTGTTTCAGATGATCGATACGTTCGTCGGTCCAAGCCATGCAAAATCCTACTATAATCCAATATCTAACCCAATATAAGCCAGCTGGCTGTATATTCAATCATACATAATATGGGGTTGTGATTGCTGTCGGTAGCCGATAGGCGAAAAGCCTATGTTAGACCAGCCCCAAAATAGCGACTCTGATCAACCTGAATTTATCGCACAAACTTATGCAGAGCCTGGGGTAGCCGTTATTCGTGGCGTCAACTGGGGTGGCTTTCTCGCGCTCTACTGGAAAGAAGTGCGCCGCTTTTTCAAGGTTCAGCTGCAAACTGTTTGGGCGCCTTCGATTACCACGCTGCTATTTTTGGTGATTTTCACCGTGGCATTGGGCAGGGGGGACCGCACCGTTTTGGGCGTACCATTTGCTGATTTCATTGCGCCCGGACTAATTTGCATGGGCATGATTCAAAACGCCTTCGCGAATAGCAGTTTCGCGCTTCTGGTCGGGAAGATTCAGGGGACGATTGTAGATTATTTGATGCCACCTCTGTCCGTTGGCGAGTTGCTGGCTGGTTTGGTAGCAGCATCAATCACGCGCGCGGCGTTGGTGGGTTTTGCTGTCTGGCTCGCTATGGCTCTTTGGCCCGGTGTAAATGTCAGTGTCAACCATTGGTGGGCGGTCATCTGGTTCGGTTTCATGGGCTCCGCAATGCTGGCTCTATTGGGCGTACTGACATCGATTTGGGCGGAAAAATTTGATCATGCAGCAGCAGTCACCAACTTTGTTGTGGCTCCAGCGGCTTTATTATCGGGAACATTTTATTCTATCGACAGATTGGCTCCTGCGTTTCAGGCCGCCAGCCATGCGAACCCGTTCTTCTATGCAATATCTGGCTTCCGCTATGGATTTTTAGGCGAGGCCGATTCGCCAGTGATAATCGGATCTCTCGTTTTACTCGGAATAAATGTCGGATTGACGGCGCTGTGCTATTTCCTGCTCAAAAAAGGCTGGAAGATCAAATCTTAGCTATTTGAAGGAGATTTAGTGGCGGTGGATTCGGTGTAGCTGATATTTACCGCCATCTACCGCTTTGAACATGCGCCCTACCTCAGGATGCATAACCGGTTCTCCGCTATCATCTTCTAGCAGGTTTTGTTGGCTGACATAGGCGACGTAGCTGCTATCAGCATTTTCCGCCAAAAGGTGGTAAAAAGGCTGGTCTTTCGAAGGCTGCAGGTCCTTGGGAATGGCATCATACCATTCGTCGCTATTGGCAAAAACCGGATCAATATCATAAATCACGCCGCGAAAATCAAATAAGCGATGTTTAACCACATCGCCAATCGTGAAGCTGGCGTTCAGGACAGACGGCGTATCCTTGGGTAGGGGATTGGTGGAAGCGAGATGTTTGGTTTGAACCATATCCCCAATTTAGTCAGTTACAGGGCAGATGCAAGCGCTTGCCATTTGTTTGTCGCTAAGGTTTCTCGCTTGGCAAATTGCAGATCATAGTCTAAGCGCGCCGCACGTTCGACACCGATGGTCTTCAAGATCATGGCTTCCGAGGTTATTTGCCGACGTGCGGAGAGGTGCCAGAGTGGTCGAATGGGGCGGTCTCGAAAACCGTTGTGCGAGCGATCGTACCCAGGGTTCGAATCCCTGTCTCTCCGCCACTTGCTGCTCGTTGAACCAAATTTGAACATCGATGAACCGTAGCAATACTAGTACATTTCTCGCCGCGAAGACCCCTCGACATGATCCAAAAAGACAGTTGATCGCTACGACCAGATACTTGACTATCTAGCATAGCAAATATGAAGGAGTGGAAGTGGATCGTCTGGCCATAGCCGCGGATAAATTGGAATGTACCGAGTTGGTAACCCGGGTTGCTCGTGCGATCGACCGCTGCGACGCAGAATTGTTGAAGACGCTTTTTCATCCCGACGCGACTGATGATCATGGTATTTTCGTTGGTTCGGTTGATGAATTTATCGAGTGGGTCATGCCTTTGCTCGCTACAATGAAACGCACGCAACATATCATTGGGCAAGTGCTGATTGAGGTCGACGGTGACCATGCAGTTGGTGAGAGCTACTTCATCGCGCACCATGCTATGAACAGCCCGGAGGGTGATATCTTGATGATCGCGGCAGGGCGTTATCTCGATCGCTTCGAACGCCGTGACGGCTGTTGGAAAATTTCTCATCGCCATGCTGTTTATGACTGGAATAGCGTAGAGCCGATGACTGACAGTTATGATCGCGCCAACCCGGCGTCGATGACATTGGGAACGCGAGGTACAAGTGACGCATCATATTCGCATCTTGCGAGTCAAGGAATTACTGCATCTTGATGGGATCCCAGATCGGTGGGCGCTAACTCACTACGCGGCGTTGACGACGAACAGACGTGCAAAGGAAAACCTATTATGGCTGACTACGATTCCGGCGAAATGGAAAGCAGGCGTGCTGATATTTCCAAACAACCCGAACCGGCGCTACGAGGAACGCCCATCACGCCGGACCGCTATTTCTCTAAAGAATTTATGGATCGGGAATGGGATACTATCTGGACGCGCACTTGGCAGATTGCCGGTATGGATCGTGAGTTAGAGAAGAGTGGCGACTATATTACCACGTCATTAGGCAAAGAACGTATTTTGTGCACGCGCGGAAATGATGGAAAGATTCGAGCATTTTACAATGTATGTCAGCACCGCGGATTGCAGCTTATGTCGGAACCTTCGGGTAACACTCGGCGATTGACGTGCCCATATCATGGCTGGGCTTATAATTTATCGGGCGAATTGAAAGCGGTGCCAGATGAAGCGGACTATCCTCAGGGCAGCCCTTGTGGAAAACTAAACCTGGTCGAAATTCCATGCGAAAGTTGGGCAGGCTTTGTTTGGTATAATATGGACGAAAACTGTGTGTCTTTGAAAGCGTTTCTAGGCCCTATTGCAGATCAGATTGATTCCTATCCAATGGAAGAAATGCGGCGTACCCACTGGGTGACCATCGAAGGCGATTTCAACTGGAAACTTGTGCAGGACAATTTCAGTGAATCCTATCATGTACCCTTCGTTCATCCGAGTTCCAAATTCGTCATCGAATATAGCCATCACCACTGTCAATTCGATCATTACCCCCAAGGCCATTGTCGTATGTTCATGCCCGGTGCCGGGCCAGCAGAATCGATTAAAGGCGGTGAGAAAGAAACGCTCGCTTCAATGAGTGAAGAATTGCAGCGTTGGGAGTTGAATCCGGATGACTATCGCGGCGGCAAGACACGCAATATTCGAAAGGATTTGCAGCGCCAGAAAAGAAAACTTGGTAAATCGAAAGGCTATGATTTCTCAACCTATCATGATGATCAACTCACCGATAACTGGCACTATACGATATTCCCCAATCTCTCGTTTAGTTTAAAACCGGATGGCAATATTTGGCTTCGAGCTCGTCCGCATGAGACAGACCCAGAAAAATGCTATTTCGATATGTGGTATATGACGCTCTTTCCCAAAGGCGAGACCGAATATTATTCATGGGTTATGCGCGAATTTGTTGGAATAGATACTCCGGTGGAGCACGTGCAAGGCAAAGCTGGTGAAATTTCTGCAGGTCCGGCTATTGATGAGGATTTGGAGATTTGGCCGCTACAGCAGCGGGGACTCCATTCGCGAGGATATAAACGTGACTATCTAGCCGGCCAAGAAAGCAGGATGCGCTATTTTCACGAAACATTGGAAGACTGGATGGATCGGTAGATTAGATCGCTTTTTGGCTGTCAAATGGTAACGACTTAACCAACCTGGCGCTTGAGTTCGGTATTTGAGAATGGAACGATGTCAGCTACCGAGACTCTATTGTCGACCCGGCCGGATACTGTTTCCGTTGGCCGCGAAAATAAATAGCCTTGTAATTGCGTACAACCAAGGTCTCGCATAACGTCCATTTCCCTAATGCTCTCAATGCCTTCTGCGGTTGTCTTCATGCCCAATTCTTCGGCCATTGTTACAATGGCTCGGATGATCGCTAAGCTTTCAGTAGATCCCCGAGTGGCAGATTTCACGAAACCCCGGTCAATTTTTATGGTCGAAAAACTGGCGCGGCGGAGATAGCCGAGCGATGAATAACCGGTGCCAAAATCGTCCAGGACGAGATTGATACCCAGCGAACGCAGATTTTCCAATGTCGCGTCGGTTTTCTCGTGATTATCGAGGAACACACTCTCGGTCACTTCCAATTCGAGACGCTCAGGGCTCAGGCCGCTTGCTGCCAAGGCACCGATTATGCTGTTGGCCAGGCCGCCGCCCTCTACCTGAAGCGCTGAAACGTTGACAGACAGCCTGACATGGTCCGGCCAAGTTTTCGCTTGTGCACAGGCGGTCCGCAATACCCAGTTACCGATATTGCCGATTAATCGTGCCTCTTCGGCAATCGGTATAAAGACGGCAGGGGAAATTTCTCCACGCGTGGGGTGGTTCCAACGCAATAGCGCCTCATAACCGATGACTTGTTCGCTATTGGCATCCACGATGGATTGATAGGCCACGGACAAATCACCATTTTCCAGCGCCCCGCGCAGGTCATTTTCCAGAATATGCCGCTCATCGGCTTCAATCTGCATGAATTGCTTATAACGGACGCATTGACCGCGACCTGATTCCTTGCCGTGATAGAGTGCGAGATCAGCACAACGCGTAAGCGTTTGAACATCGTCACTATCTTGTGGTCCAACCGCAACACCGATCGTAGCGCCGATATTTACGGACGTTCCATTGATAGAATGCGTGCCACAGAGTTTTTCGATGACTTTTTGACCAAGCTCTTCGATTTCCCGGTCGCTTTCAATGTGCGGGATCACCAAAGCAAATTCATCACCACCAAGGCGCACGGCGTGGACTGTATCGCCGGCAGCTTGTTTGAGATGTTCTGCGATGTGGCAAAGAAGTTGATCGCCGATATTGTGACCGAGCGTGTCGTTCACCGTTTTGAATCGATCAAGATCGATTAGCATGACCGCACAACGATCACTATTCTCGTGGGCGCTGGCGAGCGCATCCGATAGCAGATCCCTGAAATAACGACGGTTAGCAAGGCCGGTAAGCAGATCGTGGCGAGCGGCATGCGATAGCTTCGCGTTCGCAGCACTCACGGCTTTTCTTCTCCGTCGGATAGATACTACCGCGAAAAATAGCGCACCGATGACAGCAAAGGCGACGACCAGTACCAAGCTGGTGTAGCGCAAGATGGTCTGCGACTGGGCGAGCATCAGATCGCGCTGTGCCTGTTTGGCTTCCAGCTTGGAAATTTCAAGTTCACGATTGGCATCATCAAATTGCGCCGCAAGCAGCGCTGAATTGGTCGATGCAGCCAATTCCCTACCTGTATCGTCAAGGCGCTTGAACGCACTGAGATGTTGGAGCGCTTCCTTATAGCGCCCTAAAGCGCTGAACACTTGGAATGCCGTCGAATGATAATCCCGATAGGACATTGTCGAGCTCTGCAAATCGACGCCGCGGAAGGCTTTGCCGACAAAATTCTCTGCTTCCGAGAGCCTATTTCCTGCCAACGCGATTTGTGCACGCGTGCCCCAAAGAAATGGCTCCCAGTCAGTCGCTCCGGACTGAGCAATATTCAAACCAGATAGTGTCGTCTTCTCCGCTTTTGCGAGATCGCCCTGAGCATATTGAGCGAAAGCCAAATTTGTTAATATTCGGGTTTGAAGGAGGGGGCTGTCCATCTCTTTTGCGACGTCCAGGGCTTTGGCATATTCTTTTTCCGCTTCACCAAATTGCCCCATATCTCTCAAAGCGTTACCGCGATTGTTGTAAGAGGAGAGGTTTAACGCTGGATCGTCAGCATAGACCGATTTGGCTTGATCATAATAGTCCAGAACTCTCGGATAATCACGCGCCTCGTAATAAATCGAGCCGATGTTATGCAGAATGATCGCCTGACTACGTTTCTCATCCAGCTCTCCATATATCCGGTAAGCATCGTAGAGCATAGGTAGAGCTTGCTCTACCCGGCCGGTTTGGATAGCAATCGCAGATGAGGATTTCAGCAAATCGGCATTTAACTTGCTACCGGGTGCGACGCGTTTGACTGTTTTCAAGGCGCTGGCGATAACCGGCATTGCCTGTTTCGGTTTATTGAGCCGTGTAAGAGCTTCCCCTTCCAGCCACTGACTTGTTGCGATAGCCAATGCCGACTCTGTTTTCGGCATTGCGTTTGCAATTAGCGCAGCTTTGCGAGCTGACTTAAGCGCGTCACCGGGGTTCGACATCATCGCAGACTTGGTATCTGCAATCTGTGCTTCAAATGCTGATGGTCTCGGCTCTGTCTGCGCACTTGCTAAGGGGATGTTGAGCGCTGAGCCTAGCAGCAACGCTGCAATTATCTTTCGTCCCACCATAAGCCCCCCGCTTTTGTAATCCGATTAGTCAGGGGCAAACATGGTTACGCAGTCCATCCCCAATAAATCTTTTAGAATGGGAGGCTTAGCACACCACCTGCTATTATTTCGTTAACATTGTTTCTAGCTGATGCATCATATTGAGCCCGTCCGAAGAAGGATAGTTCCCCGCCGCCCATGACCGGTGTTGCATAGAGCAATTCCCCGGTAAATCGGCGATTATTGTCAGCAATATTAAAGTCACGCGTCACAGAGCCAATTTCGCCTGTGGAACGATCTATGACTTCAACCGCAGTATATTCCAACGTGCCATTTTCCACATGCAATGGTTGGGTGAAAGACATCCTTAGACGGTCGTCTTTCCGCATCAATCCCTGCTTGCCGATCGAGAACGCATAAGCTGAACTTCTTACATTACCGTTGGTACGCAGGTTCTGATTCAAGCCGCCATTTGATTTGGTCATCGCAGCGGTTGCAGACGCGGCGATATTTATACCATGAGGCAGATCAAAACTGGCACCCACGGTGATCGTTTTACTGTTCGAACCGTGCCGCAAGTCATTTTCAAGAGCGGACTGAACACCCAGCAAGCCATCTTTTTCGTTCAACGAGGCAAAGCTTACGCTTACCGTCGCCGCTTTAAAGGGCTTGTGGGTCATACGAAGGTTGAATGCGCTGGCTTGATAGTCTTTTGCGCCGCGCAATTGCATCCGCTCAGCCTCGCTTAACGCCTGGTTTTCGGAATGATCCAAACGGCGACTAGTCAAGCCAAATGCGACGGTTGTATTCTTAACAATCGCAAATTCCGCGTCAAGAAATCCTCCACCTGAGGCAAGGCCGAGTACAGGGTTCAAACCGCCAGTAGCCGTGTCGTAATCGGATGTCAGGCCAAATGATTGCTGACCAAGCAATGCAATAGCGCCATGGCCATAGCCTGCGTTAAAAGAGAATTGACCGGCAGCATCGCCAAATTTGATGGCGCTATGGGGTAATTCGCCTTGACGGCCGTTGGTTAAATAGCGCGTCGGGTTGCTAGCTGAGATTGCAAAATGCCAACCTTCCCGTTTTGGGCTGTCATAGCTTGCAACATCGGTAAATCCGCCGACAGCTTTTGATGATGTAAGATTAGGGGTCGACCAGTCAACAAAACGATCCGTAATGTAGGACTGAAAATACTCGTTAGAGCCGGTGACACTAGTTTTCTGGCCGATAAGCTGGCTGGAAAAAGGAACCGCAAAATCGCGATGCGTACCGCCAATTTTCTCAAACATGGTCAGGAAAACACCTTGTGCGTTCCAGGTTGCACCAACGCCTGTTTTTTGGAGGTCCGCTGCCTTGCGTTTCAATTTCTTGTTTCCCCGATATTCGTAGAATTCAAGAGAATTGAAATCGAGAGGTGATTGCGAAGCCTCTACGTCTAGCAGTCCCACGCCATAAACATCGTCAACACCTGGTGCGCCCAAGTCTTGGGCTGAGTCCAAGATGATGCTGACCGTTTCTTCAGGATGCTCGGTAAGCCACTGCCAACGATCATGTAGCAGCGTGATAGCGCCAGATACCAGAGGTGCAGCAAAAGAAGTACCTGAACGGCGGGTTACACCGCCATTTCCGTCGGCCATGAGGATAAGCTCCCCGGGGGCAACGATAAATATATCTTTCAGGTCATAGCCATCTTTGCACTTCCCGCCATCGCTCAGGCAAACCGATCCGGGTTTGTTAGAAAGGCTAGAGATATTGCCGACTGGATCAACTGCACCCACCACGATTAAGCCAATGTCTGAATTGCGTTTAAATTCAACATTTTGCGTTTGTGTAATACCATCGTTACCGGCGGCGATTACAAAAACGGTATCTTTGGCGACCTTTTTAACATCGCTATTGTTGAAAACGTTATTCCACTCCGGATGCAACGTCCAACCTGAAACACCCAGCGACATGTTGATCACGCTCGCGTTGGCATTTTTAAGCGACACAATACCGTCAGTGATGTCATTCCAAGACGCACTTCCGGTGTGATCGAACGGGTTATAGGTTGCAACAGATGCATTCGGCGCGATGCCCATGATGCCGCGGCCATCATGCGCTGCGATCAATAGGCTGGCTACACCTGTACCATGGCCGCCGACTTGCGCAGAATAGCCGCCGGAGTGGAAAACATTATCAGTCAGATCAGGATCATTCACGAACGAAGAGTCCAGAATGCCGATAACACTATCAGCGCCGCTACCCTGAATTTTTGTCAATTCAGGCGTCCAGTTTATGGTCCTCATCCAGTGGTCCACATGATCACGGCCACTATATCCCATTAAACCGTCATACCATTCGCTGACCAGCTGCGCACGCTGTGCTTGGCTAAGTGAGCGGAAGCCCCAGACGCGGTTATTGCTGATCCCGAATTTTGCGAATAAAGGGTTGAGGAAGCTAGCTTCAAATGTTTGCCCGGTGCGAGCCTCTACAGCTGTGCCCCAAAGGTTTTTGGATTGGTTGATCAGGCTATTAATCTGATTTTCAAGCACGGTTCTTTTTGCGTTGGTATTACCATTTACAGCAATGTCGTTTAGCTGCAAATTGGTCTCTCTCCAAGTCGCGCCGAAACTGTGCCAGAAGCTATTTGTTTCTATGTAGCTGGGCAGTACGGTGCCTGAGAGCGGATCAATCTCGCCCTGAAAAGGATCGAGATTACCGTAAAACGGATCAACATTGCCGGCAAATGGGTCCACGTTGCCAGCAAACGGATCAAGATTGCCGCCAAATGGATCGATAGCGCCCCAGAGTGCTCTAATTTCACCATGAAATGGATTCAGGTTTCCAGAGAACGGGTCGATATTGCCTTCAAACGGATTGATATTGCCAGCGAAAGGATCGATTGAGCCGCTAAATGGATCAAGCGATCCAGAAAAAGGATCTATGCTGCCTGAAAAAGGGTCAATGCTGCCACCCATCGGAACGATCGGTCGTACGTCTGTATGTACCGAAGGTGCAGGATTTTCGGATTGTTCGGTAACCGGTTGTTCTACGATAGGATCGATAGTCTGCGCCATTGATGGCACAGCCGTCCCGAATATGATCAATGCTATAGCCAGCTTGCTAGAGCGATAGTTAGATGGTCGTTTCATTTGTTCCCCGTTCACCCACGAACTTATAATGAACGAATTAGGGGTCGTTTGTTAACCAGTGCGAAAAAAGATGGATTAATGACATTGTAACCAAAGAAGACCGCAAACTTCCGGTTTATTTTTTTGATGAAGCCAAGTTGTGGCAGTCTCTAACCACCAGAATTCAATCAATTTTCCTGCTTTTTGAAGAGATTCGAGCCCTATTTCTTAATCGCTTTTGCTGGTTCAGATCGGGCCATCGAAGTTTTAATAGTGGTTTAATATCTCCGGAAGCCAATAAAGACTGTGAAACGCCGCATTTTTTTGGCAGGATAAAATTTGGTCGTGGGGGCCAAGTTGATTTGAGGGACAATATGGCTGATCGGGATTCTCATCTGCAAGATGTGCTTAAGGCGCCTGAAGGGCCGCATATCGCGGCTTTGTTCGATTTTGATGGCACTATTATCGCCGGATATTCTGCCACTGCTATGTTGTGGGAAAAAATCAAGCGCCGGGAAATGACGGCCGAGGAATTGGTCGAAACCGCAAATGTGATGGCTCAGTACAGCATGGGGAGCATGGGCTTTTCTGGCCTGATGATGGCTGCGTCCAAATTCATGAAGGGCGTTACCGAAGACAGCTATTTTGAATTTGGTGAAGAACTTTATCAGAAGCATATAGCGCGAAAGGTTTACCCGGAATCACGCGATCTTATAGAAGCGCACATAGCGAAAGGGCATACGGTTGCGATTGTTTCGTCCGCCACGATCTATCAGATTGAGCCTACCGCACGTGATCTGAATATTGAGCATGTACTTTGTTCTCAATATGAGGTTGAGAATGGCGAGTTTACCGGAAACATTATTCGCCCGCTTTGCTTTGGCGAAGGCAAAGTTATCGCCGCCGAAAAACTCGCCAAAGAGTATAAGCTCGATCTGAAGAAGAGCTATTTTTATTCTGATAGCGACGATGATATTGAATTGCTGGAACGGGTTGGCAAACCGCGTCCGTTAAACCCTAACAGCAAGCTGACGGAAATTTCGAAAGAACGCGGCTGGCCGTTGCAAAAATTTGATAGCCGCGGGCAGGGCAAACCGGTCGACTATTTGCGAACAATTTATGCGACCGGATCGCTGGTTACATCTTTTGTAGCCGGATTGCCTATCTGGGCGTTGACGGGGTCACAGCGTGAGGCGACAAATTTCTCTACTGGACTGTTCGGCGATATTGCCACGGCGCTAACTGGCGTGGAACTGGATATCAACGGTGAGGAAAATCTTTGGGTCAACCGGCCCTGCATTTTTGTGTTCAATCATCAGAGCAAAGCTGATGTGATGATCATGGCAAAGCTGGTGCGCAAGGATGTCGGCGGGATTGCCAAGAAAGAGGTTAAAGACACGCCGGTAATCGGCAAGGTCATGGAAATGGCTGGTACCGTGTTTGTTGATCGAGCGGATGGTCGCAATGCCATAAAAGCGATGGAGCCCTTGGTCGATGCCATCAAGATCGACGGAAAGTCCATCTGCATAGCGCCCGAAGGAACCCGCACCCTGTCTCCCAAAATAGGGCCGTTTAAAAAAGGGGCTTTCCATCTGGCGATGCAAGCCGGCGTGCCGATGGTTCCGATAGTGATACACAATGCGGGTGATGTCGCGCCAAAAAATGAATTTGTAATGCGCCCCGCGACGGTGAAAGTTGATATCCTTCCACCGGTTGATACCAGCAATTGGAAAAAAGCGACATTGAATGATCATGTTGCCGAAGTGCGCGGCATGTTCCTGAAAGCACTCGGTCAAAGTGCTGAAGATGCTGCAATGGCTGAAATTGCTGAATCCTCAGCGTCTTCGCTCCGGCAGCCCGCTGTAAAGCAAACAACGCCTGTGAAGACAAGAAGAGGAAAAACAGCGGCAAAAGCTGTTCCAAAGAAGGCGGCTCCTAAAGCAAGAAAAACCGCGCAGCGGCAAGCGCCCGTAGCCAAAACAGCAACATCGCGAACTGCTACTGTCCAAAAAAATGTGAGCAAACCCGCTGTATCCAAAGCAGTCACCGCCAAAAAAACGGCCACCAAAAAAACAATCGTTAAAAAACCAGCCGCAAAGAAAACTGCAGCCCGGAAGGCTCCGCCCAAGAAGTCAGTTGTGGCGAAAAAATAGTGAGGCAGAATGGATGAATCCGCGGCAATAGCAAAAGCGGTTCCTCTGCTGACACAGGGGCCGAAATTATTTGTTTTAGATGCGCGTAACCGTGTCGAGCGCCGCTATTTACTGGATTGGCTTCATACATCTCTTGCAGAGGGCGGGCCTGACCGGGAAATAAACTGGGTCAGTCTTCCGATATCTGACGAACGGGCTCGTTTGCGGTTGAAAGAATTGATCCGGAAACTGGATGCTGACCCGGATACTACCGTAATACCGGTGCGGATCGCTTGGCGAATTCCTAATTTTGAGAAAGGCCGGGCACTTCAAAAGCGCCACGCCTTGTTCGGTGATCCCCGGATGCCAGGAAGTTTTCGGGCACGGACGATCTTGCTTCGTAACAAGCGCCGGGCACACTGCCTGACAGGGCAACCAGCAACAATTAGCGACCTCCGGCAACGCTTTGCGCAGCAGAATGCAGTTGAAGTTCAAAGCGATGATGAGCATGAATTTGCTGGTTTTGTGGTGCGTCAAGCTGGCCTTGTTCTTGATATCGAAGAGCGCGGCCTTCGCGGACGTCGATACAAAGTACCGCGCTTTGTCGCTGACGGCCTCAGAACAAGTCCGAAATTCAGAGCAGCGATGACCGAACTGGCAGCCGATCTCGATAAGCCGGAAACGGCGCTTTACGAAGAAGCGAGCAAATACATGAAAGAGCTAATCGCTCGTCCAAGTGCGTTCTTCATTGATATGAAGGCAAAGCTCGACCGTTTCATGTTGTCGCAGGGTTACGAAGACAAGGTGGTTTTCAAAAAAAGTGAGCTGGCACGATTGCGCAAAACAATGCGGGACCATCCGACGCTGCTTCTGTTCACGCACAAAACTTATATTGATGGGGTAACGCCCACCGATCTGGCCTATCAAAATGATTTGCCGATGGTGCATGTATTTGGCGGGATTAATCTCGATTTCTTTGGCCTTGGCTTTGTCTTGCGCCGTGCAGGTACGATTTTCATTCGCCGAAGCTTTGAGAATAACCCGGTCTACAAGCTCGTGCTGCGCCACTATGTCAGCTATTTGCTTGAGAAACGCTTTCCCATGACTTGGGCATTTGAAGGCACGCGCTCCCGGCTCGGAAAATTAATGCCGCCGCGTTACGGCTTGCTAAAATATGTGATGGATAGCGCTAATGTGAACGATATTAAGAATGTGCATATCATTCCGGTCGTGACCAGTTTTGACCTCATCCGCGACGTCGAAGAATATGCAAGCGAACAAACAGGGCGTGCCAAGAAAGCGGAATCACTGAGCTGGTTTATCGGTTATCTTCGAAGCCTGCGTGAGCCAATGGGGAAGGTTTATGTTGATTTCGGCAAGCCGGTGGTCATCAAGCAGGCACCTGAGCCCAATGATCGCATTGGCTTATCCAAAATTGCCTTTGAAGTGGCTGTGGAGGCCAATCGTGCGACACCGCTGACTTTGACCTCTCTTATGTGCCTAAGCTTGTTGGGCACTGCTCCTCGTGCAATGACCGCAGATGAATTGCGTGCGGTGATCAATTTCTTTGTCGAATGGGCGCAAGAACGCAAAATCCGGTTTAGCGAGGATTTGACCCGGCAAAATCTGGAGGGCATCCAAAAAGTTGTGGATACACTGGTCAACAGCGGATTGTTTATGCGCTATGATCAGGGGTCAACCACGGTTTATGCGATCCAGCCTGAAAAACATCCGTTGGCGAGCTATTACCGCAATTCTATTATCCACCATTTTCTTGATAAGGCAATAATTGAACTATCGCTGCTAAAGGCACGGGAAAATAAGGATAATGTACCTAAAGATGTGTTTTGGGCCGAAACGGAACGATTGCGCGATCTGTTTAAATTCGAATTTTTCTACCCACCGAAAAAAGAATATCGCAAAAACCTCAAAGCGGAATTGACACGCGCCTGTGCTGATTGGGAAATGAAGCTCGATAAAGGTGGGGTGTTGTTAAAAAGCCTGACCAACCGTTTCCAGCCTCTAATTGGCCATGCTGTTTTCCTTCCGTTCGTTGAATCATACACCGTTGTGCTAGATATATTGTCGCGGCTGGAGCCCGGCCAGGCAATTGACAAGAAGACTTGTGTTGAAGAGGCCCTGAAAGAAGGACGCCAAGCCTATTTGCTGCGGCGCATTACGAGCGAGGCCTCAATCGGCAAGATCTTGTTCGAAAACGGCTTCAAAATGGCTACAAGTCAAGGCCTGACGGGTGAAACAACCGATGAAACTATCATGAAGCGCAAGGCTTTGCTCCGCAAATTCCGAGCGTTGTCACGGCGAATGGAAAAATCACGCTTGGAGGTACTAAATCTCGCCGACAAGATTTTTGACTGACTGATCCTATCAGAAAGGACTCGCCCATGACCGACAAGCAGCAACCTCATCAGCTTAGTGCGCAGGATGCGCAGTTTGTCTATATGCAGACGCCCGACAATCTTACTCATGTCATGGCCGTCTATATCTATGATCCATCTTCCGCGCCTGGCGGGAAAGTTCGCTTCAAAGATATTATTGAACATATGCGCAAACGCATGGTGGTTTCACCCATGTTTAAGCGCAGACTTTACCGGCTACCGCTGGATATTGATCATCCTTACTGGGTCGAAGACGAACATTTCGACCTGGAAGCGCATATCTCCCATAGTCGATTGCCAGAACCGGGCGATTGGCGCCAGTTTTGCATCCATGTCGCGCGCCACCACAGCAAACCGCTTGATATGAACCGGCCTCTCTGGGACATGTATGTGGTCGAAGGTCTGGACAATATCGAGGGCGTTGCGAAAGGCAGCTATGCCATTTTAACGCGGATACATCATTCGACAATTGACGGCACGTCAGGGGCTCATTTCTTTGCGTCTATTTCCGATATTGACACAAAAGGGACACCGGCCATTCCACTCCCAAAGAAAGAGGCGGAGATGGCACCGCTTCCTGAACCAGCGGAAATATTGAGCCGCGCTGTCAACAGCACCGTGACATCGCCAGTCAAACTCACGCAAGCGCTTTTGAAACTTACACCAGCGATATTGAAAAATGCTCAGAAAAACATCGCTAGTGATAGTGAGGGTGGTGAAGGAAAAGTACCGGAAACGCGGTTTAACGGTGCTGTTTCACCCCATAAAATGTTTGAAGCAGTCACGTTCGATCTTGATGATCTGAAAGCCATTAGACTGAAAGTAGATGGCGCGACTATCAATGATGTTGTGCTCGCCATTTGTAGTGGGGCGCTGCGTAAATATCTGACGAAACATAAAGAGCTTCCGGATGAATCGCTAGTGGCGGTCGCGCCAATCAACGCGCGTAGCAGAACAGGGGAGGAAGCCAATCCGGGCACCAACATAACCGCCATGACTGTCAAAATCTGGTCGAACATCGCTAACCCCATAGAGCGTTTGGAAGCCATCAGAGATACAACCCGCGAGACCAAAGCGGCCAAATCAGGTCTGAGCGCGCGGATCATGACGGATCTTACAAAACATATTCCTGGCGCGACCATGTCAGGTGTCGCACGGGTTCTGAATAGCGAGCGCTTCGCTCAAAAAGTGAGCAATCTATTCGTATCCAACGTGCCAGGGCCGCAGGTCCAGCTTTATATGAACGGCGCTAAACTAACTCATCAATATGGATTAGGGCCATTGGGCAACGGTATGGGCCTGTTTATTGCCACGCCGAGCTATCACGGAACGATTTCATTCAGCATTATTTCTGACCGAAAAATCATGCCAGACATTGAGTTTTTCCGCGAATGCCTCCAAACAGCGTTCGTACAGCTTCGAGATGCAAAGCCGGTAAAGGGCAGGGCCAAAGCAAAGGTGCCTCAATCAAAACCGGAAGCAAAACCGCAAGATGGCTCGGTTATGTATCGCCGGGTTTCAAAAAATCCGCGAAAAACGAAGCCAGAAAAGACTAAATAGGTGAGAAAATTAGAGCGCGATACTCAAAAAGGGTGCGTTTCCTCATCAATCTCTCTATTCGATCATACAGTAAGTGAGTGATATATGATTTTGAATACTAGTTTGAAGATTGAAAAGGCGATGGCGCAGGCGGAAAACTACTCCGACTGGTCAGATGCAGCAGCGCGGCATGATCGCTCGACGGGAGTGGACGTCTGGAAATCTGAAGATGAAAGTAAGCATTTCGACTATAAGTCGATCCGCCGCCGCCTGAAACGTTTATCCCGGCTTTGGAAGGCGCAAGACAATGCAGGACTGCTCTATGCCTTGAATGAAGGTATTCACGGGAATATGGACGGCATGGGCAATGACAGGCTGCACCAAAAGGCGAAATTCGGCACTAAGCAGCTGATCCAGGATTATGTCGATGCGATCGTAAATTCGCTGGAATATTTAGCGAGTGACAAAGTTACAGATATTCCTTTCGAAGAGAAGCTCGATTTTTTTCGCCGCGCTCAGCATTGCTATGGTCGTTCCGCCTTTTTGATGAGCGGTTCGGGTGCTTTTTTATACTTCCATATGGGCGTCGTGAAGGCGCTATGGTCTGAAGGACTGCTGCCGCATATTTTGTCTGGATCAAGTGGCGGCTCGGTCGTTGGGGCGCTGGTGAGTACCCATGTTGATAACGAGATACCGCCATTTTTCGAACCTGAAAATCTGGTCACTGAGGGGCGAGATGAACTGGTAGAACATACTGGTTTTGGAATGCTGGGAAGTACTAAGCGCCTGAAGATTGACGAAGTCCGGGAACGGATCAGCTCCATGATCCCAGACCTGACGTTTCAGGAAGCTTATGAGTTGACTGGCCGACATTTGAACGTTTCGATCGCGCCTGCTGAAAAACATCAAACATCCAGACTGCTAAACGCTATCGCTTCGCCTAATGTCTATGTACGTGAAGCCGTCATGGCGTCTTGCGCGGTTCCTGGTATTTATCCCCCGGTCACTTTGGCTGCCAAAGATCATAAAGGTGTGCGCAAGCCATATTTGCCAAACCGCAAATGGGTTGACGGATCGGTGACTCATGATCTTCCTGCAAAACGCCTCGGTCGACTTTACGGCGTGAATCATCATATTGTGAGTCAGGCAAATCCACTGATCACGCCTTTTGCCACCGACGTTAAGCAGCAAAAAACGCCTATAGGGGCGATCAGAAATGCCACGACCTCTACGATGAAGGCTTGGCTTAATGCCAATGTAGAGATTATGCAAAAACCGCTATCGTATTTTCCAAGACTGAACACGATGGCGAACATGACTTTATCGGTGATCAATCAGGATTATACGGGGGATATAAATATTATCCGGCCCAGCATGTTCTGGAGCCCGAATAAATTACTCAGCGATCTGTCGCTAGAGGACATTACCGAACTTATTCAGCTAGGCGAGCGCACAACCTGGCCGAAAATCGAAATGGTTCGAACGCAGACGAAGATCAGTCAGACGCTAGACCGAATTTTGTTCGAATATGAAACTGAGTTGGCTCATGATCATGTTACGGCGATGAAAAGGAAAATCGCTTGAAGCGTCAGGAGGGGAGCCTAACGCTGGCATCACCGTCTGTTGCTGTTGGTGCAAAGCTCTATTGCCAGAATTGGATACCAGACGAGGCGCCTAAGGCAGTTATCATATTGGTCCATGGCTATGATGAGCATAGCGGTCGATATGCTTATTTCGCAGAGCATTGTGTAAATAATGGGTTTGCGGTTCATACATTGGACCACTGGGGGCACGGAAAATCAGATGGCGTGCATGGTTTTGTGCCCGATTTCACGGTCTATCATGATGGTTTGGACGCGCTCCTTGATCAGTTACCAGAGGACCAGCGGGCATTGCCGTTGATATTGGTGGGCCATAGCCTTGGCGGTTTGATCAGCGCATCATATTTACTCGAAAATCAATCTCAATTCGCAGCGGCTGTACTATCGGGGCCAGCGATCAAAGCAACCGAAGAGCCATCTTCTTTCATGAAGGGCTTGAGCCGTTTTCTGTCTAACGTTGCTCCAAAAATGGGCGTATTGAGTCTTGATGCCACGGGCGTTAGCCGAGATCCGCAAGTGGTTGCTGACTATCTTGCGGACCCGTTAGTGTCTGGCACAAAGATCAGTGCGCGGCTGGCGGCAGAGATGATGGGTTATATGGAAGTCGTTCAAAACAAGGCGGATCATATTAAGCTGCCGATGCTGTTGCTACATGGCGAAGATGACAGTCTCACAGCACCGGAAGGGTCGGTATTCCTGCACGAACATATTGGTTCAGACAAAAAAATGTTAAAAATCTATCCTAGGCTGTTTCATGAGATTTTTAACGAGCCGGAAAAAGATGCCGTGCTGACAGATATGACCGACTGGATTAATCGCATATTGGCAAAATAGGCGCAAGAATGCAAATGGGGGAATGCCGCAATGATGATTATATTATATGTCTTGGGTGCAATAATTCTGGCCTTGCTGGTCAGTTATTTCGTTCTTCCTAAAGCGCTTTATGACCTAATGACTGCTCTACTTCGCCTACGCGGCGGTATGCGGCTGAAAAAGATCAGGGTAGGGGACAATATATGGCCTTATCTTGAGGGTGGTCGCAGAGACGGAGTGCCAATCATTCTGCTCCATGGCTTTGGCGGCGATAAGGACAACTGGTCCATTTATGCGCCGCATATCACCAAACATCACCGTGTGATCGCACCTGACTTGCCGGGATTTGGAGAGAATGATCGTTCACTGGATCGCGACTATGATGTTGCGACACAGGCGCACCGGTTAAACGCCTTTCTGGATGCGATGAATATAAACAAATGTCATATTGGCGGTAACAGCATGGGCGGTTTTATCGCGCTGCAATTTGCGCTGGAATATCCGCAGAAAATATCGTCGCTTACCTTGTTCAATAATGCTGGCGTGGTCGGCGAAAACAAGAGTGAATTGCAGGTCGCCGCTGAGAAAGGCGAAAATGTATTGGCGCTGGAAAGTCTCTCTGATGTTGATCGGCTGATGTCTTTTGTCGCTTACAAACCTGTTGCGATGCCGAAGAATTTCAAAAAGCTATTCTATGCCGAAGCTGCAGAACATCGAGATCTTCTGGATAAGATTTTCTGGCAGATAGCCGGTTCTGGCATAAACCACCCCCTCAACGACCGTTTGAGTGAAGTTACAGCACCGAGCCTTATCATATGGGGTAGACACGATCGGCTGATCGATGTGAGCTGTGTTGATGTTCTGGATCAGGGGTTAAAAAATAGCGAAGCAGTGATCTTGGAAGAAACAGGACATATACCGATGATTGAAAAACCCAAGGATACCGCATCCGCGCAACTCGCATTTCTTGCAAAACACTGAATTTCCAGCCAGTTTAGCCGGAAAGAGCTTCTTGCTAAGAGGAGTCGCTAGAAATGTGGGGAGATTAGCATGAAATTGCGCGTCGGGTTATTGGGTGGTGGTTCCTGGGGAACAACGGTGGCTTCTTTGGTGTCACGCAATGCGCCGATTAAGATTTGGGCGCGCGATAACGATACCGTCCGGGACATAAACGAAAACCATCGCAACAGTAAATATCTGCCCGACGCCACACTGCCAGAGGCATTGCAAGCGACAGGCGATATCGGTGAAGCGGTTAAAGATGCCGACGTACTGGTGATGGGAATCCCATCCAATAATTTTCGGGATGTTCTGAAAGAAGCAAAATCCTATTTACGGCCCTGGGTTCCGGTCATTAGCCTGACCAAGGGTTTAGAGCTTTCTACTGGAAAGCGGATGACAGAAGTGATTGAAGAAGTTTTGCCCGGTCATCCCGTTGGTGTTTTGACCGGACCCAATCTGGCGCGAGAAATAATGGCTGGCCAGGCGGCGGCCAGTGTGATTTCAATGGAAGACGAGATTATCGTCAAACAATTGCAACAGCTTTTCCATTCCGGTTTGTTTCGTGTTTATACAAATACGGATTTG
This sequence comes from Parasphingorhabdus cellanae, assembly GCF_017498565.1. NCBI lineage: Bacteria > Pseudomonadati > Pseudomonadota > Alphaproteobacteria > Sphingomonadales > Sphingorhabdaceae > Parasphingorhabdus > Parasphingorhabdus cellanae. The sequence goes on from NZ_CP071794.1 coordinate 3,759,241, forward strand.
CTTGGCTGTGAGCTTGGCGGCGTGCTGAAAAATATTATCGCAATAGCTGTCGGTATGGGTGATGGGCTCGGGGCAGGAGATAATACGCGCTCTGCTCTGATCACACGCGGCTTGGCAGAAATTACCCGCTTGGGTGTGGCTATCGGAGGACGCCCTGAAACTTTTTCCGGTTTAACAGGCATGGGGGATATGATTGCGACTTGCACCAGCCCGTTAAGCAGAAACCGGCATGTCGGCGTAGAGCTAGGGAAAGGTCGTAAGATTGACGATATTATTGAAGATATGCTGATGGTGGCAGAGGGCGTTAAAAGTGCACCCACTGTTATGGCGTTGGCAAAAAAATATAATGTCGCAATGCCGATTGCGGAAGATGTTTATGAAGTGACGAAAGGAACGCGATCTGCTGTACGCGCTTATCGGGGTCTGATTAGCGCATCGGCCGGGTCCGAGGCTGATGCCGGATGAATCATACAGCAGTATAAGCATCCAAAACGATCAATCTGAGCAGAGTATCCAGCTTTGATTTATTTTTATTTTTTGTGATCGATCATTAAATAAACAATTGAGTCATGCGCCAACAGATGGACCAGAATTGCTTAATCATGTCCGTTAACCCTTAATTTACCAAATTTTACAACTAGGTATCGGGTATTAAGTATCGCCAAAGACTAAGAAATAAGTTGGTCCATTTTGGACTCTTCTTAACAATGTTGCTTTTACTTGCTTCTTTTTGGGGCGTGCCATAAAAATATCCACCAAGCACATCGGAAATTGTTACGTCTGTGTATCGACGCGGCACCGATTTTGTGGAGAGTATATATGGATTTGAGAAGCCAAGCCGTAAATGATGTTGAGGGTGATTTGATCCTTGATGAGACGGAATCCTTGATCTTTCAGCAGCACGGTTTCGGCCAGGATATACTCCAGCAGCAATTTAATGAGATCGACTTACGGTTCGACAAATCAGATGAAATATTCTGGTGTTATATGAACCAGAAATCCCGACCCAGTTACACTTATGCTCTGGGTGATGAAATTCAGCTTGTTCAAGACTGGGTTCAGACGAACTATGGACCTAGTGCTGCCAAGGCTGCTGATCCTTTGAGATATTTTGTATGTGGATCACATACTCCCGGCATTTATAATCTCGGCGGGGATTTAAAGCATTTTGCTGATTGCATCAGGCGCCGGGACTTGGGCGCGCTAAAGAAATACGCGCGGACCTGTGTTCATATGCAATATGCAAATAGCACCGGCTTTGGCGCACCGATTATCACTATGGCATTGGTCCAGGGAGATGCATTGGGCGGAGGGTTCGAACATGCTCTGGCATTCGACCTTTTGGTAGCCGAGAAAAGCGCAAGATTGGGGTTGCCCGAGATTTTGTTCAATCTTTTTCCCGGTATGGGCGCTTATAGTTATCTGCGGCAACGGCTTAGCCGTCGGGAGACGGAACGGTTCATATTAGAAGGTAAATTATTCACAGCGGAAGAGCTCTATGACATGGGGGTTGTCGACATTCTCGCCGAAGATGGCAAGGGTGAGCAGGCAATAATCGAATATACCAAGGAAAATCGTAAACGTTTCCATGCGGAACGCGCTGTTTATAAAGCTCGTCGCTTAGCCAATCCGGTAACGCTAGATGAATTGCTAGAGATTACCGATATGTGGGCAGAAACGGCACTGCATCTTGAAGATGCAGATGTACGCAAAATGGAGCGTTTGGCAAACGCTCAGCAACGCCGGATGGAACGTTCGCTTCTGGCAGTTTAAACCTTAGCCCGCAGCGCTGAAACCGCTGTCCGCGACCCTAGTGTGGCGCGGGGATGGTTTGCTTAAGAAATCAGTAATTCTGGATAATTCTGTTTTTATCTCGTCGAGATAAACAAACCGTTTTTCGGTGAATTCTGCTTCAGTAATAACTTCAAGGACGCCGCACATTTGGGCGAGCTTGTTCGCTCCAACATTATTGGCACCGCTTTTAAAAGCATGTGCCTGAAAGCGAAAGTCATCGACATTTGATTGTTTCACCGATTGTTCAAATAGCAGCATAATTTCCTGCGTATCCTCGATATAGGCATCAATAATTGATTGAATAAAAACTTCATCCCCAATGGATTTGAGATAGTCCATTTGGACACCATCTATCGGTGGTTCTGATTGGTTGGTTGCTTTTGTTCCGATATTGCGAACGACATTGAAGGGATCATTAGTATCGCTCATTGCCTGCGCTGTGTTGGCCTCAAGGAAGTTACCCGTCTGTTCTGCGACCGTATCCAGTAAAACCCCGGCTTCAATTGGCTTGGTAAGGCGAAGATCCATCCCGGCATCGAGACACTTCTTTTCTGTTTCCGGGGTTGAGTCAGCCGTCAAGCCGATTATTGGCACATGATTGCGAGGGCCTTCAATCTGGCGCCATAATTTACAGCACTCAATACCATCAATATTGGGCATATTGACGTCGAGAAATACGATATCAAAAGAATATTTTTCGAGTTCATCCAACGCCAACTCACCGTCGGAAACCGCAACGACCTTGTGTCCGGCATTGACCAGGATGGTCTGCAAAACCATTTGATTGGTTCGGTTATCGTCCGCGATTAATATGTCGAGAGATACGTCGTTGCGAATAATCCGATCTGGATCATCTTCTTCGTTATTGTTGGTGCGATTAAATGAACAGCCGATCTGGACGACGCTGCGCACCGCATCAAAGTCTGGTGAGGCAGGTAAAACGGAAGCGAACGCAGCACGCAATTTTATTTCGTCCAGACTTTTACTGCTGTCATTGGAGAGTAGGACAGGGGGCAGATTGGCTTCTTGGAAAATATCCCAGAGCGCGGAGTTATCCCTTTGCTGCTCTGCTATCATATCGTCCAGCAAAGCCAGATCATAAGAATGAAGCGCACGTTTCTCGAGTATCACTTCGAGTTTGTCATCGGTTAAACACTGGATATGGTCGACCTCAACATCACCTGCGTCCGAGCCACTTATCTCGGGACCATTTTGCCCAAAACCAAGTGATAAAATTTTGAGATTGTCTGAGTCTGCGGCATTCTGGACGGCCTTTATAATCTCAATCGGGCATGATAGCATAAAAGTGCTGCCCTCTCCCAATGTGCTATCGAGACTGACATGTCCGTCCATCTGTATCGCCAATTGCTGACAAATCGCCAATCCAAGACCAGTTCCTCCAAAATTGTCGATGATAGTTTCATCGGCTTGTTGGAAAACTCCGAAAATCTTGTCATGGGCGTCGGCCGCGATGCCAGGTCCGGTGTCAGTAACCGAACACCAAAGCAGAGGAACATCGGCGTCGGTGTCGATACCGCATTTCAATGTTATTGAGCCGGTTTCAGTGAATTTTACAGCATTGCTGGTGAGATTGATCAATATGTTACGGATATATTCCAATTGTCCGCTAACAAGTTGATCACTCATCGCTTCGGCCTGCAAATGAATGGTCAAGGCTTTTTCATCGGCCGCCAATTGCATGATGTCTCGGACTTCGGTGAGCACATCCACAATGCTGAACGTCTTCGGTTCCGGCAGCTCCTCTTGTGTGTCCGAGCGCGCAAAACTGAGCAGTTGATTGATCAAATGTAAAAGATGCTGACCGGCAGAAACGCTTGTGCTTACCATTTTTTGCTGCGCTTCCGGCAAGTTCATGTCCAGCAAATGCGTGCCATAACCGATAATAGCGTTGAGCGGGGTCCGCAGTTCGTGACTGATACTGGCAAGAAACAGACTTTTGGCTTTGTTCGCCTCTTCGGCCTCTTTCGTTGCTTTGGATATTTTTATAATCAGCGTCGAACAATAGGCAGGAATGATGATTAGCCCGAAAAGAAGCCCCAATGAGAGTGAAAGGTTTTGCTGCCAGAACGGGACACTGTAAACAGTCCAGCCAAATGATAGTGTCCCCATCGCGGCGGCAACGGCAAGCCACTTTATGCCAAAGCGGAAACCGTAACCTAGGATCACCCATAAGTATAACGGATAGAGGGCGGCCACCGCGCTACCGCCTATGTCGAAGAGGTACGTTGCCACTCCAAAATCCGTCACTAGCCCGGCCAATCGCCTGGGATTGCTGGGGCCAGGTTCAAGGCGATACGCTATGTAGATGGTCAAGCTTGCCATCAGATGGAGCTTGAGGCCAAGCATTATGGGTTGTGTTGCATCAAGGAACAACGAAATGGAAAGGGTTATAACAATCAAAACCAACCGGTTTATGATCATTTCCCGTTCGCGGTCCCGGCCGCGTGTCGCTAAACTATTGTGATGGCGACCGTGGTGATGGCGCCCGTTATGATGACGACTGTGATGATGATGAGGCTTACCATGACTATGTTTCTTGTGCCGCGTTTTCGGGTTGAATGTAAACATTCCGCCTAACCTTTTGCCGCGCTAGACGCTTGCTCTTGCGGTTTAAGAAATAGTTTGGGCAAATCCTCCACTCGCTGTGGACGAGCAATTTGATATCCCTGTATCTCGTCAACGCCTGAAACTTGAAGCAGCTCAAGTTGTGCATCGTTTTCAACGCCCTCGGCAATGACGCGCATATCAAGCGCGTGAGCGAGATGCGAGATTGTCCCAATAATGGCGCGATCGGCGGCTGAATGTTCGATGCGCGATATAAAGGTGCGATCAATTTTGAGGCAATTTGCTGGCAAATCACGCAGATATTGCAACGATGAATAGCCAGTGCCGAAATCATCGATGGAGATCCCGACACCGGTTTGGCGCAGACGATTTAAAGTCTCACGGACATGATCGTTATTATCGAGCAATAGCTCTTCAGTAATTTCGACCACGATCTTCGATGGATCAATTCCGTTTTTCTGGATATTCTTCAATATCTCTTCGCAGACATTCTGGTTTTGAAACTGGCGCGGCGATACGTTTATGGCGACACGCGGCAGATCGATGCCTTCCTCCGCAAATTGTCGGATCTGTTTGCAAACCTCGGCAATAACCCATTTGCCCAAGCTATCCATAATACCTGTGTCATCGGCTACTCTTATAAACTGTACCGGCAGCAAACGCCCGCGGGTCGGATGGTCCCAGCGAATTAACGCTTCCAGTCCGACATAGTTTAAGGTCTTCGCATCAACAATCGGTTGATATTCGAGGGCAAACTGATCCTGTCCCAGCGCGTCGCGCAACTCTATTTCCAGAGCAGCATCAGCCTGAGCGATTTGGTTCATACCTTCCGAGAAAAAGCGGTGGCAATTACGGCCATTGGCTTTCGCATCATACATTGCGAGATCGGCGAGGCGCAGCAACTCTTCATAATCATCACCATCGTTTGGAATTAAGCTGACGCCGATACTCGCGCCGATGACTTGCTCTATCCCGCTTATGGAATATGGTTGATTGATCGCTTTCAATATTTTGGTACACCGCGAGTTGATGGCGTCTGCGCCTTCCACTTTGCCCAAAATGATCGCAAACTCATCACCGCCTATGCGTGCTGCGAAGTCGTCTGGACCGATCATCTCGAGAAGGCGGTCAGCCACTTCCCGCAGCAACGTGTCACCGCTATGATGGCCGCGCGTGTCGTTGATTACTTTGAAGCGATCGAGGTCCAGCAGCAGCAAAGCCGCTTCCTGTCCGGTTTTCGCGCAGGTATCGATCGCTTTGCGAACCTTTTCGGCCAACAGTGCGCGATTGGGTAGGCCCGTCAACATGTCATGGAGAGCAAGATGCGTGCGGTGCTCTTCAGCAAATTTACGGGCGGTAATATCCACTGCTGTCGTCAATACTCCGATGGTTTCACCATTGTGATTGAGCAGCGGAGATTTGTTGCAGTGGAAGATCAACTCAACGCCGTCACTTGTGAACTTCTCTTCATAATGCGGTATTGGCTGTTCCGATTTCAGCACGCTTTTATTTCTGCGTTCAGAATTCTGTGCAAGGTCCGGCCCCAGCAATTCGCCAAAATCCTTGCCAACCATTTGATCGGGCGTCTTGTCGAACAGGGCCGATTGATAAGCATTGGTGAACAGACACCGACCTGACCGATCGGTGGCGTTGATCATGATTGGTATGGTATCAATAATCTGCTCGAGCATGCTTTTGCTTGCCGGCGTGTCTTGATCTACGGCATCAGAGAGCGCCGCATGTTTGCGTTCAATCTCGGAAGCGCGCTTTCTCAGATTGACGCTTTTTTCGTTTTTCGTCAAAAGCGACATCGCCCGTTTGCAAAACTCAACGTGGGATACCGGACTTTGTAGGAAGTCGGTCGCGCCGGCATCCAGCGCAGACAACCGGCACTCGCGGTCCTGATGTGCTGTGATCACGATTGCGGGAACGTCGCTGCAAGAGGACATCTTGCGCACTTTTCTGATAAATTCCGCGCCATTCATTTGTGGCATCCGATAATCCACCACCAGCAATTCAGCGCTGTTATTCCCCAACCATTCCAGCGCTTCGATGGGATCGGCAAATGTCACGGAGGAGTATTTCTCCCCCATGATTGTCACAAACTGGGCATAAATCCTTAGATTTGTTGGCCGGTCATCGACGATGAGAACGCGCGTTGTCATAGGTTCGCATTACGCAGCGATAATCAAAATAAGGTTAACGTATCATTGGTATTGTGCATCGTTGTTTTTAACGGTCAAATCTATGCATTTGCTGGAAAATAGACTCTTCAAGCATTCAGCAAAGACACGTCCCCGCCGGCGGCTGCGATATTGCGTGTAATTGTCTTCTCATGGACAAACCGATCATGCGTATCAGCCATCGTTAAAATGGGGGGGATCGATCCTTTTCTTGACGCGATCGCTACCCCAATAGCCTTGATATTAGCGTCATTCGGTTCGGTTATGAGGGCACCAAAAGGTGCATCTTGCAGCTGACTGGTCAAATCATCCAACGTGGATATTGTCCGTTGAACAAATCTGTCGATACCAATGGTCCGGTTTATGGCTGTGAACACCGGATCAATATCGCTCGTCGAACCGCCTTGATCGATCTGCAAAAAACTATTGCCGGTAACTATGGCGCGCGCGCAAGCGACAAGAATCGCATCGTCATCCTGCATCACCGAAATGATCAGGCCGCGCCCTTGAAGATGGTAAGCGTTCGTTTCGCCGGCAGGTGATGCGAGAGCGCCATCATTTGTGAGAAGATGTTTTCTGGATTGAAGTTCGCGACCAATGAGTTCGCCAAATTCACTTCCGATATCTCTAGCCAATGTGGTAATCACTTCATCAGACGGGAAACCGCCATCTGTTTCGTTATAGGCAGCGATGCCATCTGAAACGGCCCGGGAAAGATCGCCCAAGATAGTTTTGTCGTCACTGTCTGTGACAGCGACAGGTTTATTCGAAATATCTATTTTCGATCCTATTTTTTTCGAAAGACGAGGCAAATAAAGTGGGCCGCCAGCTTTGGGTCCTGTCCCTGACATTCCTTGGCCGCCAAAAGGCTGAACGCCGACCACGGCACCGATCTGGTTGCGGTTGATATAGATATTACCAACATGGGCCTGTTTGGCCATCGCATCACATATGCTGTCAATCCGGCTGTGGATACCAAGTGTTAAGCCGAATCCGCTGTTGTTGATCTTGTCGATCATACCCATTTTTTCATGGGCAGAAAACCGGACGATATGCAGTACGGGGCCAAAAATTTCCCGGTCAATATCGGAAAAACGATCCAGTTCGTAAGCGACAGGACGGATGAAATGACCTTCTGGGATAAGACCTGTTGTTGTCTCTCCAACCTTTCGTCCTATTTCATCTAGTCGCTTGATATGGCTGACGATATTCTGCTTCGCGTCGGCATCAATAACCGGACCGATATCGCAATCCATTTGATCGGGATTGCCAATCCTTAATGCATCCATCGCACCGCTCAGTAATTCCATAAAAGCATCCGCTATGTCCTCTTGCACGCATAGGACGCGCAGCGCTGAACAACGCTGTCCGGCACTTTGAAAAGCCGAGGATACGACGTCATCGACCGTTTGCTCCAAGAGGGCAGAAGAGTCGACTATCATAGCATTAATGCCGCCGGTTTCAGCAATAAGGGGAGTGAGCGCGCGCCCTTGGTCGGCCAGACGGCTTGCTATGCGTTTGGCTGTTGCCGTCGAGCCGGTAAAACAAACGGCTGCAACTGCCGGATTGGAAATCAAGGCTTCGCCAATATGCGCGCCATCACCGGGAACCAAATTAATCGCCGCCGGATCAATTCCCGCATCATGCAACAACCGCACTGCCTCTGCCGCTATCAGCGGTGTCTGTTCAGCGGGCTTCGCAACTACCGTATTCCCGGCCGCCAGGGCTGCCGTGATCTGACCGAGAAATATCGCAAGCGGAAAATTCCATGGGGAAATGCATATTGTTACGCCGAGCGCTTCCCGATCCGCAAAAGACGCCGCTCTCGCTTGTTGGGCATAGTAGCGACAGAAATCCACAGCCTCTCGCACTTCATCTATTGCATCTGACCATGTTTTTCCTGCCTCTTTGACCGCCAGATAATGGAAAGTTCCGGCCCGCAGCTCAAGCAAATCAGCGGCCTTTTCCAGCGCAGCAGCGCGTTCGGAAACGGGGCGGCTAGACCATCCCTTAAAAGCCAGGTTAGCCGCTTCAACCGCTGTCTCAGCTTGTTTTTCGTCAGCGGAAACAACATGGCCTATAACCTCATGTAACATCGCTGGATTGGCGACCGCTTGCTGATCGCCTGTGGCTTCTTCGCCGATGATATTTGGTGCAGCAAGAAAGGTGTCTTGCGCAGCATGATTCAAACCCTTTTTGAAACGAGACTGAATTTCCGGATTGGATAGATCCCAACCAGCTGCGATTTCCCGTGTGCCTAGCAGATAACGTCGTGGTTTCGGGATAATATCATTTGTGACGGATTGATATTGCGTCAGCTCAGTGACTGGATCGCGCGCAAGCGTGAATAGCGGGATGTCCTGATCGGCTAGCTTGTTTACGAAAGAGCTATTGGCACCATTTTCGAGCAATCGTCGGATCAAATAAGATAACAGATCTTTTTGTGTGCCCACCGGCGCATATATTCGACTGCTGGCGTTGGGCTGGGTCAATATAATATCGTGCAGCTGTTGGCCCATGCCGAAGAGGCGTTGAAATTCAATATCGTGGTCATTGCCTGCCAACTCCTGCACCGCCGCGGCGCTATACGCATTATGCGTGGCAAATTGTGGGTGAAAACAATCGGGATGGTCCAACAGTTTTTGTGCGCAGGCCAGATAGCTGAGATCTGTCATTTCCTTTCGAGTGAACACGGGATAGCTCTCGAGTCCCATCTCCTGAGCGCGTTTTATCTCGCTGTCCCAATAGGCGCCTTTCACGAGCCTTATAAATAGAGGTGCTTCGAGTTGGCGGGATTTTTCCGTCAGCCAGTCAAGCAAGGGTAGGGCGCGTCGCTGATAGGCTTGCACCACAAAGCCTAGGCCTTGCCAGCCCCTGAGTTCAGGACTGGCGATCAGGGCTGCAAGAACATCCATCGATATGTCAAGCCGCTCGGTTTCTTCCGCATCAATGGTAATTTGAACATTTGCTTTTTTTGCTTTGATAGCAAGCGTCAGCAATTTGCGCGCAATTTGGGGAACAACATGTTTTGCTTGGGCATATTCATATCGAGGGTGCAAGGCCGATAATTTTATCGATATGCCATGGTTGAATCGAGGGTCATGAGACTGGGCGTTTTGCGCTACTTTGTCCAAGGCTTGCGTATAAGCCGCGTAATATTTTTCTGCATCAGACATGGTACGTGCCGCTTCACCGAGCATATCAAAAGAGAAAAGATAACCCGTTTGGCCATATTGCTTGGCGCGCTTCAGCGCTTGATCGAGAGTTTCGGCAAACACAAATTGCGAGGATAGGGCTTTGATTGCCGTTCGGGTCGCGAAGCGGAGTTTTGCATTGCCGGTCTTCGCCAGTGGGTTTCTGGCGTTCTTTGTCCACTGCAGCCATTTGTCAGTCAGATGCAATGCTCTGCCAGAGAGGCTCATCGCGAGCGTATGGCCCGACCCGGCGTGAGAAAGCCAGCGGCGCCCCTTAAGCTTATCGCGGATGAGTTCGTTAGCGGTGACAGGGTCGGTTGTTCGAGACAAGGCTTCTGCAAGGCGCATGAGCTGCACACCTTCGTCACTTGATAAGCCATATTCTGTCAGAAACTGATCGATTAAGGGTATATTGGTGTTGGCGCGTAGCTGCTCCATCAAGCTGCTGCTGCTAGCTGATATCTTGTCCCAGGCCGCGCCGTCGAGCCGCAAATCGTTTTGCATCTTTGCCTTTAAGGCTTTTTCGCAGCGCCACGTCGCAGCGGAGATATCGTTTCGAAGCTTTTGTTCGGATGAGTGGATCGGGGTTTGCTGATTCATCTTGCGAACTTAATGATTTGCATTAGATGTGTAATATCGAATTATGGCCTTATATGGGCATAATTTCTAATTTATTATACTTTCATAGGATGAAAGGACTAATATAAAATGGAAGATAGGGAAATCGATAAGTTTGATTGGCGCATATTAAATGCAGTTCAGGCTGATGGTCGGCTTTCGCTTTCTTCGCTTTCTGCACAAGTCGGACTATCGAAAACACCATGTCAGATACGCCTCAAACGCCTTGAAGAAGATGGTTATATAACTGGCTATCACGCACGCCTGAATATGCGAAAGATACGAAAAAACTATGTCGTTTTCATTCAAGTGAAACTTGAGGCAACCAGTCGGCGACATCTTGAGCAATTTAATAATGCTGCAAGAAAAATAGACGCGATCCAGTCCTGCCACATGATGGCTGGCGGCTTTGACTATCTACTCAAAGTTCGCTGCCGCAATATGGAAGAATATCGTTCCATCCTTACAGATTCCATCAATGATCTACCGGGTGTCTATCAGACAACAACCTTCCCAGTTATGGAAGAGGTGAAGCGAGTGGCCGATGTGGATCTAACCAGTTCGATTTAGGGTTAAAGCGTAAGTCACGAATTAATGTTCTAATCGACATATTCGAAGTAACCGATATGGGCATAATGAAGCTTGAAATATTCAGATAACTCAAGCAGATGATGAACAATAACAATATTGTTCATCATCTGGAATCGCGATTTTCGATTGAGAGTTGAGCGATCACAATAATATCGGGGACATGCGGTGGAATTCTCTTATGCTGATATATTGGATATGCTTTCGATAAAGCATAACGTGACTAAAGATAAGGTGGTGGCATTTCGCGGAAGGCTACAGCATTTCCAGCGTCTTGGTTTTCCGGCTGGTGCAAATACCGGCAAAGGTCACATGGTTGCCTATTCATGGCGGGAACTGTTCCTAATTGGTCTTGCTTTGGATTGCTTGGAAATTGGTTCAACGCCCGACCGTAGTGTCAATGAAATCGTGAAATTCGAAGATGTTTTTCTGTCAGCCGTGGCGCGCGTCGCAAGAGGCGGCCAAGCGGATGACGGTGGAGAGTTTGCATGCTTTTTAATTGTTGAATTGTCTAACTTGATGTCGCTGAAAGCTGAGAATGATTGGAGCCAAACCGTTAAATTGCTGTCACATAGCGATCTGATGGAAATATTATCGAGTGAGGGTTTGGATGCTCATCGCTCACCTTATGCGTTGATAGATTTGCGTCAGTTTTTGGCTGGCATTTTAAATGCATCTTTTGAAACTCTTGATGGCTCGAAAACAAAAATCATTAGTGATTTGAAAAATTGGGCCAGCCAGCAACCTGACGTTGATTAGTTTCGTTTGTGGTTGCGTAGGTTGATCAATTACGATCAATTGCCTGGTTGAGGAAAGCAGGAGAGCCGTATAGCGTCATGGCGAATATATTTGGAGTGAACGTTGTGAGTCCTAGCCAGCATTATGAGCAGCAATATCTTGATCTCATGCAGCATATTTGGATGAATGGCGACGAGCGAGTGGATCGGACGGGTGTCGGCACTCGAGCAGTATTTGGTGCAACAATGCGATTTGATCTTGCGGAAGAGGCGATTCCTCTTCTTACAACAAAGCGTGTGTTCTGGAAAACGGCCACCAGAGAAATGCTGTGGTTTCTTACTGGCGATACGAATATCCGTTCGTTGGTTGAGCAAAAGGTGCATATTTGGACCGACTGGCCCTTGGACAAATATCGCAAGGAAACAGGTCAAAAAATAAACCGAGATGAATTCGAGCAGCGGATCATCGAAGACAAAGCGTTTGCAGAGCAATGGGGCGATTTGGGGCCCGTCTATGGGAAGCAATGGGTCGATTGGCCACGCTACACACCAGCCGGTGAAGGGCTGTACCGGCGAGAAAAAAACGGTATCAATCAGATCAAATTACTTATCAATGGTTTAAAAAATAATCCAGGTTCCCGGCGCCATATTTTCACAGGATGGAACGTCGCTGAATTGGATCAGATGGCACTGCCGCCTTGCCACAAAACTTATCAGTTCTACGTGTCGGACGGTAAATTATCGGCAATCCTCTATCAGCGCAGTTGTGATCTTGGGCTGGGGTTTGCATTCAACATTTATTCCGCCGCTTTGCTTGTGCGCATGATTGCACAGCAATGTAATTTGGACGCAGGCGAACTGGTTTGGAATGGTGGAGATGTGCATCTATACTTGAATCATACTGAACTTGTTGAAGAACAACTGTCACGCAAACCCTCTGGTGCGCCCAAATTCAAAATATTACAAAAGCCAGATTCTATATTTAACTATCAAATCACTGACTTTGCAGTGGAGAATTATGCGCCGCAACCTCACATTTCCGCACCGGTTGCCGTATAATTTTTGATGGCAAATAATTCTTCAAAATTGCGTTCGTCAGATACGGGATTCCGTAGCGGTGTAATTTTATTCCATTACATGAGTGTAAATTTACAATAAAATATGATATTCACACTGTTCTTGTGAGTCGCAGGGATTCTCAGAACAGTAGTACAGAGTAGTTCAACCACCTCTTAGGGAGAGCTAGAATGTCATTTCGTACCATCAGTCGTTTTCTATTCGTTACTGTATCTTCAACAGCCTGCGTTGCCGGATTAGCAGCGCCAGCCCAAGCGCAAACAGGGCCAACTGTCTCAGACAATTCTGCTCAATCTCGCCCTGTCATGGTTGAAGATGCCCCCAAGATTGTCATTCGCGATGATCTTACTCTAGATGACCCACCTCCCGTTGGTGTTTTTGATAATATAGTTGATGTCACAGGCGTGGGACAAATGACCGTCCGTGGTGATCAAAATTCTTTCGGACTCGGCCTTTGTACTGGCACGCTCATCAATCCACGTACCGTTATATTCGCGGCTCATTGCGTCAATAGCCGGGAAGCTGATGATTATGGTTTTGCGTCCGGTGGTACGGCGATTGCCTTTGGTTTTAGTGCCGACAACCGTCCCGCTGTGCGCCGCTGGGTTGGGCTTGATGACGGCGTTGCAAACCAGACTGATGTGGATTTCAATATCTATAATGTAGAACAGGTCTGGTATGATGAACGGTCTATACCGACCGGATTTCTAGAAGCAGATGTGGCGCTCGCAACGCTGGACACCCACGCAGATGGCGTTCCAACCTGGACTCTCTTATTTTCTCCGTTGAGAGAAGAAACACACGGCGTTATCAATGGTTATGGGGCGAGAGGATTGGGGCCTGATGGATCCAATCTTGGCATCGACTTCCGCCGGCGTATAGCAGAGAACATGATTTCGTCCGCTAGTTCCCTGGATGACCGCAATAATTTTCTCTTTGGTCCCGATGATCCAAACTTGCCGCAAACACTTTATAATACAGATTTTGATAGTCCTGATGGCGAAGCAGTTTTTGATCCTGAAAATGGCCGGTTCGATTTTGATTTATATGATGGGGCCGCTTTGCCACGCGAGGGAACAACGGCTGGTGGAGATTCTGGCAGCGCATTGGTTGCAGATGAACTATATGATACGCCGGTTATAACTTCGGTCCTGTCTGGTGGTTCGCGGTTTTTTGGCGATGAGGATGATCCTGAACCGGAACTGACATTTCAGCCGTTTTCATCTTACGGAACCCAGAGTTTTTACCAACCGCTTTATTTGTTCTGGGATCAGATTGTTGCGAACAACAGCTATGTTTATGCATCTAGTCGCGCTGGAACGCGTAGCTGGATGAATCCGCGGCATTGGGTGCAAGACATGGATCCTAGCTACGCCATTGATGTTGATGGCGAGCTCGTTAATGCACTCCCTGGCTTTGAAGCGCCGGGTATTACTGGAGATACTCCGAAATTCGGTAATGTTTGTTTCCTTGATGATTGCCTCGACCTTTCAACGCTTAGTGTAGAGTTCGATGAAGGAACACCAAATAGCGTCTTTATTGAAGGTGGTCCTGGAAGTCGTAATTTCGTTCCGAACAATGTAGTTGCTGATCCTTCAATGGACATTCGGGCGCGCTATTACGAAGTAACTTTGGCTGCAAACGGAGCAACAAGGTTACGTGATGACGTGACAATTGACCGTCTGAATATTGAGGGTGCAGCACGTCTTGATATCCGCAGACGCGGTAACCTTAAAGTTTGGGGTGATTATACCCAGACCGGAGGGTGGCTGGATCTTCGTGGTACCCTTACAACAGGCGAAGCCTTCCTCGGCGTGGGATTGTTAACCGGCAATGGCTTCTTCGATCCGACATTCCTGACCTCGGTCAATGGTTCGATTGCTCCTGGCCGTGATTTTGGCGATACTGGCACACTGACGATCGCCGGGGACGTCATTTTGGCCTCAGGCACATTGTCTATTTTTGATGTCAACCGTCGCCGCAATGACAAACTGGCTGTGATCGGTGATGCTGATAATTCCGGTATCATTTCGCTAGGAGGTACCGCTGCAGTGGTAAATGCCTTTGGTCGCAATAGTGCTCGCTTTGGTCAAACCTTCGAAATTGTTACGGCCGAGGGCGGTGTCGAAAATACTTTTGATGATGTTGTCGGAAGGATAGGCGTTCTTTATCCTGAACTGATTTATGGTTCGAACAACGTGACGGCCAGAATGCGGGCGATCCGGTTCTCTGACTTCTTCGGCAGCAGCGGTGTTACCAACCCATTCTCGCTGGCATTTGGTAATGCGTTAGATAGTGCTCGGAGCAGTTCCTACACAGATTTATCCAATGTCTTTGGGTTAATAGATGTGATGGAGGTCAATCAACTAAGTGCGACCTTCCAGGGTCTGTCAGCTTCGCAAGCTGGGCGAACAACGACACTTGATCAACAACAAGGCTCAACTATGAGAAATCTTGTCTCTGATCGTCTATCGTTACTCGGAGCCAGCGAAGGTGTGAAAGGCAAAATTAAGATTATCGGCGCTCCCGGAGTTCTGAATAATCGCGAACTTACCAATAGCTCTGCCTCACAAATTAGCTTTGCCGGGAACTATCAGTCTTCCAGTTGGAATGATGTGCAGTTACCAGAGAACATGAGTGGTTTTATGTCCGCTGGATATAACCAATCTACGCTGGCATTTGGTAGTAATGGTGCGCAAGACCAACAAGGCAGCTGGCATATAGCGATGGGGCTAGAATACGGTCTGAATGATCGCGTGACCCTTGGTACCGCCTTTGGATATGCCGATGGCGCACAACAAGTTAGCGGAAGCCTTGCGAATGTTGAGACCAACCAAGCATCAGTCTATGGCAATTATCGTCTTGGCGGTAATTTCTATATCGGCGGACAGGCTTCGATGTCATATTCGCAGATTGACTCCAACAGCCGAGTTTCTAGCGGTATTTCGTTGAGTAACCTGAATACAAATTCGTTGACTTTCGCCAGCGAAATCGAAGCTGGTTACAATATCGATGTGGATGGCCTGTTGCTCACACCACGAGCAAGCATTGGTTATTCGTCTTATAGCGTTGACGGGTTCCGCGACAGCGCTGGAAGTCTGGCGATGGCGGTAGATGAAATCAGCCGCTCTGGGATGGAAGCTAAAGTGGGTCTGAAGATCTCGGGCAGCGCCAAAATGGGATATGCTTCAGGCTGGTCATTCAAACCAGAAATGAAACTGGATTATGTAAACCGGATTTCGGGGAACGACACGAATTTCCGGGTTCGTTTCCTGGATGCAGAAAACCTTCCGTTCGCTTTGCCGATTGGTTTGCAAGACGCGTCTTATGGCGAGATGAAAGGTGGATTTAGTTTGACCAACGGACCTCTGAGCTTTGGTGCTGCGGTTGAAAGCCGATTGGGGCAGCAAATCTATCGCGATGATCGGGCAGTCGTGAATATGTCGGTTCGCTTCTAAATATAGACATTACGCAAAATAACTTGAAAAGGGGAGTGGGTTTCTGCTCCCCTTTTTTATGGCGATGCATAGGGCAGCTATGTTGACCTTTTTGTGAGAATGAAATAATATAATAATTAATTGAAATAATCCTTGCGTTGCAGCAAGGCGACCGAGCAGGAGATTTTGGATGGCTGATGATAATAGCAAAACAAACTTGCCGCCGTTATCTCTGCATGTTCCTGAACCGAAATATCGTCCTGGCGACAAGGTTGACTATAGCGATGTCGCCATTCCAAATGCAGGTGAGCAGCCTCGACCTGATGTCAGCAGCGAACCAGCCATTATGCGTGACATGGTCTATGACATGGTTCGCGTTCTCGATGATGATTATAAAGCGGTCGGACCTTGGGATCCCAAGCTTTCCGATGACACGCTATTGAAGATGCTGAAGACGATGGCTCAGGTCCGGGCCTTTGACGACCGGCTTCACCGTATGCAGCGGCAGGGTAAGACCAGCTTTTACATGAAATGTACCGGCGAAGAAGCGACATCTGTTGCAGCGGCAATGGCGCTGCACAGCGATGATATGTGTTTCCCAAGCTACCGCCAACAGGGGATCCTGTTCGTTCGTGGCTATCCGATGGTGGATATGATCAACCAGATATTCTCGAACCGGGAAGACAAACTAAAAGGGCGTCAGCTTCCGATCATGTATTGTTCGCGGGACCTTGGCTTCTTCTCCATCTCTGGC
This sequence comes from Parasphingorhabdus cellanae, assembly GCF_017498565.1. NCBI lineage: Bacteria > Pseudomonadati > Pseudomonadota > Alphaproteobacteria > Sphingomonadales > Sphingorhabdaceae > Parasphingorhabdus > Parasphingorhabdus cellanae. The sequence continues at coordinate 3,776,209 of NZ_CP071794.1, forward strand.
AACCTTGCAACACAATATCCACAGGCTGTTGGTTGGGCGATGGCTAGCGCGGCAAAAGGCGATACGCGTATAGCTGCAACATGGTGTGGGGAAGGATCTACAGCGGAAGGCGACTTTCACAGCGCGATGACATTCGCGACAGTTTATAATGCGCCGATCATCATGAATATCGTGAATAATCAATGGGCGATCTCATCCTTTTCTGGTTTTGCTGGCGGGGAGCGGACAACTTTTGCGGCGCGCGCGGCTGGCTATGGTATTGCTGGACTGCGGGTGGACGGCAATGACCCGCTGGCGGTTTATGCTGCGACCCAATGGGCAGCCGAACGGGCACGCACCAACAATGGTCCGACATTGATTGAGCATTTCACCTATCGCGCAGAAGCGCACAGCACGTCCGATGATCCAGGGGCTTATCGGAGTGCACAAGAACGGGAGGAATGGCCTTTGGGTGATCCGATTACCCGCCTGAAGCGGCATCTAATCCATCGTGGTGTTTGGAGCAAGGAGCAGCATGAGGCGCTTGATAAAGAATGTATTGAAGCGGTGAAAGTGGCAACCAAAGAAGCCGAGAAAAACGGCATATTGGGGCATGGCCTGCACCAGCCCTTTGAGACGATGTTCCAGGATGTGTTTGAAGAAATGCCATGGCATCTGAAAGAGCAGAGCGAGCAAGCAAACAAGGAGCGCGAAATAAAATGGCCTAACACGGAGGCTTCTCAATAATGACAACCATGAACATGATTGATTCCATTAACAGTGGCCTGGACAATATGATGACGCGTGATGAGAATGTGGTCATCATGGGTGAAGATGTCGGCTATTTTGGCGGCGTTTTTCGGGCTACGGCTGGTTTGCAGGAAAAGCACGGAAAAACGCGTTGTTTTGATACGCCAATTAGCGAATGCGGAATTATCGGTGTGGCGGTCGGGATGGCGGCTTATGGCATGCGGCCGGTGCCGGAGATACAGTTTGCCGATTATATCTACCCTGGCCTCGACCAGCTTGTGTCTGAAGCGGCGCGTTTGCGTTATCGCTCGGCGGCTGAGTTTACCAGCGCGATTACGGTGCGCTCACCCTTTGGTGGCGGTATCTTTGGCGGGCAGACGCATAGCCAGTCGCCTGAAAGCATGTTTACGCATGTTTGTGGCTTGAAGACAGTCATTCCATCAACGCCTTATGACGCCAAGGGGCTGTTGATATCCGCGATCGAAGACAATGATCCCGTGATGTTCTTTGAGCCCAAGCGGATCTATAATGGGCCGTTTACGGGCTATTATGACAAACCGGTTGAGCCATGGTCGAAGTTTGAGGCCTCTGAGGTTCCTGAGGACTATTACAAGATACCTATCGGCAAGGCGAACATCGTGCGGGAAGGCGATGCTGTCACGGTTCTGGCCTATGGCACGATGGTTCATGTCGCAAAGGCTGTGGTTGAAGAACATTGTGTTGATGCGGAAGTGATTGACCTGCGAACGCTCGTTCCGCTGGATATCGAGACGATTGAGGCGTCGGTGAAGAAAACAGGGCGCTGTCTGATCATTCATGAGGCTACACGGACCAGCGGATTTGGTGCCGAGCTGTCGGCATTGGTTCAGGAGCGCTGCTTCTACCACCTTGAGGCGCCCATTGAGCGGGTGACCGGATTTGATACGCCTTACCCCCATTCGCTGGAATGGGCTTACTTCCCGGGACCGGTCCGGATTGGGGAAGCTTTGGATAAGATAGTCGGGGAGCTGACATC